>NZ_JAKKOR010000007.1:0-463666 GCF_021738805.1 Gordonia liuliyuniae | reverse complement strand
ACCGCTGTGAGGTGCGTGGTCGTTTGTGGCACGCGGTCGCCGGCACGGCTCACCTGGTGAGCCGTGCCGTCGACGTGTCTTGGGGATCGCGCGCTCGTCGCTCGAGCGACGAGTTGTGGAGCCTTAGTCGGCGCCGATGATAAATGCTTCGAGCTGGGTGCGCGCGACATCGTCGGCGATCTGCTCCGGCGGGCTCTTCATCAGGTAGGCCGAGGCGGGCAGGATCGGGCCGCCGAGGCCGCGGTCCTTGGCGATCTTCGCGGCGCGGACGGCGTCGATGATGATGCCTGCCGAGTTCGGGGAGTCCCAGACCTCGAGCTTGTACTCGAGGTTCAGCGGCACGTCGCCGAAGGCGCGGCCTTCGAGACGGACGTATGCCCACTTGCGATCGTCGAGCCATGCGACGTAGTCGGACGGGCCGATGTGCACGTTCTTGTCGTACACCTTGTTCGCGAGCGAACCGTGCAGGTTGCTGGTGACGGCCTGGGTCTTCGAGACCTTCTTCGACTCCAGACGCTCACGCTCGAGCATGTTCTTGAAGTCCATGTTGCCGCCGACGTTCAGCTGGTACGTGCGGTCGAGGGCGACGCCGCGATCCTCGAACAGCTTCGCCATCACGCGGTGGGTGATGGTGGCGCCGACCTGGCTCTTGATGTCGTCGCCGACGATCGGGACGCCTGCATCGGCGAACTTCTTGGCCCACTCCGGGTCGGACGCGATGAAGACGGGGAGAGCGTTGACGAACGCGACGCCCGCATCGATCGCGCACTGGGCGTAGAACTTGTCGGCCTGCTCGGAGCCGACCGGGAGGTAGCTGACGAGGACGTCGACCTGGGCGTCCTTGAGTGCCTTCACGACGTCGACGCCGTCGCCGTCGGCCTCGGTGATGGTCTCCTTGTAGTACTTGCCGAGACCGTCGAGGGTGTGGCCGCGCTGGACCGGGACGTTCAGCGGGGGAACGTCAGCGATCTTGATCGTGTTGTTCTCGCTGTTGCCGATCGCCTCGGCGAGGTCGAAGCCGACCTTCTTGGCGTCGACGTCGAACGCGGCGACGAACTCCACGTCGCGGACGTGGTACTGACCGAACTTGACGTGCATGAGGCCCGGAACCGTCGAGTTCTCGTCGGCGTCCTTGTAGTAGTGCACGCCCTGGACCAAGGATGAGGCGCAGTTACCCACGCCAACGATGGCCACGCGCACGCTGTTGGTTTCACCCATGGTCGGGCTCTCCTTCTTCGTGTGACGATACGGCGGAATGCGGTACCGCCGATTCATTTCCTACTTCGATGCCGTCGCCGGAACCCGGCACATCGGCATTCAAATCCTTCGAGCCGGTCGACGCTTCGTCGGCGATCAGCTTGTTGAGCCATTGGACTTCGCGTTCGGAGGTCTCCAAGCTCAGCTCGTGCATCTGCCGCGTGTAGTGGTCGTTGCCGCGCGACGAGCGCCCGAGCATGTCGCGGAGCCCTTCCCGACGCTCCTCCACCTGACGTCGCCTGCCCTCCAAGATCCGCAACCGCGCGACGGCGGGCGTGCGGCTGAAGAACGCCAGATGCACCCCGAAGCCGTCGTCGGTGTAATTCTGCGGTCCGGTGTCGGCGACGAGTTCGCTGAAGCGGGCCTCGCCCTGCGGGGTCAGCCGGTAGACCCGGCGGCCGCGGCGGACCTTGGCGCCGGTCAACGTCTCCGGCTCGTCCTCGGTGATCAGCCCGTCGGCGCGCATCCGGCGCAGGGTCGGATACAGCGAGCCGTAACTGAACGCGCGGAATGCGCCCAACAGGCCGGTCAGACGCTTACGCAGCTCGTAACCGTGCATCGGCGCTTCGAGGAGAAGGCCCAAGACGGCGAGTTCGAGCACGACGGACCCCTTTCGACGCATTGTGACGGCTAGATGCAGCATCCAATGTATCGCATCGATATAATTGAGAACGAACCGAGCAGTAGGGGCGGGTCGTTGATCTTCATCACACGCGGTCGTCCTTCCGCTCGCGTCTACCCTGGACACCGTGCAGCGCCAACTCGTCGACTACGCCCTAGCGCGGAGGAGCACCCTGGCTCGCCTCCGTGCGGGCCAGATGGCGCTGTCGGACGTGTGCGACGGCGACACATACCTGCTGCGAGCTGCGAAGTTCCACGGCCAGATCACGCAGCGGCCCTGCCCGGTCTGCCGCAAAGAGCAAGTCACGCTGGTGTCATGGGTGTTCGGCGGGGCGGGTGGAGCGCCCTCGGGCACAGCCCGGACCGACTCGGAGATCACGGCTCTCGCGACGTCGTCGCCGGAGTTCACGGTGCACGTCGTCGAAGTGTGCCGGACTTGCCGCTGGAACTATCTCGTCCAGTCGTACGTTGCCGGTGTGGCCCGACCCGAGAAGAAGCCCCGGCCTGCAACAAAGCGGAGCCGCGTGGCGAAATAGACGTAGAGAAGACTCCATGTGACCGGATCGGCGACCGTGAAGAGTTGGCAGCGGCGCTGCCGTACGTCAGAGTTGTCAACGACAGTCTGTACAGGCTGAGGAGTACAGAGAAGTGGGTGAGCGATGATCAGCGAGGCTGGTGACAAGACCGAGGGACGACGGACCACCGCAAAGGTGGTCGCGTGGGTTCTCGGCCTGGCGGCCGGTGTGGTGCCCGTTGTGGCTCTGCTCGGAGTGATCGTGTTCGTGTTCACCTACGTGACGGTCGACGTTCCCGCACCCGGAGACATCAAACAGAACCAGGTCGCGACCATCACCTATGCCAACGGCGGGAAGATCGCGCAGATCGTTCCCGAAGAAGGCAACCGCACCGACGTTACCTACGAGGAGATCCCGGCCTCGATGGTCGCCGCCGTGAAGGCAGCCGAAGACCGCGACTTCGACGACAACGTCGGCTTCTCGCTGTCCGGGTTCACGCGGGCGGCGCTCGGCAAGCTCAAAGGCGGCGACGCGGGTGGCGGCTCGACGATCACCCAGCAGTACGTGAAGAACGCGATCGTCGGCGACGAAGTCAGCTACAAGCGCAAGTTCAAAGAACTCGCGATCGCCACCAAGATGTCCCGGCAGTGGTCCAAAGAAGACATCATGGCCGCCTACCTGAACACCATCTACTTCGGTCGCGGCGCATACGGCGTCGCCGCAGCGTCGAAGGCGTACTTCGGTCACGATCTCAAGAAGTTGACCGCCAGCGAGGCGGCGCTCCTCGCCGCAGTGATCCGCGGTCCGTCGATCTACGACCCCGCCGTCGACCCGGAGGTGGCGACCAGCCGGTGGAACTACGTCCTCGACGGCATGGAGTCCATCGGATACTTGCCCAAGGTCGACCGCGACCGACAAAAGTTCCCGAAGGTCGCCGATGCCAAGCAAGATACGTCGACTGACACCTCGGGCCCGAGCGGGCACATCAAGCAACAGGTGCTCGCCGAACTCGACGAACTGGGCATCAGCGAGCAGGACGTCCGCACCGGCGGTCTGAAGATCACCACATCGATCAGGCCGAAGGTGCAGAACGCGCTCGTCAGCCAGGCCCGCGCCAAACTGTCTGGTGAACCGAAGGACCTGCGCACCGCGTCAGTCTCCATCGACCCGGACACGGGCGGGGTCGTCGGCTACTTCGGCGGCATGGACGGCAACGGCTGGGACTACGGGTCCGCAGGTCTGCAGACCGGATCGGTCTTCAAGGTGTTCGCGCTCGTCGCAGGCCTCGAACAGGACATCCCGCTGTCGCAGCAGTACTCGTCAGCCCCGTACGAGGGGCCGGCAGGCCTCACGATCACCAACTCGGACGGCGAGAGCTGCGGCACGTGCAACCTCGCGACCGCGTTGAAGATGTCGCTCAACACCGTCTACTACCGCCTGATGATGGATCTCAACGGCGGGGCTCAGGCCGTGGCGGACGCCGCGCACAAGCTCGGCATCGCCGAGAGCTTCGGCACCATCGAGCACACTCTCGCCGAGGAGAACGGCCACCCCGAAGGCGGTGTGGTTCTCGGTCAGTACCCGAGCCGAGTCCTCGACATGGCGTCGGCGTACGCGACACTCGCCGCGTCGGGCATCTACCGCGAGCCGTATTTCGTGCAGAAGGTCGAGACGTCGACGGGCGAAGTCCTGTTCGAACGTGACAAGGACAAGGGCAAGCGGGTCATCTCGAAGGCCGTCGCCGACAATGTGACCGCCGCCATGGAGCCGATCGCGGGCTACTCGAACGGCAACTCGCTCTCGGACCCGACGCTTGGTGCGCGCCCGTCCGCGGCCAAGACCGGCACCGCCCAGCTCGGCGACACCGGAGAGAACAAGGACGCGTGGATGGTCGGCTACACGCCGCAGCTGTCGACTGCCGTCTGGGTCGGCACCAACAAGGGCACCGCTCTGCGGAACTACTCCGGTGGCACGATCTACGGCAGTGGGCTGCCCGCGCAGATCTGGAAAGCGCAGATGGACGCTGCGCTCGCAGGCGATCCGATCGAGGATTTCCCGGAGCCGGAGTCCGTCGGCGGACAGGCAGGCGTGCCCTACGTGCCGCCGACCAACACGTACACCCCGACCGAGACCGAGGGCCCGACGCGGACCAGGGACCGACCGCGTATCCCCGGACAGGGCGAGGACGGTGACATCACCATTGCCCCGGGTGTGACCATCCCTTTCGGTAACGGCGACGGCGGGGGCAACGGAAACGGGGGCAACGGCAACAGCGGGGGCAACGACGGGAACAGTGGCAACGGGAACGGCGGCAACGGGAACGGCGGCAACGGCGACTCCGGCGGCGGGGAGCCCAATATCGGCGGGCAAGGCGGAGACGACGACTCCGGCGGCGCGGCGACATCGCCGTGATGGAGCCGCCTGAAATAGAGTCGCGATAGTGGATTCGACATCGTCACCGAGTGAGCCCGAGCCGACAGCGTCGGCCGGGCTCGACTCGGCTGCCGACGTCGACTCGCCCGCACCGCTGTGCGACGACCGCCGGCTGGCCACCGATCGGGTGCTGCCGTCGTGGACC
Source organism: Gordonia liuliyuniae (assembly GCF_021738805.1). NCBI lineage: Bacteria > Bacillati > Actinomycetota > Actinomycetes > Mycobacteriales > Gordoniaceae > Gordonia > Gordonia liuliyuniae. The sequence goes on along the minus strand of NZ_JAKKOR010000007.1, from coordinate 458,695 downwards.
GAACCGATGATCACGCAGTTGAGCACCTCGATCGGCGGACCGGTCGGTGTGCACGCAGCCGTCGGACGCAGCCGCCACTGGACGCCATTGCGCGTCGTGTTCCTGATCGCACTCGCCGTCCTCGCCCTCGGCTGGTTCGGCAAAGCGGGCTGCATCCAACAGACGACAGTCGACGGACAGCCCGGCCAGAGTCGGCTCGACTGGGACGATCAACGCCAGTTCTACGGGCTCTGCTACTCGAACATCGTCGCGGGCTACTCGGAGAACCGATTGACGCCGCACGATCTGGCCGAAGGCGCTGCACCGTACCGCACGTTCTGGAACACCGACGGCGAGAAGAAGTACCTCGAAGAACCCGTCGTAACCGGCGCATTCATGTACGTCGTCGCGCAAGCGTCACGAGGATGGGGCAGCCTGACTGAGGCGATCGGGCTGCCCAGAGCGCTCGACGTCGTCAACTACTTCAACATCGCGGCCGTGCTGCTGGCTCTCGGCTGGCTGATCGCGATCTGGGCGACGATGCGGACACGCAGACGAGACCCGTGGGTCGTCGCGCTCATCGCAGTGTCCCCGCTCGTGCTGGTCCACGCGTTCACCGCGTTCGAAGTGCTGCCCGTCATGTTCACCGCGCTCGCCATGTACGCGTGGTCGCGCGACCGGATGAAACTCACCGGACTATTCATCGGACTCGGCGCAGCCACCGCGTTCTACCCCGTTCTGCTCCTCGTCGCGATCGGCCTGCTGTGCGTGCGGGAGAGACGGGTGCGCGACTCGCTGGTGGTCGCCGCCGCAGCCGTCCTCAGCTGGGCCGTCATCAACATCCCGGTGGCCGTCATCTACCCGTCAGGGTGGGGCGCCTGGTTCACCGCCTGGCGAGACGCCGCCGCCGGACCCGACAGCGTCTACCGATTGATCACCCAGATGACCGGGTGGGAGCCGTCGGCGGTCCTCGTCACCGCGCTCGTCTTCGCGCTCATGATCGCCGTCGTCGCAGGCGTCACATACCTGGCGATGCGGTCGCCGCGAGAACCGCGACTGCCCGCCCTGATGTTCCTGCTGGTCGCAGGAGCCCTGCTGATCGGCAAGGACTGGCGGCCGGAGACCTCGCTGTGGCTCGTTCCGCTCGCCGTCCTGGCCATACCGCACCGCCGAGTCCTCCTGGCGTGGATGACTTTCGACGCGCTGTTGTGGGTACCGCGGATGGCGCTGTTCCTCGAACCCGACCGCAAGTGGCTGCCCGTCGAATTCTTCTACATCGTGTCCGCCGCACGGTGGCTGATGGTCGCCGGGCTGTGCGCGTACGTCGTGTGGGAGATGGCCAAGCCCGTGCTCGTCAGACCCGCTCCCGCTCAGCATCTGCTGCGCTCTCCGGCGGGGTAGCACGCGCAACGAGAACCTCCCGGCGAGTCGGCCACGCATCGTCGGTCATCGCGAACTGGGCCGTCGTACGCCAGGCAGTCGTCGATTCCCCCTCGCTTCGCTCGCCCGGTGTTGATTCCCCCTCGCTTCGCTCGCCCGGTGTTGATTCCCCCTCGCTTCGCTCGCCCGGTGTCGATTCCCCCTCGCTTCGCTCGCCCGGTGTCGATTCCCCCTCGCTTCGCTCGCCCCGTGCAAACCTTCGATGCTTCGGCAGCAGCCCCTCGAACTCGGCGCCCAACTTGCTGATCGCCGCCCGCGACCGTTCGTTGGACTCGTGCGTGTGCCAGACGACGCGGACCGCTCCGCACACGTCAAACGCGTGGTCGAGCAGAAGCAGCTTGGCCGTCGGATTGACCGCGGTGCCCATCGCGTCGGCACTGTAGAACGTGTAGCCGATCGACAGGCTCCGGTTCGCGGCGTCGACATCGTAGAAGCTGGTGGTACCGACCAGCCGGCCGTCGTGCACGACGGCGAACGCTACCCGAGTCGTCGACGTCGCGGCCTCCGCGATCCACGCCGCCGCTGCCTGCGTGGTCCGTGGAATCGGCCCGGTCCACTGGTAGAGGGGAAGGTCGGAGTCGTCGACGAGCCCAGCGAGCGCGGGCGCGTCGGATGCCACGATCGGGCGGAGCACGACGCTTCCGCGCGAGTACGTCGGCTCTCCGACCCATGCCCTCGCCTCGGCGGCGTCCGCCGCAGACAACCTGGTCAACGGGCCCGGCCGCGGCGTGGCGCCCGACAGGTAGGAGGCGAGCGGCTGCCGAGGCCGGGCGCTCACGAACGAGACGATCAACACCGCCAGAACGATCGCCTGCACCCACGTGCTTGCGGCGACGATCCCCGTCACCACCTGTGCGTACTGGCCGTCGTCATTCGACATACCGAGCATCCGGAACACCGACAGGTCCAGGACGATGTCGGCGACGAGATACGTCACGATCAACGGCGCGCGAACCCGTAGCAGGACGAAGAACGGCAGGATCCACAGCGTGTATTGGGGCGAGTGAACCTTGTGGAACAACATGAACACGGCGAGTATCGACGCAGCGACCGGCAGCCACGGATAGACACCGTCGCGCTGGAGGATCCGCCACCCCACCACGGTGACCACGGCGACGCCGACGACGATCGCCAGCGGCGACATGATGTCGACGAACGAGCGGTACACGGAGGTCTCGCCACCGGTCAGAAATCGCAGACCCCAATACCAGATGCTGTTCGTCGTCACGTCTGCGCGACGTTGCCCCTGGAAGTCGAGGGCCGCCTTCCACCCGTCGAATCCGGCGATCACGAACGGCAACTGGGCGGCGGCGACGGTGACGACCGCAGTCACCGCCACCCATCCGGCGCCAGCCCAGTCACGCACGCGTCGCGCCGCGGCAGTGCTCCCGCCCGCTCCCGTCACTCCGCCCGACGTCAACACATAGAGGGCGACCGGCAGGACGAAGAGCCCCGGATAGATCTTCAACGAGAAGCCGATGCCGAGCATCACCGTCGCCGCGATCGCTGTGTGCCGCACCGGCAGTCGGCGCCCGCCGGTCTCCGGGTTGGCGCTCGCGCCGTACGCCATGATTGCGATTGCGGCGACCGATGTGAAGACGACTGGCAGCTCCCAGTTGTGGAACGCGTACAGCACCAGCGGTGGGGTGGCCGCCCACAGCAGCACCCACCAGCGCGTCATCAGGGCGAGCAGGATCGTCGTCGCGAACGCGAACGGCGCCAGGATCAGTGCGCTGTGGGTGAAAAACTCCACATCTGTTTCGCTCCCGGCGGCACCGAACCAGATGAGCAGTCCGGACAGGACCGGATACTCGACCACACCGCCGAACAGCTGACCCTGTGCGTCGATCCCGCCGTGCACGTACGGCATCAGATGCTCGCCGAGACCGCGTGTGGTCCACAGTTGCATCAGATCCGAATAGCAGGGGATCAAAGTGCCCCTCGGCCCGCTCGGGAAGATCTCGCTGCGCCCCGCGTCGTCGAACGGCGCACCGCCGCACACGAACTTGGCGCGGAAACCCCAGAAGACGGTCACCGCGGTGGCCAGCAGAGACACGGTGAGGATCAGCGTCCGCTCGCCGTTGGCGCGAATGCCGACTCTTGCGCTGCGACGACGAAATCGGCCCGGCCGCACCGACGGCAAGTCTCCTGGCATGGGGGACAGAGTAGTGGCCGACACGCGATTTCGCTGGTCACGGACTGCTCGTGTAGCCTGAACGGGTTGCCGACGCAGGCGACCCTCCTGCCGCGGACAGTCCGCGGCCGACCTAGCCCATGGGAGGTGATGTGGTTTCATGCGTCACTACGAACTGATGGTAATCCTCGATCCGAGTCTGGACGAGCGCACCGTCGCCCCTTCACTGGATACTTTCCTCAATGTCGTCCGTAAGGACGGCGGCAGCGTGGATAACGTCGATATCTGGGGCAAGCGCCGTCTTGCCTACGAGATCGCCAAGAACAACGAAGGCATCTACGCCGTCATCGATCTCAACGCGACCCCGGACACGGTCAACGAGCTCGACCGTCAGCTGAAGCTGAACGAGTCGGTTCTGCGGACCAAGGTCCTGCGCAAGTAAGCGCGGGGCGCGTCCACACTGCACGAGCTTGTGGAAATCTGCCCTGACATTGTCGGCGGGCACCTTTAGGGTGGTGCGTAACCATCCTTCAAAGGTTCGCCGCGGGGCGTTCCACATCGATTTAGGGGAGTCTCATGACTGACACGGTCATCACGGTTGTCGGAAACCTGACCGCTGATCCGGAACTGCGTTTCACGCCGTCCGGAGCGCCGGTCGCCAACTTCACCGTGGCATCCACTCCGCGCACCTTCGATCGTCAGACGAACGAGTGGAAGGACGGCGAAGCGCTGTTCCTTCGCTGCAGCATCTGGCGTGACGCCGCGGAGAACGTGACCGAATCGCTCAGGAAGGGCACCCGGGTCATCGTGCAGGGCAAGCTCAAGCAGCGGTCGTACGAAACCCGTGAAGGGGAGCGTCGCACCGTCGTTGAGCTGGAAGTGGACGAGATCGGTCCCTCGGTTCGCTACGCCACTGCGCAGGTCACCAAGACCCAGCGTGGCGGCGGTTTCAGCGGCGGAGGGAACTCGGGCGGAGGCTACGGAGGCGGAAACAACTCCGGTGGCAGCTACGGAGGAGGAAATAACTCCGGTGGCGGCCGCCCTCCCGCATCGAGCCAGCCGGCCGACGACCCGTGGGGCAGCGCACCAGCTGCCGGCGGCGGCTTCGCCGGTGGGGACGACGAACCACCTTTCTGATTCCGGGCCCGCCAGCCCGGAGGCACTCGACTGGAGCATCACATGGCAAAGCAAAAGGGGCGCAAGCCCCGTGTAGAGAAGGTCACCAAGGCCAAGGCCTGCACCTTCTGCAAGGACAAGAAGACCGACATCGATTACAAGGACACGGCGCTCCTGCGTCGCTTCCTGTCGGATCGCGGCAAGATCCGTTCGCGTCGCGTCACCGGCAACTGCGTTCAGCACCAGCGCGACATCGCGGTGGCCGTCAAGAACTCGCGTGAAGTGGCGCTCCTGCCCTTCACCTCGACCGGACGCTGAGCGGGAAGGACAACTGAAATGAAGCTGATCCTGACTGCCGCTGTCGAGAACCTCGGCGAAGCCGGCGACCTCGTCGAGGTCCGCGACGGTTACGGCCGCAACTACCTGCTGCCGCGCAACCTCGCCATCGTCGCCACCCGTGGGGCCGAGAAGCAGGTCGAAGGCATCCGCCGCGCCCAGGACGCCCGCGCCGTGCGCGACCTGGAACACGCCAACGAGATCAAGCAGGCGCTCGAAGGCCTCGACGCGGTCTCGCTGACTGTCAAGACCCACGACTCGGGCAAGCTGTTCGGTTCGGTCTCGGCAGGCGACGTCGCCGGAGCCATCCGCACCGCGGGCGGACCCGCCGTCGACAAGCGCAACGTGTCGCTGCCGAAGGGCCACATCAAGGCCGTCGGCTCGTACCCGGTCGTCGTCAAGCTGCACCCGAAGGTCGAAGCGAAGCTCAACCTGACGGTCGTCGCCTGACGCACCGATAGACTCGAAACGCCGGTCCCCTTGCGGGAACCGGCGTTTCGTCGTCTCACTCCTCCAACAGTCGTCTGCCGATGATCATGCGTTGGATGTCGGCGGTCCCTTCGCCGATCAACAGCATGGGGGCTTCGCGGTAGAGGCGCTCGATCTCGTACTCCTTCGCGAAGCCGTACCCGCCGTGGATGCGGAACGAGTCTTCGACGACGTCACGGCAATACTCGGACGCGAGATACTTGGCCATGCCCGCCTCGAGGTCGTTGCGTTCACCCGCATCCTTCACCCGGGCCGCGCGGACCACCATCTGGTGGGCGGTTTCGACTTTCGTGCCCATCTCCGCGATTCGGAACAGCACGGCTTGGTGCTGCGCGATCGGCTTGCCGAACGTCTCTCGCTGCTTCGCGTACGCCGTGCCCAGCTCGAACGCCCGGTGTGCGACGCCCACGGCTCGCGCGGCCACGTTGACGCGGCCGACTTCGACGCCATCCATCATCTGGTAGAAACCGCGACCCGGTGTGCCGCCGAGGACTTCGTCTGCGGCGATGCGGTAGCCGTCAAAGAGCAGTTCGGTGGTGTCGACGCCCTTGTATCCCATCTTCTCGATCTTCCCGGGGATGGTCAGGCCCGGCGCGACCTCCCCGAACCCCGGTGTCTTCTCCAATAGGAACGTCGTCAGGTTGCGGTGTGGGCGGTCGCTGCCCTCCGGGGTGCGGACGAGGACGGCGACGAGACTCGACGTGCCGCCGTTCGTGAGCCACATCTTCTGGCCGGTGATCGAATAGTCGCCGTTGCCGGTCGGCGACGCCGTCGTTGTGATGGCGGCGACGTCGGAGCCGAGCGCAGGCTCGGACATGGAGAATGCGCCGGTCAGCTCGCCTGTCGCCAGACGGGGCAGATACTTGGCCTTCTGTTCGTCGGTGCCGTGCTGTGCCAGCAGATAGGCGACGATGAAATGGGTGTTGAGGATGCCGCTGACACTCATCCAGCCGCGCGAGAGCTCCTCGACCACGAGCGCGTACGTGAGGAGAGACTCGCCGACCCCGCCGTACGCCTCGTCGATCGTCAGACCGAACAGGCCGAGCTCCTTCATCTGCTCGACGATCTGCGTCGGGTACTCGTCGGCGTGTTCGAGCGTCGTCGCCACCGGCATGATCTTCTCGTCGACGAACGCCCGGACCGTCGCGAGGATGTCGCGCTGAACGTCAGTGAGATCGTCTGTGGCGCAAAGCCTATTCATGAATACCTTCCTATCGGTCCATGAGAAGAACCTATCGTCGGAGCCAGACGATTGCGGCCGTAGATCAGAAATCGGCCCGGGTAGGAGAGTGACGATGCGCGACGCGGTGATCTGCGAGCCGATCCGAACGCCCGTCGGCGGCTACGGCGGGATCTTCGCTTCCGTGCCCGCCGCCGACCTGGCGTCGACGGTGGTGGCAGCGCTGGTCGGTCGGACGGGCGTCGGCAGCAGCGACATCGATGACGTGATTTTCGGGCAGTGCTATCCCAACGGCGAGGCGCCGGCCATCGGCCGCGTCGCGCTGCTCGACGCGGGACTCGACGTGCGGGTGCCGGGCCTGCAGATCGATCGGCGGTGCGGGTCCGGGTTGCAGGCGGTCATCGACGCGGCGATGCGCGTGCAGACCGGTGTTGCCGACCTTGTCGTCGCGGGCGGAGCCGACAGCATGAGCCAGGCCGAGCACTACGCGCTCGGCTTGCGGTTCGGCCTCCGCGGCGCGGACGCGGCGCTGTCGGATCGGATCGCCCGCGGCCGAGTCACCGCCGGAGGCAAGCGGCATCCGGTCGGAGGTGGGATGCTCGAGACCGCCGAGAACCTGCGCGCCGAGTACTCGATCAGTCGGGAGGCTCAGGACGAGCTCGCCCTCGACTCGCATCTTCGGGCCGTCGCCGCCCAGCGGGAGGGACGGTTCGACGACGAGATCGTGCCTGTCACCGTGTCCACCCGTCGCGGGGACGTCTTTCATGATCTCGACGAGCATCCACGTCCCGACATCTCGGCGGAGGCCCTCGCGGCGCTGCGCCCGGTCCGGCGGAAGGTTGATCCGGGAGCCACTGTCACCGCGGGCAACGCGAGCGGCCAGAACGACGGCGCTGCGGCATGCATCGTCGCCACCGAAGAAGAAGCGGCCCGGCTCGGCCTTCGTCCGCTGGCACGCCTGGTGACGTGGGCGGTCGCCGGTGTCGAACCCTCACGCATGGGAATCGGGCCGGTCCCGTCGTCGACCCTCGCGTTGGAGCGCGCAGGCCTGACGCTCGCCGACGTCGACCTGATCGAGCTGAACGAGGCGTTCGCTGCGCAGGTCCTGGCCTGCACCGCGGCCCTCGGGCTAGGCACAGACGACCACGAACGGATCAACGTCAACGGCTCCGGCATCTCGCTCGGCCATCCGGTCGGTGCGACGGGCGTCCGAATCCTGGCGACGATGCTCCGCGAACTCGACCGCCGTCAGGGGCGGTACGCGTTGGAGACCATGTGCATCGGTGGCGGGCAGGGCTTGGCGGCCGTGTTCGAGCGGGTCGGCGACTAGTGGTTGCCGAGTACGACTAGGCGCCGAGCAACCCCGCGATCACGGACCTGAGTTCGTCGGCGGTCGGCGACGGCAGCGCGTCGTGGCCGTGGATGTAGCCGATTCCGGCGTAGACGAGCAGTCCCGCCGTCAGCCGTGCGCGCTCCTCGTCGATGTCGAGTTCCCGTAGCGCCGCGGTGACGGCGTCGAACACCTCGCTGTCGATCTTGCGCACCGACTCGGCCACCCGCGGGTTGACGCGTGCCCAATCGCGGATCGCGGCCTCGACCGTCAGATTTCGTTCGTCCATCAGCATGGTCGCGAGTGCGGCCACCCGCTGGCCGGGAGGTAGTGACGCGATCTCGTCGAAACCGGTGAACTTGGCGTCGTGTGTCTCGCGCCAGCGTTCGGCCATCGCCTCCCACAGCGCGTCCAGGTCGGCGAAGTGCCAGTAGAAGCTGCCCTTGGTGACCTTTAGTCGCTCGCACAGTCGGGAGATCTTGACGGCGGCGACGCCGTCGGCGGTCAGGAGGTCGAGTGCAGCGTCGACCCAGTCGATGGCCGACAGGCGGCTGCTGCGAGGTCGCGGTGTCATGAGACGAGTCTAACCATACCTCGTGGTATGGTTACGGGCGTGACCACAACATCGCCCAAGCCCGTCACCGCATCTGCACCGGCCAAGCGCCCGACACCGACGGCTTTCCCGTACCGGGAGACGATGAAGCATCCGGTGGTGCGGCGTGCGCGGAAGCTCGCGAAGGGGCTCACCGGTAAGGACATCTTTCCGACCACGGAGCAGATCGAGGCGTTCTGCGGGGACATGTATCACTCGGATCCGGTGGCCGAGCGCTTCGTCGACGAGGTGTTTCATGGCGCCATCGGAAGCGAAGCCGGTCGAGCGATGCTCAAACAGGCGCTCGACCACGGCATCGGTAGAGTCGAGAGCCCGCCGGAGGCGATGGTCGAACTGTTCCGTGAGTTCGAGGACGTCCCCGAGTGGGTCGACCCCGAGATCGTCGAAGCGGGAGCCCAGGTGTGGCGCCGTTGGGGCACGTTCCTGTTCAGTGTCGCGGGCGGCGAGACCCTCGAGATGTACACCGAGGCCGCCGTCGCGACACCGCTCTCGCTGGCGGGCGGGTATGCCGGGGACAACGCACTGCGTCGCTTCCTGGAGACGGCGAAGTTCTGGATCGACGTCTCGCAGCCCCACGCACTGCTGACGCCGGGGAGCCAGGGGCGTGCGACCGCGATGATGGTGCGAGTGATGCACGTGGCTGTGCGTCGCGGCGTCGCGAAGCACCCAGAGTGGGACGAGTCGCGGTGGGGCTACCCGATCAGCCAGGCCTATCAGCTGTTGACGCTTGCGGGCGGCAGCGTCGTCCCGGCGCTCGCCTTGTGGGGCGTCGGCGTGCAGACCACGCGCGGCGAGATCAATTCGCTCATCCACTTCCAGCGCTACATGGGTTATCTGCTCGGCATCCGCAACACGTGGTACCCGGAGACCATCGCGGACACCCTTCGCCTGCTCGCTCTCGTCTCGGCCACGCGCAGTCATGACGCGGGCGAGCACGGTGCTGAGCTCATTGAGTCGTTCCCGCGCGCGTTCGCGCCGCGGAAGGGGCACACCGGCTTGCAGCGGGTGCGTGAGCAGTACAACGGTGCGATCTACGCTGCGTACTCGCGGCTGTTCATGTTCCCGACGACGTACGCCCGCTACGACATGCCGAATGCGCTGCCCGGGATCGCGTGGATCCTCCTGCGGTACCCGCTCGTGTTCGCGATCGAGACGCTGCGTCGAGTCCCGGTGATCGGCCGCGTCCACGAGAAGTGGATGGTCGCGCACCGCGAGAACTGGTACCGGGCGCAGATGGCCGACCGCGAAGCGGAGTTCAATGCGTCCGGCGCACTGCGTCGCTGACGAGGGTGGGACAAGAGAACCGAGGCTGCGGTGCACCCGCCTCGACCCGCGAGGCGGGCCGGTTAACTCCCATGCTCGTGACCGGGATGACATGTCGGTCATTCAGATGAATCGGTCGGTTACGCCTCTCGGGGCGGCGCAGGGTCTCAACCTGGTGTGGAGTTCTTCCCGGGCGTGGCGCAACGCAACACGCCGACAATTGTGGAAGTCGCTGTTGGGGAATTGCAGAAGGCGGTCTGACCTGCGAATGAGTAAGGATCTGCCGGGGAATTCCCCAGACCATCCACAGTTGCGTTCACACGTCGTCCAGAGGTTTTCGACGTTGTCCACACTTCATCAACAGTGTTGTCCACAGGGGTGGTTTGTGGCGCCGGTTGCGTGGCCCTAACCTCTGGGAAGGTTTCAGTTCACCCATGGGCGGCTGAACGGATGGGAACAACGGCCTGACGGGCCGACGACGATCGACTGCACGGGGGAGGCGCGGGTGACGGCACTGCAGGACCAGGGTCCAGAGCCGGACGAGCACAGTGCGCCGCCGCGGGAGGACTACGGCCGTCAGCCTCCGCAAGACCTGCAGGCGGAGCAGTCGGTGCTCGGCGGCATGTTGTTGTCGAAGGACGCGGTCGCCGACGTTCTCGAGCGGGTCCGCCCCGGTGATTTCTACAAGCCTGCGCACCAGGCGGTCTACGACGCGATCCTGGAGCTGTACGGGCGCGGTGAGCCCGCGGACGCGGTCACCGTCACCGCCGAACTCGAACGCCGAGGCGACATCCGCAAGGTCGGCGGGGCCCCTTACATTCACACGCTGATCTCGACGGTGCCGACCGCGGCCAATGCGGGCTACTACGCCGAGATCGTCGGCGAGAAGGCGATCCTGCGGCGTCTGGTCGAGGCGGGCACCCGCATCGTGCAGTACGGCTACGCGGGTGACGGCGGCCAGGACGTCGCCGAGGTCGTCGACCGCGCGCAGGCCGAGGTGTACGAGGTCACCGAACGACGGACCGCCGAGGACTACGTCGTCTTGGAAGAACTGCTGCAGCCGACGCTCGACGAACTCGACTCGATCGCGTCGCGCGGCGGCCTCTCGCTGGGCGTGCCGACCGGGTTCGCCGATTTCGACAAGCTGACGAACGGGCTGCACCCCGGCCAGATGATCATCGTCGCCGCGCGTCCGGGCATGGGGAAGGCGTTGGCGCTCGACACTCCGCTGCCGACCCCGAACGGGTTCACGACGATGGGCAAGGTGGCCGTCGGCGACCGTCTGTTCGGCGCGGACGGCAAGCCGACCAGGGTGGTAGCCGCGACCGAGGTGATGACGCACCGTCCGTGCTTCGAGGTGGAGTTCGACGACGGCTCGTCGTTGATCGCCGACCAGCAGCACCAGTGGTTCGCCGAGGTCGACGGCCGACGCGAAGTGGTGACGACCGACGCGCTGCAGCGATATGCGGGCCGGGCGACGGTGCAGAACTCGGCGCCGATCCAGTTGCCGCACCGACCGCTCGCCTACGGTCCCTACACGGTCGGCGCGCTGGCCGGGATGGCGTACGACGATCCGGAGATCTCTCTGCGGATTGAGACCGAGGGGCCTGTCGATGTGATGACGCTGATGGCCGATCTCGGCGGACGCGTGCCGCGCGAGTATCTGCGCGGATCAGTCGGCCAGCGTCGCGCTCTGCTGTCGGGAATCCTCGATTCGCGTGCCCGGGTCGACGACGACGGGTGGATCACCGTTCCCGCAGCTACGAGCCACATGTCGGGCATCGTCGGCGATCTCGCCGCCGGCCTCGGCTACACGTTCCGGCGAGCCAGTAGCGGTTGGATCCGGTTGGCGGCCCCCGACGACGTGTTCACCGTCCACGACAAGATGCAGCGCCACAAGGAGTTGCGGACACAGGTCCGGTCGCGTCTGGTGACGTCGGTCCGGTCGGTGCCGAGCGTGCCCGTGCGGTGCGTGCAGGTGGACAATCCCGAGCACCTGTACCTCGCGGGCGAAGCGATGGTGCCGACCCACAACTCGACACTCGCCATGGACTGGCTGCGGTCCGCCTCGATCCACAACGGTCTGGCAGCGGTCATGTTCTCGCTGGAGATGAGCAAGACCGAGATCGTCATGCGTCTGCTGTCTGCGGAGGCGCGCGTCAAACTCGGCGACATGCGGTCAGGCAACATGTCCGACGACGACTGGAGCCGCCTCGCGCGTCGCATGGGTGAGATCACTGAGGCTCCGCTATTCATCGACGACTCGCCGAACCTGACGATGATGGAGATCCGCGCGAAGGCACGTCGACTCAAGCAGCGCCACGACCTCAAGCTGGTGGTCATCGACTACATGCAGCTGATGACCTCGGGCAAGAAGGTCGAGTCGCGTCAGCAGGAGGTCTCGGAGTTTTCCCGATCGATCAAGCTGCTGGCCAAAGAGCTGGAAGTGCCCGTGGTCGCGATCAGCCAGCTGAACCGTGGACCCGAACAGCGCACCGACAAGCGTCCGCAGGTCTCGGACCTTCGTGAGTCGGGATCGTTGGAGCAGGACGCCGACATGGTCATTCTGCTGCATCGTCCCGACGCGGTGGAGCGCGACGATCCACGTGCCGGCGAGGCTGACATCATCGTCGGCAAGCACCGTAACGGTCCGACGGCGACGATCACCGTCGCGCACCAGTTGCATCTATCGAAGTTCGTCGACATGGCGCGGGGATAGCTTGGCAGGTGGATGTCGATACCGAATCGTCGTCGATCTCGATCTCGTTGACCGGATGGCTCGCCTGTGTGGAATCCGTCGTGGCACCACGTTCTTCAAGGGTTCGGAGCGCCCAGGGGCATGATGCTTCTATCCGCGCAGCAGCCCGACGGTTCAGTTCTGGGTAGCTAGGGAGTACGCGCCACCACAGGATTCTGCGAGGCCTGGTCCGAACAGTTCTGCGGGCGTGTAGACACCGGGTTTGCCTTGATCAGCGGCTAGTCGTGCGGCTACTTCAGCTGCAACGGCCGCAGTAACGTTGTTTGCGTCTCCCCAGCGCAGCCAGCCTTCCCGAACCGTGCCGTTTGCCCATTCCGCGCGCGCATGCGCCCACGAGTGCCGCCGAGAGGCAGCGCGTTCGGGGGTCTTAACCGCTGATAGGAGGTGAACTGCGGAGCGTCGAAGCGGTCCGAGGTGCATCCACGGCAGCACCGCACGTATCGCCATGCTCGCAACGCCGGTAGGCGATTCACTCGAGGCTGATTCGATGGCGGGAGCGCCGCTCGCACGCTGTGCGGCAAGCAACTCGGCTAGAGGTGCTAGTGCCGTTGTCACGGTGTCGCCGTCGGGTGTCACGAGCGAGGTCGGCCTGCCGAACAGTGGAGCAGAGGCGAGTCTCGCATCAGCGATGACGCGAGACTCGTACCGGCCGCCTCCCGGTGTGCCGGGGATTCCGTCGAGGAGAGATCCGGCGATCGCGTCACCCACGCGACCTGCTGCTGAAGAAGCCGCCGGGATCATGTCGATTCGAGCCTTGCTAGCGGGCGGGAGGCCGGCGGTCAACCATGTGAGAAGGCTCTCGGTCGCCGTAACGCCAAAACCGGCCCCGGTGACGATGGTCTGTCCCGATCGTCGTGCGGCGTCATCGCGTTCGCGGTGGCCCAGGATGGTCGCTAGGTCGTTCGCTAGGTCGATGTAATGCCCTCCCGATTCGGCGGCGGCTTTCGTCAGTTCGCCAGCGGTCTGCCTGAACGGGCCCACGGTGTTGACCACAACAGCAGGCTCCTCTCGGCGAATCGCCGCGGCCATGTCGGCGGGGGACTCGGCAACGACTACTCGTGAGCCGGCAGGCGCCGACAGCGCCTCCAACTTCTCGCGGTTGCGTCCCACGAGCACCGGCGTTGCGCCGCGCGCAGTCAACTGTTCGCCTATCGCCTCGCCCGTCCTGCCGGTAGCGCCGAGTATCCAGACTTCGTTCGGCATGCTGCTCCTTATATTGTGATGACATCCCGTGTCATCACGGTACATGTGATGACATCTCATGTCATCGGTTAGGTTGAAAGGCATGGCGAGATGGGAAGCGGATGCCAGTGGACGCTTGCAGCGCGCGGCGATCGAGTTGTTCGCGCAGCAGGGCTTCACGGAAACGACAGTGCCGCAGATCGCGGTTCGCGCAGGAGTGACGACCCGCACCTTCTTCCGGCACTTCCCGGACAAGCGTGAGGTGCTGTTCGCCGGCGAGGAGGGACTTGCAACTACGTTTGCCGACCTGATCGATACTGCCCCGTCCGAACTTGCTGCGCTCGGCACACTTGAGCACGCACTGAAAGCGGTCGCGGACGAAGGATTCGAGCAGCGCCGTGACTGGATGCGGCAATGGCGGGCGATCGTCAACGCTGAGCATCCCCTGCGAGAACGCGGACTCAGTAAGCAACAAATGCTCGTGACGGCCGCCGTGAAGGCACTGAGAAAACGAGGGGTCGACCCGGTGACAGGCGAACTCGCTGCAGGAATGGCACTCGTGGCATTTCAAGCTGCTGCAGCGGAGTGGGTTGCCGACGAAGCGGCCACACGCCCGCTGAGCAGCTACCTCGAGGTATCGTTCTCCCACATGCGGCAGGTAGCGGCCGCAGACCACCTCCGCATGTGACGCATCACCAATCCTCGCCGACTCGGACGCGGCGTCGTGTCGCAGGGACGAAATTCGAAGTAGCGATCCCGGTGCAAGTAGCGGGGAGGCTGTTGGAATGGCCAGCGGGGAAGTAGGCGTTCCGGCAACTGCGCGGCCCGTATGCGTCGAGGCTCGGCCTCGACGCATACGCGAGACGTATCGTGTCAGCATGGCCCGCATCAAGGAAGTGTCCGACGACGTCATCATCGCCGTCGATCCGTTGACCGCGTACGAGCACGTCAGCGACGTCACGCAAATGCCCCGGTGGAGTCCCGAGAATACCGGCGCCGTGATCGAGGAGTCTGCGGGCGACGAGCACACGGGCCAGGCCTACGTCGGCATGAAGTTCGTCGGGTCGAATGCGCGGAGCGGAGTCCGTTGGCGAACGGGGTGCGAAGTGACCGCGGCCGACCCTGGTCGACGGTTCGCGTTTCGAGTGCGCGAGTACGGATTCCGCAGGCCGTTTCTCAAGGTCCCGGTCGCGTCGTGGGCGTACACCTTTGAGCCGGTTGCAGAAGGGTGTCGGGTCACTGAGACCTGGACTGACGACCGAGGCTGGCCCGATGCTGTGGCGGCGGTGTTCGACCGGGTCGCCACCCGAAAGCCCGGTTTCGCGGAGTTCCAGCGGGGAAACATCCGGCGGACGCTCGACGGCCTGAAGGTCGAACTGGAGCAATAGTATACCCTCGCGATCGTGACGGTGACCCTGGAGGTCGCTGCTCAGCGCATCGCACTTCGAGACTTTCGTCTAGTCCGCCCATCCATCGAAGAATGCGTCGTCGAGTTCATCGGGATCGACAGTGTTGTGGCGCAGGTAGATCGTCCGCCCGAACCTCGGGCCTGTCGAGCGCAGCTGACTCTCACTCACGTACACCCGGCGACGGACGGTCCCCGCCTTCGAGTTTGCGACGCTGACTGCGAGCAGGTAGTCGGCGGGCAGGGCGTCGTCGGGGTGCGCCGGGTAGCTGACGACGTCGTCGACCGTCCCGATGGACACACGGGCGTCGGCGAAGCTCTGACGGGACGGACGTGCAATTCCGGTGTGTGTCCCTTGGGCTGATCGGACCGCTCGTTCGTAGAGCACGTCGTCGACGTCGTCGGGCTCGACCGTGTTGTGGCGGAATTCGATCCTGTCCCCGACCGAGAGCGAGCCGTAGAACCCTCTGATCTCACGGCGAATGGTGACCGCGCCCGGCAACTCGGCCTCCACCTCGAGGTCGTACGTGTCCGGGCCCTCTCCGCCGGTGTGCTCGATCACCTTGGTGACCCAGCCGGCAGTCAGATGCCCGTCGGCATAGCGTGCTTCGGCGAGCTGGCCGCTCGCATGTGAGCCGAAGCCCACGCAGAGAAGGACGAGTACCACCGCCCCTGCGATCACACCCCAGAAAGCTGGGCCACCGACGCGCTGGGTGACCACACTCCAGACCACGTACGCGATGCCTCCCACCCCCGCGAGCAGTCCGACCCAGAAGTAGAAGTCAGCGCGGTGGGACCAGCGTCGGATGCGCACACGGGTCTCCGACGTTCGCGCCTGCCGCAACCATTCATCGTTCATCCCGTCACCAGTCCTCCGCTGCCCCTTGTAGGTAGCCTATTCAGGGCGCGGACGTCTCGGGGTCGGTCGGTGTCAGCCGACGGTGCCCCACGCGATCGGGGTGTCGAGGACTTCGGGGTAGTGCTTCTCTTCATAGCGCCAGATCGCGTCGATGTGCTCCTGCATGGCCGCCAACGCACTTACCGGGTCGCGGTCGGCCACCGCGAGGTAGATCTTCTCGTGGATGTCGCACGTCGCGGCCCGACTACGTCGCGAGTACTCCATGCCAACGGCCGAGCCGTCGATGAGGTCCAGCAGTGCGTGGATGAGATATCCGAAGATCGCGTTACCGGAGCCGCGCGCGACCGTGTCGTGAAACACCCGGCTCATCTCGACGAAGATCGTCGTGTCGTCGAGGTTGGCACGCATGTGATCCACCGAGTGCTTCAGTTCGGCGATCTGCTCATCGCTGATCCGTTCCGCGGCCAGCCGCGCCATCATCGGTTCGAGCGCCGTTCGTGCCTCGACGACGGTCCGGAACGGAGCATTCTCGAACTGCAGGAGCAGTGTGATGGCCGTCGACAGGGCTTCGCCGTCGGGCTGACGGACGATCGGCCCGCCACCGGGACCAGGCTTGAGAGAGATCACGCCCTGCAACTCGAGGAAGCGCAGGGACTCGCGAAGAGTGCCGCGGCCGACGCCGTACTCCTCCAACATCACCCGCTCCGGCGGCAGCCGGTCGCCGATCTGGTTACCTCGCTCGTTGATCCCCTCCACGATTCGCTGCGCCACCAGCATCGCCGTCTTCTGCGGACGCAACTCCGATCGTGCCATCACCCGTAACCCTCCATACCCGGCCGCACCCCTGTTCCGTCGCGGTCCATTCGCCAATCAAATCATGACTATCGTTACCTGAGAAGGACTATAGAGTCCCACGGCGCGGAGTGCGGGAAGGTGACCGCGCGCGAACGCGCGATTCGTCCCGCTGGGGGCGGGCCGGTCGGGACAGTCGGGGTCAAGGGCGGTAGGGGTCTGCTCGCTCGATCGGCGGCGCGTTCTTCCAGTCGGGGAGCCCGTCTTCGGGGCGGCCGACGGGGCTCTCGCCGCCGGACCGGTAGGTCCACTGGGCGTGACTGAGCTGGTGGATGGTGAAGCAGGCATCGAGCGCGGTGGAGAAGCCCATCGCGTCCTGGCTCTGATTCACAGAGTCCTTCACGAGCAGCGCAGCCATGCTCGGCACCTTGGCGATCCGCCGAGCGAACTCCAGGGTGCTCTCGTGCAGTTCGTCGGCCGGGAAGATCTTGCTGACCATCCCCAGAGCGCGTGCGTCCTCGGCGTCGAGGCAGTCACCGGTCAGCAACAGCTCCTTCGCCTTCCGAGGGCCGAACTCCCACGGGTGCCCGAAGTACTCGACACCGCACATGCCGAGGCGGGTCGCGACCACATCGGCGAACTGAGTCCCCTCGGCTGCGACGATCAGATCGCACGCCCACGTGAGCATTAGCGCCGCGGCGAACACGTTGCCGTGGACCTCGGCGACGGTGATCTTGCGCAGATTGCGCCAGCGCTTCGTGTTCTCGTAGAAGTAGTGCCACTCCTGGTGGTACCGGGACTCGACGGCGTCGTGTGTGGCACCGGTGCAGGTGTACGACCAGTGCTGATCGGGCCCGGGATCACGTTCGGCGCGGTACTCGGAACTGCCCAGATCGTGCCCGGACGAGAACGCCGGGCCCTCGCCGGCGAGG
Organism: Gordonia liuliyuniae; assembly: GCF_021738805.1. Classification (NCBI taxonomy): domain Bacteria; kingdom Bacillati; phylum Actinomycetota; class Actinomycetes; order Mycobacteriales; family Gordoniaceae; genus Gordonia; species Gordonia liuliyuniae. The sequence continues at coordinate 440,887 of NZ_JAKKOR010000007.1, read as the reverse complement.
ACCACCACGCGCACGGTGTCGTCGCCCTCGGCGCGAAGGAACGCCTCGGTGAGCTCGACCAGCAGACCGCGGTTCTGGGCGTTGCGATAGCGCGGACGATTCAGCACGATGCGCGCGATCGTGCCCTCGTCGTAGGTCTCGTAACGCAGGTACTTGTAATCGACGGGCGTGGTGGGGTCGCCTGAGAGGTCAGTCATGGGAGGGTCTTTCCGATCAGCGGGTTTGGTGAGGCGCATGCGTGAGACGCAGCGCCTGGTCGAGAAGCGACTGAGAGACGCCGTGAAAGTGGCGACCCAGCTCGAGGTCGGCCTTGCCCGCGCATGCGCGTGCGTGCGTGCCTTCGAGGATGATGCCGAGCCGGTAGCAGGCGAGCACTTGGTACCAGTCGAAGTCGGTCATGTCGCGGCCGCTCACCTGGCCGTAGCGCGCGATCAGTTCCGCGCGCGGGGGTAGACCGTCGAGCTGGCGGGCGAGACCGACCGTGCGTGACTCGTCGGGGTTGGGCCAACTTGCGAGCAGGTGTCCCAGGTCGAGAAGCGGATCGCCGACAGTGCCGAGTTCCCAGTCGACGATCGCTGCGACCTGTGGCCGATCGCGGCGGAACATAACGTTGCCGAAGTGGTAGTCGCCGTGAATGATGCCCTTGGTCCACGCTGTGGGCCGGTTCTCGTCGAGCCACCGGCCGATCTCGTCGACACCGTCGAGTTGGGGGCCGGGCCAGCCCTCGAGATCGTGGTACGAATCGAGTTGTCGTCGCCAGCGGCCGACCTGGCGGTCGAGCCATCCGTCGGCACGGGCGACCTGCTCGGCGCCGACGAGCGCCGGATCTACGTGGGAGAGCAGCGCGGCGCCGTCGACGATCGACAATCCCATCGCATGCTGCATCTCGGGGGAGGCGGCGACCGGTTCGGGGACCTCGGTGGTGGCGGTGAATCCGTCGACGGCCTCCATCACGAAGAACACGTATCCGAACACGTCGAGGTCGTCGCACGACGCGACGAGTCGGGGGTGCGGCACATCGCTTCCGGTGAGGGCCGCGAGCAGGCGCGCCTCGCGCCTCATCGTCTCGTCGCTGTTGCTGCGCTTATGCAGCGGCGGACGGCGGAACACGTAGTCCTTGCCGGAGCGGGAGAAGCGAACGAGAATGTTCTGGGTTCCACCGGCCAGCCGCGTGACGTTCTCGATCGGGCCGGAGCCGACGTTCTTCTGGTCCAACCACTCGGTCAGTGTCGCGACGTCCAGCGGTTCTGGCTCGCTCATCGGTCAACCTCGTCTCTCGGTACTAGTCTTGCCCACCGCCGGGGCGTGTCACGGCGGCGTACCGCGCGTGATTCAGGTCATCTCGTACATCGAAGCTAACATATCCAGGCGAACGATAATCATGAATACTCGAAATTGCGGCGCATAATTGTTATCGTTTCTCGCAGGTCGCCCCGGAAGCCCGCCTGAGCAGGTCGGTGTCGGGCGCACTTCGTCATTCAAACGTCTTCGTCAGGTGGTGCAATGGGTATCGAAATGGTCCTGGACATGGCTGTGTCTGTCCATCCCGAACGGCAGGCACTGGGCCGTCGCGGCTCGGGTATGACCTACGAGCAGCTCAACGACGCGGCCTGCCGTGGCGCTGCGATTCTGCGGGAACACGAAGCCGCGCACGTCGTGTTCGTGGGTGTCAACGGTCCGATCCTGCCGGTTCTGACCTTCTCGTCCGCGCGTGCGGGCATCCCGATCGCTCCATTAAACTACCGGCTCCCGGCCGACCAACTGCGGGATCTCATCGGACAACTCGACAAGCCGGTGATCGTCGCCGACAGCGCTTACCGAGACAATCTGGACACGGCCGCGGACGTCGTTCTCACCAGCGCCGAGTTCCTCGAGCTGGCGTCGTCGGAGGGGCCGACCGTGACCGATACGGCCGACGACCGATCGACGGCCGTCGTGCTGTTCACCAGCGGCACCACGTCGGCACCGAAGGGCGTTCTCCTTCGCCACCAGCACCTGCTCTCGTACCTGTTGAACACCGTCGAGTTCGCATCAGCCGCCGACGACGAGGCGACACTGGTCAGCACCCCGCCGTACCACATCGCGGGCATGGGCGCGGTGCTCAGTAACGTCTACGCCGGCCGCCGGATGGCGTACCTCCCAGACTTCACGCCGCAGGGATGGCTCGACCTGATCCGGGGCGAGGAGATCACCTCGGCGATGGTCGTCCCGACCATGCTCGCGAGGGTCGTCGATCACCTCGACGGCCGCAGCGGCGACTCGCCGCGGCTGGGTACCCTTGCGTACGGCGGCGCTCGGATGCCGCAACCGGTCCTCGAGCGTGCGCTCGTCGCCTTCCCCGACACCGGATTCGTCAACGCTTACGGGCTCACCGAGACCAGTTCGACCATCGCAGTGCTCGGCCCTGACGACCACCGCGAGGCTCTGGCCGACCCGGACCGGAAGGGAAGGCTCTCATCGGTCGGGCGCATCGTCCCGGGCATCGAGGCGCAGATCCGCGACGAGGAAGACGCGGTGCTCGCGGCCGGCGAGACCGGCCTGTTGTGGGTGCGCGGTGGACAGGTCAGCGGCGAGTACATGGGCAAGGGTTCGGCGCTCGACGCGGACGGTTGGTTCCCCACTCGGGACCAGGCGCGCATCGAGGACGGCTTCCTTTACATCGGCGGCCGCGCGGATGACACGATCATTCGCGGCGGCGAGAACATCGCACCCGCCGAGATCGAAGACGTGCTGGCCCATCACGTCGACGTCCGCGACCTGGCAGTGATCGGCGTGCCCGACGACGAGTGGGGTGAACGGATCTGCGCGGTGATCGTGCCGACCGGGGCGTCTCACGCGAGTGCCGACGAGGTCCGATCGTGGTGCCGCGAGCGCCTGCGCGGGTCGCGGACCCCGGACGACGTCGTGTTCGTCGAGGAACTGCCGCGAACCGCCACCGGCAAATTGGTCCGCCGCGACCTGGTCGCCCAGGTCGCCGACTGATCGGGCCGGTTCGGCCCACCACTTATCTATATCGAGGAGTATTCATGCGTAACGCGGTGATCGTCGACGTCGTCCGCTCGGCGTCGGGCCGAGGGAAGCCGGGGGGAGCACTCTCCGGCGTCCATCCCATCGACCTGTTGGCCGACGTGCTGCGCTCGTTGATGGAGCGCAATGAGATCGATCCGGTCCTGGTCGACGACGTGGTCGGCGGATGCGTCAGCCAAGCGTCCGAGCAGGCGGGCAACATCACCCGCGCGGCGTCGCTGGCCGCGGGTCTGCCCGAGTCCACGCCCGCCACCACGGTGACGCGGGCATGCGGCTCGAGCCAGCAGGCCGTCCAGTTCGCGGCGCAGGGCGTCGTCGCCGGCGCGTACGACGTCGTGATCGCGTGCGGCGTGGAGTCGATGAGCCGCGTACCGATGGGCACCGCGTCGATGGGCCACGACCTGGTCGGCACCGGGTTGGCGCAGCGCTACCCGGAGGGCTGGATCAGCCAGGGCGTAGCCGCCGAACTCGTCGCCCGCAAATATGGCCTGACCCGCGACGACGTCGACGCGTACGCAGCGCAATCGCACGGCCGCGCCGCCGCCAGTGCCGCAGCGGGACACTTCGACCGGGAGATAGTTCCGGTCACGACACCGGACGGTCTGCACACCGTCGACGAAACCATCCGCGCGGGCACCACCACCGAGGGGTTGGGGGGTCTGCGGCCGTCGTTCTACTCGGCGGAGTCGGAGGCGCGGTTCCCCGACCTGGGCTGGATGATCACGCCGGGCAACTCGTCCCCGCTCACCGATGCGGCGGCCGCCACGCTGATCATGTCGGAGGAGAAGGCGATCGCACTCGGCCTCACTCCGCGCGCCCGTGTCGTCGACTTCACCGTCGCAGGCGACGACCCGGTGATCATGCTGACCGCACCGATCCCCGCGACCCGCAAGCTCCTAGATCGCACTGGGCTGACGATCGACGCAGTGGACGTCTACGAGGTGAACGAAGCGTTCGCGTCGGTGCCTCTGGCATGGGCTCGAGCGTTCGACGCCGACCCGAGTCGGTTGAACCCGGCCGGCGGAGCGATCTCCCTCGGACACGCGATCGGCGCATCCGGCGTGCGTCTGCTCGCGACCATGGTCGGCGAGCTCGAGCGCACCGACGGGCGGTACGGCCTGCAGACCATGTGCGAGCACGGGGGCATGGCCAACGCACTTCTCATCGAACGCATCTGACACCACAGAGTCGTCGGTGAACGCCGCGCGACAACGACATTCGGCGACAGCCGAGAAGGGCGAAACACGTGAACGTCAACGGGAAGGTCGCGCTGATCACCGGAGGTGCCTCCGGCTTGGGGCTGGCGACTGCTCGGACATTGCTGGACGAGGGCGCCAAAGTGGTGCTCCTGGACCTGCCGACGTCGAAGGGGGCGGAGGTGGCCGCGGAGTTGGGCGAGAACGTTCGGTTCGCCCCAGGCGACATCACCGATGAGAACGCGGTCGTGGCGGCGCTCGACTTGGCCGAGGAACTCGGCGAACTGCGCGCAGTCGTCAGTTGCGCAGGCACCGGACGATCGCTGCGTGTAGTCGGAAAGAAGGGCGTCTTCCCGCTGGACGTGTTCACTCGAGTCGTCACGATCAACCTCATCGGCACCTTCAATGTCGTCCGACTGGCCGCTGAGCGGATGACGCGGTTGCAGGTCGACGGCGAGGAACGCGGCGTCATCGTCACCACTGCATCGGTGGCGGCGTTCGAGGGGCAGATCGGACAGGCCGCGTACGCCGCGTCGAAGGCAGGGGTTGCCGGAATGACCCTTCCGCTGGCCCGCGACCTCGCCTCGCAGGCGATCCGCGTCGTGTCCATCGCGCCCGGATTGTTCGACACTCCGCTCCTGGCCGGGTTGAACGAGGAGGCCAAGGCCTCGCTCGGGGCTCAGACTCCGCATCCCAGCCGTCTCGGTAACCCGACGGAATTCGGTTCGCTGGCATCGCACATCGTCGCAAATCCGATGCTCAACGGCGAGGTGATCCGCCTGGACGGTGCGATCCGGATGGCACCGCGCTGATGACCGGGCCCCACGACGGACGTGAATGGGTTCTGCGCTCGCGTCCGCACGGGCGCCCACAGAACTCCGACGTTGAACTGGTTGCGAGCAGGACCGCCGACCTCGCCGACGGCGCAGTACGAGTGCGGAACCTGGTGATGTCGGTTGAGCCGTACATGCGCGGCCGGATGGGTGGCGAGTCGACGTACGCCGAGCCGTACCCGATCGGCGAGCCGCTGCGCGCCCCGACCGTCGGCCGGGTGATCGAGTCCGCCGATTCCACGGTGCCGGTCGGCACGTTGGTGCTGCACGACTACGGGTGGCGTGAGTACTCGTCGGTCCCGGTCAGCGAGTGCCGTGTGCTCGGCGACGACCGGATCGACCCGGCCGCGTACCTCGGCGTGTTGGGGATCCCCGGAATGACCGCCTGGGTGGGGCTCGACCGGATCGCCCAGGTGCGTGCCGGCGATGTGGTGTTCGTGTCGTCGGCGGCCGGAGCGGTCGGCTCCACCGCGGTCCAGTTCGCGAAGCTGCGGGGTGCCACGGTGATCGCCAGTGCCGGTTCGCCGGAGAAGGTGGAGCTCGCCCGAGACCTCGGGGCTGACGCGGCGTTCGACTATCACGGCGGTGAGGTCGGGCGGCTGCTCCGCTCGGCACTCGCCGAGATCGGGGCCGGCGGCATCGACGTGTACTTCGACAACGTCGGCGGCGAACACCTGGAGGCCGCGATCCGCGTGCTCAACGATCACGCTCGCATCGCGTTGTGCGGGATGATCAGCATCTACAATTCCGCCACCCCGCTACCCGGTCCGAGCAATCTCATCAAGCTCGTCTGGCGCCGGGCTCGGATGGAGGGCTTCCTGCTCCGCGACCACCTCGCCGCCCGCGACGAGTTCGAGCAGCAGATGTCCGGATGGGTGCGCACAGGTCGGATCAGAGGGGTGCACACTGCTTTCGACGGCGGTGTCGCCGGTGCCTGGGACGCCTTCCTCGGCATGCTCGACGGCCGCGCGACCGGTAAGGCAATCGTCCCGCTGTCGGCGGGAGACTGCCTGTGACCGGACCACACCGGCACCCGCCGGCCCCGACAGCCGAGCACGAGTTCGACGATCAAGGAGATACACCGATGACGACTTCAGGTCTTCCACTCGAGGGCAAGGTCGCCCTCGTCACCGGCGGCAGCCGAGGGCTCGGCCGCGAAATGGTCCTCGCCTTCGCTCACGCGGGCGCCGACACGGTCATCGCGAGCCGCAAGCTCGACGGGTGCGAGAAGCTCGCCGAGGAGGTCACTGCCGCCACCGGTCGGCGGGCACTGCCGCTGGCGTGCCACGTCGGAGACTGGGATGCCCAGGACGATGTCGTCGCGCGAGTGTACGAGGAGTTCGGCAAGGTCGACATCCTGGTCAACAACGCCGGAATGTCGCCACTGTACGAGAACCTCGAGGACATCAGCGAAGCGTTGTTCGACAAGGTCTTCGACGTCAATCTCAAGGGAGCCTTCCGGCTGACGACGTTGATCGCGCCGCGCATGGTCGAGGCGGGCGGCGGCTCGATCATCAATATCAGTTCCATCGCATCGGAGCGTCCGACGCCCGGCGACCTTCCCTACGGCGCGGCCAAAGCCGGGCTCAACATTCTGACCAAGGGCTTCGCCCAGGCATACGGGCCGACGGTACGTGTCAACGCCATCATGGCCGGACCGTTTCTCACCGATATCAGCAAAGCGTGGGATATGGACGTGGTCGCCGAGAAAATGAAAGTCCTCCCCCTTGGGCGGGCAGGCGATCCGGTTGAGATCGTCGGTGCCGCGCTGTACCTCGCCGGTCCCGGTGCCGGCTACACCACCGGGGCGATCATTCCCGTCGACGGTGGCCGCACAGCCATGCGCTGAACACCGATCGACCGCCGACAATCCACCCCTACACACGATGAGGAACCACGATATGAGCTGGGGATTCGAAACAGACGCCGAGTACCAGAAGGTCCTGGAGTGGGCCGACGAGTTCGTCACCAACGAGGTCGAACCGATCGACCAGGTCGTCACCCACGCGTGGGACATGAAGGACCCGTTGCGACAGAAGCTGATTCCGCCGCTGCAGGACAAGGTTCGGGAGAAGGGCCTGTGGGCGACCCATCTCGGCCCGGAGCTCGGCGGCCAAGGGTTCGGGCAGCTCAAGCTGGCGCTGCTCAACGAGATCGTCGGGCGCACTCACTCGGGGCCCATTGTCTTCGGTGCGCAGGCACCGGACTCGGGCAACACCGAGATCCTCGCGCACTACGGCACGCCGGAGCTCAAGGATCGCTACCTCAAGCCGCTCATCGATAACGAGATCGTGTCCTGCTACGCGATGACCGAACCGCAGGGCGGATCCAATCCGGTGGAGTTCGAGACCACCGCGGTGCTTGACGGCGACGAATGGGTCATCAACGGCGAGAAGTGGTTCGGGTCGAACGCACGCTTCGCGTCGTTCTACATCATCATGGCGGTCACCGACCCGGAGGCGGAGCCGCACCGACGTCTGTCGCAGTTCATCGTCCCGGCGGAGACACCAGGCGTCGAGATCGTCCGCAACACCGGTGTCTGGGGCCACGACTACGAGGTCGGCACTCATGCCTACACCCGATGGACAGATGTACGTGTCCCTGCCGATCACATCCTGGGCGGCGTCGGCCAGGGATTCGAGGTTGCGCAGACCCGACTCGGCGGCGGACGCATTCATCACGCGATGCGGACGGTCGGTCTGGTGCGACGATCGCTCGACATGATGCTCGAGCGCGCCGTGTCGCGGACCACCCGCGGAAAGCGTCTCGGTGATCAGCAGATGGTGCAGGAGATGATCGCCGACTCGTGGCTGCAGATCGAGCAGTTCCGGTTGCTCGTGCTGCGGACGGCGTGGCGGATCGATGAGGAGAACGATTACCGAAAGGTCATCAAGGACATCGCGGCGGTCAAGGCGGCGATGCCGAAGGTGTTGCTCGATGTCACCTCGCGTGCGGTCCAGCTGCACGGATCCCTCGGTGTCTCCAAGGAACTACCGCTGGGCAAGTGGCTGCTGGAGTCGTACCACATGGGTCTTGCCGACGGCGCGACCGAGATTCACAAGGTGAGCCTGGCCAGGCAGCTGCTTCGCGGCGCCGAGGCGACCGACGGCTTGTTCCCCACGTATCATCTGCCGGCACTCCAGGAGCAGGCGCGGGCCAAGTTCGCAGAGGAACTGGCCGCTCTGGAGGAGTGATCGACCCCCAGCGCATCCCCCGATATTTCGTCATTGACCTGGACCGTTTAGATCTATTGACAGCCCTAATTCTATGCGTATGATTAGGTTCATACTCAGATTGATGCAGTGACTGGCATCACGGAATTCCGGAGGAAGATCTATGCGGGCTCGATTGATGACAATGTCGGGGGTCGCGCTGCTGTTGGCGGCGTCGCTCGCCGCGTGCGGTGGTGGCGACGATGCGACGGGCGACTCCGCCGACGGATCGTCGACGGCGAAAGTCTCCGTCACGCCGGGCACCATCTGGGGGATTCCGATCGCCGTCGCTGAGAAGAACGGCTACTTCAAGGACGCGGCGATCGACGTGACCGTCCAGGCCTCGCCGTCCGGGATGGGTCACAACCAGCTCCTGGCTAGTGGCGTCGAGGACTTCGGTCCGTCGTCGCCGAGTCAGGCGCTCGCCGCGATTCAGCAGGGGCAGGATGCCACCATCTCCTGCGGCGGCAACCACCGAACCCCGACCGCGATCGTCGCCCCGGCGGGCAGCACGCTGCCGAGTGCCGCGAAAGGGGCTACCAGCCTCGACGTCCTTCGCTCGCTGAAGGGCAAGACGCTGGGCATGCCTGCCGCGGCGGGCACCGGCACCGCAAACCTGATGGCGCAGACCCTCGCCAGTGTCGGCCTGAAAGAAGGCGACTACACACTGGTCAACATCGGCTCGGGCACCACGGCCCAGGCCGCGCTGGTATCCAAGCAGGTCGACGCGGCGATGGCCGCGACGCCGACCGGCGAGACCGTGGTCGGCGACGGCACTGCCGTGCAGCTCGCCGAGCTGTCTGACGACGTCCCCAACTACCAGTTGATCGGCGGAGTCTGGCAGAGCCGAGCGTCGTGGGTGAAGGACAACCCCAAGGCGACCGAGGCGTTCTGTGCAGCGATGGGGAAGGCCTACGAGTACTTGCAGAACCCGGCCAACGCGAAGTCTGTCGATCAGTTCGTTCTGGACGGAGTGGGTGCCAAGACCGCACCGAGCGCGGTGACGGCGATCCGCGAGAACTTCTCGGTGATGACCGCCGACGTCCCTGAAGCGGAGATGACCAAGACCATCGACGTGCTCACTTCCATCGGTGTGCTCAAGCCGCAGCCTGCGGTCACGTACGCCCAGGCCGTCACCGCGCAGAGTTGAGGAGATTCGAGATGACGAACACCCAGGTCACCGCAGATCCGGCGTTGAGCTTCGAACACATCTCCCAGGTGTACGGAGGGTCCGGCGGAGTCGAGCGCTTCGTCGCGCTCGAAGATGTCAGCTTCGAGGTTCCCGAGGGACAGTTCATCGCGATCGTCGGCGCCAGCGGATGCGGCAAGACGACGCTGCTGAACATGGCCGCTGGACTCGCCGAACCGACCAACGGCACCGTTCTCGTGTCGAACAAACCGCCGCGCTCGCCGAATTACGATCTCGGCTACATGTTCGCCCGCGACTCACTCCTCCCGTGGCGGACCGCCCGCAAGAACGTCGCTCTCCCGCTCGAGGCGCGCAAGGTCTCGGCTGCCGAGCGCAAGAAGCGCGCCGACGAGATGCTGGCCTTGGTCGGGCTCGCGGGCAAGGAGAAGCAGTTCCCGGCACAGCTCTCGCAGGGCATGCGCCAGCGGGTGGCCATCGCGCGCACGCTCGTCTCCGATCCGGAGATGCTCCTGATGGACGAGCCGTTCGCCGCACTCGATGCCCGGACCCGGCTGCGCATGCAGGCCGAGTTCCTCAAGATCTGGGAGAAGGATGTCGACGCCGAGGGGCGCACCCGCCGCACGGTCTTTCTGGTCACCCATGACCTGCAGGAGGCGACCGTGATGGCCGATCGGGTCATCGTCATGCTTCCGAGTCCCGGACGTATAGCGACCGATCTGCTCGTCGATCTGCCTCGGCCGCGTGCTCACCTCGTTGACGAGATCATCTTCACCGAACGGTTCCGCGAAATTCAGCACGAACTGTTCGAGCAGCTCGAGGGCGCGGTGGCATCGAGTGCGGACGCACCCTGACCGACACCGCGTGAACCCGTCACTCCATACCAGACAGGCGACCATGACCACTCACGTCGAAACCCCCTCTGTCCAAGCGGCGACCCCCGCCCAATCCCCAACGGCGATGCCGTCGATGACCAAACGGTTGCGTCTGCTCCCGTCACGGCGGACGTCGCTGGTGCTGACGACCCAGCTCGTCATCATCGTCGGCTTCCTCGTGCTGTGGGAAGTCGCGGCGAACCAGGGGTGGGTCAACCCGCTCTTCGTGAGCAAACCCTCCGAGGTGTGGTCGGCACTGACCGACTATCTGACATCCGAGCAGATGCGCTCGTCGATGGGGGCGACCCTCATCGCAGTTATCCAATCGTTCGTCATCGGTTCGGTGGCGGGCGTGCTCATCGGCTGTGTCTTGGGCACCAACCCGTTCCTGGATCGGGTTTTCGGTCCGTTCTTGGTGCCGCTCAACGCAGTTCCTCGTATTGCGCTGGCGCCGCTGTTCGTCGCGTGGTTTGGCCTCACCGGAACCTCAAAGGTCGTGATGGGCGTGTCGATCGTGTTCTTCCTGCTCGTAGAGAACTCGCGTTCGGCAGTCAAGGGTGTCGACCGCGACCAGATGACGATGGCCCGCGTCGTCGGCTTGAACAAGCGTCAGCTGATGACGAAGGTGATTCTGCCGTCGGCTGTTCCGACGATCTTCGCCGGCCTGCGGTTGGCCATCACCTACGCCATCCTGGGCGTCATCGCGAGTGAGATGATCGCCGCCAAGAACGGCCTGGGCCAGGACATCGTTCGATACAGCAGCGAGTTCCAGATCAACTATGTGTTTGCGGTCCTGATCGTCCTGGCAGCCCTGGCGACCGTGGCGAGTGTCGGTTCGAGCAGGTTCGAACGCCGACTCCTGCGCTGGCAGGACTGACGCAGGAAGGCCGCGCGGTCGCCTCTGCGGCTCTCGGACACCGACTGGTGTGCGGCCTCGACAAGATTTCGCCAATCCATCACAATCCTCATTTTCATGATTATGATTGCCATCACAAGTAGACGCCACTAGGTGGTGGGGTCATTACATGGAGGTTTTGACATGCGGGCAGGAATTCTTAGGCTTTCGGGAGTGCTGCTGTTGGCAGCGTCGCTCGCCGCCTGTGGCAGCGGCGAAGGCGATTCCGCGGACGGCTCGGGTGCGCAGGTGAAGGTGTCGGTAACGCCAGGCGGCATCTGGGGCATCCCGATCGCGGCGGCGGAGCAGCAGGGGTACTTCAAGAGTGCGAACATCTCGGTCGAAGTCAGCCCGGCCCCGTCGGGCATGGGCCTGAACCAGCTGCTCGCCAGCGGTGCTGCCGACTACGGGGCTTCGTCGCCCAGCCAGGCCTTTGCCGCGGTTCAGCAGGGTCAGGATGTCACCACCTCGTGCGGCGCCTCCGGTAAGGTGCCGACTTCGATCGTCGCGCCGAAGGGGTCGTCGTTGCCGTCGGTCGCGAAGGGCGCAAGTGCCACGGACGTCCTCAAGTCGCTCCGCGGCAAGACGCTGGGCATGCCGGCTGCGGCGGGCACGGGTACCTCGAATCTGATGGTGAAGACTCTGGAGAGCGTCGGGCTGCAGGAGGGTGACTACACCCTGGTGAACGTCGGGTCGGGCGGCACGGCGCAGGCTGCGTTGGTCGCCGACCAGGTCGACGCAGCGATGGTCGTGACGCCGACGGCCGAGACGATCGTTGCGGAGGGGAACGCGGTTCCGCTCGTGGAGCTCTCCCAAGAACTGCCCAACTATCAGTTGCTCGGCGCGGTGTGGCAGAGCCGCAAGTCATGGGTGGAGGAGAACCCGAAGACGGCCGCGGACTTCTGCGCGGCGATGGCCAAGGCGTACGGCTACATGAACGACCCGGCCAACGCTGATGGCGTCGACAAGCTGATCACCGACGCAGTCGGGGCCGGCACTCCTGCCGACGCGGTGACCGAGATCCGGAAGAACTTCAACGTTCTCGACGCGGCGGTCGATCCGGCGCTGTTCCAGAAGACGGTCGACGCCCTCACTTCGGTGGGTGTTCTCGAGCCGGAGCCTGCGGTCACCTATGACGAGGCGATCATGATCAAGTAGGACCCGCTTGGGACGGTGCCGCCCGGAGTGGGTCATTCCCTCCGGGCGGCGCCGTGTCCGAGTGCTTTCGGCCGCCGAAAGCGCTTGCCATAATCCATGACTATGATTATAGTGAACATAGATAATACGCGCGCCGGTGCATGAGAGCTAGATGACATGCGATCACTCGGCGCACCTACGGCGAAGGAGCGGACATGTCCGACACCACCCCTGGCGCGGAAGCCACCAACGGAAGCCGACTGCGCTGCAACGAGTGCAAGTCCGAAGCGATCGTGACGACGGCCGGCGGGTCGTCGTTGGCCTGCTGCGGAGTGGCCCTCGAGGTCATCTTCGTCGGCGGCTGACGCGTCCCACGCCATTGACACGTCACGACATCGAGGAGAAACCATGAACGAGATCGGCAAGCGCTACACCTGCGCACAGTGCGAGACCCAGGTCATCTGCGTGAAGAAGGGGGAGGGGAGCTTCACGTGCCACGGTGCACCGATGGAGCTGCTCACCGCAAAGCCTCTCCCGTCGTCCGACTAGATCCGAAGCTCACCAGAGGCCCGGAGCTCGCTAGTAGACCCGAACTCGCTAGAAGACCCGAACTCACTAGAAGACCCAGGGCCGCGTGACTCGTCGAAGCTTCGACGAGTCGGAGCGAGCGCCGCATTACAGAAGGAGTGCTCACATGGCTGGTCCCTTGGACGGGCTCGTCGTGGTCGATGCGAGCTGGGGTATGCCGGCTGCCGTCTCAACGATGATGCTGGCCGACTACGGCGCCCGAGTCGTCAAGCTCGAGCGACCCGGCGGAACCGGTGACGTGCCGTCGGCGTTGCGCAAGACCACCGACCGCGGAAAGTGGAGTGTCGAAGCCGACCTCGCCACGGCGGAGGGGCGCGCAATCGCCGAACAGCTTCTCGCAGGTGCGGACGTCTTCGTCGAATCGTTCGGCACCGGGCGGGCCGAATCACTCGGCATGGGATACGAACGACTGCACCAGAAGTTCCCCGAGCTCGTCTACTGCTCGGTTACCGGATACGGCAACACCGGCCCTCTGACGTCGCGCCCCGGTTACGAGGCTCTGCTCAACGCGCGTCTCGGTCAGATGTCCGAACAGGTCGGACACCGCGACGGCCCGATTTTCATGGGGCACCCGACGGTGTCGTACGGCACCGCCTTCATCACCACCATCGGGATCCTGGCGGCCCTCCGCGCGCGCAAGATTAACGGCGCAGGCCAGAAGGTCGACACCTCTCTCCTCGACGGGATGCTCGCGATCTCGTCGATGAACTGGTGGTGGAACGAGAAAGACATCTCCTACCTGGCCCGCAGCGGGACCCAGACAGGCTTCGGTAATAAGCGCCTGATCACCGACCCGTTCCAATGCGCAGACGGCAAGTGGCTGATCCCGCACACCGGCGGCCCGGGATCGTACAGGCGGATGATGGATCTCCTCGGTTTCGGCGAACAGACCCAGCTGATCGACGGCCCCGAGATGGCTGTTCCGCTCAACGAGGTCGAGCTCGACATCGCCCGGAATCAGGTGCCACAGGCATTCCGGACCCGTCCGCGACACGAATGGCTCGAACTCTTCCACGCCGCCGACATCGCGGCACTGCCGCTTCTTCATCCTGAAGAGACGTTCTCCGATGACCAGGTCGAGTTCGCTGAGGTCGCCGTCGAGATCCCGGATACCGAGCACGGAACCCTGCGCCAGATCGGCCCGGTGATCCGCTTTGACAAGTCTGCTCCCGCAGTGCCGCAGCCTGCGCCGCTCGTCGGCGAACACAACGCGCGTCTCGGCGAGATCTCACGGTCCGCTGTGTGGGCGTCGGCACCCGCCGCGGAGAAGATCGCGGCCCCGCTGCAGGGAGTCAAGATCGTCGACTTCAGCTCGTACTTCGCGACTGGCTTCGGGGCCCGGCTGCTGTCGGATCTCGGTGCCGAAGTCGTCAAGGTCGAACCTCTCGTCGGTGACCAGATGCGTCCTCTGGGCGACCTCTTCGAGGGCGCCAACCGAGGCAAGCGGAGCATCGCGTTGGACCTGCGCACCGCGGACGGTCAGGCGATCGCCCACCGCCTGGTCGCGGACGCCGACGTCGTCATGCAGAACTACCGTCCCGGAAAGGCCGAGAAGATCGGTCTGGGATACGAACAGCTCAAGGCCGTCAATCCCGACCTGATCTATGCGTACCTCCCGGGCTTCGGTTCGGCCGGCCCCAAGTCGACGCTCAAGTCGTTCGCTCCGCTGGTCTCGGGACTGGTCGGACTGAACTTCGAGGGGGCGGGCGAGGGCAACGCGCCGATCCGTCGCGTCATCGGTAACGAAGACCTGTACAACGGGTTTCTTGGCGCCGTCACCGTGCTGCTGGCGCTCCACCACCGGCTGAACACCGGCGAAGCGCAGTACGTGGAGAGCCCGCAGCTGCACTCGAGCCTGTTCGTGATCAGCGAGCACTCGGCGACACTCGACGGTGCGGCGGTGCCCGCCCACCAGCTCGACTCCGAACAGATGGGGCTTTCTCCGCTGTACCGCCTCTACCGGACCTCCGATGGTTGGATCGCGATCGCGGTATTCGGTGACGCCGCCTTCTGTCGCCTAGCCGACGCTCTGAACCTCCTTGGCCTGGCCAGTGACGCGCGGTTCGCCGACGCGGCCCTACGCCGGACGAACGCGGACAGCCTCGCGGAACTGCTCACCGCCCGCTTCGCGGAGCTCACCAGCGACGACGCGTTCGCGATCCTTGACGGCAACGCGGTCCCCGCCGAAATCCCGCTCGATCACCCGGCCATGCCGGAGCTGCTGTGGGAGGAATGGGCCACCGACTCCGGTCGCGTCGTCGAACACCACCACGAAGAGTACGGCTGGTCGCGCGAGGTCGGAATGGTGATCCACCTGTCCGACACTCCCGGACGGTTCAAGGGCGGCAGCCCGCGTCTCGGCCAGCATACGGCTGAGATCCTCGACGAACTGGGCTGGAGCGCGGACGAAGCCGCCTCGCTGATGGCCTCCGTGTGCAAGCTGCCCACTGCTGCAGCAAAGGAATCGTAAGAATCATGGACATCACCTATCCCGCGGCCGCCGAAGAGTACCGCGTTCAGATACGCACGTTGCTCGAATCGGAGCTTCCGGACGACTGGCAGGGCATCGGTGCCTTGCCGTTCGCCGAGCAGGAAGTGTTCCTCAAGAACTGGCGCAAGGTGCTATCCGACAATGGGCTCCTCGCCGTCTCGTGGCCGAAAGAGGTCGGCGGAGCCGGACTGTCGGGCATCGAGCAGGTGGTTCTCAACGAGGAGCTCATGCGACTCGGTGTGCCCGACGGCACTGAGAACGACACCCTCGGCATCAAGCTGCTCGGCAACACGATCGGTGTCCTGGGCACCGACGAGCAGAAGGAGTACTTCCTGCCCCGTGTGCTCTCCGGAGAGCACGTCTGGTGTCAGGGATATTCCGAACCCGAAGCCGGCTCCGATCTCGCTGGCATGCGTACGCGGGCCGTCCGGGACGGCGACGAATGGGTGATCAACGGTCAGAAGACCTGGACGTCGCAGGGACACAGCGCGAACTGGATCTTCGTGATCGCCCGCACCGATCCGACGGTCGCCAAGCACAAGGGTTTGTCGTTCCTCCTGGTGCCGATGGACCAGCCCGGTGTCGAGGTCCGCCCGATCCTCAACGCCGCGGGATACGTCGCGTTCAGCGAGGTGTTCTTCACCGATGCGCGCACGCCCGTCACCCACGTCCTTGGCGAGGTCGGCGGCGGCTGGAAGACGGCGAACACCCTCCTCGGTTTCGAACGCGGCGTGCGAGCGACGACCGACGCGGTGCGGTTCGGTCGTGAGGTCGAGCGCCTGATCGAGCTGGCACGCGAGCGAGGACTGACTGATGATCCGCGGATCCGCGCGGAACTGGCCTGGTGCTGGTCGCGCGTGCAGACCATGCGGTTCCGCGGCTACCGCGCCCTGACCAAGCTGCTCAACGGCGGCTCGTACGGTGTGGACGGATCGTTCTCGAAGGTGATCTGGAGCGAGTTCTTTCAGCGGCTCACCGAGATCGGCATGGAGATCCTGGGCCTCGAAGCGCTCACGCCGAGCGGCGCAGGCAACGACGGCATCCTCGTGACACCGAACCCGGGCACGGACAACTCGTCGAAGTGCTGGACGGACATCGCACTGTATGCGCGCGCCGCGACGATCTACGGGGGCAGCTCGCAGATCCAGCGCAACATCATCGGAGAACAACTCCTCGGGCTCCCCAAGGAACCGCGCCTGGACGGCGGGCCGTTCCAGGACATCGGGCGTCGTCAACCCGCCTGACTCGAAACGTCCACGCCCTCGAACCTCTTCGCTGCTGTGTCGGCGACCTGGATGAAACGGAAAACACCAGCATGTATTTCGAATTCGACGATGATCAGGAGGAGTTCCGCAAGTCGCTGCGCCGCCTGTTGACCGAGCGTGCTCCGATGAGTCGAGTCCGCGAGTTCGCCGAGTCCGGCGACTACGACGCCGACACGTGGAACCTGCTTGCATCGAACATGGGCGTTCCCGGGCTGCATATCGACGAGCAGTTCGGTGGCGGCGGGTTCACTTTCCTCGAGACCTGCCTGGTCGCGCAGGAGTTGGGGCGCGCGCTGACCCCGGTCCCGATGGTCACCACGACCGGAGCCATCGAGGCGATCCTTCGACTCGGAACTGACCAACAGAAGCAGGATCTGCTGCCGCGCCTCGTCGAGGGCTCGGCGATCGGTGCGCTCGCACTGAGCGGTCCCGACGACACCTCGGTGGACGTGGCAGGCGTGCGCGCGGTCGACGACGGCCCCGGGGCCCAGTCCCTGACCGGGCGGGTCGATTATGTGGCCTTCGGACACATCGCCGACCTGTTCGTCGTCCCGGCGCTGACACCGGCCGGGGACCAGGTGGCGCTGTACGCTGTTGATGCTAACGCCGACGGCGTCGAGGTCACTTCACAGCCGTCTCTGGATCTGACGCGTCCGGTGGCGACCGTCGAGTTCACGAACACTCCCGCGCAATTGCTCGGCGCGGAGCCCGAGCCGATCCGGCACGTCGTCGACGTGGTTCGGACGCTGCTCGCCAACGAATCACTCGGTGCTGCGGAGGCAGCGCTGGAGATGGCCGTGGAGTATGCCAAGCAGCGTGTGCAGTTCAACCGGCCGATCGGCTCGTTCCAGGCGATCAAGCACAAGTGTGCGGACATGGCGATCGCGATCGACGCGTTGCAGGCGACGGTCATGTACGCGTCGATGTGCGCCGACCAGGACAGCGACGAGTTCAGTCGCGTGTCCGTGATGGCCAAGGGGCAGGCTGCCGAGTGCCTCACCCTATGCGCATCGCAGAACATTCAGGTGCACGGTGGAATCGGGTTCACCTGGGAAGCCGACCCGCACCTGTACTTCCGGCGCGCGAAGGCCACCGAGCCGCTGTTCGGTAACAGCAAGCATCACAGCGATCTGCTCGCCGATCTGGTCGGCATCTGATCCGATCGCGATGACGCGGTGCTGCGCCGCTCATCGCTCAAACACGACCCGGCTGCCGACGAGGGTGTATCGCACCCGCACGGCTGCCGGGTCGTCGAGCATCTGCGCCCACGGTCGGTCGAGAACGATCAGATCGGCGTCTGCGCCGACCGCGATAGTGCGGGCGGGCCCGCCCGGGTCGTCGAGCGGAGCCAGGAGGCGGTCGAGGGCGCTCGCCGCCGTCAGGGTCTCCGACTGTCCGACGACTCGCCCGTCGGGGGCGGTGCGATCGACCGCTGCCGCGACGATCCGCCACGGATCGACCGGGCCGTACGGCGCGTCGCTCGAGAGTGCTAGCCCGATGCCCGCGGCGAGGAGACTCCGACAACGGTAGAGGCTCTCGAGATCGTGCGGGTCGACGCGCCGCAAGTAGTCGTCGCCGCGGTCGGCGAGGAACCCGGGCTGCGTCACCACCGTCAGGCCGAGGTCGTGGAACGTTCCGATCGCCTCGTCAGGGATCACCGCGCCGTGCTCGACACGGTCACCGGGCACGGTGCCTACCGCATGGAACACCGCCACCAGCAGCCAGCACGCCTCCACACTCACGCAGTGCACCGCGACCGGACGACCGAGTGCGTGTGCTCGCTGAATCGTGTCCTCGAGTTGCTCGATGTCCGGCAGGTCGGAGTCGGCGATGACGATTTTGTACGGCCCCGTCGCGACGTTGCGGCCGCCGGACCGGTGCAGCGGCACGCCGAGCAACTGGAGGCGTTGGGGGAGGGCGCCGGTCGCTGCCGCATCGGTCAGTGCCGCGAAGGTGCGACCGTCCAGATCTGGCGTCGCATCGGTGATCCCGGTGATTCCGTGCGCCGCGAGATGCATGCCGACCTCGTCCAGCGGAGGCGGGCCGTGATCGGGTAGACGAGACCGCAGCCAGGTGTCGGCGCGCCAGACGCGACCGGTGGCCCGGCCGCTGTCGTCGCGTTCGACGCCGGGCTCGGTGGCGTTCTGCAGGTCGACCAGGTGGGCGGCAGTCGAATTGAGGACCCACATGGCTCCGCTGCGGTGCTGGATGCGCGTCGGACGATTCCGGCACAGTTCGTCGAGGGCGTCGGCATCCAGATGGCCCGCGACAGTCTCGACGTAGCCGACGCCGCGGATCCACCCGTCGCCGGGGGCCGAGGCGAGGGCCGCGGCCAGGTCAATGGCCGTCGTCACATGCGGGGGGCCGCAACGGATCGAGCGCCAGTGGGCGGCGAGCGCGTGCAGGTGGAGATGATGATCGTGCAGTCCGGGAAGCACCGCGCACCCAGCGGCGTCCAGCGTCGGCGTCGACGGCCGGGCGTATCCGGTCCCGACGGCGTCGATTCGGCCGGCGCGCAGGTGGACGTCGGTGCGGACTCCCGCAACGTCGGCGTTCGCGATCACCAGACGGTTCACCGGGCGACTCCCAGTTCGGCGAGCACCGCCGCGGTGTCGCGTCCGCTGACGGGTGCCTGGTCGATGCTCGGTCGTCGGCGCGGCGCGGTGAGGAGCGCGTCGCCGGCGGGTTCGGTCTGCGTCGCGGGATCGAGAGTCGTGGCGACCACCGACGACATGTCGACGTCCCACAGTTGTCCGGAACCGTCGGGGCCTCTCGACATCGCGAGATCGGCCGCGGCGAGTCCGGACAGCGGATCGGCGATCGCGTCGCCGACGAACAGCGGCGTGCCGTCGTCGGCGCGCGCCACTAGACCGGCGCATGCGGCGATGTCGTCGCCGAAACCGATCCGGTTCGACTCCCGGCCGTGTGCGGTGATCGAAACCCAGGTGCCGCCCGCCGCGACGAACCGGTCTGCGTCGAGTCCCCACCTGGCAAGGGCCCTGGGCCGCGATGCCTCGATGACGATGTCGGCGGAGGCGACGAGCGCGGCGAGCGCATCTCGCTGCGCGTCGTCGTCGGGATCGAGGACGACCGATTCGTGCCCGGCGTGCAGGAGTCGGTAGAATTCGCTGTCGCCGCGCCGTGCGCCGTCCGGGCGGCCGGGCGTCTCGACCTTGATGACGCGAGCGCCCGCGAGAGAGAGTAGATGGGCACATAGCGGGCCCGCCCACAGTGCGCTGAAATCGACCACCCGCAGTCCGGCGACCGACCTCGGCAGCAGGGTCGCGGCCTGCGCGGTCGACTGCGCCGTCTCGACCGGGCCGACTGTCCCGACCGGCCCAGCCGCGACGCCGAGAAGCTCGGCGCGCTCGGCGAGTTCGGCTCCGGTGTGTGAGCGCACCCAGTCGGCGACCGCGGGCCACGGATCGTCGCGGACGTCCGCGCAGGCCAGGGCGCCAAGTAGAATCGGGTCGTCTGGTCGTGCGCAACTGACCGCGGCCCAGCCGTCGAGCGTGGGCAGTAGTCGGCAGTGCCGACCAGCCGAGGTCATCCCGTGCCGGGTGAACCCGGTGTAGGCCGCACGTTCGGACAGCAGTCGCGCGCCAGCGAGCCGAACTCGTCCCTCGGTGGCCTCGGCGATCCGGGCGGCGTGTCGATCGGCGACGGTCGCGGCGTGGCCGGGAGGGATCAGCGGGGGGCCATCGCCGAATCCGGTCAGTACCGGGACGCCGCTGCGTGCCCAATCGATCACGCGGCGCGACATCTCCTCGGTTCGGCCTGGCACGTGGGCGAGTGTACTGCGCGCTCGCGAAGCGGAATTGGGTATTCACTAAACAGCTAGTAATCGTTATCATAAATAGTGCTACCGCTGACCGTCACCGGGTGCGGAGTCGATCCCGTCGCCGGCCCGTGCGTCATCGTCGACTACGGACTCCCGTACGTGTGAGGCCAACCTAGAGAACGGAAACCTGGACATGAAGGCATGGCAGTTCGAACGTGCGGGCACTCCGCTGGAGCTCCGCGACCTTCCGGAGCCGCGCCCCGCGGCCGACGAGGTGTTGATCGAGATCAAAGCGGCCGGCTTGTGCCACACCGACGTCGGCATCCTGCACGACCCGCAGTGGTCCGAGCGGATCGGTCCGTTCCCGTTGACACTCGGGCACGAGCTCGCGGGCGTGATCATCGAAGTGGGGCCCGACGTCGAGGGTTTCGCGGTCGGTGACCGAGTAGGCGTCTTCCCCGCGGGGCGGACCCGCCCCGGGCTCGGGCGCGATGGCGGCTACTCGTTCCGATGCACGGCGTTGCCGGAGGACCTGGTGAGGGTCCCCGCAGAGGTCGGATTCGAGCAGGCCGCGCTGGGCACGGACGCCGGGCGGGCGGCCTACCGGGCGTTGGTGCGCCGCGGCGGTGTCACGAGCGGCGACAAGGTCGGCATCATCGGCTTCGGCGGGCTGGGCCAGATGGCGGCGCGGATCGCAGTGGTGCTCGGCGCCACAGTCTTCGTCGCCGAGAAAAAGAAGTCGCTGTGGAGCGCCGCCACCGAGATCGGCGCACAGGCGGTGTCTGGCGACATCACCGACTTCGCAGACGAGAAGCTCGATCTCGTCGTCGACTTCGCAGGTTTCGGGACGACGACCGCGGCAGCGATCGAGGCCGTCCGCGAGTTCGGCACCGTCGTGCAGGTCGGAATGGGCAAGCTGTCCGCAGAGATCTCCACCGGATCGCTGATCTTCAAGCAGGTGACACTCATCGGGTCGCGCAGCGGCTCGGTCGAGGACATCGCAGCGGTGTACGAGCTGTTCGCGGCGGGCGAGTTGAATCCGTTGATCTCACCGATCACGTTCGAGGACATTCCGGCAGCGCTCGACCGGCTGCACCGGGGCGAGGCGGAAGGGCGACTGGTGGCCGTCTATGAGTGACCGAGCGGCGATTGTCACCGGTGGAGCCAGCGGTATCGGCGCCGCATGCGCCGAGCGGTTGGCGTCCGACGGATTCCATGTCCTGATAGCCGACCTACAGGAAGACGCCGGTCGGGCGCTCGCCGATCGCCTCGGTGGGGAGTTTGTCCGCACTGACGTGACGGATGAAGCGGACGTCGCGGCGGTCGTGGACCGCGCAGGCGAGTCTCTCGAGGTGTTCTTCGCCAACGCAGGCGTCTTCGGTGCCCTGGGGCCGATCGAGCGGACCGACATGGCTGCAGCCGACCACACCATTGCGGTGAACCTGCGCGGCACAGTGCTCTGCCTCAAGCACGCGGTGCGCGTGATGCGTCCGCGCGGGCGCGGATCGATCATCGTCACTGCGAGCCCGGGCGGGATCGTGGGTGGGGTCGGCCCCCACATTTACAGTGCGACCAAGGCTGGTGTGGCAGGCCTGGTGCGCGCCGTTGCCGCCGAGGCGCGCGACTACGGCATCCGCGTGAACTCGCTCGTCCCGGGGGCGATCGTCTCGCCGATGACGGCCGCGGTGCTCGCCGACGACCCGACCGATCTCGACGGTGCGACTGCAGCGATGGCTCCGATCCCGCTGGTCGGCCGCCCCGGGCAGCCCTCCGACGTGGCGGGCGCGGTCTCGTTCCTCGCCTCCCCGGACTCTGCGTTCGTCACGGGTACCGAACTCGTCGCGGACGCCGGGTACACGCACGCGTCTGGCTCGGCGGCGTTCGCCAAAGGGCGGTTCGCCGAGTCGTGACTCCGCGGAACGGCTGAGAGCGAACTCGCGACCCTCCTCACCGACGAGGAGGGTCGCGAGTCTGTTCGTCAGGCTCCGCAGGAGCGGGCGTCAGTCGTCGCGGCTGAACACGAACGCAGTCGACTTCGCCAGACCGTTCGACACGGTCACCAGTGATCGGGACGCGCCCGGCACCTGACGGTCGCCACCTCGGTCGGTCACCTGGATTACGGCTTCGGTGAGATGAGTCATACCGTGCAGGCGACCCTCGCCGAGCGCGCCGCCGCCCGTGTTGACCGGGAGTCGACCGGTCAATTCGGTGTGTCCGTCGCGGGTGAACGGGACCGCCTCGCCACGGCCTACGAAGCCCATGCCCTCCAGCCAGGTGTGGACGAAGACGCTGAAGCCGTCGTACAGCTGCGCGTTGTCGATGTCGGCCGGACCCAGCCCGCTCGTCTGCCAGAGGGTGCGGGCGATCTGCTCGGAGCCCTCGATGAGATCCTCCAGCGTCATCACGGCGCTCGTCGGCGCAGTGTGGGTTCCCGCGGCGAAGCCGGTGAGCAGCGCGGGCGCCCGGCGCAGGTCGCGGGCGCGTTCGGTCGAGGTGAGTAGGAGCGCGACGGAACCGTCCACCGGAAGATCGCAGTCGAGGATCGTCATCGGGTCGGCGATCATCCGAGCGTTCAGATAGTCGTCAGCGGTGAGCGTGGTCCCGCGCCAGTACGCGTTCGGGTTCCGCTGGGCGTTCGCGCGATTGGCGACCATGAACGGCGCGAGATCGTCGCGGGTGAGTCCGTGCAGATCGAGGTAGCGGCGGAGGACGGTCGCGGCCCAGGCGGGCGGCATGCTGAAACCGAACGGCGCATGGAACTGGTCGGGGCCGGCCGCGACTGAACTGTCGTAGTTGATGTACGTGCCCTTCGGCACGTGCAGCGACCGGTAGACGATCGCGTAGTTGCAGACTCCGGAGCGGATTGCCATCGCAGCGTCCATCACGCTCTGGGTGACCATTCCGTTGGTCGATCCGGTCCAGGTGATCTGCGGTCGGATGCCGAGCACCTGAGGCAGGTAGTACGGCGTCACGACATCGATGCCCTCGCCCGTGCCCTTCGTGCCCCCGTACCGCGGCATCGACGGCGACGTCGCGATGCCGTCGACGTCGGCCCGAGTCAGTTCCGCGTCGTCGAGGGCGCGGTCGCACGCCTCGACCGTCAGCGACGCCAGTGTGCGGGGCAGTCGTCGGCCCATCTCGCTGTATCCGACGCCCGCGACGGCGACCCTGTCACGTAGTTCCCACATCTTCGTCTCACGCTTCCGTCAGTCGGAACTGCGGGAGCACGCAGTCCTCGGAGATCTCTTCGAAGTCCACTTGCACCGCTGCTCCGATCCGAGCCTGCGCCGGCTCGGCGTCGAGTAGGTCCGCCACGAGGAGCAGACCCGGCTGCTCGACGAGTTCGACGATCACCACGACGAGCGGCAGCAGCTCGGCGAAGCCGGGGCCCGGCGGATGTTCGAGCACCGTGAAACTGTGCACGGTGCCGTAGCCGGAGACTTCTTCGAAACCGAGGTCTTCGCTGCCGCACGCCGGGCAGGTCAGGCTTGGTGCGTGGTTGAAGCGTGTGCACGCGGCGCACCGCTGGATGCTCAACCTGCGTGCGCGCACGCTCTCCCAGAACCCCTCGGTCACATCGTCGGGGAACGGGGCCGGTCGGATCGGTGTCGTCACGTCACATCCTCCACTTGACTGGCGCCGCGAGCGCCTTGGCGTAGTGCTTCTCGGTGTAGGTGGTCAACGCCGTCATATGCGTGTTCATCAGCTCCTCGGCCCGGTCGGGGTCGTGGTCGGAGATCGCGGTGGCGATCGAGGTGTGGATGTCGACGGTCAGTTCGCGTTGCCGGGAGGGATACTGGACGCCGACGGACGACCCGTCGAGGATGTCCGACAGCGCGGTGAACAACGCGGCGAAGATGAAGTTTCCCGATCCCTCGGCGATGCTGTTGTGAAAGCGACGAGTCTGGGTGAGGAAGCCGTTCTCGTCCTCGAGGTTCTGTTGCTCCAGGTCGATGATCGCGAACAGGGCGGCGATCTCGTCGGCAGGCATCCGTTCGGCGGCCAGCCGTGCCATTCGGGGTTCGAGCGCCGCGCGGGTCTCCACGACAGTCTCGAACGGCGCCTGCTGGAACTGCAACAGCAGGCTCAGCGAGGTGGCGATCGCGGAGCTGTCGGGCCGCTGCACGATCGGGCCCCCGCTGGGGCCGGGCTTGAGGGTGATGACGCCCTGCAACTCAAGGAATCGCAGCGACTCGCGCAGGGTTCCGCGTCCGACGTTGTAGTCCTCGAGCATGGCCTTCTCCGGTGGTAGGCGATCGCCGATCTGATTGCCCCGCCGGTGGATGTCATCGACAATGCGCTGCGCCACGAGTAGCGCAGTCTTCTTCGGGCGTTCCGTCGTCGACATGGTCGTGTTCTCCTGGCTCTTGTGCTCGCGTCACCCGTACCTTACATTCAATGTTATTGATATGTATAGATCGTGTGATTTTGTGAGGCTCGCCGACCGATCTCAATAGCGGAAGAGTTTCTCTCGATCGCCTCGTGGATCTCCGCAGCGCGGTGCGCGTGTCAATTCGCCCTGCTGGTGGCCGATTCCACCAAAGAATCGGCCACCAGAGAATCCGAACAGTGAGGGAGTGTCTTATGCCTGGTCCACTCGATGGGCTCGTAGTAGTCGATGCGAGTCGGGGTATGCCGTCGGGCATCGCCACCATGATGCTGGCCGATTACGGCGCGCGAGTGGTCAAAGTGGAACGCCGCAGTGACGTATCGGGGGCCGAGGCGACGCTGCGAAAGGTCCTCGACCGCGGGAAGTGGAGCGTCGCAGCGGATATCGATACTCCGGAGGGGCTGGAGACGCTGCACGAGGTGCTTGGGTCGGCGGATGTCTTCGTCGAGGCCTGGGGTGCCGGACGGGCCGAGGCAAAGGGCCTGGACCACGCGTCTCTGCGCGAACGATACCCGCAGTTGGTGTGCCTGACAGTGACGGGATATGGGACAACCGGGCCGCTGTCGACGAGGCCGGGATACGAAGCCCTGCTCAACGCCCGCCTCGGCATGAGCGCCGAACAGCGTGCGCATCGGCCCGGTCCGACGTTCCTCGGTCACCCGACCGTGTCATACGGCACCGCGTTCCTGGCGGTCATCGGCGTGTTGTCGGCGCTGCACGCGCGCAAACTCACCGGTCGGGGTCAGCGCGTGGACACATCGCTGCTCGACGGGATGCTCGCCATCCGAGCGATGAACTGGTGGTGGAACGAAAAGGACATCTCCTATCTGGCCCGCAGCGGAACGCAGCAGGGATTCGGTAACAAACGGCTGATTACGGATCCGTTCGAATGCGCCGACGGCAACTGGTTGATACCACACACCGGCGGTCCGGGATCCTACAAACGGATGATGGACCTGCTCGGCTTCGGTGATCGTGTACGCACGATCGAGGGCCCCGAGATGTCGGTGCCGCTCGATGACGACGAACTGGTGATCGCGCGCGACCTCGTACCTGAAGCGTTCAAGTCGCGTCCGCGCGACGAGTGGGTCGCTCTGTTCGCGGAACACGACATCGCCTGCCTGCCGGTGCTGCATCCCCACGAGATCTTCGATGACGACCAGGTGCGTCACGCCGGTGTCGCGGTCGACCTGGCCGATGCCGACCACGGCACCGTCCGGCAGATCGGACCAGTGGTGCGCTTCGAGAAGACCCCGCCCGAGGTCCCGACGCCGGCCCCGCAGGTCGGAGCTCACAACGGTCGGGTCGGCGAACTGGAGCAGAGCCCGGCATGGCGGCCGACCGGCTCGCGCAGCCTGACGCGGCCGCTCGAAGGAGTGCGGATCGCTGACTTCAGTTCGTTCTTCGCGACCGGGTTCGGATCCAAGCTGCTCTGCGATCTCGGGGCCGAGGTCGTGAAGGTGGAGCCACCGTCGGGCGACCAGATGCGTCCGCTCGGTGACCTGTGGGAGTGCTCGCAGCGCGGCAAGCGCGGTCTGTGCATCGACATGCGCACCCCGGAGGGGCAGGAAGCCGTTCGCAAACTCATCGCGGAGGTCGACGTGGTCGCCGTCAACTTCCGGCCGGGCAAGGCGGAGAAGATCGGCTTGGGCTACGAACAGCTGCGCGAGATCAACCCCAACCTGATCTATGCGTACCTCCCCGGTTTCGGCTCGACCGGCCCCAAGTCGTCGTTGAAGAGTTTCGCGCCGCTGCAGTCCGGCCTCGTCGGAATGAACTTCATCGGTGCGGGCGCCGATAACCCGCCGATCCGACGGGTGATGGGAAACGAGGACCTTTACAACGGGTTCCTCGGCGCGGTCAGCATCGCCATGGCGCTGGTGGCTCGCCAGAACTCCGGCTCCGGCCAGTACCTGGAGAGCCCGCAGCTGCATTCGAGCCTGCTGGTGCGGACAGAGATGGCCGCGGACGGCGACGGCAATCCGCTCGAGCCGTATGGGCTGGACTCAGACACGACCGGATGGGGACCGCTCTACCGGCTGTACCGCACATCTGACGGTTGGGTGATGATCGCGGTCTTCGGCGATCAGAAGTTCGCCGCGATGACCGACGCGCTCGGCCGTTCCGAGTGGGACCGGGAGTTCGGGACGAAGCAGCAGCGGGCTGATGGTTCCGACGAACTGGCGGCCAAACTCGAAGGCGTGTTCGCGTCGATGAGCACCGAGACCGCTTTCGCCACTTTGGACGGTGCGGGCGTGCCGGTGGAGATTCCTGCCGACGATCCGGTCATGCCGGAGCTCTTATGGGACGAGTCTCTCGCGGAGACCGGGCAGGTCGTCGAACAGCATCATCCGGAGTACGGCTGGTGCCGCGAGGTTGGTGTCACGATCCGTCTCTCGGACACTCCGGGCGCAGTGCGTGGGCCCAGCCCGTTGCTGGGACAGCACACACGTGAGGTCCTCACCGAGCTCGGCTATCCGGTCGCGGCCATCGACGACATGGTGGAGCGCGGCGTGTGTCGTGAGCCCGCGGCAATCGAATCGAAGGTGTGAGATCCCGTGTTGACTGACAAGCGGGTGCTGGTCACCGGCGCCGCCAAGGGGATGGGGCGCGACCTCGCCCTGGAGGCCGCCCGTCAAGGCGCCTCGCACATCGGCGTCACCGACGTCGATGCCGTCCAGCTCGCGCAGACCGTGCAGGAGGTCGCCGAAACGGGTGCTCGGGTCCACTCGGTCACTGCGGATCTGCGTTCCACGTCGGATATCGAGGCGATGGTGGAGGAGTTCGCCGGTTGGGCGGGCGGACTGGACTCGCTGTTCAACAACGCCGGCGTCCTCGACCACATGTTCACCCCAGCTGACCAAACCGGTATCGAGACGCTGCACGAAGACGTCTGGACCACCGTGATGGACATCAACCTCAAAGCCGTCTGGTCGGCGATCAAGTTCGCCGCGCCGCATCTGCGTGAATCCGACCGGGGGCCGTCGGTGGTCAACGCCGCCTCGGTGTCGGGGCTGGCCGGGACCAGCATGGTGGCCTACGGAGTCTCCAAAGCCGCGGTGATCCAATTGACGAAGGTCGCCGCGGTTAACCTGTCACCGCATGTTCGAGTGAACTGCTACTGCCCGGGTTCGATTCGGACACCGATGAGCGACGCCCACCTGGCCGCCGGCGACGACCGGCTCCGACAGGCGCGATCGATGTATGGAACCCACCTCATCCCGCGGCGCGGTCTGCCGGTGGAGGTGGCGCGGACGGCGTGCTTCCTGGCCAGTGACAGCGCCTCGTTCCTGACCGGCGTCGTGCTGCCGGTCGATGGCGGCACCATGGCCTGGCGTGGCACGCACGACGATGTGCCGCTGGACTGAACCAGACTCGAGATCGACCCACCCTGGAGGTAGGAGCATGGTGAACGACGAAGTGACCGACCTGCGCAACCGGTTGCGACGGCTCGAGGCGGTAGAGACCGCGCGCGACCATCTGCACGCCTATGCGCGGGTGCTCGACGATCCGGACCCGGACACCGTGACGGCATTGTTCGCCGCCGACGGGGTGCTGAGCACACCGTCACGGGAGGCTCGAGGCGTCGCGCAGATCCGTGAATTCTTCCAAGGTGCGTTCGCCGCCGATCCGTCGATCAAGCGGCACTTCGTCGCCAACACCCAGGTCACGTCGGTGGAGGCGACCAGAGTTCGGACGCAGTCGCAGTTCCTCTTCACCGGCCGCGGGCAGGACCGATCCGTGATCGGCTGGGGCGACTACACCGCCACCATCGATACGGCCGGCGCGCGGCCGATGTTCTCGGAGTTGCGAATCGCGATCGACGTGAGCACCGACCTGGCGACCGGGTGGCCGAAGTAGGCCGGCACGTTCGACATGACGAAGGCCTGATACGTCCGCAGCTCGCCGCCGTCGGCTCAGTCCTCGAGAACCTGGGTACTCGAGCATCGATCGGCATGGTCGTCATCGACGGGTAGCCCGAAAGACCGCGACTAACGCTGAAGAATGTCCACATCAACAACAGTGAGGTTTGACCGATGCTCGGCGACAAGAGAGTTCTCATCACAGGTGCGGCGAAAGGGATGGGCCGTGAGCTCGCCCTCGAAGCCGGCCGACAGGGTGCGACCGCTATCGGCATAGCCGATGTGGACGAGGCAGAGCTGGCGGTGACAGCCGATCTTCTCGCCCAGGCGGGCGTGCGGACGCGAGTGATCCACACTGATCTGCGGTCGACCGCAGAGGTGCGCGCGATGGTCGAGGACTTCGCCTCGTGGGCGGGCGGGCTGGACACTCTGTTCAACAACGCGGGCGTCCTCGACCACATGTTCACCGATCCGCAGCAGGCCACCCTAGAGGGTCTGGACGAAGACGTCTGGAACACCGTGATGGACATCAACCTAAAAGCGGTCTGGTCGGCGATGAAGTTCGCCGCACCGCATTTGCGGGAGTCCGAGCGCGGTCCGTCAGTGGTGAACGCGGCGTCCGTCGCCGGGATGGCAGGTACCCGGATGCCGGCATACGGTGTGTCGAAGGCAGCGGTGATCCAACTGACGCGGGTGGCCGCGGTCAATCTGAGTCCGAAGATTCGGGTGAACTGCTACTGCCCGGGAACGATCCGGACACCGATGAGCGACGCGCATCTCGCCGCGGCGGCGGACAAGAAGGCGCGTGCCCGCGAGATGTACGGCCCGCATCTCCTCAACAGGCTAGGGGAATCGGTCGAAGTTGCGCGGACGGCATGCTTCCTTGGCAGTGACGATGCGTCGTTCTTGACCGGTGTGGCGCTGCCGGTCGACGGTGGGATGACGGCCTGGCGCGGAGTGCGGGACGAGGCCGAGATCGAAATCGACTGATCTTCTCGTCCGCGGCCCGTTGGAGCAGATTTCGCATCGGGCCGCGGACGGTGGCTCAGCGGGTGGGCAGCTTCGGTGGGTTGGTCCGGTACGTCGGCGGCGTCTTCGACAGGCGGATCGGGTTGCGGATCTGCGCGACGCCAGTGCCTGCGGGCTCGTCCGACGGTTCGACGACGGGACTCAGCCCGAGGCTGTCGGCGAATTCGATGGCCTGCCCGATGTCGTTGATCGGGCCTGCGGGGACATCAGCGTCGCCGAGAACGGCGAACCAGTGGTCCGCGGTGTCGGTGCGCAGGACCGTTTCGAGCGACTCCACTAGTTCCGTGCAGTTGATGACCCGGTTGGCGTTGGTGTCGAATCGCGGGTCGTCGATCAGTTCGGGCAGTCCTAGCGACCGGCACAGTGCGGCGAACTGGCGATCGTTCGCCGCGGCCACGGCGAGCGGCCGGTCGGCGGTGTTCAGCGGCTGGTACGGCGCGACGCTCGGGTGCGCGTTGCCCATCAGGCCAGGGACGTTTCCGGTGATGATGTGACCGGATACCTGGTTGGTCAGCGACGCCAACACCGACGACAGCAGGTTGACCTCGACGCGCTGGCCTTCACCGGTCCGCAACCGGTGAATCAGCGCGGTCTGGATGCCCATCGCCGCGTGGAGGCCGGTGATCGCGTCGACCATCGCCACGCCGACCTTGGCGGGGCCGGTCTCCGGATGCCCGGTGATGCTCATCAGGCCGCCGGTAGCCTGGGCGATCAGGTCGTAGCCGGGCAGATGCGCGCCCCCGTCCGATCCGAACCCGCTCACCGAGCAATAGACGAGGCCCGGATTCTCGGCGGCGAGTTGCTCGTACCCGAACCCGTACCGCTCCATGGTGCCCGGGCGGAAGTTCTCCACCACGACGTCGGCTTCGGCGATCATCTCATGGGCCATCGCGCGGTCGGCCTCGCTGGTGAGGTCGAACCCGATGGACGTCTTGTTCCGGTTGAGAGCGAGAAAATATGTGGATTCGCCCTCGTGCCAGGGCGGACCCCATCCGCGGGTGTCGTCCCCGACGTTGGGCCGCTCCAGGCGCGTCACGGCGGCGCCGAAGTCGGATAGCAGCATCGTCGCGTACGGACCGGCCAGAACTCGGCTGAAGTCGACGATCCGAATGCCGGTCAGGGCTCCTGGTGTGGTCGCGGTCATCGTTCTCCCTCTCTGGCATCGTGCCAGGTTGAACACCTGGTGATGCGGTCGCTCCGTGTCGAATCAGTTGAACACTACACATCCATGCGCATGGTTGCTATGGTTCTACTGAATCGACAGTGGCGCGGGACACGTTCCGGCGCCGACAGGGAGTGAGGCACCGCCACATGAAATTGGCCCTGCGATACGACATGCGTACACCGGACATCGGAGTGGGCAGCCCGGAACAATACGCCGCCGTCCTCGATCACGCCGCCTGGGCCGACGAGGTGGGCTTCGAGACGGTCTACCTCGCCGAACATCACGGCGCCGACGACGGCTACTGTGCGTCACCGATGATCCTGGGATCCGCGATCCTCGGTCGGACCCGCAGGCTGGGGGTGCACCTCTCCGCGCTCGTCGCGGTCCTGCATCATCCACTGCGCCTCGCGGAGGATCTGGCCGCGCTGGATCTGATCGGTGGCGGCCGAGTCGAGGTGACGGCGGGCATCGGCTATCGCGACTTCGAGTACCGGATGTTCGATGTCGACCGACGTCGTCGGGCACGGATTCTCGAAGAGACCATCGAGGTGCTGCGGCAGTCGTGGACGGGCGAGGAGTTCGAGTTCCGCGGCGAGCGGGTGCAGGTGCGGCCCCGACCCGCGCGTCCCGAGGGTCCGCCGCTGTACGTCGGCGGATCCGCCGATGCGTCCGCGCTGCGCGCAGCGCGGATCGGTGACGGCTACCGACCCGCCGGTGCGGAGAAGGATCGCCTGTACGAGGTGTACGCCGCCGAGCTGCGCAAGCTCGGCCGACCGGTGCCGCCGCAGGCTCCCGCGCTCGGACCGCTGTTCCTGTTCGTCTCCGACGATCCAGCGCGCGATTGGGACGTCGTTGCGCCGCACGTGCTGTACACGACGAACTCCAATGCCGCGTGGGCCCGCGAGCGTGGAGTCGGCACCACGGCTTACCGTGCCGCCGACGGCGTCGCGGATCTCAAGAGAGACCCCAACATCCGAGTCGTGACGCCGGAGGAGTGCCTTGCGCTCTGCGACGAACTGGGCGACGACTCCGAGCTCGTCTTTCAACCTCTGATGGGCGGTCTTCCACTCGAAGCAGGATGGCGGAGCCTACGTCTGTTCGAGACGGAGGTCCTCCCCGAACTCGTCGTTCGCGGGTATCGCGACGCGGAACCCTCGTGACCCGCCTGCCGACCAGCTACGGACCTCCACTACTCAACGAAGAGGCACAATGACCAGCATTACATCGACTACAGAGGGAACCGACGCCCCACCCGGAATGCCGCGCGCACTGGTCGCGCTGATCGGCTACTTCGTCATCCTCGCCACCCTGGTGACGACCATCCCGATCAAGCTTCTCGGTCAAATCGGCCCCGATCTGGGCGCATCCGGCGGTCTGCTCAACTGGGTGGTCATCATCGGCTCGCTCAGCGGTGCGATCGGCACGGCGCTCCTCCCGCCGACCGCCGCCCTGTTCGGACAGCGACGAGTGGCGCTGGTGACGATGGGGCTGCTGACGTTCGGGAGCCTTCTCGCCGCCTTCGCTCCGAACATGACTGTCCTGTTGATCGGCAGATTCATCGGCGGCTTCACCCTTGGTGCCATCGCGCTCGCGTTGGTGATGGCACGAGCAAATCTGTCCGGCCGGGCGCTGAGCACCGTCCTGGCGTGGATCGCCGCCGCCGAGGGCGTAGCGGCGGGCCTCTCGTTCGCGGTGGGCGGCCTCCTCGCCGACACGGTGAAGGTCGACTGGCGAATCATCATCGGCGTCCTGGCACTGCTGGGTCTCGTCGGGGTCGTCGCCACGCTCGTCGTGATCCCCGCCCATGACGCACCGAGCACGGGCCGCGTCGACTGGATCGGCGGAGTGCTGTTGGCCGCAGCCCTCGCCCTCATCCTGGTGCCCCTCAGCATGGGGTCAGAGTGGGGATGGTCGTCTGCGACGGTGCTCGTGCCGCTGATCCTCGGTGCCGTCGCCGTCGCAGTCTGGTGGCGGCTGGAGGAACGCGTCGCCGAGCCGTTGGTAAACACCCGTGCGCTGCGGAACGCGAACTTCCTGCGCGGTTGGCTGGTGTTCTTCCTTGCCGGCGGCCTCACCTGGGTCGTCAACTTCACGATTCCGAAGTTCAGTGAGACGCCGGAATCGGCAGGCTTCGGCTTCGGCTATAACGGCCTGACCAGTGGCCTGTTGATGCTGGTGTACTGCCTCGGCATCGTCCTGGGGAGCGCAGGTGCCGGGCCGTTGAGCCGGTACGTACCCACTCGAGTGATCTCGATGATGGCGTTCACCGGGTGCACTGTCGGCATGCTGCTCATGGCTTTCGAGCACGACCAGGAATGGCAGATCTGGGTCTGGTCGTCCATCATCGGTCTCTCGTACGGGCTCGCGTCGGCGAGCGCCTACATGACCTTCATCCGGGCACTGCGTCCCGAACAGGTTGCGACGGCCGCGAGTATGGGCCAGATCAGCGCTCCGCTGGGCGGTGCGGTCGGCAGCGCCGCCATCACCGGCATCCTGACCGCTCAGGTCCTGCACATCGGCGGCGTGTCGATTCCCACCCAGCACAGCTTCCAGATCGGCTGGCTGATCGGCGCAGGCATCGCGATCGTCGGACTGCTGCTCGTCGCGCTGGTGCGGTCAGACGCCGCAGAGGATGCCGCTGAGGACCCCAACTGAACGACGAACGGCCGCGCTCGCGTGCCGTCAAGCACTGAACAACCAGGAGTTACCCATGATCATTTCGATTGCCGGTGAAAAATGCACTGGGCACGGTCGATGCTATTCGGTGGCCGACCGGCTGCTCACCGACGACGACGACGGATTCGTCGTCGAGCGGGGCACCAGCTGGGAGGTCGCCGACGGCCTGCACGACGAGGCGGCAGCGGCGGCGAAGGCCTGCCCCGAGGGTGCCATCAGCATCCGCGACGCCTGACCCGACTCGACACAGACTTCGGCCCGGAAATCGCGAGAGCTCCGGGCCGAAGTCGTGATGCGGGGGTCAGTCCCACACGAGAGGGAGGCTCTGCAGGCGGAGCTGGCTGCCCCGCTCACGCAGCTCGGTGCCCTCCGCGATGCGGTAGTGCGGGATGTGCTTGTGCCACTCAGTGAGGGCGACGACCAGTTCCGCCCGCGCGAGGTGCATCCCGAGGCAGCGGTGGAAGCCCGCACCGAATCCCAGGTGCTGGGTCAGGTTATCGCGCTCCGGGTCGAACTTCTCCGGGTTGTCGAACGCTCGCGGGTCCTGGTTCGCGGCGGCCAGACCCAGCCACACCAGGTCGCCCTTCTTGATCGGCAGCCCGTGGAAGTCGATGTCGTGGGCGGCTTCGCGGCCATCCTGGAAGACCAGACCGTACAAGCGGATAATCTCCTCGACGGCGTTCGGCCACAGTTCCGGTTCGTCGATGAGCAGCTGGCGATCCTCCGGATGGGTGGCCATGTGCAGGAACGTGTACCCGAGCGCGCTACGAGTCGTGTCGAGTCCAGCCGACATGATCGTCGAGCAGATCGTCAGGATCATGTCGTCGGGAATGGGCGCGCCTTGATACTCGGCGGTGATCAGTCGGGTGACCAGGTCGGTCGTCGGGTCGCCTGGGTTCGCGCGGCGGTCGGTGATAGCTGCGGTGAAGTACTCGTCGAGTGCCTGGCGGGTCTGCGCGGCGACTTCTTGACCCTCGGGGGTCTTATCGAAGAATCCGGTGAACTGGCCCTCAACCCACGGCATCAACGTGGTGCCGTCCTCGACCGGCAGCCCCAGGAGGGCCAGGAACAGCTCGGTCGGGTAGAGCATGCCGAAGCCGGTCGCCATGTCCTCCGAACCGCGCGGGGCGATGTCTGCGACGAGCGCAGTGGCGCGCTCCTGCGCCAGGTCGGCGATGCGCCGCACCAGTTTGGGGGCGAAGAACGGATTGAGGATCTTGCGCATCTCGGCATGCTCGGGCTGATTCAGGTTCTCCGGAATTAGTCGCATCGCGGGCGATCGGTGGAATGCGCTCACCTGGTCGTTCGTGAAGTCGTCGCCGCGTTGGAGTGCCTCGCGGACGTCGTCGAAGCGATTGATGACCCAGAACCCCTCCTCGGTGGAGTCGTTCCAGGCGAACCGCGACGCTTCGCGGTCTGCATTGAGCAGGCGGTACGTCTCAAGTGCCGGTCGCTCAAGACGGTAGTCGGTGTGGAACACCGGGCAACCGCCGAGTTCGCGGGGTGGCGTCGTGATGGCTTCTTCGGTCATAGGGGAGCTCCTCGTCCTCAGAGTCGATACAGTGACTAGTGCTAATTATTAGCATCATTGTGATGGAGATCAATGGTTGACGCTCAATCCTAATGATGCGTATCATTCGAATAAATATGGAGGAGGAGGCCCAGTATGAACAGGTTGCACAACCAGGTCGCCGTGGTGACCGGCGGTGGTTCCGGTATCGGTGCAGCGTCTGCGCGGCGGCTCGCTGCCGAGGGCGGCGCGGTGGCCGTCGTCGATCTCCACGCCGACGCCGCCGAACAGACGGCCCAGGACATCAGGTCTGCTGGCGGTCGCGCTCAAGCTTATGAGGCCGATGTCCGAGATCGCGAACGGATCGGCGAAGTGATCGACGCAGTGGTCGACGATTTCGGTGACATCGGCGTGCTGTTCACCGGAGCCGGTGTCTCAGGCGCTCGGATCGACAGCCACGAGATGTCCGTCAACGACTGGCAGAGTGTTCTCGACATCAACCTGAACGGCACGTTCTTCGCTGTCCAGGCCGTGCTGCCCTCGCTGCTGCGCCGTGGCGGCGGGTCGATCATCACCTGCGGCTCCACCTCGTCCTACGTTGCGACGCAGGGCGGACTTGCGCCGTACCGCGCCTCCAAGGGCGGCGTGAAGATGCTGACCCAGACCCTCGCCGTCGAGTACGCGCCGCAGGGCATTCGCGTCAACAGTGTCTGCCCGGGAGCGGTGAAGACCAATCTGAGTGCGAACACCGCGTCGATAGTGCCGGCCGGCGGCACCGTGCGGAACCCGTCCAAGCCGTTGAGCGTGCCACTCGGCCGATACGGCGAACCAGAGGAGATCGCCTCGGTGGTCGCATTCCTCGCATCCTCCGACGCGTCGTACATCACCGGTCAGGCGATTCTCGTCGACGGCGGAGTCACGGCCGAATGACACGCGACTCCGGCACGGCGCCGATCCACTTCGACGGTGCGATCGACATGCACTGCCACTTCGGCCCGGAACCGCTCGTCGAGAAGCTGGCGAAGCATCCGCACGCCGTTGATCCGATCGAGGCGGCCCAGGAGGCATTCGCTGCCGGGATGCGTGCCGTCGTGCTCAAAGCGCACGAGTTCCCGTCCACGGCAGTCGCGGATCTGGCCAACAAGGCCGTCCCAGACGTGCGTTCGATCGCGGGTATGTGCTGCGATCACCCGGTCGGCGGCATCAATCCACAGGCAGTCGAGACCGCGCTGCGGGCGGGCGCGCGGGTGATCTGGTTGCCCACACTCTCGTCCGTGTCGAACCGGCCGGCCGCCGTCGCAGCTGCGTTCGGCGTCTCGGAGGGAATAGCCGTGCTCGATCCCGATGGTGAGTTGCTGCCTGAGGTCCGCGCGGTCATGGACCTCGTCGCGGCCTACGATGCTGTGCTGGCCACGGGCCACATCACAGTCGACGAGCACTACGCGGTGGCGCGAGAATTCGGCCGGCGCGGCCGGCTGGTCGTCACGCACGCGATGCATGCGAGCGCCGGACCGGGCCTGTCGGTCGACCAGACTGCGGAACTCGCCGATCTCGGCGCCGTCATCGAGTTCTGTGCCCACACGTGCATGGGCAAGCCGTCGACGTTCGACCAGGTGATCGCCGCCATCGCGCGAATCGGCGCCGATCAGGCGATCGTGTCGACGGACTACGGCTGGACCGACTCGCTGCCCCACCCGGCAGCGGGGCTGAAAGGCTACGTCAACTCCCTGTGGGACGCGGGAGTCGATGAGCAGGACTTGCGGGTGATGGCCGGTTCAGTGCCGGCCCGCCTGCTGAGCTTGGACTGATGACTATGGAGGAGATCGGTATGGGACGGGTAGCAGGCAAGGTCGCGTTCATCACGGGTGCGGCGCGAGGCCAAGGTAGAGCGCATGCGGTGCGCCTGGCGCAGGAGGGCGCCGACATCATCGCCGTCGACTCGTGTGAAGACGTGTCGTCGCTGGAGTATCCGATGGCGACGGAGGACGACCTCCGCGAGACGGAGAGACTGGTACGCGAACTCGGCCGCCGAGTGATGGTTCGCAAGGTCGACGTCCGTGACCAGGCCGCTCTCGACCAGGTGACCGCCGACGGCGTCGCCGCGTTCGGCGGCATCGACATCGTGAGTGCCAACGCGGGCGTCTGCGGATGCCGTCCGACGATGGACCTGTCTGACGTCGAATGGCAGGACATGGTCGACATCAACATGACGGGCGTGTGGCGCACAGTGAAAGCCACTGCGCCGCACCTGATCTCGGCTGGTCGGGGCGGCTCAATCGTCCTGACGAGCTCGGTCGTCACCATGGTCGGCGCCGCGAACGTCGCGCATTACAGCGCGTCCAAGAGCGGTGTGGTCGGGCTGATGAAGACGCTCTCCGCTGAACTCGGCAAGCACCAGATCCGGGTGAACGCGGTCCACCCGGGCAACGTCGCCACCGACATGCTGTTCAGTGAGTCGACGCTGCGGGTGTTCTGTCCGGACCTCGAGAATCCCACGACGGACGATCTGCGCGAACGCGCGCGCGGCGGCGACGTGCTCGGCCAGGGTTGGGTCGAAGCCGTCGACATCAGTAACGCGGTCCTGTACCTGGCGTCCGACGAGGCTCGTTTCGTCACCGGCGTCTCCCTCCCGGTCGACTGCGGCCGTCGGATCGGCTGAACGGAGCGATGATGTCTGAAGCGACGAACACGGGGAACCAACACTTCCATGGTGGAAGGCGTTTGCAGGGTAGACGGATTCTCGTCACCGGAGGAGCGGGCGGGATCGGTGCGGCGGCCGTCAAGCAGATGTCGGACGAAGGAGCCGCCGTGGCCGTCCTCGATCGAGACCTCGACGCCGCTCGTCGGCTCGCCGCCGACATCGATGGCGCGACGGCGTTCGAGTGCGACGTGACAGACGCGGCGTCGGTCGACGCCGCGGTGGCCGCAGCGGCGAACGAGTTGGGCGGACTCGACGGCGTGCTCACCTGTGCGGGCATCGCCCGTTCCGGCTTGCCGCACGAGATGTCGCTCGACGACTGGCATGCGGTGATCGACGTTAACCTCAACGGGACGTTCTTGGCCATCCGCGCGGCGATGCCGCACCTGTTGGCTGCCGATGTCGCGAGTGTGGTGACCATTGGTTCGGTGGCATCGCTTGTCGCTGCCAACACGAACACCTGCGGATACGATGCGTCCAAGAGCGGTGTCGTCGGCCTCACCCGGTCGGTCGCGGCCGGCTACGCCGAGCACGGTGTGCGGGCGAACTGCCTGTGCCCCGGTGTCGTCGACACCCCGCTGGCGCGCCGAGCGCGAGAGGTCGAAGGCGTGACGAGCAACGCAGTCGCCGCGACTCCGCTGGGGCGTCGTGCCGAACCGGAGGAGATGGCGCGGATCATCGCCTTCCTCCTATCGTCGGAGGCGTCGTACATGACCGGCTCGGTGGTCACCGCCGACGGCGGCCTGACGGCGCGGTGACGACGATGAGTGACGAAGTGCTGGTCGAGGAACACGACGGCGTGCTGGTAGTGACACTGAATCGCCCCGCGGCACGTAACGCGGTCAACGCCGCCGTGTCCGAAGGTGTTGCTGCGGCGATGATCGAACTGGACAGCCGCGACGATCTGTCGGTCGGCGTGCTCACCGGCGCGGGTGGAACCTTTTGCTCAGGAATGGATCTGAAGGCGTTCGTGCGCGGAGAGTCGCCGGTGATCGAAGGCCGCGGATTCCTCGGCCTCGTGGAGGCTCCGCCGGACAAGCCGCTGATAGCAGCTGTCGAAGGCTACGCTCTCGCCGGTGGTTGCGAGGCGGTGCTCGCGGCCGACCTCGTCGTGGCGGCGCGTACCGCGAAGTTCGGCATTCCCGAGGTCAAACGAGGTCTCGTCGCCGCGGCCGGTGGGCTGATGCGACTCCCGCAGCGGATCCCGCAGTCGGTTGCGCTTGAGTTGGCCTTGACCGGCGAGTTCCTCGACGCTGAGCGTGCCCACCATTTCGGTCTGGTGAATCGTCTGGCCGACGAAGGGGCAGTGCTGGAGGTGGCGCTGGAACTCGCCGGGGCGATCGCTGCGAACGGTCCGCTCGCCGTACGAGCATCCAAGCAGATCATCCGCGACAGTGCCGACTGGCCGTCCGATGAGATGTTCGACCGGCAGCGAAGCATCGTCGGCCCGATCTTTGCCTCCGCGGACGCGCAGGAGGGGGCTCGCGCCTTCGCCGAAAAGAGGCCGCCGCACTGGCGTGGCGAGTGACCGTCAGGCCCCTCACGGCGTCGCCGTGCGGCAAACACATATATTAAGCTAAACACTGACGGGGTCTGTCCCGCGGAAGGAACTATCGAGTCATGGCATTGACCGAAGACGAACAGGACATGGTGGCACTCGTCGCCGACTTCACCGACCAACGTGTCCGTGACCGAGTCCGCGAGTTCGACGAGCCGGACGTGTACCCCGAGGAATTCATCGAAGAGATGAAGGCGCTGGGCTTCTTCGGTCTCCTCGCTCCCGCCGAGCACGGCGGCGTGGACGTGAGCACCGCATGCTTCGCGCGGGTCACCGAAGAGCTCGCCCGCGGCTGGATGAGCCTGGCGGGCGCGATCGGTGGGCACTCGGTGATCACCTATCTGGTCAAGACGTTCGGCACCGACGAGCAGAAGACCAAGTATCTGCCGAAGATGGCCACCGGCGAGATCCGCGCCACCATGGCTCTCACCGAGCCGGGCGGCGGTAGCGACCTGCAGGGCATGCGCACCTACGCGACCCCGGCCGACGGCGGATACTCGATCACCGGCTCCAAGACGTGGATCTCGAACGCCGCACACTCGGGGCTGATTGGCCTGTTGTGCATCACCGACCGTGACGCGTCGCCAACGCACAAGGGTATGAGCGTCATCTTGGTGGAGCCGGGCGACGGTCTGGTGATCTCGAAGAAGCTCCCCAAGCTCGGATATCGCGGTGTCGAAGCGTGTGAGCTGGTGTTCGACGGGATGCACGTCCCCGCGAATGCTGTGCTCGGCGGCGAACCCGATAGGGGGTGGGGCCAAATGATGCGCGGCCTGGAGATGGGGCGCATCCAGGTGGCGTCGCGGGCACTGGGCGTTGGCCAGGCGGCGCTCGATGCGGCCGCCAAATACGCGCAGGAGCGCGAGTCGTTCGGCAAACCGATCTGGAAGCATCAGAGCGTCGGCAACTTGATCGCGGACATGGGCACCAAACAGCAGGCTGCACGTCTGCTCACCGCGGACGCGGCGGAGAAGCTCGATCGCGGTGAGCGTGCCGACATGGAGGCGGGGATGGCCAAGCTGTTCGCGTCGGAGACCGCCATGCAGATCGCTTTGGACGCGATCCGTGTGCACGGCGGCTACGGCTACTCGAAGGAGTACGACGTGGAGCGCTACTTCCGTGACGCGCCGCTGATGATCGTCGGCGAAGGCACGAACGAGATCCAGCGCAACGTGATCGCCGCGCAGATCATCTCGCGGAACAAGATCTGATCGACAGGAGCCAGCCAGTGACCCAGCAGTTGAAGCGCGCGGCGGTCGTCGCACCCCTGCGCACCCCGGTCGGCACGTTCGGCGGCTCGCTGCGTGACGTGCCCGTGGAAGATCTCGGCGCAGGCGTCGTGACCTCGGTCATCGAGCGTTCCGGCGTCGACCCCGAACGCATCGACGACGTGGTGTTCGCCCAGTCGTACGCCAACTCCGAGGTGCCGTGCGTCGGCCGTTGGCTCGCACTGCACGCCGGACTGCCGATCTCGGTGCCGGGCATGCAGCTCGACCGCCGCTGCGGCGGTGGCCTCCAGTCGCTGATCACCTCGGCGATGATGGTCCGGACCGGCGGTGCCGACGTGGTATTGGCCGGCGGGATCGAGTCGATGAGCCGCATCGAGTACTACTCGACCACCAACCGGTGGGGCAGTCGTGCGGGGAACTCGGTGCTGTACGACCGGCTTGACCGCGGCCGTGAACGGTCGCAGCCGGTCCACCGGTTCGGGGAGATCTCTGGGATGATCGAGACCGCCGAGAACCTCGCCGCCGACTTCGGTCTCACCCGCGAGGCCGCGGACGCCTATGCGGCGCGCAGCCATCAGCGCGCGGCACAAGCATGGACCGAAGGCCGATTCGACGCCGAAGTGGTGCCCGTGTCGGTGCCGCAACGCAAGGGCGATCCGATCGAGTTCACTCGCGACGAGGGCGTCCGACCGGAGTCGAGTGTCGAGACCCTCGCCAAGCTGCGGACGCTCACTCCGGGCGGCACAGTGACCGCGGGCAACGCCAGCCAGCAGAACGACGCCGCCGCAGGCTGCCTGATCGTCGCCGAAGACAAGCTCGACGAGCTCGGTCTGGAGCCGATCGGCTTCCTCACCGGCTGGGCGGCGGCGGGCTGCGCGCCCGACCGGATGGGATTCGGACCGGTCCCCGCGGTCGAGAAGCTCGCCGCACGCGCAGGCACGAGCGTGCCCGAACTGCTCGACCGGTGCGACCTCGTCGAACTGAACGAGGCGTTCGCAGTCCAGGTGCTCGCCGTGCTCGAAGGGTGGGGCTGGCACGATCACGACAAGCTCAACGTCAACGGCTCCGGAATCTCCCTGGGGCATCCGATCGGCGCCACCGGTGTCCGCATGGTGACCACCCTGATGCACGAGCTGACCCGTCGCGGCGGGGGTTCGGGGCTGGTGACCATGTGCATCGGCGGCGGGCAGGGCCTGGCTGCAACGTTCGAGACCGCGTCGTAGACCAGCCGGCCGGCGGAAGACGCCCAATCAATGGCGAGTGAGTTGTGACGAGCGAATAGGAGCGTGCGGATGGCGGCGATCGAGCAGGGCGGTCCGGGAGGCCGTCGCCAACAACTGTCCGAGCACGTCGCGGCGTACGTCCGTGAGTCGATACTGACCGGACAGGCCAGGCCGGGAACGTTCCTTCGCACGGAGGCGCTCGTCGAAGCGGTCGGCGTGAGCAACACGCCGGTGCGGGAGGGACTGCTGATCGTCGCAGGCGAAGGGTTCGTCGAACTGGTGCCGCGTCGGGGCTACCGGGTTGCCGAGGTGAGCCGCCGCGACATCCGGGACATGTTCTTGATGCAGGCATCGATCGCGAGTGAACTCGCCCGGCGGGCCGCAGCGTCGATTACCGACGAACGCCTCGCCGAGCTGACCGACCTGGTAGCCGAGCACCGGTGCGCGGACCAGGCCGGCGACGATGAGGCCACGGTGCGTCTGGGCCATCAGTTCCATCGAGCGGTGAACCTCGCGGCGGAGTCGCCACGGATGACGTTGGTGCTCGGCGGTCTCGTGAAGCAGCTGCCGAACCGCTTCTACAACGACATCGAGGGACACAACCACGACACCGAGGTGGCCCACCCGAAGATCCTCGATGCGTTGCGAGCCCGGGACGGCGAGGTAGCGGCATCGGTGATGCACGCGCACATCATGGACGGTGCGGACGAACTGGTTCCGTTCCTCGAATCCCAGGGCATGTGGGGTTGATTCACCGATCGCGTTGCACAACGGTCGTCTGGCGACCGTTGTGCAACGCGATCTGTCTATGACTGGCGAGTCAGTCGGTGATGACGACGAGGGTCTCCGCGATGCAGGAGGGCTTGGCCGCGCCGTCGACGGTGACGGTGTAGCGGGCGGTCACGGTCGCACTGCCAGGCTTCTCGGCGATGTCGACGATGGTGACGGTCGCGGTGAGCGACGAGCCGACGGGAACCGGCGCGGGGAAGCGAACCTTGTTGGCGCCGTAGTTGATTCGGGCGCTGCCGAAGTCGAACGAGACGAGGTCGGAGCCGAACGACGGAAGCAGGGACAACGTCAGATATCCGTGGGCGATCGTCGTCCCGTACGGGCCGGAGGCGGCACGCTCGGGGTCGACGTGGATCCACTGGTGATCCCCGGTGGCGTCTGCGAACTGATTGATGCGTTCCTGCTCGACGACGATCGGAGCGCTCGGTCCGATCTCGGTGCCGAGCGCGGCCCGGACATCGTCGAGAGTGGCGAAGACATGTGACATTACGGATCCGTTCAGTCGGCGAACTGCAGGTCGATGCTGGTGTGCGGTCCCGCGTCGAGACCGCGCGGACCGATGAGAGAGACGGTGCGGCCTCCATCGGAGTCCTCGGAGCGAAGCCACGCGTCCTGCCCGCAGAACAGCGGGGCCGAATTGCGGTGAGACAGAGACGAGATCGCTCGGGAATCACCGGAGAGCCGGTGCGTCTCGGCGAGCGCCAACGACATCAGCGGGCCGTGCACGACGAGGCCCGGATAGCCCTCGACTCCGGTGGCGTACGGCCAGTCGTAGTGGATCCGGTGGGTGTTCGCGGTGGCCGCCGAGAAACGCATCAGCAGTGTCGGGTCGGTCCGCAGGTCCCAGCCGCCGTCGTCGCGGGCGACAACCGGGGCGCCGCTCGGGACGAACGCCGACGCGGCATCCGGAGACGGCCGATCACGCGCGTCCGACGGTGCCGCTGCGTCCCGATAGATCAGGTTCTGATGTTCGATCACGGCGGGCTCGCCGTCGGAGCCGTGCAGTGTGGTGGCGACGGTGACGAGGACGAGTTTGCCGCTGCGGCCGTCCTTCTCCGTCACCGACTCCACCCGCGATTCGCGCCGTGTCGTGTCACCGACGTGCAGCGGTGCGCGGAACTCGACGCTGCCACCGGCGAACATGCGCCGCGGAAGTTCG
This sequence comes from Gordonia liuliyuniae, assembly GCF_021738805.1. Taxonomy (NCBI): domain Bacteria; kingdom Bacillati; phylum Actinomycetota; class Actinomycetes; order Mycobacteriales; family Gordoniaceae; genus Gordonia; species Gordonia liuliyuniae. The sequence goes on along the minus strand of NZ_JAKKOR010000007.1, from coordinate 397,151 downwards.
ATCGGCGGTAGGAACGAGCCGCGGAACGGATGCCCGTCGACGCTCAGCTGGGACGATTCCGCCCACCGCGGCAGCGCCACCCAGTGCCACAGCGGTGGCAGCTCGTCGCCCGGCAGCGGAGTGGGCAGACCGTCGTCGAAGATGCTCGCCAACGCGGCGACCGGCGTCGGGTCGATGAGCTCGTCCGTGACGACCGTGTGCGGCTCCCAGACTGTAGAAGTGTCGACCATGGCTACATGTACCGCCCGCCGGTCACTTCGAGGACCGTTCCGGTCATGTAGGACGAGAGGTCCGAGGCGAGGAACGTCGCGACGTTCGCGATCTCGCTCGGCTCGCCCGCGCGGCCCATGGGGATCTCGGCCATCTTCTGATCCCAGATGCGCTCGGGCATCGCTTCGGTCATCGCGGTGCGGATGAGGCCGGGCTGGATGCAGTTGACGCGGACACCGAGGTACCCGACCTCTTTGGCGGCGGCCTTCGACAAGCCGACGATGCCAGCCTTGGCGGCCGAGTAGTTGGTCTGGCCGGCCAGACCAACCTTGCCCGAGATAGACGACAGGTTGATGATCGAGCCGGTCTTACGTTCGCGCATGTGTGCGGCGGCGGCCCGCGTGCCGTGCCAGACACCTTTGAGGTGGACGTCGATGACCTGGTCGAATTGGTCTTCGGTCATCTTGCGCATGGTCGCGTCCCGGGTGATCCCGGCGTTGTTCACCATCACGTCGACGACGCCGAACGCGTCGACGGCAGCGTCGATGAGCGCCTGGACGTCGGCTGCCGAGGTGACGTCGCACGCGACGCCTCGGGCGACGGACGTGTCGCCGAGGCCCGCGGCGGCGGTCGCGGCCTGGTCGGCGTTGATATCGCCGATGACGACGCGAGCACCGTCGGCGACGAACTTCTCAGCGATCGCCAGGCCGATGCCCTGGGCCGCGCCGGTGATGACGGCGACCTTGCCGTCGAGGAGTGCAGACATGGGGTGTCCTTTCGTGGAGGGGACGAGCGTGGAGGGGGTCTAGAAGGGGGTAGGTCAGCGGCGCGCGAGGATCGCGCGGGCGCGGTCGACGACGGGTTTGTCGACCATCTCGCCGTCCACCTGGGCGACAGCGGGGGACGAACCAGCGGTGGTCGAACCAGCAGGGGCATCGAACGCGTCGACGATGCGTTGCGCCCAGGCGAGCTGGTCGTCGCTCGGCGCGAACGACGAGGCGACCGGGGCGAGTTGACGCGGGTGGATGCACAACTTTCCGGTGAAGCCGAGGCGCCGCGCGTAGGTGGTGTCGGCGGCCAGCCGGTCGGGATCGTCGATCGCCGCCGTGACACCGTCAACGGGCCCGGCCAGGCGCGCGGCGGCCGACGCCAAGACGAGTGCGCCGCGGGTCGGGAGGAGGGCTTCGGTGTCGAGCGGGTCGATGCCGAGCTGTGCGGCGAGGTCGAAGGTCCCGACACCCAGACGGACGACGTTCGGCGCGGCCGCGAGAGCCGCGGCGTTCAACACGCCGCGGGCCGATTCGATGAGCGCGATCACCGCGGTGTCGATGCCGAGGACATCGCTGATCATCGCGAGATCGGCAAGGTTCTCGGCTTCGGGCAGCATGACGGCGGCACCGGTGCCGACGAGCGACCTCAGGTCGTCGTGGAACCATTCGGTGCGGGCGCCGTTGACCCGGACGGCGCACGCGTTCCGGGCAGCCCATTCGGCGATGTTGCGTCGGGCAGCAGGTTTGGCGTCGGCGCCGACCGCGTCCTCGAGATCCAGGACGACGAGGTCCGCGCCCGCTCCGGCGGCCTTGTCGAACCGGTTGGGGCGGTCGCCGGGCACGAACAGGAGCGTGGACGCGGTAGCCGCCGCCGTCACTTGGCCGCCTCCTTCTTCGCCTGCTTCACGAGGCCGCCTCCGATAATGAGGCGCTGGATCTCGCTGGTGCCTTCGTAGAGGCGGAGGAGGCGGACGTCGCGGTAGATCCGTTCGACGGGCATCTCGCGCATGTAACCCGATCCGCCGTGGACCTGGACGGCTTTGTCGGCGACCTGCCCGACCATCTCGGTGCAGAACAGTTTCGCGGCCGACGGCGCGATGCGACGATCCTCCTCGGATACCCACTTCGCGGCGGCGTCACGCGCGAGCGCGCGGCCGGCCATGACGCCGATCTGCATGTCGGCGATATGCGCTTGCACCAGTTGGAAGTCGCCGATCGGGGTGCCGCCCTGAGTGGCGACGGCGACGTGCCGCAGCGACTCGTCGAGTGCACGTTGAGCAGCGCCGACAGCGAGGCCGGAGATGTGGACGCGACCGCGGGCGAGTGACGTCATCGCGGCGCGGTACCCGGCGTCGACGTCGCCGCCGACGACTGCCGACGCGGGGACCCGCACTCCGGAGAAGGCGACGTTAGACGTCCATGCGCCCTGCTGGCCCATCTTCTCGTCGTGCGGTGCGACGGTGAGACCGGCGGTGTCGGCGGGAACGAGGAACACGGCGATGCCGGGACCGTTCGCATCGGCCGGACGGGTGCGCGCGAACGCGACGAACAGGTCGGCGGACTCGGCGTTGGTGATGAAGCACTTCTCGCCGTCGAGGATCCAGTCGCCGTTGTCTTGCTCGACGGCCTTGGTCCGCAGGCCGGCGGGGTTCGATCCAGCGCCGGGCTCGGTCAGTGCGAACGATGCGACGACCTCGCCGGAGGCGATCTTCTCGAGCCACTGGGTCTTCTGCTCGTCGGTGCCGTAGTTCACCAGCACTTGACCTGCGATGCCGTTGTTGGTCCCAAACATCGAGCGGACGGCGAGAGAGGTGTATCCGAGCTCCATCGCCAACTCGACGTCTTGGGCCAGGTCGAGGCCGAGGCCGCCCCACTCCTGAGGGATGGCGAATCCGAAGAGACCCATCTCCTTCGCCTGTTGGCGGAGATCGTCAGGCATCGCGTCGTTGTCGGCGATCTCGCGCTCGCGGGGGACCACCCGGGTGCGGATCCATTCGCGGACGGACTCGTTGATCGCGGTGAAGTCTTCTGGACTGACCTCTGACATCCGTGGCCTCCTCGGCTGTTGGGGCGACTGATGCGCCTTCTTCGCTTAATATATGATCTGGATCGAATGTATGCCACCGCCGCTTCGACATTCGACGGCGGGTGTTGGTCGACGACAAGAAGGGGCCGTGCCATGAGTGATGGGCCGTCACGTCGTGCACCACTTGAGGGCGTCACCGTTGTCTCGTTGGAGCAGGCGATCTCGGCTCCGCTGGCGACGCGTCACCTCGCCGATCTCGGCGCCCGCGTCATCAAGGTGGAGCGGCCGGACGGCGGGGACAGCACGCGGCACTACGACACTGCGGTCAACGGGGAGTTCAGCGCGCACTTCGTGTGGCTCAACCACGGTAAGGAGTCAGCCGCGCTGAACCTGAGGGACCCGGACGATCTGACTATTCTGATCGGGTTGATCGGCCGGGCCGATGTGCTGATTAGCAACCTCGCGCCCGGAGCACTCGAGCGTCTCGGCCTCGGAATCGACGATCTCGCCGCAGCGCACGAGCGGTTGATCGTCGTCGACGTGTCGGGCTATGGCAAGGGCGGTCCCCTCGACGACAAACGTGCGTACGATCTGCTCGTCCAGTCGGAGGGCGGAGCCTGTTCCATCACCGGCGAGGCCGGCGCGCCGGCCAAGGCGGGCATTCCGATCGCCGACGTCGGCACCGCGATGTACGTCTACTCGACGGTGCTGGCCGCGTTGTACGACCGGGAGCGAACCGGGCGCGGCGCTGTCATCGAGATCGCGATGCTCGACGTGGTCGCCGAGTACATGGGCTTCGCGCTCAACCAGGTGATCCACACCGGGACCGAGCCGACTCCGGTCGGCATGGGGTCGCCGATGATCGCGCCCTACGGGGCATACCCGACGGCCGACGGCCAGACCGCCGTTCTCGGGACCACGAGCGATTCCGAGTGGCGGCGACTCACCACGATGATCGACCGACCTGACCTGGCCGCCGATGAACGTTATTCCCGGAACAGCCTGCGCGTGGAGCGTCGCGCGGAGGTCGACGCGGTCGTCGGGCACTGGTGTGCAGCCCACACGTTGGCGCAGATCCTGGCCGCGGCGGACGCGAACGGGATCGGCAATGCGCGGTACAACACCGTCGACGATCTCGTGAAACACCCACAGCTGGCCGCGCGTGACCGGTGGCGCGAGGTCGGCACCCCGACGGGCGATGTTCCCGCGCTGCGTCCACCCGCGGTCGCACGATCCTGGCCGATCCGGTCGGGATCTGTGCCGGGGCTGGGTGAGCACACCGATGCCATTCGTGCAGAGCTCTCCTCTGCCGCAACACAATCTGAGATATCAGGGAGTTGACTGTGTCCGATCCGATCGCGCAACCACTCGATGGCGTTCGCATCGTCGAGTTCGCGAGCTTCGTCGCTGGACCGAGTGCCGGGATGGCGCTCGCGCAGCTCGGCGCCGACGTCATTCGCGTCGATCCGCTGGGCGGCAACGCCGACTACCGGCGGTGGCCGCTGTCGGACCGCACCGGCGAGAGTCTGTATTGGAACTCCCTCAACCGGGGGAAGCGATCAGTGGCGGTGGACGTGCGCAGTGACGCGGGCCGTGAGCTACTGCTGAACCTCGCGACCGCTCCAGGGGCTGATGCGGGCATCGTCGTCGACAACGCCGTCGGACGCTCGTGGTTCTCGTACGAGACTCTCCGCGCCAGGCGCGAGGACGTGATCGCCGTCCGCGTGCAGGGTCGCGCTGACGGCGGGCCCGCCGTCGACTACACCGTCAACGGGGCGGCCGGCGTCGCCGACCTCACCGGGCCCGTGTACACCGACGCGCCGGTGAACCACGTGCTCCCGGCCTGGGATCTGCTGTGCGGCCAGCAGGTGGTTTCGTCGGTGCTCGCCGCGTTGCGGCGGCGTGATCGGACCGGTCACGGCGCGCTCGTCGAGATCGCGCTGGCCGACGTCGCGATGGCCGCCGTCGCCAACATGGGCTGGTTCTCCGAAGCCGCGGAGCGCGGCGACCGCGTCCGCCACGGCAACCACGTGTACGGGGGTTTCGGCGTCGACTTCGCGACCGCCGACGGCGACCGCGTGATGATCGTGGCATTGACGCCGCGCCAGTGGAAGGCGATCGGCGAGGCGACTGGGACCGCCGAGGTGTTCGCGGCGCTGTCGGCGTCGCTGCACGCGGACTTCTTCACCGACGAAGGGCGGTACGAACATCGCGGCGTCATCGAGGCGGTGCTGACGCCGTGGTTCGCGAAGAACTCCACGTCGCACGTTCACGCCGCCCTCCAGAACGCTGGCGTGCTGTGGGGGCCGTACCGTTCGGCGGCCGGGGTGGCCGCGGACTTCGCCGCAGATCCGGCGTCCGAGCCGGTCCTGGAGTCGCTCGTGCAGCCGGGGGTCGGTGAGATCATCTCTGCGAACTCCGCGGCTCGCTTTGATTCGCAGTACTCGGGCAGTGTGCCCGCGGCGCCGCTGGGACACGACACTGACGCCGTCCTGTCCGAGGTGCTCGGGCTCGACGCCGGCGAGCTGGGGCGGCTTCGCGACGACGGTGTGATCGGCTGACGGCTTGCCAGGCGGGGGCGTATCCACAGCGGCGGGTGCCAGGGTCGGGCGCCCCTTACGATCTACCCCATGCGCATCCGCCCCGGCAGGCCCCGCCTCGACGACTACGACCGCTACTTCGACCTGCCCGCGGCGCCTGCCGACGCACCGCTGACCATCACGTGGGCCGGTGTCACGACCCTGCTCATCACCGACGGGGCCTCGTCGATCATGACCGACGGATTCTTCACGCGGCCGTCACTGCTGTCGGTCGGGGTGCGCAGACTTCGCTCGTCGCCGCCGCGGATCGACGACGCACTGACCAGGCTCGGCGTCGAGCGCCTCGACGCGGTGATCCCCGTGCACACACACTTCGATCACGCGCTCGACTCGGCGACCGTGGCCCGGCGGACCGGCGCGGACCTGATCGGCGGAGCATCCGTCGCCTACCTCGGGCACGGGCTGCCCGACGGCCGGGTCCGCGTCGTCGACGCCGGTTCGACGGTCTCGGCCGGCGCGTTCGACGTCACGCTCATCCGCGGTGACCACTGCCCGCCCGACCGCTATCCGGGTGACATCACCGCGCCGGTCGTCCAACCCGTGCGCGCCTCGGCCTACCGCTGCGGCGAGGCGTGGTCGACGGTCGTGGTGCACCGAGCATCCGACCGTCGCCTTCTGATCGTCGGGAGCGCGGGATACGTGGAGGGCGCGCTCGCCGGGCAGACGGCCGATGTCGTCTACCTCGGGATCGGGCAGCTCGGTGTGCAGTCGCCGGAGTACATCGAGACGTTCTGGCACGAGACGGTCCGGACGGTCGGCGCACATCGAGTCGTCTGCACCCACTGGGACGACTTCTTCCGTCCGCTCGACCGGCCGCTGCGCGCGCTGCCGTACGCGGGCGACGACCTCGACGTCACGATGACGACGCTCGCTCGCCTCGCCCAAGCCGACGGAGTGGCACTGCATCTACCGACGTTGTGGCGGCCGGTCGCGCTCTGACCGCGGCCCGCGAGCCTCTGACATGTTCGAGCCCGAGTGGCAGACTCGAGGTGACCGAGACCGCACGCGAGTAAGAGGTGTTCCACAGTGATCGCAACCATCAATCCCGCGACCGGCGAGACCGTCAAGACGTTCGATCCCGCATCAGACGACGACATCGAGAAGGCACTCGCGCTCGGTGCCGAGACAGCGCGGACCTACCGGTCGACGACCTTCGCCCAGCGAGCCCAGTGGATGCGTGCCACCGCGGACCTGTTGGAAGCCGAAGCCGACGACGTCGCCGCGATGATGACCCTCGAGATGGGCAAGACCCTCGCCTCGGCGAAGGGCGAAGTCCTCAAGTGCGCGAAAGGGTTCCGGTACTACGCGGACAACGCCGAAGAGATGCTCGCCGACGAGCCCGCCGACTCCGCGGCGGTCGACGCGAGTCAGGCGTACGCGCGATACCAGCCGATCGGGGTGGTCCTGGCGATCATGCCGTGGAACTTCCCGCTCTGGCAGGCGGTGCGTTTCGCCGCGCCCGCACTGATGGCGGGGAATGTCGGGCTGCTCAAGCATGCGTCGAACGTTCCTCAATCGGCGCTGTACCTCGCCGACGTGATTCGCCGCGGCGGTTTCCCCGAGGGCTGCTTCCAGACTCTCCTGATCGGTGCGGGCGCAGTCGAATCCGTGCTGCGCGACCCCCGTGTCGCCGCCGCCACCCTGACCGGCAGCGAGCCCGCCGGCCGGTCCGTCGCAGCCATCGCGGGCGACGAGGTGAAACACACGGTCCTCGAACTCGGCGGCAGCGACCCGTTCGTGGTGATGCCGTCGGCCGACCTCGACGCCGCCGTCTCGACCGCCGTCACCGCGCGCGTGCAGAACAACGGGCAGTCATGCATCGCCGCGAAACGATTCATCGTCCACACCGATGTGTATGACGAGTTCGCCGCGAAGTTCGTCGACGCCATGAAGGCGTTGACCGTCGGAGATCCGACCGACCCGGACACCGACGTCGGACCGCTCGCCACCGACCAGGGCCGTGCCGATGTCGAGGAACTGGTCGCCGACGCCGTCGAGCGCGGGGCCGAAACTCTGTGCGGCGGAACGCGGCTCGACGGACCCGGGTGGTACTACCCGCCGACGGTGATCGCCGGGATCACCCCCGAGATGCGGATGTACACCGAAGAGGTGTTCGGGCCGGTCGCCGGTCTGTACCGCGCCGCCGACGTCGACGAGGCCCTCGACATCGCGAACGCCACGGACTTCGGCCTCGGGTCCAACGCGTGGACCACCGACGCCGCCGAGGTCGACCGGTTCATCGCCGATCTCGACGCCGGCCAGGTGTTCATCAACGGGATGACCGTCTCCTACCCGGAACTCCCGTTCGGCGGCACCCGACGCTCGGGGACCGGCCGCGAACTGGCCGCACACGGAATCCGAGAGTTCTGCAACGTCAAGACCGTATGGATCGGGTGAACTCGAGGGGTGTCGCTCCGCGTCGACTAGTGGTACGAACAGTCACATGAGCAGCGACACGATGGCCTGGACCTCGAACGACCTTCCGCCCTTCACCGGCCGCACGGTGGTGGTGACCGGAGCTAACAGCGGACTGGGGCTCGTCGCGGCCAGTCAGTTCGCGCGAGTGGGTGCGAAAGTCGTTCTCGCTGTCCGTAATACATCCAAGGGTGAGGAGGCCGCCGCGTCGATCGACGGCGACACCGAGGTACGCAGGCTCGATCTCGCCGACCTGTCGTCGGTCCGTGCGTTCGCCGACGAATGGTCCGGTGACATCGCAGTCCTCGTCAACAACGCGGGCGTGATGAACGTGCCGGAGGGGCGCACCGTGGATGGCTTCGAGACGCAGATCGGCACCAACCACCTCGGCCACTTCGCGCTGACCAATCTGTTGCTGCCGCACATCACCGACCGCGTCGTCACGATGTCGTCGATGATGCATCGGTCCGGCCGCATCGATCTCGGCGACCTCAACTGGGAGCGGCGGAATTACAACAGGGTCGCCGCATACGGGCAGTCGAAGCTCGCCAACCTGATGTTCTCGCTCGAATTGCAGCGTCGTCTCACCGCGACGGGGTCGACGGTCCGTTCACTTGCGGCACACCCCGGCTACGCGGCGACCAACCTGCAGACACGGACCGACAATGTGGTGCTCGACTGGGGCGGACGTCTCGGCAACAAGTTGATCGCACAATCCGCAGAGGCAGGCACGTGGCCGATGCTGTTCGCAGCGAGCCAGGATCTGCCCGGCGGCTCATACGCCGGACCGGACAAGCTCAACGAGACGCGCGGGCACCCCGCGCTCGCGGGTCGAACCGCCCGGGCGAGTGACCTGTCGATGTGCGCTGCGCTGTGGGATCTGTCGGAAGAGCTGACTGCAGTGTCGTTCCCGCATTAGCGCCGGAAGTCGTGCGTGGCGCTTGAACGCTCGCCCCGAGCCGCCCGCGAATCAGCCCCCATCAGGTACGTCGCGGTCATGGCCCTGCCGGTGGTCTTCGGGAAAGCGTGCCGGGCGAACCCGATGAGATTCCCCTGGGCCGTGTTGACGGTCGCCGGGCGATCGGTGATCGCGTGAAGCACGCGGGCGGCCGACTTCTCGGTGCTCCACACGCCGGGCAGTCGCTTGTAGGAGTTCGTCGGCGCGATCATTGGCGTCTTCGTCAGTGGTAGCCGGACATTGCTGAACGTGATGTGCGAGGACCGGGTCTCGACGGCGACGACATCGCTGAACGCTTCGATCGCACTCTTGGACGCCGTGTACGCGCTGAACCGGGGGCCGTGGGCCTGCACCGCGACGGAGGTGACGTTCACGATGTGGCCGGCCTGCCTGCGCCGCATGTGCGGCAGGAGTGCGAGCGTCAGGTTCACGGTGCCGAAATAGTTGACGTCCATCAGGCGGCGGTAGTCATGAGCCCGGTCCACCGAGTTGAACGCCTCCCGGCGGATCGAATGCCCGGCGTTGTTGACCAGGACGTCCACATGGTCCTGCTCGGCGACGATCCGTGCGACCAGTTCCCGGCACGCCTTCTCGTCGGCGACGTCGCACGGATAGGCGTGGACCTCGCCTCGGGTGATACCGGGTTTGGGTGCGACGGCCAGCAGCTCGGTCACGGTGCTCGTCAGGTGAGCTGGGTCCCGTGCCGAGATCGACACGTTAGCTCCGCGCGCGACGCACATGGCCGCGGTGGCCTTGCCGATCCCGCTGGAGCCGCCTGTGATCAGAATGTTGCGGCCGACGAGAGGTCCGTCGGCCGACGGCTGCCGATTAGCTCGTGTGTCGAGGCGATCCCGCCAGTAGCTCCAGATCATTGGCGCGTAGTCGGGGAACGCCGGAAGCGTGACCCCCAGGTCAGCGAGTGTCCGCGATGTGGCATCAGCGCGGAAGTCGGCGGAGAACGACACCGCGTCGAGTACAGCTGGGGGAATGTTGCGTCCGCGTGCGACGGCGTCGCGCGCAGTTCGGAGTCGCCCCTTCCGCGATCGGAGCACGAGAGGCTGCACCAGGCCGTTCGGGAGGGCGTTGAAGGCTCGCGGGCCGCCGAAGCTGGGGCTCAGCGCGTTGTACATGTCGGTGATCGACGGCGGGTTCGGATCGCTCAGGTGGTACACCGCGTGCTGCTTGTCCGGGTCGGCCGGAAGCAGGGCGCAGATCGAGTCGGCGACAAAGTCGACCGGGACGATGTTGGTCTTCCCGAGATTCGGGAACGGCACCGGCAGCCAGGATGGCAACACGCTGAGCAGGGCGAGGCTTTCGAAGAAGTAGTACGGACCGTCGACCTTGTCGATGCGCCCGGAGGTCGCGTCGCCGACGACGATCGCGGGGCGATAGATTCGCCACGTCAGATCGGTGCGTTCGCGGACCGTCATCTCCGCTTCGAACTTCGTCTGGTGATACGGCGTCGGCAGCGGCTGCCCTAGGTCGAAGTCAGTTTCGGTGTACCGGCCGCGATGGTCGCCGGAGACGGCGATCGACGAGACATGGTGCATGGTCGCACCGGCCGTGTGCGCGAGTTCGACGACGTTTCGCGTGCCCTCGATGTTGACGCGGTGCTGTGCCGCGGCGCTCGCGTCCATGTCGTAGATAGCGGCCAGATGCAACACGTGGTCGAGCTGTTGCGGGAGCGCCGTCGGATCGAGTCCCAGACCCGGTTCGGCGATGTCTCCGTTCACCGTGAAGACGCGGTCGCCGCCGTCGACTCGGCTCAAGAAGGACGCAAAGTCGTGAGTCGAGCGTTGGCGGATCAACGCGAACACGGTGTACTCCCCCGACTGCGCGAGCCGCTCCAGAACACGCCGACCGATGAACCCGTTACCGCCTGTGATGAGAATTGTCTGCATGGCTGCTCCTCGTTTGCCGGTTCTACCAGGTCAAACAACCTTACTTTTGAGTAAGGTAGGGCCAGTCTGGCACTTACATCGATTGATGGCAAGGTCTGGCAGGGCGGTACGGCGCCGATAAATGGCCCAATGCCTCGCGGATCAAGATGCATGCGCTCGATGCCTTTCTGTCCGACCTCTGCCGACAATGTGGGCGATAAGGAACTATCGGACCCTGCTGTTTGGTTGTGGTCAGAAGGTAAGAAGGAGGCATCGGCCACGGCCATGGAGGCCCGGCGCTTGCGTCTCCTGTCCGCCGCCTGACCGACCACCGTGGGCCTCCTCGCCCGCGATTGGTCTCGGCGAGAGTGCACGGATCGCAGTCGACGCGAACACGCCGACCGGGCGGTAGTCTCCAAACGGTGAACCCGTCGAAGTGGCTTGTCAGCATGATCCCGGAACGGATCCTTCCGACCGTGATCGCCTACGCCGGATTCATTCGATTCGCTCTCGTCGGATTGTTCACATTCATCCTGACGACGGTGCTGTTCTTCGGCCTCAAGACGACGGTGCTCGACGAGAAACCCGTCACGGCGTTCTCGATCGCCACCCTCATCGCGACCATCGTGTCGTACGTCTTCAACCGCGAATGGTCGTTCGCCGAACGTGGCGGACGTTCCGTTCGACACGAGGCGTCGCTGTTCTTCGTCGTCAGCGCGATCGCCCTCGGACTCACCCAGATTCCGCTCGCGATGTCGCGCTACGTGTTCGACCTGCAGATGCCGCACCTGTCGGCGTTCGGCGAACACGTAGCCGACTTCGTCAGTGGCTCGATCATCGGCACCCTCCTGGCGATGGCGTTCCGGTGGTGGGCGTTCCGGAAGTGGGTGTTCCCGGAGTTCATCGGCGTCGATGACGAAGGTGCGGAATCGGCCGCCGACGCGAACACGTAGCCGTCGAAGGGTGCTGACTCAGGCGTTCGCAGACCGTAACAGCGTTGCCGCCGCGCGTCGGGCCGCAGGCATGGCCTCGGGGAGGTCGGAGATCGACCGCAGCACGGTTGCCCCTTCGATGAGGGTCAGCAGCTGAACCGACAGGCTGTCGGCATCGGGGTGCCCTGCCTCGCGGGTCAGATCGGCGAACAGGTCCTTGATCCACAGCTTTCCGCCGCGGAGCACCTCGTGCGCCGGATGGTCCGCGGTCCCGACGAGCTCGCTGTGCGCGTGCACGAATGCGCAACCGAGCGGACTGTGCGCGTCCATCCACGACTGCAACGCGTCGAACACCGCGAGGACCTTCGCGTCGCCGTCGTCGTCGACCTCGGTCAACATTCGCGCCACCCAGTCGCGGTAGTCCTGGTCGCGTTCGTCGAGGTACGCGACGACGAGGGCGGCCTTCGAGCCGAACTGGTCGTAGAGGGTCTTCTTGGTGACCCCGGCGTCCGCAGAGATCGTGTCGACGCCCACCGAGTTGATGCCCTGCTCGTAGAAGAGGCGAGACGCGGAGTCGAGGATGGCGCGTGCCGCAGGAGTCAGAGATTTCGGTTGCACACGGGTATCCATACAGGGCAGTATAGGTGACGTATACAGGTCGGTATACGAGTCGAGGGGCTCAGGCACCTGAACCGACTGGTCAGGCATCGAACCGGGCGTCGCTCCCGGGAAGGAGAACTTCATGCTGAAGTCACTGGGACGTGGGGTGCGCACCTTCATCCGAGCGCTCGACACCGCCAATGCGATCCGCCACGGTGCGACGCTGCCGCACTACGACGACGTCGTTGAGCCAGTGGTCGTCGTGCCGATCGACCCGACCGAGTGGGGTGACGTCCCGCGGCACGCCGCGTAGCCGACGCGGGTGACCGCCCGGCAGCGCCGCGCGTGTCATCACCCAAAGCGATCGGACACATCTTGAGATCTCATCGACCGGATCAGCCAAGCCGTATCGATCGGACGGCGCGCCGACTAGCGTTTGAGAAGCGATGCGCCGCAACGACTGCGCACCGGTAAACGCGACTGCCTCGCCACACCTGGCGCGGTTGTCGCCCGACGATGATCAAAGGAACCACCGATCCGATGACCAGCACGAATTTCACGAAAGTCCTTGTCGCCAATCGCGGTGAGATCGCCATCCGCGGATTCCGCGCAGCCTATGAACTGGGGATCGGCACCGTCGCGGTATTCCCGCACGAGGACCGCAACTCGGCGCACCGCACGAAGGCCGACGAGTCGTACGAGATCGGCGAACCCGGCCACCCTGTGCGCAACTACCTGGACATCGACCTGCTCATCGATGCCGCCAAAAAGGCCGGCGCGGACGCCATCTACCCGGGCTACGGGTTCCTGTCGGAGAATCCGGATCTGGCCGCGGCCTGCGCAGCGAACGGCATCACGTTCGTCGGCCCGCCGCAGCACGTGCTGGAGTTGACGGGCAACAAGGCGACCGCGGTCGCGGCGGCCAAGGCCGCAGGGCTCCCCGTGCTGCCGTCGTCGGAGCCGTCGAACGACATCGACGAGCTGCTCACCGCAGCGGAGTCGATGACGTTCCCCGTATTCGTGAAGGCTGTCGCGGGCGGCGGCGGCCGCGGCATGCGGCGCGTCGAAGAGATCAGCGGCCTGCGGGAGGCGATCGAAGCGGCGTCGCGCGAAGCCGAGTCCGCGTTCGGTGACGCGACGGTGTTCCTCGAGCAGGCCGTCATCAACCCGCGCCACATCGAAGTGCAGATCCTCGCCGACACGCACGGCAACGTCATTCACCTGTTCGAGCGGGATTGTTCGGTGCAGCGCCGCCACCAGAAGGTCGTCGAACTGGCGCCCGCGCCCAATCTCGACCCGGCGCTCCGCGAGAAGATCTGCGCGGACGCGGTCGCGTTCGCCAAGCAGATCGACTACTCGTGCGCAGGCACGGTCGAGTTCCTCGTCGACGAGCGCGGCCACCACATGTTCATCGAGATGAACCCGCGCATCCAGGTGGAGCACACGGTGACCGAGGAGATCACCGACGTCGACCTGGTGCAGTCGCAGCTGCGGGTGGCCGCCGGCGCGACGTTGAGCGAACTCGGTCTGTCGCAGGAGTCGATCACGATCCGCGGTGCCGCCCTGCAATGCCGGATCACCACCGAGGATCCGGCCAACGGATTCCAGCCCGACACGGGCCGCATCACCGGCTACCGCACCCCGGGTGGCGGCGGCGTCCGGCTCGACGGCGGTACCGCACTCGGTGCGGAGGTCGGCGCATACTTCGACTCGATGCTGGTCAAACTCACCTGTCGTGGACGCGACTTCGAGTCGGCGGTCGCGCACGCACGCCGTGCCGTCACCGAGTTCCGGATCCGCGGTGTCGCGACCAACATTCCGTTCCTGCAGGCACTGCTCGACGACCCGGACTTCCGCGCAGGCCGGGTGACGACGTCATTCATCGAAGACCACCCGCAGCTGTTGACGTTGAACTCGTCGGGCAACCGCGCGTCGAAGATCCTGTCGTACCTGGCCGACGTCACCGTGAACCACCCGAACGGGGTGCGTCCGGTCCACGTGAATCTCGCGGACAAACTTCCTGCCGTCGACCTGTCGACCGAGCCGCCCGCCGGGTCCCGTCAGCGTCTGCTCGAACTCGGACCGGAGGGCTTCGCAGCGAGTCTGCGCGCGCAGAAGGCACTCGCGGTGACCGACACGACGTTCCGCGACGCGCACCAGTCGCTGCTCGCGACTCGAGTGCGGACGTCGAGCCTGACCGCCGTCGCGCCGTACGTGGCGCGGCTGACGCCGGAGTTGCTGTCGATCGAGGCGTGGGGCGGCGCGACGTACGACGTCGCGCTGCGCTTCCTGAAGGAGGACCCGTGGGATCGGCTCGCCCAGTTGCGCGAAGCCGTCCCCAACATCTGCCTGCAGATGCTGCTGCGCGGGCGGAATACCGTCGGGTACACGCCGTACCCGGAGTCGGTCACGCGTGCGTTCGTGGCCGAAGCGGCGTCGACCGGAATCGACATCTTCCGGATCTTCGATGCGCTCAACAACGTCGACCAGATGCGTCCGGCGATCGACGCGGTCCGCGAGACCGGCACCACCGTCGCCGAGGTCGCGATGAGCTACACCGGCGATCTGTCGGACCCGAATGAGAAGCTGTACACGCTCGACTACTACCTGCGGTTGGCCGAACAGATCGTGAACGCGGGCGCACACGTGCTGGCGATCAAAGACATGGCCGGGCTCCTGCGCGCACCTGCGGCGACGACGCTCGTGTCGGCGCTGCGGTCGGAGTTCGACCTCCCGATCCACGTGCACACTCACGACACTCCGGGCGGACAGCTGGCCACCTACCTCGCGGCATGGCAGGCGGGCGCGGACGCCGTCGACGGTGCGAGCTCACCGATGTCCGGAACGACGAGCCAGCCGTCCCTGTCGGCGATCGTCGCCGCGGCCGCGCACAGCGACCACGACACCGGTGTGAACCTGGAAGCCGTGTGCGAGCTGGAACCGTACTGGGAGACGCTGCGGAAGGTGTACGCGCCGTTCGAGTCCGGCGTCCCCGCGCCCACAGGTCGCGTCTACACGCACGAGATCCCCGGCGGCCAGCTGTCGAACCTGCGGGCGCAGGCCACCGCGCTCGGCCTGGCTGATCGTTTCGAAGAAGTCGAAGCGAAGTATGCGGCGGCGGACCGTCTCCTCGGCCGGTTGGTGAAGGTGACACCGTCGTCGAAGGTCGTCGGCGACCTGGCCCTGGCGCTCGTGGGTTCGGGCGTGGACGTCGAGGAGTTCGCCGAGAACCCCGGACGTTACGACGTCCCGGACTCGGTGATCGGGTTCCTGCAAGGCGAACTCGGCACGCCCGTCGGAGGGTGGCCGGAACCGTTCCGGAGCCGTGCCCTGGCCGGGCGCAGCGAACCCGAACCGCAGGCCGAACTGTCCGACGAGGACGAGGCCGCACTGGCAGGCGACTCGGCGACTCGACGCTCCACACTCAACCGGCTGCTGTTCCCGGGCCCGACGAAGGAGTACCTGGAGCACGTCGAGACCTACGGCGACACCTCTCGTCTGTCGGCGACCCAGTTCCTCTACGGTCTGCGCTCCGGCATGGAGCATCGGGTGGAACTGTCCAAGGGCGTCAACCTGCTGATCGGCTTGGAAGCGATCTCCGAGCCGGACGAGCAGGGCATGCGCACCGTGATGTGCATCCTCAACGGGCACCTGCGGCCGGTGCCCGCCCGCGACCGGTCGATCAAGGCGGACGTCGAGACTGCGGAGAAGGCCGACAAGAACAACTCCGGCCACATCGCCGCGCCGTTCGCAGGCGTCGTCACCCTGTCGGTCACCGAAGGCGATCACATCGAAGCCGGTGGTCAGATCGGCACCATCGAAGCGATGAAGATGGAGGCGCCGATCACGACGCCGCACTCCGGCACCGTC
Source organism: Gordonia liuliyuniae (assembly GCF_021738805.1). Classification (NCBI taxonomy): domain Bacteria; kingdom Bacillati; phylum Actinomycetota; class Actinomycetes; order Mycobacteriales; family Gordoniaceae; genus Gordonia; species Gordonia liuliyuniae. The sequence continues at coordinate 380,890 of NZ_JAKKOR010000007.1, read as the reverse complement.
ACGCGCACCGCCATCGGCGACGTCGCGCAGGTCGAAGCAGGCGACCTTCTCGTCGTCCTGCACGACGAGTAGCGCCCTCGGAAAGTCTCGCTCGACCGGCGGCAGGGGTTCGTGCCCCTGCCGCCGGTCGAGTTGCGCCGACACTACGCGCACTGCACCACAACGAATCGAGCCGTTTCGTCCCTGCGCCCGCGGTCAGTGGTTTAGCGTGCACTCCATACGTGAAGTAGTTCGATCGATCGACATGGAGGAGTGCGGGGATGCGGTTCACGAATGTGGCGACAGCAATAGGGGCTTTGGCTGCTTCGGCGGTGCTGGCTGTCGGACTGACGCCGGGCGTCGCGGACGCGAGCCCCGATCCGGTGAAGTACGTCAATCTCGGCGACAGCTACTCGGCGGGTTCCGGGGTGCTTCCGCTTGCCGCGGACGCGAGCCTCGGGTGCGCCCAGTCAGCGCACAACTACGCGAAGATCATCTCGCGGGCCAACGGATTCGACCTCACCGACGTCAGCTGCGGCGGTGCGACGACCGACGACTTCTTCTCCTCGCAGCAGTCCGGCGTCAAACCTCAGCTCGATGCGCTCGACGAGAGCGTCGACCTGGTGACCTTCTCCATTGGAGGCAATGACGAGGACCTCTTCGGGGGGACCGTCATGAACTGTGTGGTCGCCGGGATCAGCACGGCGATGCACGGAGCACCGTGTGAGGCGAAGTACGCGAAGTCGGTGGCCAAGACGATTCGTGGGACGACCTACCCGAACCTGGTGAAGGCGATGGCGGCGGTGCGAGCGAAGGCGCCGAACGCCCGCGTCGCCGCGCTCAACTACCCCTGGATCGCGCCCGACCGTAATGCGCCGTGCAACGGCATGCCGATCTCCGCGGGCGATGGCAAGTTCACCCACCGCGTGCAGGCCGAGCTCAACGACGCGATCGCACGTGCGGCGAAGAAGACAGGCGTCACTCTCGTCGACGTCGCGACTCCCTCCACCGGCCACGACGCCTGCAAGCCGATCGGCGTGCGATGGATCGAGCCGCTGCTGACCACCGTCCAGTTCGTGCCCGTCCACCCGAACGCGCTGGGGGAGCGCCGCATGGCCGCGGTCACGGCCAAGGCCCTCGACCTGAAATAGGGCACCGGGTTCTGTCTCGGGTCGACTGCGTCCGAAACGCGACGGCAGTGCGACCTGCCGGGGATAGACATGGGACCGCGGCCGGTGATCGTCGTAGGCATGACGACTATTCCTCCTCATTCCTGGCGATCGGTGGTCGCGCGGGGTTCTTCGTCCGGGTCTGACACGTGTCGAGGAGTGCGGCGGTGAGCGCGGCTCCTAGAGCGGGCGGTGGAGTCGCTCGCCTGCAGATCGACCTCGAAGCGGTAGCCGCGAATACTCGCCTGTTCGCTGACCGTACGGGCGGAGAGCTGATGGCGGTGGTGAAAGCTGACGGCTTCGGCCACGGCGCGACGGCAATCGCGCGCACCGCGCTCGCCCATGGGGCCTCCCGGCTCGGGGTCGCGAGCCTGGCGGAGGCGTTCGCGTTGCGCGCCGGCGGCGTGGACGCACCGCTACTTTCGTGGCTCAACCCCGGCGACGCTGATTGGGGTGCGGCACAGGCCGCACGGGTCGACGTCGCGGTGCCCTCACCGGAGCACCTGTGTGCCGTCACAAGGGCCGCTCCGGGCAGCCGGGTTCATCTGCATCTCGATGTCGACATGGCGCGCGATGGTGTGCGAGCCGAGGACTGGCCCGATGTGTGTTGCTGTGCGGCGCGAGCAGAACGCGAGGGTCAGATCCGTGTCGTCGGTGTGATGGGACATCTGGGATGCGCGGGAGAGTCGACTCACACGCAGGCTGGCGCTGCGGCGAACGATGTGGCGCGAGAACGCTTCGCGTGGGCTTTACGAGTCGCGCACGACGCCGGCCTGCGTCCAGTCGACCGACATCTCGCGGCTACAGCGGCGACCCTCACCGACCGCCGAACCCATCACACTATGAGTCGCATCGGTGCAGGTCTAGTCGGGATCGATCCGTCGAAGACCACGGAACTCCGTCCCGCGCTGACGTTGACTGCGCCGGTCGTCACGATCCGTTCTGTGCGTGTTGGAACCGCGGTCGGATACGGCCACACGTGGGTCGCTGAACGGCCTACTCGGTTGGCGCTGCTGCCGCTCGGGTATGCAGACGGGCTGCCGCGTGTCGCATCGGGCCGTGCTGAAGTGCTGCTGGCGGGACGACGCTGCCCGATTGTAGGACTCATCTCCATGGATATGACGGTCGTCGACATCGGCGACTTGGCGGTCTTTCCAGGCGATCTGGCGATGGTGTTTGGACCGGGCGACGCGGGCGAGCCGACCGTTCGTGACTGGGCGCACTGGGCAGACACGATCGAGCACGAAATCGTCACCCGCCTAGGGCCACGACTGAATCGCACCGTCACACCGCCACTGTCTCGACTCATTTGAGGACCACAGCGTGATCAAGCAGCCCGATACCGCCCAATACCGAGTCGCCGTCATCGGCGGCGGCGCAAACTGTGAACACGATGTATCCATCGCGTCTGCCGCAGCCGTCGTCGCCGCGCTCGAGTCGTTCGGGCACCAGGCCATCCCGTTCACCATCGACCCGTCTGGCCAATGGCGTGCTGGCCGACGACAGATCGACTTCGGAACAGCGGTCACCATGCTCCGCGACTGTGATGTGGTCTTTCCCGCTCTCCATGGGCCCCGAGGCGAGGACGGAACTGTTGCCGGACTGTGTGAACTAGTAGGCGTCCCCTACGTGGGAAGCGGGGTGGGTGCTGGGGCGCTGGCCATGGACAAGTGGGCCACCAAACTTGTGGCCGGTGCGGTGGGTATCGCGACTGCGCCGGCGACATTACTGACTGAGAGCACGGCAGCGTCATACGCCTTTTCTCAGCCTGTGGTAGTAAAGCCGCTTTCGGCAGGCTCCAGTTTCGGAGTCGGCTTGGCGCGTACGCCCGTCGAGCTGGCGACGGCGTTGGCTGATGCGTTCGAGTTCGGCGACCGCGTCCTGGTCGAGGACGTCGTCGTGGGCCGCGAGATCGATGTCGCTGTCCTCGGTCGGCCCGACGGGTCGCGTCTCGTCGCACCCGCTCTGGAGATCATCGTCGAGGAGCTGTTCAGTCACGCGGACAAATACGGTGGGGCCGCAGGCTTCCGTGTCCCCGCGGAGATCGAGGATGCCGACCGCATTGCGCTCGCCGATGCCGCTGTCGCCATGTACGACGCACTCGGCTGCTGCGGATTGGCCCGGATCGACTACTTCCTCACCGATGAGGGGCCGGTCCTCAACGAAGTCAATACGATGCCGGGATTCACCGAACAGTCCCAGGCGCCGAAGATGTTCGCCGCGGCCGGAACGGGATATCCAGATCTGGTCAACCTACTGGTCAGTGACGCTATCGCCGGTGAGTAGTTGCGGAGACGTGATTGCGCCCTCTCGCGTCTACTTACGTCCCACCCGAATCTGGTTGACCACGAGCGCGACGCAGACGACCGTCGCGGTCACCGCGGCCACGCCGAGTGCGACGGTGATGCCGTGTTCGCCGGGGCTCGCGGCGAGAATCGAGCCGACGATCGCGCTGCCGACGGCGCCGCCGACCGTGCGTAGGACCTGGTTGAAGCTGACGGCGCTGCCCACTTCGAACACGGCGACGTTGCGCGCGATCAACGTCGGCATCGCCGCGTACGCCGAGCCCATACCGAGGCCGAACAGGGTCATGCCGACGAGGATCTCCCACAGCTCGTCGTTGGTCAGCCAGATCATCAGCGCGGATGCCGCCATCAACGACGATCCGGCGGGGAGCATCGTCGTCATCGATCCGGGGCCGAGGCGCCGGACGAAACGGTTGCCTGCGAGGCTGCCGATCGACAGCGGGAGCATCACGAATCCGGCCCAGAACAACGGCAGCTCGAGGCCGTAACCGCTGGCCTTCGGGGCCTGCGCGATGATGCTGATGGTCGACAGACTCATGTACATCGCGACACCGAGGCCGATGGCGGTCAGGTTCGCCAGGAGGACGTCGGGGGATCTGACGACATACAGGTTGATCAGCGGATCGTGCGTGCGCAGCTCGACGGTCGCCCACGCGACGAGGCAGGTCGCGCCGACGAGCGCGACGATGATCGTCGGCACCGACAGCCAGCCCCAATGCGACCCCTGGCTGACGGCGATGAGCAATCCCGCCAACCCGATGGACAAGAGTGCGGCCCCCGCGGTGTCGAAAGGGCGAGCCGTCCCTGCCTCGCCGTCGGCGGGCACCCACTTCCAGACGACGATGATCGCCGTGAGCACGAAGACGGCCGCGAACCAGAAGGCGACGCGGTAGTCGAGGAGACTCGCGAGGACGCCGGTTAACGGATAGCCGAGGCCGAGCCCGGTCGCGACCGTGACCGACAGCGTCGAGATCGCCGGATCGGCACGACCCGCGCCGAGGTGACGTCGGGCCAGCACGATGGTGATCGGCACGATTCCGTAGGTCAGGCCCTGCAGGGCGCGACCGATGAGGAAGATCCCGAACGTCGGTGCGGCTGCGGCGACGGCCGACCCGACGAGGATGACGCCGAGCGAGATCAGCAGCAGTCGTTTGGTGTTCAGGCCGTCGGACAGTCGGCCCATGATCGGGGTGGCGACGGCGCCGACCAGAAGGTTCACCGTCAGCATCCATTGCGCTGCGCTCACCGACACGTCGAGTTCGGACGCGATCGACGGCACCAGGAGCATGCCGAGCGAGCTGACGATCGACGTCGTCAGCGCCGCATAGATGAGGCTGGGAACGAGTGACCTGCTGGTGTTCACCGACTCCCTGCTGGTGTTCATCGAGTCTCTGCCCCGAATCCACAGGTGCACAGGGCGGAAGAGGGAGTCACGTTCTCCGTTCTACCCGCCGTGTCGGTCGTTCCGTGAATCGGCGTGATTCAACTGGTCAGCGCGGAGCGCGGCGTGATTCAACTGTCAGCGCGGAGCGCGGCGTGATTCAACTGTCAGCGCGGAGCGCGGCTTCGTTGACTTTCGTCAGGACTGTGTGCAACTCCTCGAGATCGTTGAGGTCGACGCCGAGGGCGTCGACCACTTGGCCGGGAACGGCGAGTGCCTGCTCCCGCAGGTCGGTGCCCGCTTCGGTGAGGAGGATGTCGACGGTGCGCTCGTCGTCGATGCTGCGTCTACGGGTGATGAGCCCGTTGGTCTCCAGCCGTTTGAGCAGTGGCGACAGCGTGGCCGAATCGAGTTGCAGGAGGCGGCCGATCTCTTTGACTGGCAGGGGCGACGTCTCCCACAGGGCGAGCATCACGAGATACTGCGGATGGGTCAGGCTGAGCGGTTCGAGGACGCGTCGATAGATCTTGAGGATCGACCGATTGGCGACGGCGACGGCGAAGCACACTTGCCGGTGCAGCAGGAGTGGGTTGCCGTCAATCTCGGTGCTCATGGCGACAGTCTAGACCGATCTGGTAGTGCACGATTGAATAGCGCATACAATTGTGCGATATTGAATAGTGCACGATTGAATCGACGTCAGGAAAGATGCTGTGAGCAGTCGCCCGAATCCGATCCAGTGGGTCGCTTACGTGTACGGGGCGAAGCTGCCCGACTCGCAATACGACTGGGTCCGCAATGACCTGACGGGGCGGTTCGCCACGCCGAGGCATCTGATCCGCGCGCAGGCCGCGTTCGTTCCGATCTATCTGGCTCTGTACTTCGGTTTCCCTGGAGAATGGTGGATCCGCGCGCTGATGGTTCTGCTCGGCGCGTTGTTGGCGTTCATTTACTCGATCGCCTACAAGGACCAGAACCGGGTCAGGCGACTAATGAAGCACGGGCTCGGACACTCCCCGCTGACCCAGCGTCAGCAGGCGGCGGCGGATGTGGCGAAAGTGAAGTACGAGGCCGTCTATGCCTCGCGTCGCTCTGGAGCCTGAGTCGGCCGGTTCGATGAGCGTGCGGCGATAGTCGAACCTGTGTTCTATAGACGTGACTCGGTTGTGACCGTGTGAGCTTGGCATGTCGCCGCTTTGGTCACTACTGTCACAGGAGTCCCACTAGTCACACAGGCCACGAGAGTTGTGCGTGTGGTCCCGCCCGAAGGGGTTTGCAGTGCCGAATGTCCGACCCAGCCGCGCCAAGAAGAGAAGTCTCACCTTCGCCGCTCTGGGGCTGGCCCCTGCGCTCGTCGTGGGTGGTCTAGTCGTCGGCGGCACCGACATCCTGAACGACGACGTCGGCCTCGCGGCTGACTCGCCGATCACCCTCACCGGGCACGGACACGGACACGGACGTGGCCTCGGGCAGTGGGGAGCGTACGGCTACGCCAAGAAGGGGTGGTCTGCGGATCAGATCCTGCGCCACTACTACGGCAACACCACCGCGGGGAAGGTGAGCAAGCCCGACGTCACGGTCTCACTCAGTGAGAAGAAGTCGGTGAGTGTTCATGCGGCAGCGGGCATGCGCGTAGGTGGCCAGACGGTGGCTCCCGGACAGGCGGTTCGTCTGTCCGGGGGCAACGCCGCCATCACTCAAGGATGCGGTGGCGCAGTCGTCAAGACGGTCAAAGCCGCCCAGGTCGACCCGATCAACACAGCGCCCAACCGTCCCGCGAACGAACTTCTCACCTTCTGCTCGGGCGACGAAGCGTACCGCGGCTCCATCGGCGTCGACTCGTCCGGCGTCGTCAACAAACTGCACGTCGACGACTACGTCAAGGGTGTGATCCCCAAGGAGTCCATGCCGTCGTGGGGCGACTCGGGTGGCTTTGAAGCGCTCAAGGCGCAAGCCGTCGCCGCCCGCTCGTACGTCGTCGCGGGCCTGGAACAGGGCCGCAAGATGGACAACACCCAGCAGTCGCAGATGTACCACGGCGCCGGCGGTGAGGATCCGCGCACGAGCCGTGCCGCCGACGCGACCGCAGGCCAGATCAGGCTGCTCAACGGCAAACCTGCGCTCACCGAGTTTTCGGCGTCCACCGGCGGATACACAGCGGGCGGACTCTTCCCAGCCGTCGTCGACGCAGGTGACTCGATCTCGCCGACCCATAACTGGACGGCGACGGTCAGCGCCGCGAGCATCGCGTCGGCCTTCGGTGTCGGCGGACTCAAGAGCTTCGAGGTCAGCGAGGCCAACGGGCTCGGCGACGGCAGCGGACGCGTCGTGAAGGTCCGCGTCGTCGGAACCGATCGCACCGTGGAAGCGACCGGCGATCAGGCGCGCACCAAGCTGCAACTCAAGTCCGACTGGTTCGCCGTCCAAGGCCAGAAGTCCATGCCGAAGATCGTCAAACCCCAGGTCGGTCCGGAGTCCCCCGGTGGTGGGGGGCTCCTCGACCTCGGTCCACTCGGCGACGTCCTGAACAAGGTAGTCCCAGGGCTGTCCGCACTCGGCATGCCTGACGATTTGGACGGGATCGCGAACAAGGTGCAACCGTTGATCCAGAAGCTGATCGAAGAGGGCACCAAGGCGCTCAACCAGAAGGCTGCGTCGCTCGACCGTCCGGTGAACCGGGAGCGCAGCGACAACAGCCAGGGCTCCACCGGCACCGTCAGCGCTCCCGAACTCCTCACCGACGGCCGTGGCATGCAGGGCCTCGTCCAGGTCTTGCAGAACGGCGTCCTCTACTTCAGTCCGATGACGGGCGCGCACGCCCTGTTCGGTGACGCTCTCACCGACTACCTGGACAAGGGCGGCCTGGACAAGCTCGGCTTCCCGACCGCCGACGCGCTGCGCTAACCACCTGAACTCCGCTACCGCAGGCAGCATCAGCGCTGCTGTCGCACACTCAACACCGTTGTCGCACTCTCAATGCGTCTTCACCGCCTGGGTCGAGGCTGCGGAGACGCACTGAGACTGTGGGACGGTAGTTGAGGGTGCGGTACGTCGGTTGAGACTGTGATCTGCCGCCCGCCCGGCCGCGTGCTCGGCGAATACTCAGGTTCGGTCCGTTACCCTGACCTGTTGTGACGAACAACAGTGAATTCGATCTGATCGTCGTCGGCTCCGGGTTCTACGGCCTGACCGTGGCAGAGCGCGCAGCGACCCAGCTCGGACAGCGGGTGCTCGTCCTGGACCGCCGCGATCACATCGGCGGCAACGCGTACTCCGAAGCTGAGCCGGAGACGGGCATCGAGATCCACAAGTACGGCGCCCACCTCTTCCACACCTCCAACGAGCGGGTGTGGGAGTACGTCAACCAGTTCACCGGCTTCACCGGTTACCAGCACCGCGTGTTCGCGATGCACGGCGGTCAGGCGTACCAGTTCCCCATGGGACTCGGCCTGGTCTCCCAGTTCTTCGGTCGATACTTCTCGCCCGACGAGGCGCGCGCGTTGATCGCCGAGCAGGCGGCGGAGATCGAGTCTGCCGAGGCCGCGAACTTCGAGGAGAAGGCGATCAGCCTCGTCGGCCGCCCGCTGTACGAGGCGTTCATCAAGCACTACACCGCCAAGCAGTGGGAGACGGACCCGAAGAACCTGCCCGCAGGCAACATCACCCGCCTGCCGGTCCGCTACACCTTCGACAACCGCTACTTCAACGACACATACGAGGGCCTGCCCGTCGACGGTTACACCGCGTGGCTGGAGAACATGGCGGCCGACGAGAAGATCACTGTCCGCCTGTCCACCGACTGGTTCGATGTTCGCGACGACCTACGCGCCGCGAACCCTGACGCTCCGATCGTCTACACGGGCCCACTGGACCGCTACTTCGACTACTCGGCGGGCCGACTCGGCTGGCGAACTCTCGACTTCGAGACCGAAGTCCTGCCGACCGGCGACTACCAGGGCACGCCCGTCATGAACTACAACGACGCCGACGTCCCGTTCACGCGCATCCACGAGTTCCGCCACTTCCACCCGGAACGCAAGAATTACCCGGCCGACAAGACCGTAATCATGCGCGAGTTCGGCCGCTTCGCCAACGACGACGACGAGCCGTACTACCCGATCAACACCCCGGACGACCGCGAGATGCTCGCCGCCTACCGCGAGCTCGCGAAACTCGAGACCACCGACTCCAAAGTCCTGTTCGGCGGACGTCTGGGCACATATCAGTACCTCGACATGCACATGGCGATCGCCAGTGCACTGACCATGTTCGACAACACGCTGGCCCCGCACCTGCGCGACGGTGCGCCGCTGGCGTCGGGAGCGGAGTAGATGAGCAACTCGGAAACGGGAACGCAGAGCACAGCCGTCAGTCTTCTGCAGCGGGTCATCTTCCCGCGGCCCGGTGAACCGCTCGACGTGCGATCGCTGTACCTCGAAGAGGCGTCGACCAACAGCGGCCGCGCCCACGCGCCGAACCGGACGAGCGTCATGATCGGCGCGGACTCGGAGGCGAGCTTCGCGACCTACTTCAACGCGTTCCCCGCGTCGTACTGGCGGCGCTGGAGCGTCCTGGAATCTGTGGTCCTCCGAGTGGAAGTCACCGGCACCGCCCGCGTCGACCTGTACCGATCGAAGATCGACGGCTCGCGTATCGGTGTCGGCGGCGACCTCGTCGAGATCGGCGAGGACGGGACCGGAGTCATCGAACTCGAGACTGATCTCGGCCCGTTCGAGGACGGCGGCTGGATCTGGTTCGACGTCACGACCGACACCGAGACCGAGATCGTGTCGGCGGGCTGGTACGCGACGATCGAACCCGCCGGGGACGACCGCGCGGGCGTCACCGTCGGAATCCCCACCTTCAACCGTCCGACCGACGCCGTCGCGGCACTGGCCGCGCTCACGTCGGACCCGCTCGTCGACGGAGTGATCGACGCCGTCATCATGCCGGATCAGGGCACCAAGAAGGTCGTGGACGAGCCCGGATACACCGAGGCCGCGACTGCGCTCGGCGACCGTCTGCGCATCTTCGACCAGGGCAACCTCGGCGGATCCGGTGGCTACTCGCGCATCCTCTACGAAGCGCTTCGCCTCACCGACAGCCCGTACATCCTGTACATGGACGACGACATCATGATCGAGCCCGACTCGATCCTGCGTGCCCTCGCCATGTCGCGGTTCGCGAAGAGCCCGATGCTCGTCGGCGGCCAGATGCTCAACCTGCAGGAGCGCAGCCACCTGCACTGCATGGGCGAAGTCATCGACCGCAACAAGTTCATGTGGACCGCAGCGCCGCACGTGGAGTACGACCACAACTTCGCCAAGTACCCGCTCACCGACCGTGAGAACTCACAGCACCTACACCGACGCATCGACGTCGAAGGCAACGGCTGGTGGATGTGCATGTACCCGCGCGAAGTCGCCGAAACGATCGGACTACCTCTCCCGCTGTTCATCAAGTGGGACGACTGGGAGTTCGCGCTCCGCGCGGCCAAGGCCGGCTACCCGACGGCGACCGTCCCGGGCATCGCGATCTGGCACATGGCGTGGAGCGACAAGGACGACGCCATCGACTGGCAGGCGTACTTCCACCTGCGGAACCGGCTCGTCGTCGCATCGATGTACACCGACGGCTCGATCGACGGCATCCTCAAGTCGATGGCCAAGGCGACGGCGAAACATCTGTTGTGTCTCGAGTACTCGACGGTCGCCATCCAGAACGAGGCGATCCGCGACTTCCTCGCCGGACCCGACCACATCCGGTCGATCCTGCCGACCGCGCTCGGCAAGGTCGCGGGCATCCGAAAGCAGTACCCGGACGCCGTCGTCCTGCCGTCCGCGCAGGAACTGCCGCGGACCTCCGGCGAGGCGACCGCGTTCGGTGTGGCCGTCCCTGAGGGCAAGGCCGCCAAGGTCAAGACCTTGGTGAAGGCGATCGTCAACAACGCGCGTCCAGCCGACCCACGCCACCACGAGGTGCCGCAGGCCAACTATCCGCCGATCGAGGCCCGCTGGTTCTCCCTCGGTCGCGTCGACGGCGTCACCGTCACGACGGCGGACGGCCGCGGCGTCGTCTACCGTAAACGCGACCGCGACACGATGATCGCGCTCGGCCGTGAATCGGCCGATCTCGTCAAGGAATTGCGCGACCGCTTCGATGACATGCGCGTCGAGTATCGGAACGCGCACGACGACCTGGTGAGCAAAGAGAGTTGGGCGCGTGTCTTCGGAATCGATTGAGTTGAACGGCAACGGCAGCGACGAGCCCGCTCGCGGCGAGGCCGCGCTGCTTGTCGCCGTCCAGTCGGCCATCGCCGACCGGCCCGGCGTTCTGTCGGGCGCGCGCGGGCTCTCCCACGTTGGCGAGCACTCCCTCGGCTGGCTCGCGCTCGCCGGCGCGGGCGCGCTCGCCGCACACCGCCGAGGTGACGCCATCACACGTCGACGCTATGTCGAGGCCGGAGCGGGAGCGTTCACCGCGCACGCCGCATCCGTCGTCATCAAGCGGATCGTGCGACGACGTCGTCCGAACCACCCGGACATCCGCGTCGGAGTCGGCACGCCGAGCAAGCTGAGCTTCCCGTCGAGCCACGCCACGTCGACGACGGCCGCCGCGATCCTGCTGGGCCGAGCCGCCGGTCTGCCGGCCGCCGCGCTGCCCGCCGCGCTGGTGCCGCCCATGCTCGTTTCACGTTTGGTGCTCGGTGTCCATTACCCTTCCGATGTGGCTGCGGGTGCGATCGTCGGGGCGCTCACGGCCGGAGCGGTCATCGCCGCCGATGCGAAATACGAGGAGCAGTAGATGAGCGAGGAGCCGAACGACACCGGCGTCACCGGTCCGCCGAAGAGTCTTCCGGCGGGACTGATCAAGGCGCTGCGTCCCCGGCAGTGGGTCAAGAACGTCCTGGTCTTGGCCGCCCCGATGGCCGCAGGCAGCGACACGCTGACCGACGGTGCGGCCATGGGACGTGTCGGTATCGCCTTCGTCGCCTTCTGCCTGGTCGCGTCTTCGATCTACCTGATCAACGACGCACTCGACGTCGAAGCCGACCGCGCGCATCCGACTAAGCGGTTCCGGCCGATCGCGGCGGGCGTGGTGCCCCGCAATCTCGCGTTCGCGCTCGCCGTAGTGCTCGCCGTCGCATCTGTCGGCATCGCCTTCCTGGCCAACTGGCAGACGGCCGTCACCATCGCCGTCTACCTGTTGATTCAGCTCGGCTACTGCTTCGGGCTGAAGCATCAGGCCGTCGTCGACGTCTGCATCGTCTCGTCTGGCTTCCTGCTCCGTGCGATCGCCGGCGGTGTGGCCGCCGAGCTACCGGACGGTCTGTCGCAGTGGTTCCTGCTCGTGATGGCGTTCGGTTCGCTGTTCATGGCTGCGGGCAAGCGTTACGCAGAACTGCAGCTCGCCGAGCGCACCGGTGCGAAGATCCGCAAGTCGCTGCAGTACTACACGACCACCTACCTGCGTTTCGTCTGGACGCTGTCGGCGACCGCCGTCGTCCTCTGTTACGGGTTGTGGGCGTTCGACGCCAGCCACGAGGAGAACGTCTTCTACGCGATCTCAATGGTGCCGTTCACCATCGCGATCCTGCGTTACGCGGTCGACGTCGACGGTGGCCAGGCCGGCGAGCCCGAAGAAGTCGCGCTCGGCGACCGGGTGCTGCAGGCACTCGCCGTGGCGTGGGTGGTTCTCGTGGCTGTGGCCGTCTATGTCCCGGTCTGAGACAGAGCGTTCCTCACTGCGTGACCGCCTGAACGGCAGCCGCTTGATCGCGCCGGTCGCGAGCTTCTCGATCGGTGCGATCGCGGTGACCGTGCTGTTCGCGATCGGCGCCTGGCAGCGCCGATGGATCGCGGACGACGGACTGATCGTGCTGCGCACGGTGCGCAACCTGCTCGCCGGGAACGGCCCCGTGTTCAACGCGGGCGAGCGCGTCGAAGCGAACACGTCCACGGCGTGGACCTACATCATGTGGTTCTTCTCGTGGGTCACCGGAGCCGAGCACACTGAGTACGTCGCGCTCTGGGTGGCGCTGATCCTGTCGGTGTCCGCGATCCCGCTCGCCATGTACGGCACGGCGCGCCTCTACGGCGCGCGAGTCACGTCAGCAGGCTTCGGTCTGCTGCTGCCGCTCGGCGCGATCGTCTACATCGCGATACCGCCCGCCCGCGACTTCGCGACGTCCGGCCTGGAGAACGGACTGACGATCTTCTGGGTCGCGGCGCTCTGGTGTCAGCTGATCGCGTGGGCGCATCGCCGCGGCAGCGAACCGACCCGGTGGTCGCGGACCGCCTTCCTGCTTCTCTCGTTCACCGCGGGCCTCGCGCCGCTGATCCGTCCCGAGGGCGCCATCGTCGGCGTCCTCGTCCTGCTGCTCCTTTTCTGCTCGCAGATCAGTTGGAAGATGCGGGTCGCGATGGTCGTCGTCGCAGGCGCGCTGCCCGTCGGCTACCAGATCTTCCGCATGGGCTACTACGCGGTGCTCGTCCCCAACCCGGCGATAGCCAAGGACGCCAGCGGGTCCAAGTGGTCGCAGGGCCTGCAGTACCTCGGCAACCTGTTCGGCCCGTACGCCCTTCTGCTGCCGGTGATCATCGCGGCGGTCGTCGGGGTGCTGCTGGCCGCGGTCGCCCTCCTGAATCGGTCCACGACCGTCGAGGAGGCCGACGGCGTGGCCGGGGGCGGCCCGTCGGCCGAGCGTGACGACGACCTCCCCGAGGTTCTCGACGATCACGCTGCGCCGTCGTCGCGTGAACGGTTCGTCCGGCGTGCTTCTTCACTGTCGACCGGCTGTCAGAGTTCCCGCGCAGTCGTCGCGACGATGCTCGTCGCGGGACTGATCCTGTCGGTCTACTGGGTGCGTCAGGGCGGCGACTTCATGCACGGCCGTGTCCTGCTCACCCCGTTGTTCATTCTGCTGCTGCCGGTCATGGTGGTTCCCGTCGTCGTTCCGGCAACTGTGCGGACCCGCAGCGGACAGCTGCGGCTCGCGGCAGCGGTCGCCGTCCTCGCCGGTGTCGGAGCCACCGTCTGGTGGGGTGTCGCCGTCCACGCGAACACCCTGCCCAATGCGGGAACTACGATCGGCCGCAACGGCATCGTCGACGAACGAACCTTCTACGTCACGAACATGGCGAACGAGAACCCGGTGACGGCGGAGGACTACCTCGAATATCCGCGCATGAACGCGATGGTCGAGACGATCCGTGAAGTGCACAAGACGGGCGGCATCATCCTGCCGTCGCAGAACTTCGACGAGTGGTACGTCGCGGCGCTGCCCGACAAGATGCCGCCGGGTGTCCCGCGACAGACCACCGTCTACTTCCTCAACCTCGGTATGACGAGCATGAACGCGCCGTTGGACGTCCGAGTCGTCGACCAGATGGGTCTGGCGTATCCGCTCGCCGCGCACACGGCGCGTCTGGAGGACGGACGCATCGGGCACGACAAGGACTTGTCGAGTGCATGGGTCGTCGCCGAATCGGGTGGGGTGATCACTCGGCCGGGCCTGCCCGCGTATATGTCGAGGGATCAGGTGAAGTTGGCACGGGCCGCGTTGAAGTGCCCCGACACGCAAGAGCGATTCGCGTCATATCAGGACACGTGGACGTTCGCGCGGTTCAAGGCCAATCTGACCGACTCGCTGCACTTCAACGGGTACCGGATCGCTCGCCAGCCCGAGTACGAGATCCTGCGGTGCGGGCTGCCGATGCCCGCGAACCTCGATGAGAAGTAACGAAGCGGAGCCTGTGATCTATATGAGTGAGAGATACGACAAGAGCTTGCCGTCGATGATCTCGAAACGGTAACGTCCTTTCCCGATCGATCGATAAAAGTGTGACAAGGTTCGACCCCCGTGGGTCGAATGCGAATCGGATGGCTGCACCAGTACCGACACGCGTGATTCGAATCACAGCGTTTGGGTTGGGGTGCTGCTCCCGATAAGCTTCGTCCATCCGATGCGGATGTGGCGTGAGTGAATCGCGAGAGGCACCGGCCGACAGAAGGTCCGAGGGTGGGGAGCCCACCTCCGGGTCGGAACAACGTTAGGGAGATTTCAGTCAATGCGTGAAGCGAAGAGCACGCGGCGCCTCGGGCGCAAGGTGACGGCGGTCGTCCTCGCGGTCGTCACCGCGCTGGGCATGATGAGCACGGCCATCGGTTCGGGCAAGGCAGACGCCGCCCCGGGGTTCCAGGAGTTTTGGATCGACGCCTGCGGAATGCCGACTAACGGCGCGTTCGGCAACAAGTCGATGGCTCCGGGCAAGGTCAAGGTCCGTGCCTGGAAGAAGAACTCGAACCAGCGCACCGTGATCCTGCTCGACGGCATGCGTGCCCGGTACGACCGCAGTGGCTGGGAGATCGAGAGCAACGTTCAGAACCTGGTGAACCACGGCGTCAACGTCGTCGAGCCGGTCGGCGGGCCGAACAGCTTCTACACCAACTGGGATGCGCCCTCGAACTTCAACGGCCAGAAGAAGCGGTACATGTGGGGTTGCGTCATCGACAACCGCCTGGTGCCCGCTCTCCGCAGCCGCGGCTTCAAGGGCAAGCGCAACAAGTACGCGATCATGGGCCTGTCCATGGGCGGTAGCGCCGCGCTCGTCCACGCTGCGAAGCGTAAGGACCTCTACTACGCAGCCGGCTCGCTGTCGGGTTACAACTTCCTGACCGCTCCGGGCATGCGCACCATGCTCCGTGTCGCGATGCTCGACGTCGCACCGGCGCCCTGGAACATCGACTCGATGTGGGGCGCTCCGTGGAGCCCCCGCTGGGCCGCCAACGACCCGGCACGCATCATCAACCAGCTGCGCGGCCTCAAGCTGTACATCGGTGCCGGCAACGGTCTGTTCGGTCGCTACAACTACCCGCAGAACGTCATCGACGACTTCTTCAAGGGCACCCCGCTGGAGCTCCTGGCATTCGCCCAGACGAAGGCTTTCGAACTGAGTGCGACGGTCCAGGGACTGCGTCCGATGACCTACTACGCCAACGGCACCCACGCCTGGGGCTACTGGCAGGACATGGTGTGGAACGCACTGCACCGCGGATTCTTCCGCTGATCCGAGTCTGACTCGCTTCACGACGAGGCGCCTCCCGTACGGGAGGCGCCTCGTTCTTTTTGTGGGCTCGTCCCGTCGACGTATCCGTGTGGCGACACGCGAGAGTCGACTGGACGATCAGTAAAACCCCAGGTCGCCGCGAACCGTATGAAACATTAGTCACACAATTCACACGAGTAACAGCGTGGCGCGCACAAAACCCTCTACCTTCAGTGTAGAAAAACCTCAGACACGCGTGCGCGAACAGCGCGCGGAGACGAACCCGGGGCACCTCGAGGAGCACGAAGTGAAGATCTGGAAGACGGCGGCCATGCCGCGCAAGGTCGTGGCGGCGGTGGCTGTGGCCGCGAGCGCGACACTCGTGGTCGGCGGTGCGCCGATCGCGCATGCCGACCCGAACCCGGCGCCGACCACGCAGGTCGCGCCGAAACCGGAAAAGAAGACTCCGGAGAAGAAGGCGCCCGAGAAGAAGAACGATCGATCGAAGAAGAACGATCGGTCGAAGAAGCGCGCAGACAACACTCCGGCCGCCAAGCCGACGGCGCCTGCGACGGTGACGAAGGTCAATTGGTACTCGGCGCACCGCGTCGCGCTGTGGGTGCATTCGCCTGCGATGAACACTGACATCCAGGTGCAGATGCTGTTGGCCCGCGACTGGTTCGCCAAGCCCGCCGCGAAGTTCCCGCAGCTGACCATGCTCGACGGTCTGCGTGCGCAGGACGACCAGAGCGGCTGGATCATCAACACCAACGTCGAGCAGTTCTACGCCGATAAGAACGTCAACGTGGTTCTCCCGGTCGGCGGCGAGTCGAGCTTCTATACGGACTGGAAAGAGCCCGACCGCGGCAAGAACTACAAGTGGGAGACGTTCCTGACCAAGGAGCTGCCGCCGATCCTTGAGAACGATTGGCGCTCGACCGACGTCCGCGCCGTCGAGGGCCTCTCGATGGGTGGCAGTGCGGCGATGATGCTCGCCGCGCGGAATCCCGGCTTCTACAAGTTCGCCGGCTCGTTCTCGGGCATCCTGCAGTTGACGTCGTACGGCATGCCGCAGGCGATCCAGTTCGCGGTGCGCGACGGCGGTGGGTACGACTCGGCGAAGATGTTCGGCCCGCCGAGCGATCCCGCGTGGAAGGAACACGACCCGTATCTGCTCGCCGACAAGCTGAAGGGCACCAGCCTGTACATCTCGTCCGGCAATGGCGTCGTCGGCCCGCACGACAAGCCGTCCGACATCCCGCTGCTCGCGACCAACTACTCGGGTGTCGGTCTGGAAGTCCTCTCGCGCGTCACCAGCCAGCAGTTCGCGTCCAAGTTGGGCCGCCTGGGGATCCACGGGCAGGCCGTCTACCGGCCGTCTGGCACCCACACGTGGCCGTACTGGCAGTTCGAGATGGTCCAGGCATGGCCGCAGGTGGCCGGCGCACTCGGACTGTCGGGCGACAAGGTTGCGTGCACCGTGGGCGACGCCTTCAAGAAGGCTCCGCAGATTCGCGGGCTCGGCGGTTGCCTCACCCCCGAGTACGCGGTGCCCGGCGGGCGGGCGCAGGACTTCCGCAACGGTCGTATCTTCACCGGTCCGAAGGGGCCCAAGGTGGTGGGCGGAGCGATCGGCGGCGTCTACGTCCCGACCATGGAGCGGCTCGGCCTTCCGACGTCCGACGAGAAGACCGGGCGGGACGGCGTCAAGTACAACACCTTCGAACGCGGCAAGATCGTGTGGACGCCGCAGACGGGCGCGCGGGTCGAGTGACCTGGGGCACCGCGTGTCTGAACGCTCCCTGAGGATTGTCCGTGCCTTCGGCGTGGGGTCCCGTTCGGGCCCCGATTCCGACTGTCGATGCAGGTAAGGTCGCAACCATGAGTGTGAAGTTCTTCCGCGTCGCGGCGATCACGAGTCTTGCAGTGATCGCCGTGGGTGCGTTGGCGGCGTGCAACGACTCGACGACAACGAGCGCCCCGATCGGCACTGACGCCGTCACCACGACGTCGGTCGACGCATCCGACTCGTCGCTCGCGTCAAAGTCGTCCGCTGACGAGGAAGCCTCGAAGGAGGCCGAGGACGGTGCCTCGCGCGCCAGTTCGTCGGCGCCCGACACCGAACCCAACACCTCGACCAAGGTGCCGAAGAACTTCCCCGGGGTCACCACGCCGAGCGGTTCCAAGCTGACCAGCGCGGAGAAGGAGTACCTGGCCGAACTCAAACGTCAGAACGTCGAGTTCATGGGCGACACCGACAACAACGTCGCACTCACCATGGGGCAGTACGTGTGCGCCCAGCGTGCACAGAAGACTGATTCGACGATGATCAAGGCGTTCGTCACTGCCGCGATCGGCCCAATGACCGATGGTGAGGCGCAGGCGAAAGGGCAGGCGGCCAAGGTGATCAACGCCGCCGATCGTAAGCTCTGCTGACCAGGTGAGAAAACGAAAGGGATCCGCTTCCCGCCGTCTCGGGAAAGTCGCGTTGATCGTCGCGTTCCTCGGGCTCGTCGCCGTCGCACTGGTGGCGGTCCTGTTGTTCGTGCTGTTGAAGCCGCCACCGCCCGAACCGGGCGGGAAGACCCCGCCGCCGAGTTCGGGTGCGCCGGAACGCCCCGACACCCAACCCGCCGACTGCTCGGACGTGCTCGCGCTCGTCGTGCCCGGCACCTGGGAGTCGAAGGCGAACGACGACCCGCACGATCCGACGGCCAACAAGCGCTCACTGATGCTGAAGGTCAGTTCGCAACTTCAGGAACAGTTCCCGGAGAGCACCGTGGACGTCTACACCGTGCCGTACATGGCGAAGTTCCGGAACCCAGCCAACCTCGGCGACCGGCAGGCCACCTACAACACGTCGCGCGCGCAGGGACGCAAGCGCGCCGAGGAGAAGATCGCCGAGACTTCCGAGCACTGCCCGCTCACCAAGTATGTGTTGATGGGCTTCTCCCAGGGCGCCGTCATCGTCGGTGACATCGCCTCCGACATCGGCAACGATCGTGGACCGTTGTCTGCACAGGATCAGGATCTCGTCCTCGGCGTCGGACTGATCGCCGACGGCCGTCGCCAATCCGGCCAACAGCACGATGTGGGGCCTAGCCCGGACGGCGTCGGTGCCGAGGTGTCGCTCGGCGGATTCGGGTCGCTCGTGCCCGGCACCACGATGAGTGGCGCCCGGTCGGGCGGATTCGGCACACTCGCCGACCGCACGTATTCGATCTGTGCCAAGGGCGATCTGATCTGTGATGCGCCGACTGTCACCGCACCGCTCAAGGCCATCGGTCAGTTCGCCGATGCCGCGAACAATCCTGTTCACGCCATGTACGCGACCACCCGGTACTGGGAACTCGACGGTGCTCCGGCGACGGAGTGGATGGCCGATTGGGCCGCTAGTCTGATCAACCGACAGAACTGACGGGTAACTTTCCCGCCGAGTCCTGTGCCCGATCACGCTGCTTGGTTGGGAAGACGCGGTGTACCTGCGGTAATCTGCTCGGGTTGAGGCCCCGGCCGTCCGGCCGGGCACACCTGAGACGAGGAGACGCTTCGTGAGTACTTCGGACTCGGCGACGCATAACGCCGACGGGTTGCGTAAGTTTCGTTTCGGTGCAGGCGGTGAAGGGAACAAGGACGAGGGCGGCGCGCGCAAGTTCGTCAAGCTCGCCCAGACCGCCGAAGAGTACGGGTACGACACGTTCGCGATCCCCGACCACCTCGGAAACCAGGTCGGCCCGCTCGCCGCACTCGGGGCGTTGTCCCAGGCGACCAGCACGATTCGGCTCGCCACCTCTGTCCTCGCCAACGGTTTCCGTCATCCCGCCCTCCTAGCGAAGGAGGCGACGACCATCGACGTCCTGTCGAAGGGGCGTCTGGAGCTCGGTATCGGCTCCGGCTGGATGAAAGAGGAGTTCGACAAGGCAGGCATCGAGTTCGGCACCCCGGGCGAACGCATCCGACGGCTCGACGAGGCGCTGACCATCCTGGATGCTCTGATGCGCGGCGAGACCGTCGACTTCGACGGCGAGTTCTATCAAATCAACGGTCTGCAAGGCACACCCCGGCCGCGTCAGGGCCCGCGCCCGCCGATCGCGGTCGGTGGCGGCGGCCCGAAGATGCTGGCGTTGGCGGCCAAGCACGCCGACATCATCTCCGTCGCGACCGGCACCACCAAAGAAGGCCTGCTGCGACTGTCGGACATGACGATCGCCAAAACGATCGAACGCGTCGACCGGATCCGGGAAGCCGCAGGCGACCGGTTCGACGAGATCGAACTCAACTGGACGATCGCCACGATCGTCGTCACAGATGACCGAGTCGCGACCGCCGAGATGGCGCTCAAGGCGCTCGAACAGGGATATCCGCCGAACATCGCACGCGACGTCGAACTCGGCGTCGACGACATCCTGTCGTCGCCGTACCTGGCGTTCGGCACGTTCGAGGAGATCGCCGAGCAGATCCGCGAGGTCCGTCGCCGGACCACCATGAGCTATGTGGGGATCTTCCCGACGCAGATGGATGCTTTCGCACCCGTCATCCCGCTTCTACGGGGAGAGTAGAATCAACGAGGTTTTGCGTGTGAACGGGGACCGGCGCGGGTCGAACCGCGCCGTCGAGCACGTGACGAACACACCGGACACCGCGGCCGTGAGCCGCGGATACAGGAGTAATGGATGCTGAACAACGAGCTCGAGGAGTTCCTCGACGAGACCGGCAATCTTCGTTTCGAGGACGACGCGACCCTCGTCGACTACGTCGAGCGCAACGTCCGGGAGAACGGCGACACCCTCGCCTACCGGTACCTGGACTTCAGTCGCGAACGTGACGGCGAGGCGATCGACCTCACGTGGGCGCAGTTCGGTAAGCGGTTGCGCGCCGTCGCGGCGCGCCTGCAGCAGGTCACGAAGCCGGGCGACCGCGTCGCAATCCTCGCGCCCCAGTCGTTGGAGTACGTGATCGGCTTCTTTGCATCCTTGTACGCGAGCACCGTGGCCGTCCCGCTGTTCAGCCCGGACGAACCCGGCCACACCGACCGGCTCGTGGGCGTCCTCGCCGACTGCCAGCCGGCGGCCATCCTCACCTCGACGAAGTCGGCCGAAGCGGTCCGTGACTTCTTCTCCGACCGGCCCGCCAGGGATCGTCCGCGCGTCATCGCCGTCGACGCCGTGCCCGACTCTGTCGGTTCGGCGTGGACCCCGCCGGAGGCCAGCCGAAACAACCTCGAATCAGTCGCCTACCTCCAGTACACGTCGGGCTCCACGCGGGTGCCCGCAGGCGTCGAGATCACCTATCAGGCGGTCGCGGCCAACGTCCTGCAGATCTACGACTGCATCGAGATCGACCGCAACGCACGCGGCGTCACCTGGCTCCCGATGTTCCACGACATGGGTCTGCTCACGGTGATCCTGCCCGCGCTCGGCGGCCGATACATCACGATCATGAGCCCGATGGCCTTCGTCCGTCGTCCCGGACGCTGGATCAAGGAGTTGGCGGCAGACGCCGACAACTCGCCGACCTTCGCCGCCGCCCCGAACTTCGCGTACGAGCACGCCGCCGCGCGCGGGTTGCCCAAGGACGGCGAAGAACTCGACCTGTCGAACGTCATCGGCTTGATCAACGGCTCCGAGCCGGTCACGGTCAGTTCGATGCGCAAGTTCAACGAAGCGTTCGCGCCCTACGGGCTGTCCGAGAAGGCGATCAAGCCGTGCTACGGCATGGCCGAGGCCACTCTGTTCGTGTCTGCGACGCAGCGCGACAACAAGGCGAAGATCAGCTATGTCGACCGTGACAAGCTGAACGCAGGCGAGTTCGTCGAGGTCGCCGAAGGCACCGACAATTCGGTGGCACAGGTCTCGTGCGGGCAGGTCGCACTCAGTGAGTGGGCGGTGATCGTCGACCACGAGTCGGCTACCGAGCTCGCGGACGGCCGGGTCGGCGAGATCTGGCTGCACGGAATCAACATGGGCGTCGGCTACTGGAACAAGGACGGGGAGACCCGTGAGACGTTCCACAACGTGTTGGCGAACCCGTTGCCCGAGGGCAGCCACGCAGAGGGCGTCCCGGCCGACGGCACCTGGATGCGCACCGGCGACTACGGCGTGTACTACGACGGCGAGCTCTACATCACCGGTCGGGTCAAGGACCTGGTGATCGTCGACGGCCGCAACCACTACCCGCAAGATCTCGAGAGCAGCGCCCAGGAGGCGAGCGTCGCGATCCGTCCGGGCTTCGTGGCCGCATTCGCCGTGCCCGCCAACCAACTGCCCGACGAGGTCTTCGAAGGAGACTTCAGCGGTCTGGCGCGCGACGCGGACGACGCGTCCGAGCAGCTCGTCATCGTCGCCGAACGTCCCGGGCGCAAGGCCGACCCGCGGGAGGTCGCCGACGCGGTCCGCGCGACGATCGCCGGCCGCCACGGCGTGATGGCGCGCGACGTCCTGTTGGTCCCCAACGGCTCCATTCCGCGTACGTCCAGCGGCAAGATCGCGCGCCGTGCCACGAAGGCCGCCTACATCGACGGCACGTTGCGCGGCGGCTACCAGCAGACCGCGTTCCCGGACGCGGGCGAGTAGAAGCAGTCGACCGGCCCGGTGCGTCGCCAGTAGCCACGACGTACCGGGCTTGTCTGTTACCACGGGTCGGGGACCGAGCAGTAGGGTGAGGAACGATGTCTGAGAACACTGCAACCGGTGCGTCCGGTGACCCCGAGAACACTGGCGAGACCGCCGGCGGCCTGACCGTCGACGAGTTGCGGGACTGGTTGCGCCAGTGGGTCGCGAACGCGGTCGGCCAGCCCATCGACACGATCCCCGTCGAACGTCCGATGGAGGAGCTCGGCCTCTCGTCGCGTGACGCGGTAGCGCTCGCGGCCGACGTCGAAGACAAGACGGGCGTCATCCTCAATGCGACGGCCGTCTACAACCATCCGACGATCGCGTCGCTGGCGACCCGCATCATCGAAGGCGATCCCGAAGCCGACGTCGACGTCGACGCCGACCGTTTCTGGGAGCGTGAGCGCGACGACGCCGACGACATCGCGATCGTCGGTCTCGCGACCCGCTTCCCCAAGGCGGGCGAGACACCGGATTCGACATGGCAGGCCCTCATCGGCGGTGTCGACGGCATCTCCGATCTGCCGGATGACCGCTGGCGCGAGTTCAAGGCCGACCCTCGTCTGGCGGAAGCCATCGAGAACGGCAACGTGCAGGGCGGCTACCTCGACGACGTCGCAGGCTTCGACGCCGACTTCTTCCAGATGTCGCCGCGCGAGGTGGAGAACGTCGACCCGCAGCAGCGTCTCGCGTTGGAGTTGACGTGGGAGGCCCTCGAGCACGCCCACATCCCGGCGAGCGATCTGCGCGGCGGCCAGGTCGGCGTGTTCATGGGCACGTCAACCAACGACTATCAGTTGCTGGCCACGCTCGGCCTGAGCGAGGGCGCCAGCGAGACGGCGGCGTACGCGTTGACCGGTAC
Source organism: Gordonia liuliyuniae (assembly GCF_021738805.1). Lineage (NCBI taxonomy): Bacteria > Bacillati > Actinomycetota > Actinomycetes > Mycobacteriales > Gordoniaceae > Gordonia > Gordonia liuliyuniae. Next base: position 357,534 of record NZ_JAKKOR010000007.1, on the reverse strand, counting down.
CGCGACGTCGATCATCGCGAACCGCGTCTCGTACTTCTTCGATTTCCACGGGCCGTCGCTGGCCATCGACACAGCGTGCTCGTCGTCGTTGGTCGCCGTGCACGAAGCGGTGCGCAGCCTGCGCAGCGGTGACTCGAACGTCGCGATCGCGGGCGGCGTCAACATGCTGATCACGCCTGCCGCGACGCTCGGCTTCGACCAGATCGGCGCGATGGCGCCGAACGGTCGCATCAAGGCGTTCTCCTCGGACGCGGACGGCATGATCCGTTCGGAAGGCGGCGGCGTGTTCGTGCTCAAGCGGCTCGCCGATGCGCGGGCCGACGGCGACCGCGTGCTCGCGGTGGTCGCGGGCAGTGCGGTGAACTCGGACGGCCGGTCGAACGGCATCTTCGCGCCCAACCCCGAAGCCCAGGTCCAGGTTCTGCGGTCGGCGTACACCGATGCGGCCATCGACCCGCGGACGGTCGACTACGTGGAAGCGCACGGGACCGGAACGGTGCTCGGCGACCCGATCGAGGCCGATGCGCTCGGCCGCGTCGTGGGGCGTGGACGTCTGCCGGGCTATCCGATGCTGCTCGGTTCGGCGAAGACCAACTTCGGTCACATGGAGGCGGCGGCCGGAGCGGGCGCGCTCGCCAAGGTCGTGCTCTCGCTGCAACACGACGAGCTCCCGGCGTCGCTCAACTACGTCGGACCCAACCCGTACATTCAGTTCGAGACCACGAACCTGAAGGTCGTGACCGAGAACTCGGCGTGGCCGCGGTACTCGGGGCACGCGATCTCGGGTGTGTCGGGCTTCGGTTTCGGCGGCACCAACGCGCACCTCGTGGTTCGTGAGGTGTTGCCGTCCGATCTCGCCTCCACTGTCGTCGATGCGGCGCCCGCTGTGGCTGCGCCTGTCGTCGACGAGGAATTGGACGACGACGAGGACTTCCTCACCGAGGCCGAGCGCGCCGTGCTGGCCGCGCAGGTGAAGACGGCCCCCGAACCGGTCGCCGTCGCCGAGGCCGATCCGGCTGAAGGCTTCGCACCGGCTGCCGCAGAGGGCGCCGTGGTGCCGCTCGTGATCTCCGGATTCCTCGCGTCGCGCCGTCGCAAGAGTGCCGCCGACCTCTTGGAGTGGCTCGAATCCGATGCGGGCAAGGCCACCCCGCTCGTCGACATCGGTCGAACCCTCGCACACCGTAATCACGGTCGGACACGGTCGGTCGTCATGGCGCGCTCGTACGAGGACGCGGTCAAGGGGGTGCGGGCCGTCGCGGACGGCAAGCAGTTGCCGTTCGTGTACACGTGCGACGCACCCGACGCAGCGTCGGCAGTCTGGCTGCTGTCGGGTTTCGGCTCCCAGCATCGGAAGATGGCCAAACAGCTGTACACCGAGAACCCGGTGTTCGCGAAGTACGCGGACCGGGTCGATGCGTTGATCCAACGCGAACTCGGCTACTCGATGGTCGAGATCTTCCTCGACGACGAGCAGACGTACGCAATCGAGACGGCGCAGATCGGCATCTACACGATTCAGGTGGCGCTCGCCGACACCATGCGGCATTACGGAGCTCAGCCGGGTGTCCTCGTCCCGCACTCGATGGGCGAGGCGTCGGCCGCCTACCTCTCCGGCGGTCTCTCGCTGGAGGATGCGACACGTGTCATCTGCCAGCGCTCGCGTCTGATGGGCGAGGGCGAGTCGATGCTCGTCGGCGACGATATCCGGTTGATGGCGCTCGTCGAGTACAGCGCCGACGACATCAACGACGTCCTCGTCGACTTCCCAGACCTGGAGATCTGCGTCTACGCGGCGCCGACCCACACCGTGATCGGTGGACCGGAGCCGCAGGTCGACGCGATCGTCGAGCGCGCCGAGTCGGAGGGCAAGCTTGGGCGCAAACTGCAGACGAAGGGCGCGAGCCACACGTCGCAGATGGATCCGCTGCTCGGCGAGCTCTCGTACGAGATCACCGGGATCGAGCCGCAGCGTCTGGCGGTCGGCATCTACAGTTCGGTCGACCGGGAAGCGTTCTACCGGTCCGGTCACGAGCCGATCCACACGATTGACTACTTCCTCAAGGGACTCCGCCACAGCGTCTGGTTCGCGCAGGCGATCGCGAAGTCGGTGGAGGCCGGTCATCGGACGTTCGTCGAACTGTCACCGAATCCGGCCGTCCTCATCTCGGTCGCGGCGACGACCTTCGGCGCCGGGGTGCACGACGCCGAACTCGTCGAGACTCTCCGCCGCAAGGAGGATGAGAGCTACGGCCTGGTCAACGCGCTGATGAAGCTGTACGTGCACGGTCACCCGGTGGACGTGGCGTCGCTGTTCGGTTCGGGCCACGACGTGTCGTTCGCGGAGATTCCGCGCACCAGGTTCGACCGCAAGCCGCACTGGCTGACCGGGAGCATCGCGAGCGGGTCGGGTGCCGGTACGGCCCCCGGATCGCACGTCGGGCTGCCCGACGGCCGCCACGCGTGGGAGGTCAACGCGTCGGCGGTCACCGATCCGCGTGAGCTGGTGCTCGCCGCGGCGAATCAGGTCCTCGGGGCGGAAGCCGCGGTCGTGGCGACCGAGTCCGTGCGACCTATCCCGGCACAGGGCACGGTCACGACGACGTTCACCAAGCATCCGGGCGGCGGTGCGCTCGCCGTCCACGCCGATGCGAGCGGCGGCCACGCGCTGCTGTTCGAAGCCGCCGTCACCGCTGGTGCGTCTCCTCTCGCTGATCGAGAGACGCTCGCTGATCGAGCGGAGCCGAGATCTGAGGTGCCTGCCGATCGAGCAGAGCCGAGACCTGACGATGTGGTCGTCGTCGACGACATCGGCGACAAGTGGAGCCCGAACTCGGGGCAGAGCGTCGGCGACCGTCTCGCGATCATCGTCGGCGAGTCGATGGGCTATGACCCGGAGGATCTGCCGCGCGAGATCGCGCTCATCGAGTTGGGCCTCGACTCGTTGATGGCGGTCCGCATCAAGAACCGAGTCGAGTACGAGTTCGATATCCCGCAGCTTCAGTTGCAGGCGATGCGGCAGGCGAACCTGTCGGACGTCGAGAAGTTCGTGCAGTTCGCGGTGACGCACCGCGACCAGCTCGACACCCTCAACGAGGAGGCGGCGAACGGCGGCGAACTGGACACCGTGGCACTCAACGCCTACATCGACGAGCAGATCGCGAAGGAGGAGGCCGCCCCCGCATCCTCCGCCCCGCCGGTCGAGGCCCCGTCGGTCGAGGCCACGTCGGTTGAGTCCACGCCGGTAGTGCCCGCCCCGTCTGCAGAGCTCACCCCGCCTGTTGAGAAGAGTGGAGACCTCGAGTCCACGGATATCTCGTCGCAGGCTGCGGTAGCGGAGGCGGCGGGCTCGGATGTCCCGCCGCGCGATGCCGCGGAGCGTCTCACGTTCGGTGCGTACGCGGTGGTGACCGGCAAGTCGGCGGGCGGCGTCTTCAACAAGCTGCCGGTGCTCGACGAGGCGACGGCGCAGAAACTGACTGAGCGCCTGAATGAGCGGACGGGCGGCGAGGTCGATGTCGAGGACGTCCTCGACTCCGAGACCATCGAGGAACTGTCCGACTATGTGCGGCAGCAGATGGACGACGCGGGCGACATCGACGGATTCGTGCGTTACCTGCGGGTGCCGACGAAGGACGGGAAGCCGCAGCACGTCTTCTCGGGTGCGGCGGGCGACCCGACACCGATGCTGTTGTTCCATCCGGCGGGCGGCAACACGACGGCGTATGAGGCGTTGGTGAAGCGTCTGCCGGAGGACGTGCCGGTGATCGGGTTCGACCGTGTGGAGGGGTCCATCGAGGAGCGCGTCGAGCAGTACATGCCGAAGCTGCGCGAGATCCAGCCGCACGGACCGTACGTCCTCGTCGGTTGGTCCCTGGGCGGCGGACTGGCGTACGGCGCCGCGCAGATGTTGCGGGCGGCTGGCGAGGAAGTGTCATTCGTCGGCCTCATCGACGTGGTGCGTCCTCGGACGGAGGTGCCGGACACCCCGGAGAACAAGCGGGCCCGGCTCGAGCGGTGGAAGACGTTCGCGGTCCGGACCTACGGCCTGGACGAGAACATTCCGGTCCCGATGGATCGTCTCGTCGAAGCGGACGACGACGAGCAGTTCGCGATCATCATGGAGATGATGGCGATGTCGGACGCGAAGATCCCGGGTGGGATCATCGAGCATCAACGGACGTCGTTCATCGACAACCGTGTGTTGAGCAACATCAAGCCGTCGCGCTACGACGGCAAGGTGGTCCTGTACCGCGCCGACAAGATGCACGACGGCGCGATCGAGCTGGAACCGCAGTGGGCGGAGATCGACGAAGACGGCCGGTGGGGTGAAGTCGTCGACGATCTGGAGATCCTGCACATCGGTGGAGATCACCTGGGCATCGTCGACGAGCCACATATCGCGAAGGTCGCCGCCGATCTGAGCGCGCGTATGGAAAGACTGGAGAAAGCGTGACAGACAATACGACTGCCGGAAAGCTCACCGAGCTGCGACGCAAGCTCGCGATCGCCGAGGAACCGGGCGGCGAGCGGGCCGTGGCCAAGCGGGAGAAGAAGGGGATCTTCTCTCCGCGTAAGCGACTCGAGATGCTGTTCGACGAGGGGACGTTCGTCGAGATCGGCGCACTGGTGAAGGCTCCCGGCGCGGATGAGAGCGGCTTCGGCGACGGTGTCGTCACCGGACACGGATTGGTGCACGGCCGACCGGTCGCCGCGTTTAGCCACGACCAGACGGTCATGGGCGGCAGCGTCGGCGAGATGTTCGGCCGCAAGGTGTCGACGTTGATGGAGTGGGCGAGCAAACTGGGCTGTCCGATGGTCGGCATCAACGATTCGGCGGGCGCGCGCATCCAAGACGCGGTCACCTCGTTGGCCTGGTACGCCGAGATGGGTCGACGCAACGACCTGCTGTCGGGTCTGGCGCCGCAGGTCTCGGTGATCCTCGGAAAGTGTGCGGGCGGCGCCGTTTACACGCCTGCCAACACCGATGTCCTGGTCGCTGTCGAGGACAAGAGCTACATGTTTGTCACGGGGCCGGATATCCTGAAGGCGGTCAATGGCGAGGAGATCTCGGCGGAGGATCTCGGCAGCGCCCATAACCAGGCCCGCTGGGGAAACATCCATCACGTCGCTGCGGACGAGAAGGCCGCATTCGACTGGGTCCGCGAGTACCTGCAGTACATGCCGTCGAGCGCGTACGAGCAGCCGCCGGTCATCAACCCCGGTCTGGAGCCGGAGATCACCGAGTCGGATCTCAGCCTCAACGAGTTCATGCCCGACAGCGACAACGCCGGCTACGACATGCACGACATCATTTTGCGGCTGTTCGACGACGGCGCGTTCCACGAGGTAGCCGAGATCTTCGCGCCGAACATCCTCACCGGCTTCGCCCGTATCGACGGACACAGCGTCGGCGTCGTCGCGAATCAGCCGAACGTCATGGCGGGGACGTTGGATACGGACGCGTCGGAGAAGGCGACCCGTTTCGTCCGCATCTGCAACGCCTACAACATTCCGCTCGTGTTCCTGGTGGACACTCCCGGAATCCTCCCGGGCGTCGTCGAGGAGCAGAAGGGCACGATCCGGCGTTCAGGCAAATTCTTGTACGCGTACGTCGAAGCCGATGTGCCGAAAGTGACGGTCGTGCTGCGGAAGGCATACGGCGGTGCGTACGCGGTGATGGGCTGCAAGCAGTTGGGCGCCGACATCAACTTCGCGTGGCCGACGGCGAAGATCGCGGTGATGGGCGCCGAGTCGGCTGCGGTCATGCTGACCCGCCGTCAGACGGAGGGCCTGTCGGTCGCCGACGCGGACAAGGTGCGTCGGGATTTCGTCGACTTCTACAACGTGATGATGGCGAACCCGTACCTGGCGGCGGAGAAGGGTTACATCGATGCTGTGATCGAGCCGGCCCAGACGCGTCTGCAGCTCCGTAAGGCTCTCGCCCAGCTGCGCGACAAGCAGGTCATCCGCACTGAGCGCAAGCACTACCTGATGCCGATCTAGGAGAGCCCGTGTATTTCATCGTCGTCAAGTTCCAGGTCAAGCCCGCGAGCGCCGAGCGATTCCCCGAGGAAGTCGCCGAGTTCACCGCCGCGACGCGTGCCGAGCCGGGGAACCTGTGGTTCGAGTGGTCGCGCAGCATCGAGGACCCGAACGAGTACGTCCTCGTCGAGGCGTTCACCGACGACGGTGCAGGCCCTCATGTGAGCAGCGATCATTTCGCGAAGGGACTGGAGTCGATGCGTCCGCATCTCGTGTCGACGCCGAAGATCCTCTCCCGTCAGGTCGACGGCGACGGTTGGGATGCGATGGGCGAGCTGCAGATCGACTGAACTGCAGCTAGACCGGCCCTGCAGCTGGATCGGGTGTGCGGCGAGACTACGTGAACTGGTCGTAGGAGAGTTTCGCTGCCATGACGACCACGATGACAAGCAGCGCGTAGCGGACTATCTTGGTTCCGCTGCCGAGGACGAGTCGGGAACCGACGACGGAGCCGGCGATGTTGGCGACGGCGAGGATCGCGCCGAGCAGCCACATCACGTGGCCCTGGGACGCGAACACGGCGAGCGCGCCGACGTTGGTGGCGGTGTTGGCGACTTTCGCCATCGCCGCCGACTGCAGGAAGCTCTGATGCAGTAGCGCGGTGAGCGTGATGATTAGGAACAGTCCGGTACCGGGGCCGAACACGCCGTCGTAGAAGCCGATCACGGCGAGCGTGCACACGGCGACGATGAACCGTGTGCGCGACACCGGTGCGAACGATTCACGGGTGGCGCCGAACTGGGGGCGCAGTGCGACGAATGCGCCGACGGCGAGCATCGCGGCGATGACGAACGGGCGCATCATGTCCGAGCTGACGGCCGATGCGGCGAGTGCTCCGCCGACGGCGCACAGACCCGCGAGCGGCACACTGATCGCCACGATTCGGCGATTCACCTCAACTCTCCGCAGATACAGAACAGCGGCGGTCGCAGTCCCCCAGAACGCGGTCAGCTTATTAGTGCCCAGGGCCGCGGCGGGTACGGCGTTGGGGAACGCGATGAGGAGCAGCGGAAGCAGGACGAGACCGCCCCCTCCAACGACGGCGTCCATCCATCCCGCGACGAGAGCTCCGCCGACGAGAAGTGACAGCAGCGGCATGCTCGGCAGATCCACGTTCACAGATTACCCAGCGTCCCGTTCGCGGGGCTGCTTAGCTTTCGGCTATGGACACCATCGATGGTCTGCCGTTGCACCCGCTCGTCGTACACCTCGTCGTCGTCATTGTGCCGTTGGCCGCTCTGGCCGTGGTCGTCGCGGCCCTGTGGCCGCGGGCGCGTACGTGGATGGGGCCGATGCCGTTGATCCTCGCGCTCGTTGGCCTGATCGCCACGCCGATCGCGTCGACGGCCGGTGAGAATCTCGAGGACCGTCTCGGTCTGTCGTCGCCTGCCGTCGACGAGCACACGTCGGCGGGGGACGTCGTGATCGTCGGAAGCGGATGTCTGTTCGGCGCCGCGGCCCTCCTCTACCTGATCGGGCTGCCGCTGGTGGCCGGGCGTCTCCGGTTGTCGCCGTCGGCGGTTACGACAGTCGACGCGGCCGCCCGCGTCCTCGCCGTCGCTGCCGCGATAGCTGCCGTCTACCTCGTCTTCCGCGCAGGGGACACCGGGTCCCGCGCCGTCTGGGGTATGTAGTCCGAGAGTTGAGACCACATAGTGGTCTCAACTCTCGGACGAAGCCAGGTCAGTATCCCTTTGCGCGCATCGGGGCCGGGTTCTCCAGGCCGCTGACGGTGTGCGAGCCCGTGATGATGTCGGCGGGCCGCGCATCGGGGACCAGCGGGTAGAAGCGTTCCAGACCGCCCCAGTCGCGACCCCAGTCGTTCCGCAGATAGGTTGGGACCAACGTGTACCGCAGGAGCGCCTCTGTGATGCCGAGGGGCCCGCCGTTCACCCCGTCCGACCACGTCTGTGTGTTCTTCCGGGTGGCTTCCGCATCAGGCATGATCCGCCACTTCGGGAGTTCGAGGAGCCCGTGGCTGACGGCCATCGGCCGCTGGCACGGGAACACCAGGCCGGGCATCCAGTCGATGAACACCGGGTCGGTCCGTCCGACGACGTCGTTCAACGTCGCCAGCGTCGGGAGCCGCGGCGGGGTGATCGCCACCCACTCCTGGACGGCCATCGCGTCGTCGACGACGTGCAGGCGGACCACGGAGGCATGCGGCGGTGCGTCCTTCAACACGAAACGCAGCGTCCGCCAGTTCGACGACGTCGAGAACGCGTCCTGCGGCACCTGCGGAGCCCCGACCGGTACGACGCGGCCGTCCGCTTCAACCCGACCGTATTCGGCGACTACCCGCCGTCCCTGCGTGAGGCCACCGAGTTCGCCGACCGCCTCGATCGATCCGGCTGCGGCGACCGACAGCAGTGGACGGTTCTCGCCGGCGTCGCCGGCCTGGACGCCCATGTCGTACCAGCCGGTCGTCAGTTCGCTCGTCTGCTTGGAGCCGTAACTTCCGAGCACGGGCGTCGTCGCCGGATCCAAGCCGTACGGCAGCTTCACCGCGCCTGCCGTTGGTGCGGGTTCGCCGGCCGAGTCGGAGCCCAGTTCGTCGGACCCGGTGTCGTCAAGCTCGGAGTCGACCGAGTCGCCTCCCGCGGTCGGCGGGGTGATGACGTCGTCGTCCTCCTCGTCGTCGCTGGAGCGGCGCTGATCGAGCGGGTCGATGAGCACGTTCGACGGGACGCCATCGGCGGTGAACCCGATGTTCGCGGAGCCCAGCGCAGCCTTCGCCGATGGTGCGGCGCGTCCGTCGACGGCCGCCGGCTTCAACACCGCCTTGTTCGGGTCGGCTTCGACGAGGACGTCGTTGGCGAGTGCGCACTCGTCGCCGGTCAGGGCACGGGCGTTCGAAGTGGCCCACGACCAGCTGTCGCGCTGCACCCACGCAGCCTTCACGAACGAGCCGAGCATGATAAGGACGACGATTCCCGCGATCACCGGGATCGGAGAGAAGGTGAACTTGAGCAGGCCTGTCTTACGCGCGCCGGTGCGGACGTCGTCGTCGGTGAAGTCGTCACGGAAGTGGAACCACAGTCCGACGGCTGCCACGCCGAGAGCGAGGACCAGCATCACCCAGCTGAGTTTGATGCCCGCCACCTCGATCGGACGGTCCCACCAGGGGATGCCGTACGACCCGACGTACCACCACATGTTGGTGCCTGCCGTCGCGACCGCCGTCACCAGCAGGACTGCCGCCGCGAAGAAGGTGCGGTTACGGCGGGACCGCAACAGCTTCGGCGCCATCATCGCCGTCGTACCGGCCACCAGGACCGCGCCGATTGCCGCGTAGATGCCGAAGTGGTGGGTCCACTTGGTCGGCGTGAAGGATGTGAAGAACATCGTGCCGATCATGACGCCGATCAACCGCCAGAACGGTCCGCGTGCGATTCCCGCCGGGTGTCTGCTCGACATGAGACGGAAGATCGCGACGACCAGCGCCAGGATCATCATCAAGATGCCGAACCGGCGCGGGAACGTGCCGTCGCCGGTGTCGAGCACCAGCCAGTAGTAGCGGGTCGGTTCGCGCCACCACTCCTCGGTCGGGCCCACTTCGGTCGCTACCTTGTTGCCCTCCAACAGCGGTGCGAGAGCCTGTGAATAGAAGATCATGAACAGCACCGCGGTGCCCGACGCGAGCAGCGGGGCGACCAGCGCGACGAGGCCGTCGCGCCTACGTCTCGACACGATGCCCTTCACCAGGGGCCGCAGGCCGGCGATGAGGGCGGCTGCCGCCATGAGTCCACCGGGCGCGAGCGCCAACGTGAATGCGGCGGCGATGGTCGCTATCGCGTACGGCAGCAGACGCTTCGTCGCGATGGCGCGTTCGACGCACACCCAGGTCAGCAGTGCGCCGACGGCTTCCGCTGGTTCTGGGCGGATGCCGTTGTTGTACGGCATCCAGATCGCCAGGAACACGGTGGCGCCCGCCCAGACCGCGGCCGTCGAGTTGCGGACCGCCCGGCCCAGCCGCGGGATGGCCTCACGGCTGATGATCCACCAGCCGAGTAGCCCGAGCAGGAACGCCGGCAGTCGGAGCCACGGGGTCGCCACCGAGATGTGCGTCATCCACGACAGCACCTGGAAGTGCCAGCCGAACGGATCCTGCGGCACGCCGAAGTAGCGGAAGTAGTTGTCGGCGTACCCGGCTTCGCCGGTGATTCGGGCGACGGTGATGTTGTAGCCGTCGTCGGAGGTGTTCCCGCCGATCAACCACCAGGCGGCGAGAACGACGAACACAGCGACGTCGGGGCCGCGGATGGTGAACCAGCCGCGCGGCAGGAACCGTCGGTGGCCGCGGCCGTCCCGCGAATCGAGGACGCCGAGCGCGATCAGCGACAGCAGCGTCATCACGATTCCGACGATGATGACGGCGAGCTTGAGTGGCGTCGGCGAATTGATGAATCGGGTGTCGACTGTCGCGTGCACCGACAGACCGTCGCGAGGTGCGTTCGACGGCAGATCGGAGAACACGCCGACGATCTGCGGGCGCATGTCGGGGTCGGCGTTGCGGTACGAGGTGGCTGCGCCCTCAGGGACGCCGGTGATCGCCGCGGTTACGCCGTCGGCACCGCCGGTCAGGGTGAATGCGCAGTCGGGCGACGACTGTGCGACGCGGCGGTCAACCGACAGCAGCACGACGTCGCGCACCACCATCGACACCGTATCGGCGGTCGCGCGGACGAACAGTCCACGGGCTGTCGCCTGACGTCCCTGGCTCGGTAGCGTCGACATGAGGTCGCCGCCCTCGGCCGGGAGTTCACGCGCCAGCGAGCAGGGCACGGACGTCGTCATGTCGATGGGCACGAACGACACCATCGGTGCCGTGACGTCGGTGATCGCGTCGTTCTGCGGCCACGTGAGCTCGGCGGTCTTCTGATCGATCGGGAGGATCGGCGTCAGACACGCCATCAGGAAGCCGATCAGGCCCGCGACTATCGCGACGACCTTCGTGACGCGATAGTCGCCGCCGCGCAGACGTCGGCGGGTGCCGGAATCGTTCGGAGCGTCGGTGAGGTCAGTCATTGTTCGGCTCCAGCCGGATCGATCCGGTACGGCTCAGTCCCCATCGGGTGACCGGTGCGGTGTCGACGCGCGCGGTGGCGGCGTCCGGGGTCAACGGGCTCAGTCTCTCCACCGACCCCCAGTCCTCATGCCAGTCGTCGCGTAGATACGTCGGGACGGTGACCTGCGTCGTCGTCGATTCGACGACGGACAGCGGGCCGCCGCCGCTCGCCGCCATCCACGTGCGCGATTGCGAGTTTGCGGTCACGAAGTCGGGCAGGATCCGCCAGTCCGGGACCTCTGCGACCCCGTGTGGGAACGTCATCGGATTCTGGCACGGGAACTGGGCGGCGGCCATGAAGTCGATGAGCGTCGGATCGGTGGAACCGATCATCTCCTGCAGGGTGACCAGTCTCGGGGCGCGCGGCGGGGTGATCGCCATGAATTGCTTGGGGCCGAGGTTGGTGTCGGCGAGTTCGAGCCGCATCACCGTGGCCTGCGCGGGGACCGCCGTCATCGGGACACGCAGATTGCGCCACGGCAGATTCGGGGTGACCGGGCCGGCGTCGATCGGGACGACGTCGCCGCCGACCCGGACGAATCGGCCGTCGGGTCCGCGCTTGCCGAACTGGGCGACGAGCTTCTGGCCGAACCTGGGATTGCCGTCGCGGTCGATGGTCGACACGGCGCCCGCCGTCGAGATCGCGATGATCGGCGACGCGTCGCGCGTGGGCAGCCCGTACCAACCGGTGGTCAGGTAGGCGTTGGCGGCGAACCCGTAACTGCCGAGGACCGGTGTGGTCGCCGGGTTCAGGCCGAACGGCAGCGCGTGCGTGGACCCGTTGACCGTCGTCGGGCCGGACCCTCCGGTGGTGCCAGCGCCGAGTCCGCCGATGATGGAGAACGGTTTCGCCACGGAGCCTGCGACATGCATCTGGCCGGCCCGCGCGCTGGACGGCGTCGGGGTGAGATCGTCCAGGATTCCGTTGGGGGAGAAGCCGACCGGCTTGTCTCCGGCGAGTGCAGCGGTCGCCGACGTCCCGTCGGCTGGCACCAGCATGCCGATGTTCGGGTCGGGTTCGGCGAGCACCTGGTCGGCCATGCCGCAGGTGTCGCCGCCGAGGGCGTCGACGTTGTTGGAGAAGACGGTCATCGCGGGGCTGCGGGTGACGACGGCCTTGCCGAAGACGGCAAGGGTCGCGACCACCATGAGTCCGGCGATCAGTACGAGAGGCGTGTGCGCGAACGCCAAGCGGCGTCGGTCTGCGGCGCTGTCGGGCTGGCCTGCGTCGTGGTGGGCGAGGCCCTTGTTGGTGATGTAGTCGTTGCGCAGGTGCTGCCACAGGGCGACGGCGACGGCGATGACAGCGAGGACGAGCAGGACGGACGAGACCTGGATGCCCTTGACCGCCGGAGCCATGTCGAACCAGGTGATCCCGAAGCGGTACGCGTACGGCCACGCGTTCTTTCCGGCGGCCGCGGCGGCCAGCGCGAAGAGCAGGCCGACAGAGAGCAACGAGAGGTTGCGTGAGGACCGGGCTCCGGCCTGTGCGATGGCCAGACAGGCGACTGCGGCCAGTGCGGCGCCGACTCCGGCGAACACGCCGAAGTGGATCGTCCACTTGACCGGGGAGAGGAAGAACAGCAGCAGGGTGACGCCGAATGCGCCGATCAGACGCCACGTCGGGCTCGACCCGACACCGGTAATGCTGCGGCGGCGCAGCAGAACGGCTGCGGTGACGATCGCGGCGACGAAGATCAGCAGGACGGGGATGCGTCGGGCGAGCGCGCCGTCGGGGGTGGTGACGGTCAGGAAGAAGTAACGCAAGAATTCCTGGTGCCACGGGATGATCGGCCCGGTCTGATAGCGGGTCTTGACGGCTTCGAGCACGGTCATCAACGTCTGGTCGCGGAACACGATCACCGAGACGACGGTTCCGGCGGCGACGATCGGCGCGAGGAGAGGCAGCAGGCCCGTCTCTCGGCGACGGTCGAGGAGGACGTGCAGGAGCGAGCGGGCCGCCACGAGCAGGATCGCGACACCGATGACGCCCTGCGGGGCGAGCGCGAGCATCGCGGCGGCGAGCGCCGCGGCGAGTGCGGCGGGCAGTAGCCGTCGCCGCGTGATCGCCGCCTCCGTGGCCCACCACGTCAGCAGCGAGCCGAGAACGATGACCCCTTCGGTGCGCAGGCCCGAGCAGTATGGCAGCCAGAACGCGAGGAATACGGCGGCAGCGGTCGCGACGGCCCACGCCGTCGACCCGAACCGGCCGATGAGACCGACCTTGCCGGTCCCGGACATGAGGTGCGGCAGGATGATCCGCGAGAGCACGAACCACGACGCCAGCCCGGCCACGAGGATCGGCAGGTGCATCCAGACGATGCTGGTCGACACCTGCGACCAGAGGGACAGGAAGCTGTAGTACCAGTCGAACGGCGCCTCGGCGATGCCGTAGAAGCGGTAGTAGTTCGACATGTAACCGGAAGCGTCAGCGGCCCGACCCATCGTGAGGATGTAGCCGTCGTCGGGCGCCGCCGCGCCCAAGAACGTCCAGATGACCAGGACGACGGTCACGACGGCATCGCTCAGCCGAGGACGGACAAGGTCGAGAACCGTGCGTGACTCGGTGAGAAGTCGTGCGGTGTAGCCGTGCACCCGGTCGAGACACCACAGTGCGAACAGGGCGAGCAGCGTCGCGAGGACGGCGATCACCATGGCGACGATCTTGAGCGGTGTCGGCGAGCTTTCGTACCGATTGTCCACGTCGATGCGAGCGTGCATCCCGGCGTCGGCCATCGCCGCCACCTGCGGGGTGCTCATCGATGTGTAGAAGCCGTCGATCTGTGGCCGCTTGCTCGGGTCGAGCTCGCTGGCCGGTCCGAGCCCGGTGAACTGGGCTCCGGTCGCAGTCGCCGACGAGAATATGTGCAGGTCACGGCATTTTCCTGCGGCGATGTCGGCGCGGGACGCGGTCGCGGCGACGTTCGCGCGCACCGACACCGTGATCGACGTCCGATTGGCGGTGATGGCCAGCGTCCGCTGCGAGGCTCCCTTGGCCTTCGCGGGCATCGTCGTCAGGACGGTTGCGCCTTCGGCGGGCAGGGTCGCGAGTGCGGCGCACGGGATCGTTACGTCCAGCGACTGCGCGGTCTGCGCGATGAGGGGTGCGACGACGGACGGGTTGTCGGCGTTCAAGTCCTGACCCTGCGGCCAGCTGATCGAGGCGCTGGTCTGAGACACCGGCAGCAGGGGGACGGCGACCGCCGCGAGCACCGCGATCAGCCCGGCGACGACGGCGACCAGTCGGGCCGCACTCGCGGACAGCGCAGCTCTACCGGGCGCTTGCGGATCGGACGGGTCTGGGCTCGACTCTGGCACGGAACTTGACGTTAGTCGACGGTGCCTCAGCCTGGCTAAACGGGCGTTATGGCGGGCGAGTCCGGGAGAACCGGCGTGAAAGGCGCGCCGGACGATGGGCGCGCCGAACCCATCTGGCCGGACTCGGCGAGGAACGCGACCAGGTCCGCGAGGGTTCGGCTCGAACTGCGCGGGCGGTATCCGAGGTGTTCGGTCGCTTTGGTGATGTCGACCGTCGGCTGCGCGAGGAGGGCGGAGATCGACGCACGGGACACGAGATCGGAGCCGAACAGTCGGCTGATCGGCTCGGCGACGGGGACGATCGCCTTGATCACCGGCAGCGGAATCGCCGCGAGGGCACGGAAACGGCCGCACAGGCCCGCGACGGTCCGCATGGCGTCGAAGATTCGGACCTGCTCGCCGCCGAGGAGATAGTTCTCCCCGGTGACCCCGTGCTCGGCGGCGAGCGTCAGTCCGATCGCCACATCACGGACGTCGACGAGGTCGAAGGAGCCCTCGGGGAACAGCGGGACCTTGCCCTGCGCGCCGTCGCGCAGCATGCCGTTGATGCGTGACAGGCCGTGGTCGACCGGACCGTAGACGCCGGTCGGATTGCAGATCACCGCGTCAAGTCCGTCGGCGATCACCTTGCGCAGTTCCTGCTCGCCCGCCCACTTGGAGCGGTCGTACACCGGGAGCGCCGGATCGTCTGAGCGGGCGGAGGTCTCGTCGACGGTCCCGCTGTCGGTGTACTGGTCGAACGAGTGGATCGAACTGCAGTGGACGAATCGTCGGACGCCCGCGGCGAGTGCGGCGCGGGCCGTCGCTGCGACACCCGCGGTGTTGACGCGCCAGGCGAGATCGTCTGCCTGCTTGAGGGTGATCATCGCGACCAGGTGGTACACGGTGTCGACCCCGGCAAACGCCTCGGCGAGGGCGTCCTGGTCGAAGACGTCGGCGCGGCGCCAGGTGACGTGCGGGTGGTCGAGGCAGTGCGCGGGCGACACCCGGTCGACCGCGACCACGTCGTGCCCGTCGGCGACGAGCCGCTCGACGAGGTTGGTTCCCACGAATCCCGCGGCTCCGGTGACAGCGACCTTCATGCGTTGTCCTTCATGTTCGACGGAAGCGAACCGTGTCGGACGGCCGCAAAATTAGAACACGTTCTAATCTGTTTGGTCAGCTTAAGGCACGGCGAAGCGCGTGCCAACCCCTCGCCGGACGGAGGCGGGCACGGATTTCTTGCGGGGTCAGCGGCGGATCGGCGCCGGACTCCACAGACCGCTGCGGGTCTGCGTGCTGTAGTCGATCTGCGCCGGTGTCGCCTCGTCGTACGGGGTGTAGCGCTCCAACGCGCCCCAGTCGCGACCGATGTCGCCCTTGAGGTAGGTCGCGACCGTGTCCGGCCGCTGCGACACCTGGAGCCAGCCGAGCGGTCCGCCGCCGAGGGCGCCCTGCCATGCGCTGACCGCGGCGGCGAGGTCGGCGCCAGGTCGGACCCGCCACTTCGGCGTCTCGACGACGCCCGCGTGGAAGTTGTACGGACGCTGGCACGGGAACACCAGACCGGACGTCCAGTCGACGTGGACCGGGTCGGTGTCGCCGACCGTCTCCTGCAGAGTCGTCATCTCGGGGATGCGCGGGGGTGTGACGACGATGAAGTGGTCCTCGGACAGGTTGTCGTCGTCGGCGACGATCCGTACCGCCGTCGTGTCCGACGGGAGCGACTCCGTCTCGACGCGGACGTTGCGCCAACTCGGACGCGGTCCGGGATCGATCATCTGTCGTTCGCCCGCGACCGTCAGGTCGGCGTCGCGCGTGGAGTTGGTCACCTCGTCGGTCGTGTACTCGAGATGGAGTTCACTGGATCCGAACACGCCTGCCGCCGAGAACGTGACGAGCGGCCGGTTCTGGAAGTCGGCGGGCACCCGGTACCAGCCGGAGGTGAGGTCGGCCGGGCTCTGGTCGATCTCGGAGTAACTGCCCATGACGGGAGTCCGGGCCGGGTCGAGCCCGAACGGCAGGATCGCCCGCGAACCGTTGGTGCCCGCGGCGGCGGCGATCCCTCCGCCGGTTCCGCCGCTATTGGCGATGAGCAGGTCGGGGTCGAGGCCCGCGCCCCATGCGAGGACGCCGAGCGACCCGGCGGGCGCCAGAGTCTCGAGGTCTTCACGAACGCCGTTCGCGCTGAAACCGCTGGTCGCGGCGCGCTCGGCGTCGGCGGGCGCAGTGGTCGGTCCGGCGAGCGGATCGGTGAGCGAGGCGTCCACCGGGCTCAACTGGTAGAGGTTCGGGTCGTCTTCGACCCACACTTTGTCTGCCATCCCGCACTGCTGTCCGGTAAAGGCTTCGATGTTCGAGCGCGGCACGGAGTACGAGTCGCTCTGGCGAATCCCGGTCATTGCCGCGGTCACGAGCAGGAATGCTGCGATCATGGTGGCCGCGAGGCCCAACGGCGACGCGGTGAGGATTCGGGTGGCTCGTCGGACCGGGCGCGGCTGATGCTCCGACTCGGGGTCGACGCCCGCGAACGGTTCACGGAAGTGGAACCAGAGCGCCAGCGCCATCAGCGCGAGGGACACGTACAGGAGGATCTGGCCGAGGGCGATGCCGCCGATCATCACCTGGGAGGTGCCCCACGGCATGCCCCACGCCGACGCGTAATAGAAGGAGTTCGGTGCGGTGAACGCCAGGCCCGTCACGAAGACGACGAGTGCGGCGAAGATCGTGCGGTTGCGTCTTGAATGAGTCGCGCCCGCGCTCGCCGCGATCGCGGCCAGCGCCGCCAGCGCTGCGGTGAGCCCGGCGAACACGCCAAAGTGGTGGGTCCACTTGGTCGGGGTGAACATCAGGAACAGCAGGGACCCGAAGGTGATGCCGACGATGCGGCGCGCCGGACCGAGCGCGGTGCCGGGTATCCGGGACTTGCGGATCAGGACGGCGCCCGCGACCGCCATCGACAAGATCATGATGACGACGGCGAAGCGGCGCGCGATGGAACCGTCGGCGGAGAACGCGAACAGCGATGAGTACCGGTCGATCTCGTTGTACCACTCGAGCGACGGCCCGAGATCGGTCTTCATCGTCGAACTCTCCATGAAGGCGGCGAGCGTCAAACCGGAGAAGACCGCGAAGATGACGAGCACCCCGGCTGCCACGATCGGCGCGAACAGACTCAGGTACGCGGCCAGCCGCCCCGAACCGGTCTGCAGTCGGACCTCCCGAGCACGCCGGACCACCGCCAAGAACATCGGGCGGGCGCCCGCGACGAGTGCGGCCACCGCCAGCACGCCCGTCGGGCCGGCAGCGATGCTGAACGCGCCCGCGGTGCACGCGATCGCGGCGGGCAGCAGTCGGCCGGTCGCGATGGCGCGCTCCACCGAGCACCAGGTGATCAGGGCGCCGAGGCAGATGATCGGTTCGGGGCGCAGTCCGTTGTTGAACGGGAACCACGCGACGAGGAACACCGCAGCGGCCGTCCAACCGACCGCCGGACGGGTGAGTGCGGCGCGGCCGATACGCGGCAGGATCTCGTGACTGACGATCAGCCAGACCACGATGCCGCACACCAGGGCCGGAATCCGCATCCAGACACTGGCGACCGAGACGTGGCTGAGCCAGCCGAACACCTGGTAGTACCAGCCGAACGGGGCCTCCGGGGCCCCGAACCAGCGGAAGTAGTTGGCCGTGTAGTCACTGTCCTGCGCGACCCGCGACATGGTCAGGAGGTAACCGTCGTCGGATGTGTTGGGCCCGATGATGTGCCACACCAGCAGGAGCCCGACGACCACGTAGTCGCGCGGCTTCAACCGCCACCAGCGGGCAGGGAAGAATCGTCGGTGTCGGCGCCCGTCGGTGGCGTCGAGCCGGGACAGCGCGACCAGCGAGATGATGACGGCGAGTATCCCGACGATGATGGCCGCCCACTTCAGTGCGGTCGGTGTCGTGCTGTAGCGCGAGTCGATGACGACATGCGCGTTCAGTCCCGGAATGTCGTCGACCCGGCCGTCGAGCTGAGTGAACAGACCGGTTATCTGCGGTCGTTGGTCACCGCCGGTCGCGCTGCCCTCGAGGGCTTCGTCGTCGTCACCGGTCAGCCCGGTGAACTCGGCAGTCACCGCGTCGGACGTCGCGTGGACCTCGATGTCGCGGCATTCACCGGACCGGACGTCGGCGAGGGGCGCCGACACCAACGGCATGTTGCGATTGATGACCTCGACACTGCGAGAGGCCTCAGGGGTCGACCGCTCGCCAGTCACCCGGATGAACAGTCCACGCTGCTGGGCCTTCTCGGCGGACGGCGACGCAGTGGAGAGAAGGACCGACGCACCGTCGGGGAGCCGGTCGACGGCCGTGCACGGAACGCTCGCCGTCAGTTCGATCGGCACATAGGAGAAGAGCGGCGCCGACACCGAGCCGACGGCGTCGGCCTGCGGCCAACTGATCTCCGCGACGGTCTGCTTCACCGGGAGCAGCGGCGTCGCCAGAGCGAGGAGCACGCCGAGCAGACCGGTGACGATCGCAGTTATCTGCGCCCGACGGGCGGTGATAGATGGCACAGGGTGACATCCTAATGCTTGGGGTTGCCCCGGTGCCTGTGGCCGGAGCCCGACGCGTGAGCCGGACTCCGGCCGGGGATCACGCGAACTCGGTGTCCCGGATCGGCACTAGCGGTGTTGTATCGCGGTCGGCGATGTAATTCGGTCGCGGCGATTCGGCCCCGAACGGGGCGAGCGGCGCGTTCTCAACACTGTTGAACACGAGGAACACGTTCGCCCGCGAATACGGCGTGATGTTGTTGCTCGACGCGTGCATCGAGTTCGAGTCGAAGAACAGCGCGGCGCCCGCTGCCCCCGTGAACTGCTCGATCCCGTACTCGAAGCCGAGTTCGGTGACGGCGTCGTCGGACGGCACTCCGGCCTTCTGCTTCTGCAGCGATTCGCGGAAGTTGTCGTCCGGGGTCTCGCCGACACACGGCACGAACACGCGGTGTGCGCCCGGCATCAGCATGAGGCCGCCGTTGAAAGCGAAATTGTCGGTCAGCGCGATGGATAGGCTGACCGTGCGCGGGGCAGGCAGACCGTCTTCGGCATGCCAGGTCTCGAAGTCCGAATGCCAGCCGAATCCGGTGCCGACCATGCCGGGCATCGCGTTGATTCGGGACTGATGGATGTAGACGTCCGAGCCGAGGATCTGTCGCGCCCGATCGAGGATGCGCGGAGTCCGCGCCAACGCGTCGATCACCCGGCTGTACCGGTGGACGGCGAAGATCGACCGGACCGCGTCGCTGCCCCGTTCCCGGACGACGGCCCCGGACGCGTCGACTCGCGGGTCGGCGGCGAGCCGCTCGAACTCGGTCCAGCAGGTCTGGACCTGGGCGGGTGTCAACAGCCCGTCCTCGATGTGGAATCCCTTCGCGTCGTACGCCGCGACCTGGTCGGTGGTGAACGGGCCGTCGGCCTCGCCCCACACGGTCGGATCGGGTCTGCGCATCATCGGGGCGGTTTCGGTCAGGCGCGTGCGATAGCGGTCCTGCACATTCGTCGCGGTGGTCAAGGAATCCTCCCTTTTGTAATGCGGTGTACGGGCCGACGGTCGCCGACCCTCCCCTCCACCGCTACCAGAGTTCGCGCCGACGGGCCGGGCCCGTGTTCGGTATTTCCCCTGCTGGTCGAGCGATGTGGAGCTCCCGACTACCATGAGACGTATGTCTTCCGCGCTGCCGATCCTGCTGCTCAACGGCCCCAACTTGAACATGCTCGGAACCCGGCAACCTGACGTGTACGGCGCCGACACGCTCGACGACGCCGTGCGTCTCGCCGAGCGGACGGCTGCCGATGTTGGGTTCGGGCTGCGCGCCTTCCAGACGAACCACGAGGGCGAGATGATCGACGCGATTCACGCTGCCCGCGGCGAGGTCAGCGGCATCGTCATCAACCCGGGCGGTTGGACGCACACGTCGGTGGCTCTTGCCGACGCATTGGTGATCCCGGATGTTCCGATCATTGAGGTCCACATCAGCAATGTCCATGCGCGGGAAGCGTTTCGGCATCACTCATACATCTCGCCGATCGCTGCGGGGGTCATCGCCGGCTGTGGGATCACCGGCTACGAGTTCGCGGTGCGACGTCTGACGACGCTCGTCGGCTGAGTGGCCGTGCGGCTGGTCGCCCGACTCGCGCCACGACTGGTCGGCGGTCCTCGTCGGCAGTGTGTCGCGTGTCCCACTATCTCTCGCGATAGGAGTCGCGGGTCGTCGGTCGGGTAGGCTGTAGTCATTCGGTGCCCGGCACCGTGCGTCGTAGAACGCCCCACGCAGACCCCGACTCGATCGCGGGTGCGTGAAATTCATACGGCGAACCGACACGCGGACCGCGTGTTCGCCACTCGATCTACCCGTATCGGCTCTACCGTGCCGTGCGACTGATCCCTGCCAGTAAGGCTATTAATGACTCTGTTCGCTGATCTCGGCGTGCCCGCTCCCATCGTCGACGCGTTGACCGCCGACGGTAAAGCGTCCGCGTTCCCGATCCAAGAGAAGACTCTCCCCGACACGCTCGTCGGCCGTGACGTCCTCGGCCGCGGCAAGACCGGCTCGGGCAAGACCGTCGCGTTCGCCGTCCCGCTCGTCGTGCGTCTCGCCGAAG
Organism: Gordonia liuliyuniae; assembly: GCF_021738805.1. NCBI lineage: Bacteria > Bacillati > Actinomycetota > Actinomycetes > Mycobacteriales > Gordoniaceae > Gordonia > Gordonia liuliyuniae. The sequence goes on along the minus strand of NZ_JAKKOR010000007.1, from coordinate 336,477 downwards.
CCGGAGTGCGTCGTCGCTCCGGCCGCCCCACCGGACTCGTGCTCGCTCCGACACGTGAGCTCGCGACCCAGATCGCCACCCAGATCGAACCGCTCGCCGCCGCCGTCGGACTGCGCGTCACCACCGTCTTCGGTGGTGTGAAGCAGGCGCGGCAGGAGCGTGCGCTCGGTGCGGGCGCGGATATCGTCGTCGCCTGCCCGGGCCGCCTCGAAGATTTGATGAAGCAGCGGATCGTTTCGCTCGACGACGTGCAGATCACGGTGCTCGACGAAGCCGACCACATGGCCGACCTCGGTTTCCTCCCGGTGGTGACGCGCATCCTGGCTGCGACGCCCGCCGGCGGCATGCGCATGCTGTTCTCTGCGACGCTCGACAACGGTGTCGACAAGCTGGTCAAGCGTTTCCTGAACAAGCCGGTCACCCATTCGCTCGAGGACGCGACGTCGCCCGTCGCGCAGATGACGCACCACGTCTTCCGGGTGTCGGGTGCGACGGAGAAGGCGGCGCTCGTTCACGAACTCGCTTCCGGTAGGGGTCGCCGCATCCTGTTTATGCGCACGAAGCATCAGGCGAAGAAGCTCGCGAAGAAGCTGACTGCGGAAGGTATCCCGGCAGTGGATCTGCACGGCAATCTGTCGCAGGCTCAGCGTGATCGGAACCTCGCGTCGTTCGCGGCGCCCGACGGTGCGAAGGTCCTGGTCGCCACCGATGTCGCTGCGCGTGGCGTGCACGTCGACGATGTGGAACTCGTCGTCCACGTCGATCCGCCTGCCGAGCACAAGGCATACCTGCACCGTTCGGGCCGTACGGCGCGCGCCGGTTCGTCGGGCGACGTCGTCACCATCTGCCTGCCCGATCAGTGGGGCGATCTGCGTAAGCTCCTGCAGAAGGCCGCGATCAAGGTTCCGGGTCAGCAGGTCACCGCTTCGTCGCCGGAGGTCCTCGGACTGGTCGGCGAACACGCGCCGCTCCGCCACCTCCCGGTGGCCGCGGCTCCTGCGCAGCAGCAGCGTTCGGGCCAGGGTCGTTCCGGCCAGGGTGGACGCGGATCGCGCGGTACCGGTCGTGGGCGCCGTGGCGGTGCCGCGAGTGGTGGCCGTGGCGGTGCCGCGAGTGGTGGCCGTGGCGGTGCCGCGAGTGGTGGCCGTGGCGGTGCTGCGAGTGGTGGCCGTGGCGGTGCTGCGAGTGGTGGCCGTGGCGGTGCTGCGAGTGGTGAGCATTCGGGCCAGTCGCGTTCGGCGGCGAACCCGAATCGTCGTCGTTCCGCCCGCCGACCTGCCGGAGCACCGTCCTCTCGCTAGGTTCTCTCCTCGTCCGCCGATCTGTGCCACATGCTGGTACGGATCGGCGGACGAGGTGTTTCAGGAGTTATCCACAGATGTCCGACACCCCCTTTTGCCGCGTCTGTGCTCCCGCCAGACTGTTGAGATGGGGGAGTTCGACGAGTCCGAGGCGCGACTGCGCGGCCTGACCCGCGAGCAGAGCGGGGTGGTGAGCAGACGTCAGGTGCTGGCGTGCGGACTAGGCACCGCGTACCTGCGACGACAGTTGCGGCGTGGATCGTGGGTCGCCGTGTATGAGGGCGTCTACGTGACGCACACAGGTCCGATGACGTGGGTCCAGCGTGCGTGGTGTGCCGTGCTGGACGCGGCGCCTGCAGCTCTCAGCCACCGATCGGCGTTGTGTGCGGTCACCGGGGTTGTCGGGGAGGCGAATGGGCCCATCCATGTCTGTGTCGATGCCCGGCGGAGTGTCACGCGCAGGCCAGGTGTTGTCGTCCACTACCGGACCGACTTCGACGACGTTGTCGTCCGCGATGCGCATCCTCCCCGCATTCGGACTGACGATGCAGTCCTCGACGTTGCTGCGGGAGCCGCGACCACGACGATGGCGATTGCGGCGCTGGCTGATGCGGTGCAAGTGCGGATAACCACGCCCGGCCGTCTCCTGGACGCGCTCGACAGACGCTGCCGGATCCGGCGGCGAAGACTGTTGCACGAGGTGCTGCTCGATGTCGACACGGGCGCGTGCTCGGTGCTCGAGCATCGATACCTCGCGAAAGTAGAACGCCCGCATGGCCTTCCCGCGCCGCTGCGGCAGGCCCCGACGACCGTCGGTCGACGTGGCTTCCGCGACGTCGAGTATGAGGACTTCGGTCTCATCGTCGAACTCGATGGACGGCTTGGGCACGACGACGCAGTCTCTCGAGACCATGACCTGCAACGGGACCTCGATGCCGCGGTCCTCGGCGACCGCCTGACTCTACGGCTCGGATGGGGGGGCAGGTCTTCGAGCGGCCGTGTTCGACAGCGTCGGGAGTCGCGCGGGCGCTGGCGAACCAGGGGTGGGCTCAGCGGCCTCGTCCGTGCGGTCCTGACTGTCTGATCGAACAGCCCGAAGCCGACTCGGCAGCCTAGTCCGCCGATCTGTGCCACATGCTGGGACGGATCGGCGGACGAGGCGTTTCAGCGCGTAAGCGCCTGCTCGACGAAGGTCTCGATGGCGCCGCACAGCATCGGACCGTGGCCCGGCATGACGACGACGGAATCGAGGTCGGCGAGGGCGGCGACGGCGGCCTCGTTAGCCGACACGTCGTGGGTGAAGACGTGATCGAGGCACTGCGGACCCGGGCTTTTGGCGATCGGATGGCCGCTGACCAGCGCGTCACCGGAGATCAGGACTTCGCCGTCCCCGGCGAGGAACGCGCTGTGCCCGCGGGTATGACCGTGCGTCGGGACCGCGACAGGCGAACCGGGCAGGGTCGACGGGTCGATGAACGCCTGGGTGTCGGGGATCCCGTCCTTGTCGAGTGCGCCCAGCCGCACGATACGGCCAAGCCAACCGACGACGGCGGGACGGTAGGCAAGCGGCGCGATGGTCGACGCGTCGGCCTGCTCCAGGTAGTCGCGGCGTGCGTGCGTCACCTCGGCCGGATCGGCGAAGACGTCGAACGAATACTCGCGCCGCAGACGTGCGATGCCGCCGAGATGGTCGACGTGCGCATGGGTGAGCAGCGCGGCGCGGATCTCCTGCGGCGCACTGCCGACCCGCCGCAGTGATTCGAGCAGGGCACCCGCGTGCCCGGGGTACCCGCCGTCGACGAGGGTCACGCCGGTCTGATCCTGCAGGATCACCCAGTTGACCGTCGATGTCGACACGAAGTGCGTCTTCGTGTCGCCGTGCGAGATGGTCGTGATCTTCAGGTCCGGCATATCGGATCAGCCTTTCTTGACGACGAGGACGAACGGTCCGACTTCGGTGACGGTGAACATCGGGTCGTCGAACACGGTCGGCGAGAACGTGACCGTGTATCGACGCACATTGGGATCGTTGGGGTAGACGTCTTCGGCCAACCGCAGCGTGTAGCCGTCGGCGCTGTACCGGAAGAGGAACACATCGGGGCTGCGCCACGGTGTGGCGGCCATCGCTGTGGTCAGCTCCTGCGTGGTGGTCGTCGACGACCACTGTTCGATGGCTTGGGCGCGTTTGGTGAAGTCGGCGAGCGGATTCGCATAATGCGAGGTCAACCCTTGGAATCCCCAGTACGGGTAGAGGGACAGGAATCCATAGTCCGCGGTCAAGACCACATTCTGGTTCGCCGGCTTCCCGGTCTGTTCCCGGATCAGACGGTGCAGTTCCGGATAGTACGATTCGGCGCCTGCCGGATGCTGGTCGGCGCGCTGACCGTACCCGTCGGTGTCGGTGTACGCGGTGGTGATCTCTGCGGACAGGTGCGACGGGATCGACTGCGCCAGCGCGACCGCGACGATCGCCGCGAGGACACCGATCGCCGTGCGGACGTCGCCGAACTTCGCGACGGCGGCCCGCGCGAGCTCGACGACGCCGAGAATTCCGGCGGCGGCAAGGATGACGGCGGTCACCGCTTCGAGGCGGAACGAGAGCAGCGTGGAGCCGATCGCCGTCCGCGCCAACGACACGCACGTGATGCCGAGGACGCCGATCAACGTCCACGCGAAAGCGAAGCCGATCGTGCGCCGAGTCGCGCGCAGCAGAACCCACAGCAGACCGATCAGGGTGAGGACGCCGACCAGGTTGAGCTGGAACATGGGTAGGCCGACCACTGCGCCGTTCTCCGGCAGATAATGCTCGGCGCTCCCGTCCGGCGTGACGCTGCTCGACGCGCGTTCCACGAGATAGGGCGTCCATACGATGAGCGCTACTGCGGCCGCGACCGCACCCATGACGGCGAGCCGGACGATCACCGCCAGCTGCTCGGCGCGGCGCTCTGACGTCCCGGGGACCGCGGTGTTCCGACGTCGTAGATACGACTGGACGAGATAGCCGATCGCCATCAGAACGGCGGTGCCCGCGAACAGACCGGTGTACAGCGTGTACACGCATGCCGATACGCCGATGAACAGACCTGCGGCGACGACGGACAGCCAGCCGGTGCGCCCGAGCGTCGTCGGCCCGTCGGTGAGGCGACGGCGCCCCCGCAGCGCGGACGCCGTCACGACCACCATCGGGACGCCGACCAGGATCAGAACGGCCGCGTACGGTTCCGGCGACGCGTAGACGAGGGTGACGGCGGTCGACGCGAGGCCGATGGCAGTACCAGTCGAGACACCGACCATTCGATTCCACAGCGCGGTGCCGAGTGCTGCGGCGATCGCGATCGACAGCACCGCCCACAGCTTGTACGCCTCCCAGCCGGGCATGCCGATGAGGCTCGCGAATCGGCCGCCGAACCAGAACCAGCCCGCCGGGTAGTAAGGGGCGAGACCGTCATAGGTCATGTCTGCCAGATGTGGACTGTCGGTGAGCCGCGTCAGGTATTCGGTGCGGAACTGCTGGTCGGCGGACAGGCCGAACAGGTAAAGCTTGGTGGCGCCCAACGGCATGCCGAGCGTCACGGTCACCAGCCCGGCAGAGGCCAGCGACGACACCCAGGACGTCCACGTCCGCGACCGCCCTGATCGGTAGGCGACGACGGTGAGCGCCGCGACGACGATCACCACTGCCTGCCCGAGGGTGGTGACGGCCCGCGACACGTTCGACGTGTTGAACGCGGGCCAGTCGACGGCGCCGATCACCTTCAGGCCGGCGAAGGCGACGACGGCGGCGAGGACGACGGCGCCGCCCAGTTCGGCAACGTCGCGTGCCCGCGGGTTCTTCACGAACTCGCGTCGGGGTTTTTCGGGGGCGTCGGCGGTGGACTGCACGAGATCAGATGGGCAGCTTGCGGAAGATCGGGCGCGGGACGTGGCGCAGCGCCATCATGATGAACCGGAACGGGCCCGGAACCCAGACGATCTCCTTGCCCTTCGCGACGGCTGCGATCGCCAGACGCGCCACGTCCTCCTTGTTGACGGTGAGCGGGGCTTCGGCGACGTGCGCCGACAGGCGAGTGCGGACCTGACCCGGGCGGATCACCAGGACGCCGATCCCTTCAGAGCGCAGCGCGTCGCCGAGACCGAGGTAGAAGCCGTCGAGGCCAGCCTTGGTGGAGCCGTAGACGAAGTTGGAGCGGCGGACGCGTTCGCCAGCCACCGAGCTCATCGCGATGATCTGGCCGTGACCCTGCTCGCGCATCTTCTCGCCGAGGAGAACACCGACGGAGACGGCCGCAGTGTAGTTGATGTTCGCTTCGAGGACGGCGAGCTTCTGGTCCTGCCAGGCCTGCTCGTCGTCGCCCTGGATGCCGAAGGCGACGACGGCGACGTCGATGTCGCCGCCCGCGAACGCCGTCTCGATGACGTTCCGGTGGGTCTCGGTGGCGAGCGCGTCGAAGTCGATCTGCTCGACCGACGACGCTCCGGCGTCGGTCATCTGCGCGACGGCGGCCTCGGCTGCCGGGTCGCCGGGGACGGTCGCCAGGACCACGCGCATGGGGCCCTTGGTCAGGTACTCGGCCGCGATGGCCAGGCCGATCTCGGAGGATCCGCCGAGGATCAGGATGGATTGCGGAACGCCGACGGCGTTGAACATGCGTATCTGCTTTCGTCTGTGATGTGTGTAGTCGGCGTCAGGCCAGTTCGAGGCGTCGACCCATATCGGACATGAACACCTGGTTCGGGTCCACGCGACGTCGCGTCGCGATCCAGTCGTCGACCTTCGGGTACATGGCGTGGAAGGTCTCGGCGGTGGTCCGCGAATCCTTCGCCGTGTACAGGCGTCCGCCGATCTCCATGACGCGGCGGTCCAGTTCGGAGACGAACTCGTGCAGGCCGCGTTTGATCGGGAAGTCGACGCAGATGTTCCAGCCGGGCATCGGGAAGCTCAGCGGAGCCTGGTTGCCTTCACCGAACAGTTTGAACACGTTGAGGAAGCTGACGTGTCCGGAAGCCTGGATGTCGTAGATGATGCCCTTGAACTCCTCGACGGCCTCCGGCGGAACGATGAACTGGTACTGCAGGAATCCGTGCGAGCCGTAGGCGCGGTTCCAGTTCCCGAACAGGTCCAACGGGTGGTAGAACTGCGTCAGATTCTGGATCTTGCCCTGGTAGTTGCCGCCCATCCGGTAGTAAGCTTCGCCGACCATCGAGAAGTTCATCTTGTTGGCGAGCCCGTTCGGGAAGATGTCCGGGAAGTTGACGAGCGTGGGCGCGTCGAACTTCAACGGGTCCTTGGCGAGCTTGTCGGGCAGCTGGTCGAGTGTCGCGAGCGAGCCGCGCGAGAACGTGCCACGCCCCAGACGCGGGGGCTTGCTGATCGCGTCGAACCAACCGGAGCTGTACGTGTAGTTCTCTTCGGACCCGTCCATGTGGAGAGCGATGGTCTCGTCGAGGCTCTTGGTGACAGAGCCGTCGGCGATGAAGTAGGCGGTCTCGGTGCGCGTCATCTTGATCTTGGCGCGCAGGATGATTCCGGTCAGGCCGATGCCGCCGATCGTGGCCCAGAAGATCGACGCGTCCGGGTCGTCCGTGCTGCCCTCAGGGGTGAGGGTGAGGATCTCACCGGAGGCCACCAGCAGGGTGATCTCGACGACGTGGTTGCCGAAGCTGCCCGAACTGTGATGGTTCTTGCCGTGGATGTCGCAGCCGATGGCGCCGCCGACCGTCACCTGACGAGTACCCGGCAGCACCGGGACCCAGAGGCCGTACGGCAGCACGACGCGCATCAGCGTGTCGAGGTCGACACCTGCGTCCAGATCGACGATCGCCGTCTCCGTGTCGATGTCATAGATCCGGGTGAGCTGAGTCATGTCGATCGTCAGGCCGCCGGAGTTCTGCGCGTTCTCGCCGTACGACCGGCCGAGCCCCCGCGCGATCACTCCGCGTTTCAGATACGACGGCTTGTCCGCGTCCTGGTCGGCGACGCGTGCGACGGCGTCGGCGATGACCTCGGGATACGGCGTGGTCAGCACATGCCCTTCGGTGGGCATCGTACGACCCCAACCCATCAGAGTCCGAGTCTGGATTGGAAGTAGTTCTGAGTTCGTCATCGTCAGTAGAGGTTACCCGCCTCTCGTGTCCGACCGCCGTCTATGTGATGCCCGTCGTCTACATTCGTCTGTGAAGGCGAGGGAGGCCGCCGGGGGAACCGGAAGGAAAAGCATGATCGTGGTCGGGTACGCAGGCGGTTCGCACGGACGGGCTTGCCTGGAGCAGGCCATCGACGAGGCATCGGTGCGCGGCACCGGTGTGTTGGTGATCAACGCTGTGTCCGAAGGTGGGCGAGGCAGCTCGGCCCGCACCGTCCGGATCGTTGACGCAGACGAGATCGCGCAGGTCCAGGAGCGGCTAGTGGAATCGGGTGTGCCCTTCGAGATCCGGCAGCAGATCGGCGCCGACCCGTCCGAGGAGCTTCTACGGGCGATGGACGAGCCGGACGCACAGCTTCTCGTGATCGGGATGCGTCGTCGCACGCAAGTAGGAAAGCTGTTGTTGGGCAGCACATCCCAGTATCTATTGATCGAATGTGCGAAACCGGTGATGGTGGTGAAGCCGCAGCGGGCTACCGCATGATCCGTTTCAGGAACGGCGTCGAGTCCTTCATGGATGCGAGCACCGTGCCGGAATGGTCCTGCGTCGGGTAGACGTGGAAGTCGACGGGCTGACCGGCGGCCCTCATCTGTGCGTACAGCGAGATCGCCGACGGTGCCGGGACGTCGATGTCCTTCAGTCCCTGACCGAGGAAGATCGGGCGGTCGTAGCCGGAGTACGGGGTGCTCATGTAGTCGACGAGGGCGGCTTGGACGCCGGGGATCGACGCGAGCGGCCGAGTGAACCACGAGTTGATCTCGGCTCCGTCGAGCGCGGACTTGAGTTCGGGGTAGCAGAGCTTCTCGGCGAGCCGCACGACGCGTCGTCCCTTTGCGCTGAGCACACGCTCGGGGTGCAGGTCACTACGGGCGTCGGCGAATCCGGCGACGATGTAGGCGGCGTACGTGGTGAGCCCCGACGGCAGCGCGACCGGTGGGAACTGCGGCCCCGCCTGCCACACGATGTGCTCGATGTTCGCGGGCGCCCCGGTCGCGACGACGCCGCGGTAGTCGAGCCCGCTGCCCTTCGACAGCGACGTGGCCCGTCGCGCCGCATTGAGGGCTGCGCCCGCACCCTGTGACTGGCCGACGATCGCCCACGTCTTCGACAGGGGGAGACCCGCCTGTCGGGCTGCGATCACCGAGTCGACGGTCGACGTTGCCGCCACCTGTCCGCTCAAATAGCTCATCAGCCCTGGCGTCCCAAGACCCACGTAGTCGGTGGCCACCACCGCGTAGCCCTGGTCGAGCCAGTGGCCGAGGTATGCGACGTCACGGTCGCTGCGCGGCTGGGCCGACGGCGTACAGGTGTCACCGAGCCCGACAGTGCCGTGCGCCCACGCGATCACCTTGTGTCCGCCCGCGGGAGCCGGTCGCTTCGGGAGGAACACCGCGCCCGTGCTGACCGCGGGCTTCCCGTCGAAGTCGGGAGAGGAGTACAGGATCCGGTAGGCGTCGCCCGCAGCGGGCAGCGTGATCGACGGGTCGAGGGGCGTCTTGGCGAGCAGCGTGCCGTGGGCTCCGATCGGGCCGTCGTATGAGCGTGCGTCCAGCCCCGACCAGACCGGCGTCGGCGTGGTCTCCGCATGTGCGGCGGGCGTCGTCAACGCCATGCCTGCGACCGTCGCACACGCCAATGCGGTGGCACAGAGACGGCGGGTGAGGCGGTGAGCGGAGAAGGCGGCGGGCATAGCTTTGGACCTTAGCCCGCCCGGCCGGTGATCGGCGAAAGTCTGCCCGAATCTGCTGTTCACCGATTCTCCTGCGTCCGTCTGGGCGCGCGGACCGATAGGCTGGTCCGGTGTCAGACTCCACACCCGACGACGTCGACCGCGTTCCGTTCCCTGTGCACCCCGCACACGACGACTTCGCGACGCGGCACGCTCCCATGCCGATCGAGCTGCCGTTCGACGACGAAGAGGCGTCGACGAGCGTCGATCTCAAGACTCAGTTGGTTCGCTTCGTCGCGACCGGCGTGCTGTCAGCGGTGTTCGACTTCGCGCTCACCCTGCTACTTCAGAGCGTCGCCGGAGCCCCGTACTGGCTCGCGAAGGCATGCGGTTTCATCCTCGGCACCACCATCGCCTACCTGATCAACCGCCGTTGGACATTCCGGGCGGAACCGAGCAAGGCGCGTTTCATCGCCGTCGTCCTGCTGTACGCGGTGACGTTCTTTGTCAACATCGGCCTGTACAGCCTGCTGATGCACGAGTGGGGTTCGTCTCTCGTCGCCAGCGCTTGCGCTTTCGTCGTCGCGCAGGGCGTGGCGACCGTCATCAACTTCGTCGTCCAACGAACTGTGATCTTCAAGATCAGGTGATGCTGACCTCAAGTCTCCCGGACAGCCTCGGCATCGCTCCACGGCGGATGGTGGCGCTGAGCGGGGAACTTGAGGTCAGCAGTCGCAGCAGTCGCAGCAGTCGCAACAATCGCAGCAGTCGGAGCCGTCGCATAGCGGCGAGCGGTACTTGTCCGTGCAGTGGTTCCAGTGGCTGGTGCACAGCGCCGGACCGCAGAACGTGACGCCGCTGAACGGGAGAATCCGCTGGTACCACGATCGGTTCGGTGGGAACGGCGGCGGATACGGCCATCCCTCCGGCCAGTCGAGAGGCTGCTGAGGAGGCCACGTCTGCAGGCCTGATCCGATCGCCTCGATCCGCGCGCGTTCACCTGCGCGGCGACGACGCCGGACGGCCTGGGCGACTCCGTCGACGAGAAGTGCGCGCAGAAGTCGGTCGTCGTGGAGTGCGAGATCCCGGTACCGGTGGGCGACGCGGGCGGCCAGCATCGTCGACCCCGCGAGCGCGAGTTCGTCGGACGTTCCGGTCGCGGTCAGCGGGTTGAATGCTCCGACTGCGTCGTCGGCAAGCCGATCGTCGACGGCGTCGAGGAGATGCGCGAGGCGACCGTAATCGGCTCCGATGTCGGCGAGCACGTCGCGGTTGGCAGGAGCTTGGGCCAGGTCGGCGCTGGAGGCGAAGACGGCGGCGCAGGCCTGCGCGGTCGGTTCGGTCAGCGCATCGAGATCGGTCGACGTCGTCTCGATTTCGGCCTGACGATCGAGCACGGTCAGGATCGTCGAGACGTCGAGTACATCGCCGGCGCGTGCCGCCCGGCGTTCCAATCCGTGCACAGCCATCCCTGCCGCGCGGGTGCGCACCGGCATAGCAGGTGCAAGCCCGTGCCGTTGTTCGGCCACCGCGTCCCGCGCCTTCGCGGACGCCAGGGTGAGCGACGCGGCCGTCCCGAGTCGCACCCCGGGGTCGTTCGACGTCACGACTTCAGCGCGTCGCATGCCGCGGAGAGCGCACGGCCCAGCGGTCCGCGTGGCGGCGTCCGGAATGCGCTGCGCGGCGGTCAACACCGACACCATGACGGCGTCGGTGTTCGTCGTCAGCCGGGCCGTCTGACCGTAACCGTCGCGCAATGACAGGCACAGGCCGCACAGATGCGCGCGCCACTGATCACGAAGATCGTCGTCGAGCACGTGCCGACACGGCTGGAGCAGACCGAACATGCGTCGAATCTACTGTCGCGGACCGGGATTCCTTCGGAAGCGCAGTCGAAAGACAGGCCGGCGTGTCAGGAGAACTGCACGAGCGCCGTGCACTTGCCGAACACGCGTTTGCCGTTGACCGTCGCACCGAACGTGATCAGTCCGCGCTTGGTCTCCGGGTACAGCGTCTTGATCTTCGCCGTGTACTCGACGAAGGCCGCATCTGTCGGCGGAACGTAGACGGCGCTCGAGAAGCGGGCGCTGAGCTCGCGGAATGCGGCGGGATCGCCGACGAACTCCGACAGGTAGCCGGCCGCTGTGCCCAGGGTCAGCATGCCCTGCGCGACCACGGTGTCGAGCTTCGCGGCGGCCGCGAGCTCGTCGCTGTAGTGGATGGGGTTCGGGTCACCTGCGACGCCGACATAGTTGACGAGGTCGCCGCGCGTGAACTTCTGCCTGCGCGGCGGGATCTCCTGGCCTTCGGTCAGTGAGTCGAACGCGATCGCGCCGAACGCCCGCGGCTCGTCGTCGGGGATCTCGGCGGCCTCAGCAGGGACCAGCGGCAGCACGTGGGACCCAGCAGGCGAGAACATGACGTCGTCGACCATCGACTGGAACTCGTCGGTCAGACCGTCGCCGGACTCCCCGGGGCCGGCGAGCGTGGTCCACGACTCTTGCATGACACCCTTGTCGAGATCGCGGATGACCGTCTTGCCCGTGAACAGGTCGGCGCCGGCCGCGGACTTGTAGGAGTCCAGCGAGACGTCCGACTTGAGGCGGTCGCCCGCGGTGACCGGCTTGTGGAACACGAACCGCTGCTCCACCTGCAGGACACCCGACTTCAGCGGGTTGCCTGGGATCATCTCGAACAGCTGGGCCTGCGCCTTGGTGCCGTCGAGGACGACGATCGTCAACGGTGCGAGCAGCCGGTCGTGGCCTGCGGCGGCAGACTTCGCCTCGTCCCAGTGGACGGGGTTGTCGTCGTGCAGGGCCCGAGCGAACTCGCGGATCTTCTCGCGGCCGACCTCGTAGTAGTCCTGAGTCGTGAACACCTTGCCGATCTCTGCTTCGATGGCCTTGGTGCGATCGGTTCCACTACTAGTCATGAGTAACCATTCTACCGAGCGGTAAGCACGAGAATTACCACGCGTCTGCGTTATGACCCACTATTCACCTTCGCGATCACGTTCTCGCCGTACCAGTCGAGGTGTTCGATCTTCTTCTCGAGCGGTTCGGTGTCGTTCCCGACGACGTAAGGGAGACGGAATCCGACGATCACATCGGTGATGCCCTTGTCCTCGAGGCGCTTGCAGCCGTCGATTGTGTACGCGTCCATCGAGATCACGTGGATCTCGAACGGGTCGTTCTCCTTGCCCTCCGCTTTGCGGATCGCCGAGATCTTGTCGAGCAGGGCGTCGAGTTCCTCGCCGGGGCCGCCGCCATGCATCCAGCCGTCGCCGCGGATCACCGCGCGCCGCAAGGCGACGTCGGCGTGTCCGCCGACGAGCAGCGGAATCGGCTTGGTCGGCGTCGGCGACATCTTGATGCTCGGAATATCGTAGAACTCGCCGTGGAATTCGAAGTATCCGCCGGAGGTGAGGCCGCGGATGATGTCCATGCACTCGTTCATCCGCTTGCCGCGGCGTTTGAAGTCCACGCCCATGATGTCGTAGTCCTCCGGCCAGGGGCTGGTTCCGACACCCAACGACAAGCGGTTGTTCGTCAGATAGGCGACTGACGCAGCCTGCTTCGCGACGAGGGCGGGCGGCCGGATCGGCAGTTTGAGGACGAACGGTAGGAAACGCAGCGTCGTGGTCACCGCGCCCAGCGCCGCCGCTTGGATGAACGTTTCGATGAAGTCCTTGTCTTCCAAGAACTCTCGGTTTCCGTCCGGGGTGTACGGGTAGGTGGCGTCCGACACCTCCGGGTACGCGATCGAGTCGGGGATGGTCATCCCGGCGAAGCCGGACTTCTCCGCGGCCTGCGCGAGTGGTGCGTAGTAGCTGACGTCCGTCATGGCTTCGGCATAGGTGAATCGCATGACAGTCAGGGTAGAACACGTTCTAGTTAGATGTCGATGGATTGATTACGACGAGGCGATGCCGAGAAGATCGGTACGCCCAGCGGCCTCCGAGGGCAGTATGCCCTCGGAGGCCGCTGAGAAAGCCGAACTTCTACACAGAGCCGGCGAACGCGCAGATCAACGCGTGTCGGGGCGTGCGAACCGTTCCCCGCGCCCCAACTTGCGGAGGCGCATCCACTCGCGGAAGCCTGCGACGTCACGCTGTTGGACGAGGAAGAACCATCCGAACCGCGCATACTCCTGGGGCAGGAGTTTGCGCATGCCGGGTTGGCTCATCAGGTAGCCGCGGTTGCGGTAGGTGAAGTACCGCTTCACCTCGTTGTCCGGGTACTGCGTGTGCATACGGCCGCCGAGGATCGGCCGGAACTCGTCGCTGCCGTCCGGATGCAGATACGCGGTGGTCAGACAGGTGCCGAAGGCGATTCCCGAACGCGCGAGCCTGCGATGCATCTCCACCTCGTCGCCGCGGAAGAACAATCGAAGATCGGGCACACCGATTCGTTCGATCGTGTCCGCGGAGAACAGGGCGCCGTTCATCAGCGACGCGATATCGGGGAGAAGGTCGTCTGACCGCTCCGCTCCGGGCTGGGTGTCCGCGAACAGTTCGGAGCGCTTGCGCCGCCAGACGAGTCCGCGTCGTAGCGGAAAAGCCAGCGCATCGGGGTCGGCGATGTTGACGACCACCGGAGACACCTGACCGAGAGCGTGGCGGTCGGCGCAGTCGAGCAGCATCGTGAGGACCTCGGGGCCTTCGGGGCGGCCGTCGTCGTCGGCGCACCACACCCAGTCGGCTCCGAGCGCGAGCGCGTGCAGCATGCCGAGCGCGAATCCGCCCGCGCCGCCCAGGTTGTGCTTCGACGGGATGTATGTGGTCTCGACCGGCTGGCCGTCGACGAGTTCACCGACGGTCGGGTCGGCGTCGTTGTCGACGACGATCAGGTGGTCGACGGGTCGGTTCTGATTCGCGACGACGTTCAGCGACTCGGCGAGCAGTTCGGGCCGTCGATGAGTGACGACGACGGCGACGACAGTGGTCACCGCGCGGCCTCGTCGTTCTCGGCGAGCACCTTGCGGACCTGGGCCGCGGCGTCGGGGCCCTGGTACGCGCCGACGACCTCTTCGATGCCGCCGTCCATGCGAACCTGGCCGTGATCGATCCACAGCGCGCGATCGCACAGTTGGGCGAGGAACTCGTTGGAGTGGCTGGCGAACACGAGGATCCCGGAGCGTTCGACCAGGGCTTGCAGTCGGACGCGGGCCTTCTTCATGAACTCGGCGTCGACGGCGCCGATACCCTCGTCGAGGATCAAGATCTCGGGGTCGATGCTGGTGACCACGCCGAGCGCGAGGCGCACACGCATGCCGTTCGAGTAGGTGCGCAGCGGCATCGACAGGTAGTCGCCGAGCTCGGAGAACTCCGCGATCTCGTCCGTCTTGCGCAGCATCTCCTTGCGGCTCATGCCGAGGAACATGCCGCGGATCAGGATGTTCTCGTACCCGGAGATCTCCGGGTCCATGCCGACACCGAGGTCGAAGACCGGCGCGACGCGGCCGCGTACCTTGCAGGACCCGCGTGTCGGCTCGTAGATCCCGGACAGCAGACGCAGCAGCGTCGACTTGCCTGCGCCGTTGTGGCCGACGAGGCCCACGCGGTCACCGTGCTCCAGGTGCAGGTTGATGTCGCGGACTGCTTCGACGACGACGGTCTTCGACCCGTTGGAACCGATGACGCCGCCGGCGGCGCCGATGACCGCCTTCTTCAACGAACGGGTCTTGGCGTCGAAGATCGGGAAGTCGACGCATGCGTCCCACGTGTCGACGCGGATGTCGGTGTTGTCTGCCACGGGTGTGTCTCCTAAACCCAGTACGCCACGCGGGCACGGTAGTTGCGCATCACGACGAGGGCGGCGGCGCACCCGAGCGCAGTGCACCCGAGCACGATGCCCCAGTGATAGAACTCGACGTGTTGGCCGAGCAGTGGTCCGCGGGAGATCTCCAAGTAGTGGAACATCGGGTTGAGCTCGACGAGCTTCATCCGGCTCGATCCTTCGCTGCCCACTGCGTCGAGGGTCTGCGCCGACCAGATGATCGGGGTCATGAAGAAGACGAGACGCACGGCGGTCGTCAGAAGCTGACCGATGTCGCGGAATCGGGTCGACAGGATGCCGAAGACGATCGTGGCCCACGTCGCATTCACGGCGAAGAGAGCTATCGCTGGGATCACGAGCAACGCCGACCAATCGATGGGTTGCGGAAACACCGCGAACACGATCGCGTAGATCACGATGTTGTGCGCGAAGATGATGAGGCTCCGCCATACCACCCGGTACACGTGGACGCTGATCGGCGCAGGCAGCTGTTTGATCAGACCTTCATTGGTGGAGAAGACGACCGACCCGT
Organism: Gordonia liuliyuniae; assembly: GCF_021738805.1. NCBI lineage: Bacteria > Bacillati > Actinomycetota > Actinomycetes > Mycobacteriales > Gordoniaceae > Gordonia > Gordonia liuliyuniae. The sequence continues at coordinate 321,054 of NZ_JAKKOR010000007.1, read as the reverse complement.
CGAGAACCGACGTCTCGATGAAGCCCCAGAAGATGAAGCCGAGCAGCACGTACGGCAGGAACACCTTGATGTCCTGGTGGAACAGTTCGCCGTACAGGATGCCCATGGCGACGGCGGTGACGCCGGTCGCGATGGTGATCCACAACGGTCCGAGGACCGAACGCTTGTAGCGCTGTTTGATGTCGGTCCAGCCCAGGTGCAGCCAGAGTTCGGAGGTTCGGAAACCCTCGACGAGATCCTGGATGCCTCGTCCGAACGTTCGCGAATCCGAGGTGGGCGGGGGCGGCGGGACAGTTCGACCGGCTGCTCCGCCGTCGTTGGCTACGGCTGACACAACGTCACAGCATACCGGCGGGTCACAGATACTGACCGGTGCTGTGGGTGTCGGACATGTCACCGGGGCCGGGGGGAAGTACTCCCTGCCGCATCTGCTCGAGTTGGCTGCGTGCCGCCATCTGCTGTGCGAACAGCGCGGTTTGGATGCCGTGGAACACGCCTTCGAGCCATCCGACGAGCTGGGCTTGCGCGATGCGCAACTCGGCGTCGGTCGGTGTCTGATCGTCGGAGAAGGGGAGCGCGAGCCGGTCGAGCTCTTCCCGCAGTTCAGGGGCGAGACCGTCCTGGAGTTCGGCGATCGACGTGCGGTGGATGTCGGCGAGGCGGGTGCGGCTCGCGTCGTCGAGGGGAGCGGCGCGAACCTCTTCCAGGAGTTGTTTGATCATGGTTCCGATCCGCATCACCTTGGCGGGCTGTTCCACCATGCCCGCGACGGGGTTCGATGCCGCGTCACCGTTCTCGGCGCCTGCGGCCGCGAATTCGATGACCGGTTCGTCTGGTGTCGCCGACGGATCGGACGACAGCGGGTTTCCGGGGCCTGAAGTGCCGAACATCTCGGGAAGCATGGTTCCCATTGTGCCGCGTGCGTCGTCGTTCTGACGTGATCGGTGCGAGACAGGTGTCTATCGTTGGGGTCATGCCGTTCGACATCGCCTCCGTGAGAGGACTGTTCCCCTCCCTGGGCGACGGCTGGATCCACCTCGATTCCCAGCGCGGAATGCAGATCCCCGACGCCGTAGCCTCCGCAGTCTCACGCGGCGTCCGGTCGTACCCGGTGCTCGGCGGCGGGCTGTCCCGCCAGTCGTTGGACGCGGCTGCGACGACAATGCAGGCGCGTCAGGCGATCGCCGACCTGCTCGGCGCGGACCCGGCGTGCGTCGTCTTCGGTCCGTCGCGGGGCGCGCTGGTGTCGGCGCTGGTCGAGTCCCTCCCGGTGACGTCGTGGATCGGCGACGGCGTCGTGCTGTCGGTCCTCGACGACGAGGAGAACATCGTGCCGTGGCTGCGCGGGGCGGCCAGGCACGGCGCAGCGGTCCGGTGGGCGCAGATCGACATCGAGGACGGCTCGCTGCCGCCGTGGCAGTTCACCGATCTGGTCTCCGATCGGACGAGCGTGGTGTCGGTGGCGTTGGCGTCGTCGACGACGGGTGCGATCACCGACATCGGGCAGATCGCCGGACATGCCCGCGCTGCGGGCGCGCTCACGGTGGTAGACGCGACGAGTGCGGCGCCGTTTGTCCCGCTGTCGATGAATGAGATGGGCGCGGACGTCGTGCTGGTGAGCGCGGAGCGGTGGGGCGGTCCGCGGATGTCGGCGATGGTGTTCGCTGATCAGTCGCGGATGGCGTCGTTGACGAATGTGTCGATGGACCCGCACGCGACCGGCCCCGCTCGGCTCGAACCATCGCCCACGCCCACCGCGTGGCTCGCCGGACTGGTCGCCTCGGTGGAGGTCCTCGCCGGTCTCGATTCGTCGGCGACCGGGAATCGGCGTCGTCGGCTGACGACGTCGATGGACGGCGCCTACGAGTATCTGCAGCGCCTCACCTTCTATCTGGTGAACGCTCTCGACAATCTCGGACACGTCCAGGTGATCGGCGCCGACACGCATCGAGTTCCGCTCGTGAGCTTCCTGGTCGACGGGGTGAGCGCGGAGAAGGTCGGTGTTCGGTTGAACGACAACGGGATCAGCGCGCTGCACGCTGTACCGAACCGTGCTCTGGACGCGATCGGCGTCGCTGACGCAGGCGGCGCGGTGACGGTCGGCCTCGGCGTCTACTCCACGCCGTACGAGATGGATCAGTTGGCGCGGGTGCTCGGTTCGTTCGGCTGAGCGAGACTCGTCGAGGGCGGCCTCGATTGGGAGCGACCGGAACCCCGACCGTATGGTTGCGTTCGAAAGTATGTAGTTCAGGGGGCTGAAGGGGCAGCGGTGTTGCAACAACATGACGGTGACGGGGGACTCGCACCGATTCTCGACAGCGCCGAGCGCGATCTGTGGCAGCAGTTCGTCACGGGCGGTTGGATGCTGTATAGGTCGCTGTTCAAGCAGATCGATTCGTCGTCGGCTTTGACGAGCGCCGATTGGCGCGTCCTCGAAGTATTGGCCACTGCGGAGGGGCTGCGGATCAGCGACCTCGCGGAGGCAACCCAGATTCCACTGAGCACGGTGTCCCGACAGGTGGCCCGCTTCATCGAGAACGGGTATGCGTCTCGTCTCGAGAACGTTGACTACGATGCCCGCCAGAAGTGGGTGATGATCACCGATTCCGGTCGTGACATGGTGCAGCCGATCCTCGACGAACGCGACCGCGCCGTCCGACGACTCGTCATCGACTCACTGACCCCCGAAGAGTTCGACACACTGTGCCGCACCTTCGGAAAGATCGGCGAGCGAATCGTCCGCGAAGGCCTGTAACGCGACACTGCTCGACGGCCGAGAACCTATGGACGAACACCGCTTTCGGTCGAGCGAATCGAGGACCTCACTCCATCGTCAGCAGCACTTTTCCGACGGCTTCGCCGGAGTTCAGTCGTTCGTGTGCGGCGTCGGCATCGTCGAAGCGGAACGTGGAGTCGATGATCGGTGCGATGTCGCCGCTTTCGACGAGCGGCCAGGTCCGGGCGACTGTCTCGGCGACGATCATGGCCTTGGAACCGGGCCCGGTGACGGGTCGTGCGCGCAGCGTGGTTCCAATGACGGCGGCGCGCTTGGCCATGAGGGCGCCGATGTTGAGTTCGCCTTTGACGCCGCCCTGCATTCCGATGATGACGAGTCGACCGCCGGTGGCGAGTGCTTTCACGTTCTTACCGAGGTACTTGGCTCCGATGATGTCGAGGATGACGTCGGCTCCGCCCTGTTCGGCGAGGACGTCGTCGAACTCTTGGGTCGTGTAGTCGATGAGGACGTCGGCGCCGAGTTCGCGGCAGCGTTCGAGTTTGGTCTGGTTACGTGCGGTCACGGCGACTCGTGCGCCGAGCGCATGCGCGAGTTGGATTGCGTGGGTGCCGATCCCGCTGCTGCCGCCGTGTACCAGGAGTAGTTCGCCAGGTGTGAGGTGTCCAGTCATCACGACGTTCGACATCACGGTGCACGCGACTTCGGGGAGTGCCGCCGCCGAGACGAGGTCGATGCCCCGCGGCGCGGGCATCACTTGTGCTGCCGGAACGGCGACCTTCTCCGCGTAGCCGCCACCCGCGAGTAACGCGCACACGTCGTCGCCGACCGCCCAGCCGGAGACGCCGTCGCCGATCGCCGAGATCGTGCCGGACGCTTCGAGCCCGAACACGTTCGACGCCCCCGGCGGCGGCGGGTACTTCCCTGCACGCTGCATGATGTCGGCGCGGTTGACGCCCGCCGCCGCGACATCGACGATCACCTCGCCGGGTGCCGGCTCTGGATCGGGCAGGTCGACGATGTCCAGGCTCTGCGATTCGGGGATGGCGCGCATGACTCCAGTCTTCCACCGATCCGGCCGGTGGGCACGCCCGCAGAGCTCATGCGATAGCCTCTTCGGCGGAAGACTTGCTCCGCGTCGCTACGCGACTGCCGCAGATTGCGCGCGGGCCGTCTTTCGAAGGAAGCGTGGCAGAGCGGCCGAATGCACTCGCCTTGAAAGCGAGCGTGGGTAAAACCACCGGGGGTTCAAATCCCTCCGCTTCCGCAGAGAAGGGCCAGGCTCTTACGCGTCTGCCCGCCACGAATGACGAAACTGATGCGCGGGACGCTCTCGCCGCCGCTCTCTCCCGTGCGATGCGTGCCGCCATCGAAGTCGGCTCACCGAGATTCACGTGGGTAATCTGTGTCAGCGCTATTCGCTGCCTGGTTACGGGTTGCTGTTACCGGTTGTAGCGTCCGTCTCATCTGTTGTGGCGATTCGGGAGGAATCGTCCAGGTTGCCCGGGGGATTCACTACTCGTACGTACGAGTACTAGATGCCCCTCGGGTCGGGGGCTGTGGCTTTCCCTCCAGCCGTAATCGCCGTGTGAATGTGGGGGAATCGTGAAGAAGTTCATCGGCGTCATGTGCGCTGTTCTGGTCGCGTTGATCAGCGTCGCCGCGTTCGGCGCCCTTGGTGATGCGTCGGCTGGTCCGACGCGGTCGTTTGCGGAGAAGTCTCGACGCCCCGGAACGGCGAAGCCGGTCCGTCCACAACAGGTGTGCAGACAGACGAAGGCCCCACACGCGGTCCAAAGATGGACGCGCGGTGGGGCCTTCGCGGAGCGAGTCGAACAGTTAGTGCAAGAGTCAGTTGCCGTCCGCCACGGACGCCGCGTTGAGTGGGGTTTGCCGGATTTGGATGGCGGACAGTGTGCACAGGTCGGATTCCTACGCGGACTCTCCCTGAAATAGCCCCCCTCCCTGAAATAGCCCCCCTCCCTGAAATAGCTTTTCCTAGCCGCGGATTACGATCGCTTCGACGTCGACTCCGAAAATTTGAGCGAGCCCAGCCTTCGCCTCTTGAATGGTGAGCGCTTGGGGCGTCGTCGGCGCAGGTATCGGGGCAGCGAGACAGCAGAAAACCCCAAACACGCGGTGCAGGGTTCGTGTGGGGTTTTCGGTACCGCGCGGCGCGGCGGTGAGCCTAGAACTGAGCCGTCGAACTTACCTCACAGAACAACTGATCGATTTCTATTAAACTCGATTCTTGACAAGACGCCCTTCTGACGGTGCAAGGCCGAGTGTGCCTCGTGTTCGGACGATTAGGAACGCCGCGGCGGCCGTCGAAGCGGCTAGCTGCACGAGGATGGTCATGGATTCGGCATCCTGGTTCGGGAAGGATTCGGGCCACAAGACACTGAAAGTGTTGTTGATCCCGGCATGCAGGAGCATCACCATCGGGATGCTTTGACCGGTCTTGTTGAAGACCCATGTCATGACCAAGCTCAGGGGGACGCACGAGAGTACGAACAGCGCCGGCTCCCACCAGCGGACGTGTTCACCTGCCCAGTCAGTGAGAAACAATGGTGCGTGCCATGCGCCCCATAACAGACCGAGAATAAGAGTCCCGTGGATCGCGCCCCATCGTTGTTGAAGCCGGGGTAACGCGAAATCACGCCATCCGGGCTCTTCTGCCAGGGACGTGGTGACAATCTGCACGATCAGCATCGGGACGTAGGCGATCAGTGCCGCGAACGGAATCCATTTCGCGTGCCCCCACGTATTCGGAAACAGCAGCGTGGTGGCCAACAGCGAGATTGGCACCACCAGCAGCACGCCGAAGTACCACCTCCACCCCACACGCAGTCGAGTGAATCGGCGCGCCCATGCTGTTAGTCCCGCACGGCCATCGACCACGGCGGTGACGATGAATGCCGCAGTGACCGGACCGAGGTACGCACCAGGCAGTATCCCGAGAAGCTGTCTCGTTCCCGGCTCGCCCGGTACGGCGTAGTGCGCGATTCCAAGTCCATTGTCAGAGAGCAGATACGGAGTCCAGGCCAGCCAACTCAGCGCGAAAGCTGTGACGAAGAAGGCGGCGAGAGGATGCTGTTGAAAAGTGTCGTGGATGGTGCCACGTAGATCATATGGTGCGTCGCTAGGGCGTGATCGTGATGGACGACTGTTGGGATTTGTTTGCATGGAAGGCAGGCCTTTCGGAATCCGCGGAATAGGTCACTCCAGCTGGCCAGCTTTGCGGTAGAGGTATCAGTATCCTGTGCTGGCCTTGTCTGATCACATCGAGATTGTTCGAGAGTTATGCTGAGCGCCCCAACTTGCATGAGGCACCGGCCAGAAGACTCCGTCGGTGGCGTACCGGGCCGACGGGGAGAGCCCGGGTTGGGTGGCCGATCACGTAGGGCCCAGCCAAAACCAGCAATGGTGCGTCCGGTCTGCACGGATTACCCGGTCGCCCGCGGGGCGAAGCTGCAGCGTCTTTGGTTTAGAGCTGTCCGCCTTCGGCCAGCCGTTGGCCTTGGTGGGACTGCCGTAGGCGGCGAACGTCGTCCAGTATTTGATTATGCGATCGGACAGGGCGCGCTGGTTGCGCGTCTGGTGAGGGCGGGGCTCGAGATCGAACAGGTAGGGCACTTCAGAACCGTGCGGCGCCCCGGTGGGGAACCCGGAGGGAAACGCCGGGTCGGCTGGTGGGTGTGGGTCGGCGAACTCGTAGCTGTAGACCGATGCATGGTTGCTGAGTTGTCGGGTTGCCCGCAGTGTGGGGCAGACCCAGCTGCTGTCGGTCCCGATCGCTGCCCATGCCCGCTCGGTCGAGTAGCGTCCGGTCGGCCGCGGGTACAGGCGCTGAAGCTGCGCTTCGCGGTTCGGGAAGACTTTGGTGAGCAGAGATCGGTACGTCCCCGCGCCAGAAGTCGGGACGATGTCGAAGAACCGGGCGAAAAGCCGATGCTCGTCACGGGTGTTGCCCTGCAGAACGGGCACCTGATGCAATTTTCCTTCTCGAAGTAGCTGTCGCGGATCGTGGGGAAGTAGCGGCGTGCCGTAGGCCATGGCCAGAAAATGTCCGTTGATGGAGAGCAGCTTGCTGGCGGGAACCCGGCGCAGGCAGGCCAGAGGTTGTGCGGTGTCGCATCCGAGTGCCGAGGCGGCGGTGCGACCGGACTTAGCAATCTGCTGTCGGCTGGTCCAATAGCTCAAAGGCTCGGCATCTGGATACATCACCCCCTCGCGCCACTCCTGTAAACAGGAGCCACTTTGGATGATTGCGCGGGAGTACAGCCCTTGAGAGGCCGGAGATGCCATGTGCGCGCACACGTTGGCGCCCCCAGAGGAGTTTCCGAAGATTGTCACGCGGTCCGGGTCGCCGCCGAATGCTGCCGAGTTGGTCTTGACCCAACTCAACGAGGCTTGCTGATCCGCAAGTCCGTACGTGCCCGAGTCTTGGAGGCCGCGGCCTCCGAAGTAGCCCAGCACACCCAACCGAGAGTTCACCGTTACCACTACGACACGACCCTGATTGACTAGCCGTCGCGGGTCGTAGTCACTACCGGCGCCCGAGCTGAAGGCACCGCCGTGGAACCAGACCATCACCGGTACAGGGACCGGCACTGACCGGGGAGCGGTGACATCGAGGTACAGACAGTCCTCGGACGAACGCGGATCACGCTCGTTGTCGTCGTCGGGCTGAATGCAGCGTCGCCCGGCCTTGGTCGCGTCGCGAACCTTATCCCACTTCTCGGGAGGACTGGGACGTTCCCAGCGACGATCGCCGACTGGCGGCGCGGCGTACGGGACACCCCGGAACTGACGAGTGCTGCCGTTGAGGGACCCACGTAGCGCTCCGTCGCCGGTGCTGATCACCGCGGGATCGGTGTCATGACCGGCCCGAATAGAGACGAGCACGATAGAACCAACTGTCAGAGCGACGGCACAGACCACGGCCACCAGGGCACTGGGTCGTCGTCGACGAGGCTCATGTCGGTGGGGGTGCGTAGTCATCGAGCTTGACATCGTCAGATCGCCATATTCTTTCAGGAAACAGTGGATTGCTTTACCAGCGGAGAACGCCTGTGACTGGTCCCGCGAGATCGCTACAGCGCTGATGATTCGCGGTCGTCTGCTCCGGCACGACGAACTCGGGCAAGGCGCCACTGGTACGCAACGCACGAGTAGACAATTGGCCGAAAGACGGGGACTCCAACTAACCAGGTCGACCGGCTCCCTGGCCGGCATCGGTACGAACGCTCGGGTTGGTGGGCACGAGAACCCTGTCAAGTGCAAGGCACGCAACAATCAAACACACCACGGCATCGACTCCATGCGCCATGAAGGCACCGAACGCTGATGGACCGCCCCACGCATTGACGCTAAACGAGGACGCCATCCCCGCCGTAGCTTGAAATCCCATTCTGAATACGAGAAGCGCCATAAACGCCTGGAGGATGACTGCGCCAACGGATCGCAATAGCCCGGAAAACGAGTTACGCGATGACCGAAAGGTCCGCCCGAATCGCTCACCAACGGATGCATCGATCGGCCACCAAAACCAGCGCATCGACCTAGTTGAAATCATCGCTCCAATGATGAAACCCAGCACCAGCAAGCCGATCACAACATGTGGTAATACGGCGTTGTCCTCCGGCCGGTGCTCGACGACTTTCGTTGCGGACGACACAGCACTCAGTGCACCAAGCGCAAGTCCAATTCCGGAGGCGACGCCCAGCAAGATAGTCAAGGTGGTCGATAGACGTGAACACAATTTGAGTTTCACCGGTCCGCCTTGCTTGCCGCCGGTCCTGGACGCCCTACATTCGAAGCTAATTGTGCTGTTGCGCACACGAAGGCAAGTGATCGTCGACGTGGGTGCTGTCGTGTCGATGCAATCATGTCGTCGCATTCTGTCGAGGGCGAGTAGGAATGACGGGACCCCGGCGCACTAGGTCGTCGTGAGACTCAGGACGCTCTCACCGGCGATTAGGCGCGCATACACGCGCCCACAGGCACGCCGGCACGATGGCAGAGGTACGTGGAGATGTCGCGCCCACGTCACGAACGTGCAGGCACGTCCCGCGCGGCGTTAGCTGCTCATCGTTTCGCTAACCAGGTGAGGAGGAGGTCTTCCCAATGCGGATTTTTAGTCTTCTCCAAGAACGGCCGATGGTCGAACAAGAAGTAGATAGATCGCTCGTCGTCCAAGTCGACGATCACCGGTGCGCCCCACTTGCTTGAAGCACCACCGACGAAAGCACCATACTGGGAATCGAACTGACGGGTAACGCGAAGGACTGCTTCCGGTAAGATCTGCAGCGGACCCTGACTGTTCCATTCGCTCAACGTCAAATAATGGGGAGTCAACGTGGCTCGCCCTCGATGGGGGAACAGGGTCCTCTGGTTCAGCAGGGCTGAGAATCGCCGACCACGTCCAGCCCCTTGGAGTTCGCTGCGGAAGGCCGCAAGATAACTTGCTGTGTCAATAGTTTCTGAGGTCATGGTCATCACGATAGGCAGGGGCGTGCTCGGAGGCATCACTCGGACGTCTATCGGGCGCTAACGAAAGTCCTACCCTGAGTTGGACCCTTCTAGTACTTAAGTCTGAGCGCATCGACGCACGCAGCAGCGAAATGACAGGGGGCTGCTGCCACGATCGGCCAATCAGTGTGTCGATGAACAACTCGTGCTTGCGTCGAACGGGGTGAAGCGCCCCGGCTTCAGGTCCGAGTCTCACGAATGAGAATCGGAGTATGCCCAAGAAGTTCAGTCCAGAGTTCCGTGATCGTGATCGTCCGGTCCGCAAGGATCACTCGAGGAGGAGAATCGTCGGCTGCGGCGGGTGGGTAGCCGAGGCCCGCCGTGCGAACGAGATTCTGACGAAGGCATCGGCGTTTCTCGCCGCGGAGCTCGACCGCCCCACGACGAAACGATCCGGTTCGTCGACGTGCACCGTGATCAGTTCGGAGTGGAGACCATCTGCAGCGTGCTCAGAGCGACAGACTGGGGGTTCCTCACATGCCGCGGCTACCGGGCCGCAAAGCAGCGATGTCCCCACTTTTTCAATCAATGATTGAAACGGTGGCGTACTCTTCGATTCATGGCTAGAACAAGTTCCTATTCGCACCTCCTCGGCCGGGGTCAGATCGGCCCGATGTCATTGCGCAACCGGGTCGTCCTGCCTGCGATGGACATGAACGTCTGCGTTGACGGCGTCATCGAGCAGGAGGACATCGACCACTACGCCGCACGCGCGGCCGGCGGTACCGGCCTGATCATCACCGGGGCGGCAGCGGTCGCGTACCCGATCGGCGCCACCAGTACGAAGGAGCCGGGACTCTCCGAGGACCGGTTCGTCCCCGGCCTCAGGGCACTGGCCGACGCCGTTCACGAGGCGGGCGGCAAGCTCTGCGTACAGAGCACGCACCACGGCAAGGTCGCCCGCATCGACACCCTCAACGACCGCCCGCTGCTGGTGCCGTCGAAGCCGAATTACACCTACGACATGTCTGCGCTCGTCGACAGCACCCCCGAAGAACTCGGGAAGATGGCCGCCGTCACCGGCGGCAAGGCAGGGTCCACCCACACCGCCACCGCCGACGACATCGCCTGGCTGATCCAGACCTGGACCGAGGCCGCCGTCCGTTGCCGACAGTCGGGCGTCGACGCCATCGAGATCCACTGCGCCCACGGTTATGTCCTCGGCGCATTCCTCAACCGGATCGACAACCTGCGCGACGACGAGTACGGCGGCAGCCTGACCGGTCGTGCCCGGCTGGCCTGCGAGGTCATCGCCTCGGTCAAGGCCGCGGTCGGTGACACGATGGCCGTGCTGGTGCGCGTCGCAGGGGCCGAGTTCGGTCAGGAAGGTGCGCTCACGAACGACGAGGCGTGCGCCGCGTCGGTCCTGTTCGAAGAAGCAGGCGCCGACGCCATTCACGTGACCGGCTGGGGGCGCAACCCGTTCTCCAACTTCACTGACGGCCCGCTGCCGAACAAGGTCGGCGCCTACCTCGATCTGGCGGCCGAGATCAAGAAGCATGTACAGATCCCGGTCATCGCCGTCGGGCGCATGCTCCCCGACGTCGCCGAGGAGGCGATCGCGGCAGGCCGCATCGACTTCGCTGCGATGGGTCGCCAGCTGTTGGCCGATCCGGAGCTGGTCAACAAGCTCGCCGCCGATACTCCCGAGCAGGTCCGCCCGTGCATCAACTGCTATGTGTGCGTGCAGGAGAACTTTTGGGACGACACCCCGCTGTGCGCGGTCAATCCGGCACTGGGCGACGAGAGGCTCCTTCCGCTGCACCCGGCGCGTCGCGGTAAACGGGTCGTCGTCGTGGGCGCCGGGCCGTCGGGCCTGGAAACCGCACGCCTGCTCACCCTGCGCGGCCACCACGTCACGGTCGTCGACAAATCCGATCGCCTAGGCGGGACCCTGTGGTTCTCGACGCTGACCACCCCGGACAACGAACGACTGCTCGACTGGCTGACCGCCGAGATGAAGCGGCTGAACATCGAGATCCGACTCAAGACCACCGCGACCCCGGAGCTGATTCGCGGCCTCGCCCCCGACCACGTCGTCGTCGCCACCGGCGCCGTGCGCCCCCGTCCCGACATCCCCGGTGGTGATCTACCGCATGTCCACACCGGTGAAACTCTGCGAAACCTGTTGTTGGGCAACGCCGCGGCTTCCGACGGTTCACTCGTCCTGCGCGCCATGGGCAAGCTCGGCAAGCTGTCGGGCGTCACCAAGAGTCCTACGGCGATTCGCCGACTCACGCGGTCGTTCCTGCCGATGGGGCACGACGTCGTAGTGATCGGCGGATCGCTGGTCGGCCTAGAGCTCGCGGAGTGGCTGGCCGACCGCGGACGCAACGTAACCCTTCTCGAATCCGGTACGCCCCTCGGGCTGCCGATGGCCATGCCACGCCGCTGGACCGCGGTGCGCCGAGCCGCCGAACTCGGCGTGCACGTGCACCGCCAGGCGACGGTCACCCGCATCACGTCCGATGCCGTCGAATTCACCGTCAAGGATGAGGCACATACGGCGCCGGCCTCGACGGTGGTCTACGCCGCCGACACGGCGGCCGGGGCTCCGCTCGCACGCGAACTCGAGGCGACGGGGATCCCCGTCGAGGTGGTCGGCGACGCCGGGCAGGTCGACTACATCGAAGGTGCGATTCACTCGGCGTGGAAGTTCGCCACCGCGTACTGACCGGCCGGCTGGGGCGTCGGCCAGTTGGCTGATCCGGAAGTCGTTGCGGTGGAAAGCGAATAGACTCCGATGTCGTGAGCCGTAGACCGCGCAGGCGGACCCCCGCGCTGCTGATCAGCCTCGTCGTGACTCTCCTCGTGGCCGGTTGCGGCTCCGACGGCGGTGATCGGCAGACCGACGAATCGAAGCCACCCGCCTCGGCTGCGGGCGATGCCGGCCTGGCGGGCCGCGTCCCGGACGAGATCCGGGCGTCAGGCGAGCTCACAGTCGGCACCAGCGCACCATACGAGCCGATGGTCGGCATGGGCGAGGACGGACAGTTGACCGGCTTCGACGTCGACGTGTTGAATCGGGTCGCCGACCTCCTCGGCCTACGGCTCGACCTGCAGCAGACCAGGTTCGAGCAGATCCTCCCGGGAGTCGTCGACGGAACCTACGACGTGGGGTCGCGTGGATTCTTCGACACCCTGGCTCGCCAGAAGACCATGGACATGGTGACCTACTTCCGTGGCGGCACCCAGTGGGCGCAGCGGTCCGGTGACACAGTCGACCCGAACAACGCATGCGGGCGCACCGTCGCAGCAGCGGCCGGTACCGTCCAGCACACGGTCGAGCTGCCCGCCAAGAGCAAGGCGTGCGTGACAGTCGGCGACAAACCCATCAAGATCGTCGCCGCACCCACCCAGGAGGACGCGGTCCGTGCGCTCACCGGCGGGTCGGCCGACGCGATGTCCGCCGACTCCGTCGTGGTCGCGACGACCGTCCGTCGAAGCGACGCCGAACTCGCCGCAGCGGGCGAGGTGTTCGACTCCCAGCCGTACGGGTTCGCGATCGCGAAGAAGTCACCGTTGGGCGAGGTGCTGCAGTCCGCCGTCCAGGAGCTGATCGACCGAGGCGAGATGACGACGATCGCCCAGAAGTGGGGGCTCGACGGCGAGATCAACGCTTCGACCATCAACGGAGCGACCATATGAGGATGCGCACGCTCGGCCGACTGATCACCGCGTCGACCGTCGCGGTAGCGCTCACGGTGACGAGCTGCGCCGCGGACGACGACGCGGCCTCGGACGCCACCCCTGCCGAACCGGCAGACCGCGGGGCTGCGGCCCGTGCTCTCGCGAACGTCGAGTCGACGTCGGACGTGACCGTCGACCGGTACCTGTATCCGACGACGACGGGCGACCGCGACGATCGACAGAACTGGGCGGACGTGTATCTGCCGCCGGGCGACCACGAACCGGGCACCGTGCCGCTGGTCGTACTCGTCCACGGTGGCGGATGGCAGTCGAAGCTCGGTGCCGATGTGTTCGTGTCGCTGTCTCGGCGGCTCGCCGAACGCGGCCTCGCCGTCTACAACCTTGAGTATCGGCGGGTCGGCTCCGGCGGCGGATGGCCGACCACCTTCAAAGACGTCGCCGCCGCGCTCGACTTCGTTCCGAACGTTCAAGCGGCGCTGCCGGAGATCTCGACGGACGACGCCGTGGTCGCCGGACACTCGGCGGGCGGCCAACTGGCGATGTGGTCGGGGACCCGCCACAATCTCGAAGACGACGAGATCGGCGCCGAGCCGGAGTTCCGGCCCACCTATGTGATCTCGCTGGCCGGGACCCTCGACATGCGGCGGGCGGCGCTCAACGGCAATCCGCGCGCCCGCAGCGTGATGGGCGGTATGCCCAGCGAGGTGCCCGACCACTACGCGTCAGTCAGCCCGATCGAGAACATCGACCCCGACGTTCCGATCATCGCGATGACCGGCACCGCCGACACCGTTGTCGCACCCAGCATGGCGACGAACTACGTGAGGGCAGTGAAGAAGGCGGGCGGCCGGGGCGCTCTCGTGAGGTTCCCCGGCGTCAATCACACGCAGATCGTCGCTTCAGATTCGGCGACCTTCCCGCAGATCATCGAGACGATCAGTCGGGCGGCGCACAACGCCCACCGTGACTGAATCGAGGGGATTGAATCGACGCCGAGGGAAGCTGACAGCCGAGGGAGCTGACAGGCCGGGGCGTCAGTACACGGACACCGCGTCCACGACCTCAGTCTGCATACCGGCCAGGTACCAGACGAGCGCGAGCAGCGCCCACACGAGACATGAGGCCCCGGCCCAGATCGCGATGTTGGCGCGGCGGTAGTGGACCAGGCACGCCGTGTACTCGCGGAGGAACGCGGCGGGCAGATAGTAGGCGGCGGTTGGTGCGCCGACGACCGTGGCGTCCAGTCCGAGGCGGCGCGTCAGGGATGCAGTGCGCAAGACGTGGAAGTCGCTCGTGACGACGGTCAACGTCGGCGCGGCACAGCCGCTGCCCGCGAGCACTGCACGCGAGTTGACCAGGTTCTCCTCGGTGGTCGTCGACGTGTCTTCGCGGACGATCCGATTCTCAGCCACGCCGGCGTCCACCGCGTACCGCGCCATCGCCTCCGCTTCGGAGACGACCTCGTCGTCGCCTTTGCCGCCGGACAGCAGGAGTAGCGGCTCGTGGCTCGGATCCGTTGCTGCGTCGAGCATCTCGATTCCGCGGTCGATCCGGGCAGCCAGCAGTGGCGTCACCGCGGCGCCGGAGAGTCCTGCGCCCAGGACGATGACGGCGTCGGACGGGGCAGGCCTGTTGAAACGTCCGTACACGGCCGCATACGCGGTGTACCCGCCGAGTGTGATCACCACGATGGCGATCGGTATCACGACGAACGGGACGAGAAGTGCGATCGTGAGGTACGAGTCGACAGTGGCCAACGCGATCCCGGTGGCGACCGTAGCGGCGAGAACCGCCAACAGGAACAGGCCGAACGCGGCCGGCACCAGGGTCGCGACCCGAAGGCCTTCGCGGCGGACCACGACGACAGCGTTGAACAGGAGATACACGCCCGTCGCGAACACGACGACGAGCACGAGCATCACGGGACCGAAGACGGCGATGTCGGTGAGATCGGACTCTGGTGACAGTGCTGCGCACAGCAGAACGATGAAGACCCAGGTGGCGGTTGTGCACCCGATGATGGCCATGCCGTAACTCGTGCGTCGAGGCTCCCGAACGATACGGGTCACCGTCACCGCCCACAGCACGAGGGCGAGGACTCCGAAGCAGATCGTCGTGATCGTCATGACTGCACTCTATGGTCGGCGGTGCCGGAGCCGTGGATGCACCGCGTACTGATCTCGGGCAGCGGGGTTACCACCTGAAATATTCACGCGTACCGATGTCGCCGACGTGGCACGTTTCCGCGAACCCGTTGGCGGCGGGTCGCGCCCGGGCGCGTCGATCGAAGGTTGCGATCGGGGCGGTGCCGGGTCTCCCGCTGTGGAAAGAATCCGCAGGTCAAACAGGCGATAGTGCCCGAATTGCCGCGATAGAAAGTGCCGCAGTCCGGATGGATCAGCCGGTCGCGCGCGGGACGATATCTCTCTTCGGTGCACCGGGGAGGCGGTTTGATAAAGACGCCGATGAGTCGGCGCTCGTGTGCGCACAGTCTGGCCGAGGGGCTTCCATATAAGGGGTTGCCTACCGTGCGGCAGGTAGATAGCGTGTGACCACCCCCACAATCACAGGGAGATACCCACCGACTCCGAGGGAGACCGAACCTCGATGTACCTCCACCTATCTGATGAGATTCGCGAGTTGCGCCAGGCGCTTCGCGGCTACTTCACACGACTCCTCACTCCCGAGATCCGCAGCGCCTTGCTCAGCGAGGGCGAGGCAGGCGGCCCCACACGTGACCGAATCCTCCGCCAGATCGGCAGCGACGGATGGCTCGGCCTCGGCTGGCCTGTCGAATATGGCGGCCAGGGTCGCGGCGAAGCCGCCCAGTACGTGTTCTTCGACGAGGCGTACCGAGCAATGGCGCCCATCCCGATGATCACGCTCACCACTGTCGGTCCCACGCTGATGAAATACGGAACGCAGGAGCAGAAGGCATACTTCCTCCCGCGGATCCTTGCGGGAGAACTGGTCTTCGCGATCGGCTACACCGAACCCTCAGCCGGGACCGACCTCGCCTCGCTGAGCACACGGGCGGTCCGTGACGGCGACGTTTACGTGATCAACGGCGGCAAGGTATTCACCTCGAGCGCCGACGGCGCCGACTGGATTTGGCTAGCGGCTCGCACCGATCCTGATGCTCCCAAGCACAAGGGCATCTCGCTGATTCTCGTGCCGACCACTGATCCCGGATTCTCGGTCACGCCCATTCGCTGTCTCGGCGATGCAAGCACTACTGCCACGTATTACAGCGACGTGCGAGTACCGGCATCCAACGTCGTGGGTGAGGTGAACGGCGGCTGGCGGATGATCACGACACAGCTCAACCACGAGCGAGTCGGCCTCGCCGCGTACTCGGGGATGTGCGAGGGATTCCTCGACGACGTCCGCGCGTGGGCCAACGAGCAGCGCACTGCCGACGGCGGGCGGCTCAGTGACCAGGGCTGGGTCCGTTCGCTTCTCGCTGAGGCGACTGCGCAGTTGCGTGCGATGCGCCTGATGAACTGGCGGCTCGTCTCTGCCGCCGCCGATGGCGACGTCCATCCCGGCAACGCCTCGGCAGCCAAGGTCTTCGCGACCGAATCGGTGGTCGACGTGTATCGCAAACTGCTCGAGATCACCGGCGCTCGAGGTCTGCGCGTGACCGACGAGCCGTGGCGGTTCGACGGCGGTCGACTGGCGCACCTGAACTTGTCGGCGCAGATCAACACCTTCGGCGGCGGCGTCGCCGAGGTTCAACGAGAGATTGTCGCGTGGACGCGACTTGGCATGACGAGGAGCGCACGATGACCGAGACGGTGACAACGGACCCCGCGCCGTGCATGGACTTTCACCTATCGGAGGACGAGAAGGGCCTGGTCGAGGCGGCAGTCGCGATGTTCTCCGAGCTCAGCACTGACGCCGCCGTTGTGGCAGGGGAGGAGGACGAGACTGCGTACGACGAGCGCATCTGGTCGCACCTCGTGGACGGCGGTCTGCTCGAAGCGGTCCTTCCATCCTCAGCAGGCGGCACCGGCCTCGGCATGTCGGGATTGGTCCAAGTCTTGCGCGTACAGGGCATGCACCTCGCTCGGGTTCCGCTCGCAACTACTGCGGTGGCCGCCCTCGCGATCGCTTCGCTGGGCGGGCCGTCGGCAACGCTCGCACAGATCGTCGCGGGCTCGGCACGGGTCGCGGCGCTGCTCCCTGAGGCGCTCACCCGCGTCGACGGAGCCTCAGCGTCCGATGGCTTCACTCTCACCGGAGCAGTCGACTTCGGTTATCTGGCTCCGGCCGCCTCCCATGTGATGGTCACGTTCCACACCCTCGACGGCGAACGGGTCGCCGTCGTTCCCGTCGACCGAATCGGAGTCTCGCTCGATCATTGGCGCGGCATCAGCGGTCAACTCCACGCCGCCGTAACCTTCATCGACGTGCAGATCGCCGCCGAGGAACTCGTCGGCGTGGGGTCGGATGCCGCTGGGTGGGTCCGGAGGCACCTGCTGGTGGCCGCGGCGGCATTGCAGGGCGGGGTGTGCCACGAAGCCGTCCGCCGCACAGCGTCGTACGTCTCCGAACGCGAGCAGTTCGGACGTCCCCTCTCGACCAACCAGGGCGTCGCCATGCGCGCCGCCGACGCGTCGATCGATTCCGAGGTGATCGAGCTTACCGTTCTCGACGCCGCCTTCGGACTGGATGCGGCGTGTACCGAGCCCGGCGAGAGTGTCGACGCCCACGAGAGCGCACTGGTCGCAGCGTGGTGGGCGAAGCAGGCTGGGATCCGGGTCGTCCACGCCACCCAACACTTGCACGGGGGCGCAGGCGCCGACCTGGACAACCACATCCATCGATTCTTCGTATGGGCGCGTGAGATCGACATCCTCTGGGGTGCAGCCGATTCGATCCGGGACGAACTCGGTGCGCTCGTGACGACGGAGGACGAACAGTGAGTACCCCACCAGTATCGACACTGAAGGGCGGGGTCATCGGCACCCTTGTGGTGCTTGTCTTCGCCGAAGTCGTCGCAGCATTTGAGACCACGATGGCGACCCAATTGCTGTACACCCCCGGAGAGTTCTTCACCAAAGACCTGTCGGCGCTGATCTGGATCGTCACCGTCTACGCGTTGGCCGCGGCGCTCGCGACCTGCTTCGTCGGACGCCTCGGTGACCAATTCGGTCGGCGGAACGTACTGATCGCTGTGCTGATCGTCTCTCTGGTCGGCTCGGTGATCAGTGCGTGCGCCCCGTCTTTGACCGTCCTCATCGCCGGCCGCGCTCTGCAAGGCGTCAGCGGGGCGATCCTTCCGCTGGCGATCGGAATCGTCCGCGCGTCGTTCCCAGCGGGCCGGATCGCGCTCGGAGTGGCCGTAGTGAGCACGTCAGCACTGGTCGCGGGCGCCTCGGGTTCCCTAGTCGGCGGCGTGCTGCTCGATCACGCAACCTGGCACTGGATCTTCTGGTCTGCCGCCATCCTCGCAGGAGCGTCAGCCTTCCTGGCCTGCACCATGATTCGGCGCGACCCACCCGAGACCTTGGCGTCGGCGAAGGGCATCGACTGGTTCGGCGGCATTCTGTTCGGCGGTGGCATAGCTGCGACACTCTATGGCGCAACCACGAGCAAGGATGTCGGCTGGAACAGCACGCAGGTCCTGGTGTTCATCGTCATCGGTGTGGCAGCCCTGGTGCTCTGGTATCAGTGGGAGCGCCGCATCGCCGACCCGATGATCGATCTAGCCATGTTCGCCGACCGAAAATTCTCACTCGGTATGGTCGCGACCGCGTTGATCGCACTCGGCCCGATCGGCATGGGGACGGTCCTCTCGATCACCCTGTATCGCACGCCCAACGTCATCAACTCCCCGAGCGGCGACATTTCCCTGCCGGTCGGCCTGGGATACAGCGCGACGATGGCCGGCGTTCTCGGATTCCTCACCGCCGCAGCATCATTCGCGATCGCGCCGTTGATCGGAAGAACCAGTCAGAACTATGGTGCTCGGACCGGCCTCATGGCCGGCTCGGGTCTGGTCATCGTCGGCTTAGGGATCGTCTGCTTTGCCCCGACGAATCCGGTCGTCGTCATCGCCGGGCTGCTGCTGAGCGTCTTCGGAAACGGATTCCTGTATGCGGGAATGCCGACGGTGATCGTCGAATGCGTCACTCCCGAGCACACGTCGACCGCCACCGGGATCAATGCGGTGGTGCGCACTACCTTCCAAGCGGTCGCCGCGTCGCTGGTGGCCATTCTGCTCACCGTGTCGCCGATCATCCTCGGCGACAACAGTTTCACATCCCGAACCGGTCTGAACCTGGTGGTCGGCGTCTGCATTGCCGCCTGTCTGCTCACCATGGTGGTCGTCTCGCGGATCCCCGCGCAGCAGCCACCGCACGCGCAGGGCGAACCGTCCGCTGCCCCTTCCCCTGCTCTCGATGAGGAGATCCGATGAACACCGTCCTGACCACTCGCGATGCGTTGGACCGCCGCGCCGACGACGACCACGTCGGGTTGCTGTTCGAAGACGAGTCCTGGACCTGGCGCCAGTTCGTCTCCGAGAGTCGTCGGCGCGCGAACATGATGCTCGCCCTGCACGACGACGCACGCCCATTCCACATCGGTGTGATGCTCGAGAACGAACCGGAGTTCCTGTTCCTGGTCGGTGCGGCCGCATATTCGGGCGCGACAGCTGTCGGCGTCAACTTCACCCGTCGGGGCGAAGAGCTGGCCAGAGACATTCGCTTCACCGATGTCGAAATCCTCGTCACGACATCAGAATTGATGGCGCATCTCGACGGTGCCGACATCGGCATCTCGTCGGACCGCGTACTGTTGCTCGACGACCCCGCCTACGCCGACCTGCTCGGTCGCCACTCTGATGACCGGCCGGACGTGGAGTCGCCAGGGGATCCGCAGACACAACTGCTGTTGATGTTCACCTCGGGTTCGACCGGGTCGCCGAAGGCGGTGATCTGCTCGACCGGACGCATGGCGCGCACCATCGACTACGCACACATGGGTGTGACCCGCGACGACATCCCCTATAACTGTATGCCGCTCTTTCACGGCAACGCTTTGTTCGCGTGCTGGGCTCCCGCCGTCAACGTCGGCGCGGCGTTCGCGATGGCCCGGAGGTTCTCGGCATCGAGGTTCGTCCCCGATCTGATCAAATACAACGTCACCTACTTCAACTATGTCGGTCGTGCCCTCGCCTACCTGCTGGCACAGCCCGAACGGGAGGAGGAAGCGCACACCCGGCTGCGAGCCTGCTTCGGCACTGAGGCATCGGATCTGGACCGTCGCGAATTCCATCGACGTTTCGGAGTCTGGCCGACGGAGTCGTACGGATCCAGCGAGGGCGGCTTGAGCATCAGCCGAACCGAGGACTCACCTCCCGGATCTCTCGGCCTGCCGCACGCGGGCACCGACGCCGCGGTGATGAACCGCGAGACGATGACCGAGTGCCCGCGCGCGCTCTTCGACGAGAAGGGACGCATTCGGAATGCGGACGAGGCGACAGGCGAGCTAGTGAATATGCGTGGCGCCGCTGGCTTCGAAGGGTATTACCGAGATCAGGCCGCGATGGACGAACGCATCCGCGGCGAGATCTTCCTCACCGGAGATCTCGGGTACCGCGACGAGCAGGGCTACTTCTACTACGCGGGCCGCGGAAGTGATCGGCTCCGGGTCGATAGCGAGAACTTCTCGGCGGCCCCGATCGAGAGGATTCTGGCCCGCTTCGACCACGTCCAGGTCGCGCTCGTCTACCCGGTGCCCGATGCGCGCACCGGTGACCAGGTGATGGCGACGTTGCAGATCGCGGATCCGACGTCGTTCGATCCGGCCGCGTTCGCAGAGTTCCTCGCCGCCCAGTCGGATCTCGGAGCCAAGTGGGCTCCGAGATACGTCCGTGTGGTCGAGGACGTACCGGTCACTGCGACGCGCAAGGTCGACAAGCCTCGCCTGCGCCGGCACGGGTGGGACGTTGCCGAACCGGTGTACTACCGCCCGACTGCGGCACTCACATACACCCCGATCGACGCGGGGATCCGCGACGACATCGCACAGCGGTTCGCCGAGTGTGGTCGCGCCAACCTCGTTCCCGAAGGTCAAACGAAGGAGATGCCATGATCAGCGACCCGTTGACGAGCGTCACGGCGATCATCGAGCGAGGCCACGAACGGGTGAGCGTCGCACGTGACACCGTGAATCGGCCGATGATTCATCATCTGTGTGAGGCACTCGGGGACACCGATGCCCGCTGCTTCGACCCCGACGTGGCGCGGGCCGCCGGATACTCCGACGTGATCGCACCGGTATCGGCGCTGCAGGTCTGGAACATGACAAATCCGTCGGAGCCGGAGATCCGCACGGACGTCGAAGACGCGTACAGCGCGGTCAGCGACGCGGGATACTCGGCCGTGGTCGCCGTCAACAGCGACCAGGAGTACGACCGGGCGCTCGTGCCGGGCGACCTGCTCACCGCACACGAGCGCGTCGAGTCGATAGTCGGTCCGAAGACGACCGGGCTCGGTGAGGGGTACTTCATCACGACACTCGTCACCTATACCGACCAGAACGACGTACGCGTGGGAACCATGCGTTTCCGCACGCTCTGGTATGACCCCAGCAAACGCGACACAGCAGATCGAAAGGAAGAGCGATGACCGATGCGCTTCGCCCCCGCCCGTCCGTCAACCTCGACAACGGCTTCATCTTCGAGGCACTGAACGACGGCCGACTCGTCATCCAGAAGTGCGACGGATGCGCGGAACTCCGTCATCCGCCGGTGCCGATGTGCCCGTCATGCCACAGTCTCGACTGGCACGGCGAAGAGATGTCGGGTCGCGGAACGCTGTTCAGTTACGTCGTGCTGCATCACCCGGTGGTGCCGCCGTTCCGACCCGGATACGTCGTGGCGCTGGTCGAACTCGAGGAAGGCGCCCGTGTCGTGATGCCACTGGAGGACGTCGCACGCGATGACATCGAGATCGGAATGGCGCTGAGCGTCGCCCCCGAACGGATGGACGACGAACTGACCCTTCCCGTGGCGCGGGTGCGTGCGGAGGTGCCCGCATGACGCGCACGCTGAACCGCCCGCCCATCACCGACGTCGGAACGACGCTCCCCGAGTCGACGGTGCCGATCTCGGCGACACTGATCGTCTCGGGCGCTATCGCGACCCGCGACTTCCAGAAGGTGCATCACGATCGTGACGTCGCCGTGGCCGCGGGCACCAAAGACATATTCATGAACATTCTCAGCACCAACGGGCTAGTGAACCGGTACGTGACGGAATGGGCGGGCCCGACGTCGCGGATCTCCCGCATCAACATCCGACTCGGGGCGCCCAACTTCCCCGGCGACACGATGACGTTCACCGGCGAGGTGACCGCCCGCGACGGCGATGACCTCACCGTCGCGTTGGTCGGGACGAACAGCATGGGCGCGCATGTCACGGGAACCGTGCAGGTGGGGTTCTGGACCGACGAGAAACAGGGGCAGAAATGAGCAATATCAGCGACAAGGCAGTGATCGCAGGCATCGGCGCCACCGAATTCTCGAAGGCGTCCGGTCGTTCCGAGCTCCAACTGGCGCTCGAGGCGAGTCTCGCCGCCTGCACAGACGCAGGTGTCGACCCGCGAACGATCGATGGGATGGTGACGTATTCGATGGACACCTCGCCGACCATCGACGTCGCTCGCGGCCTCGGTTGCGACAATATCGACTTCTTCAGTCTCGTCGACTACGGCGGCGGCGCTGCGGCCGGCACCATCGCGCACGCGGCGATGGCCGTCGCCTCCGGTATGGCGACGACCGTGCTCTGCTATCGCGCGTTCAACGAACGCAGTGGCGCCCGGTTCGGTCAGGCGATGAGCACCGAGGGGTTCGCGCCGGACGCGCGTGCGACGCACTTCTCGTGGTATCTGCCGTCCGGGCTGATGACGCCCGCCTCGTGGGTCGCGATGTTCGCCCAGCGGTACCTGCACTTGTCCGCCGCGACGAGCGAGGACTTCGGTCGCGTCGCCGTCGGTGTCCGCGACTTCGCGGCGACAAACCCGAAGGCGTGGTTCTATGGCCGTCCGATCACGCTGGAGGAACACCAGGCGTCGCGGTGGATCGCCGAACCCCTGCACCTGCTGGACTGCTGCCAGGAGTCCGACGGCGGTCAGGCGTTCATCGTCACCACACCCGAACGTGCCAAAGACCTCGCAGGCGAGGCGGTGACCATCCGGTCCGCTGCTCAGGGCTCGGGCTACGACCAGCATGCGATGACGAGCTACTACCGCAAGGACGGTGATCGAGCGCTGCCCGAGATGGGGGACATCGCTCGCCGTCTGTGGGCGGACACCGGCCTCACCACGTCTGACATCGACACCGCGGTGCTGTACGACCATTTCACCCCGTTCGTGCTGGCCCAGCTCGAAGAGTTCGGCTTCTGTGAGCCAGGCGAAGCGAAGGACTTCATTCGCGACGGCCACACCGTCCGCGGCGGGTCGCTGCCGGTGAACACGCACGGCGGCCAACTCGGCGAGGCCTACATCCACGGCATGAACGGAATCGCCGAGGGGGTACGTCAGATCCGAGGCACGGCCGTGAACCAGGTCGACAACGCGCGAAACGTGCTCGTCACCGCGGGCACTGGAGTGCCGACGTCAGCGCTCATCCTGGGTGTGGGCTGATCCTAGGTGCGCCGCAGTGGCCCGCCGCGCTCCAGCGGTCCGTTTAGTCCGGTCAGGACTGCAACAGTCCGCGGATCACGTCCACTGCGATTTCCTGACGAGACTGGTCGTCGACGTCGGCAAGCGGGATTCGGCCATGAGCGTAGGTGAACTCCCGCTGCAAGATGTCCATTCCGAGCATCACGCGCACGCGCGTCTCGGCGTCGGCGCCCGGCGGGGTCGCCAGCTCAATGGCGCGCTCGATGTGCTGTCGGAAGCGCTCGTCCAATCCGTTGTCGTCCAATTCCCATGACCGCTTGCTCAGCAGGGTGATGACGCGCCGGTCCGACTGCAGTAGCGCTCCGTATGTCATCACGAAACGCCACCGGTCCTCGAACTCGTCGTACCGCGCGGGTGTCTCGGCGAGAAAGGCGTCGATGCGCTGAAGCAAGGGCTCCACGATTGCCATGAGGAGGCTGTCTTTGCTCGGAAAATGGTAGTAGAGCGATGCTTTGGTAATCCCGGCCTCAGCTGCGATCGCGCTCAGTGGCGATTCGACATAGCCACGCGTGAGGAACAGCTCCGTGGCGATTTCGACGATTCGATCGCGAGTACTTCCGCTGATGTTGCTCGTGGTAGCCATCTACTCGATGCTATACGGCGGGTGAACAGGCGCTCGGATCCGATCAGGCCTCAAAGGGCCGCGGCCGCGCTCGCTTCACCGGATGCAGGTCGATCAGATCGATCGTGATCGCCCGGTCAGCGATCAACCACCGTCCGGTCGAGTGGTCGTACTCGTCGGTGTAGCGGAGGTGCCAGGTCAAGTCGGCGGCACCCTTGCCCGCCGACATGACGTGGTGGGCCACACACTTGACGCTTCCGCGCGCGCGGCCCGGTCCGGTGGTGGAGACCACAGCTCCGGCGAGTGCGTGATAGGTGACGGCGAACGCCCCTAGGCGGCTCAGCTCGTCTACGATCGCAGATCTTCCGCCGCACGCCCGCACGGGCCCCATCTCGTCGGGCGGGTCCGGCGCCGTAAGCACCGCGTCGGGGACGAACAGGTCACCGATGCGCTCGAATTCCCTCGCGTCGACGAGGTGCGCGTACCCGGCAACGAGATCGTCAATCTGACGACGGTCATCGAGTGTCAGCATCATCGCAGTTCCAGCCTGTCGGCGCAGGCAGACACTTCGTCCTTGAGTTCTTCGAGGTCCGCGGTCTCGGTGGTCGCGAGCACGAGTCGGTTGGCGCCTAGGCGCTCCAACGACGCCACGCCTTCCAAGTCGATCCGCGACGCGAGGTGGCCCAGGGACAGGTCGATGGCGTCAGCATCCCGGCCGGCAGCGTCGGCGGCCGTGCGCATCAAATCCAGGAGTTCAATCAGCTGCTTGCCACGCACGCCGAGTGGCTGAAAACCGTCGCCCAGCCGACCCGCGCGGCGTGCGGCGGCCCGGCTGTGTCCGCCGATGTGGATCGGGACACCGGAAGCCCGCGCAGGCTTGGGGTAGCTGACTGCGCCGTGGTACGAGAAGAACTCGCCGTCGTGGTCGACGCCCCCGGCTCCGCCCGCCCACAGCTGGCGAAGGACCGCGATCTGTTCGTCAGCGCGGCGGCCGCGCGCAGCGAACGGGACATCGCACGCCTCGAGCTCCTCCTGCATCCACCCCATTCCGACGCATACGCGCAATCGCCCTTTGGAGAGCCGGTCGAGTGTCGCCAACCGCTTGGCAAGCACCACGGGGTGATGGTTCGGCAGGACCAAGACGCCGGTCGCGAGCCCGAGCGTATCGGTGTGGGCTGCGAGGAATGACAGCAGATCGAGTGGGTCGGGCAGGTCGCAGTCTGCGCTCAGATCGACACGCCCGGAAGGGGCGTATGGATACTCGCTGGTGTACTGGCTCATCATCACGGTGTGCTCGACCAGCACCAGCGATTCGAACCCGCACATCTCCACGTGCTGCGCGAATGTTGACATCCAGTCGGGGTCGGCCGATTGTCCAGCTCCAGGAGGAGCGATCACCGCGAATTTCATGTCTTCACCCTTCAGATGCCAACCAAGCGCTTGTTTGGTCAGCATACGACTCTTGGGAGTTTCCCGGGCAGCCTCCGTGTACATTGACGTTAATGAAGCCAATGGCTACAGTGACTGGGGTCACCGATCGGCGACCGCCTGAGTCTGCGGTTCCACAGTTCCGCGGCACGCCTAGGAAGGACCCTGATCGATGACCGAACTGGCATCGACTCCCGCTCGCTTGGTCGGCGTCGACTTGGGAACGCGGGTTGTGCGCTACGACGAGCGCGACGCGATCCTATATGCACTGGCAGTCGGTGCGCGAGCCGTAGACCTCGACTTGGTGTTCGAAGATCGACTTCGCGTGCTGCCTACCTTTGCGTTGACACTCGCCCAGTGGGCACCGGACGAACTCGGTGCGCTCGGAGCATTCGACACGAAATCGGCCCTGCACGGATCGCAGACTCTCGATGTCGTCGCACCTCTACCTCGGTCCGGCGAGATCGCGATGTCGGCACATGTGGGTGAGGTCTGGGACAAAGGACGCGCTGCGGTCTACGAAGTGGTCGTCGAGAGCGACTACTTCGTGGCGCGATGGTCCCTTTTCGCCCCGGGATTCGGTGGTTTCGGTGGCGAGCGCGGCCCATCGGTATCGCCCGCGCCTGAACAGGATCCCGACTCGGTCGGTGTCCTCGGTACCAGCGTCGATCAGGCTGCGCTCTACCGGCTGACCGGCGACCGACACCACATCCACATCGATCCCGAAGCGGCAGCAAGCATCGGGCAACCACGTCCCATCCTGCAGGGGCTGTGCACGCTCGCCGCGGCGACGTTGCCTCTGGCGGACATGCTGGGTGCGCATCCGGCGAGCCTGACCGCATTGTCCGGCCGATTTGCAGCGCCGGTCTTTCCTGGCGACACCTCACAGATACGCGCATGGGGTGATGCCGTGGACGCGCAGTTCGACGTCGCCACTGCCCGCGGGCCCATCCTGACGGCCGGCCGAGCCTCATTCGCTTGAGCCCCAGCAGACCTCAACAGTCACGAATGGAGAATCATGACCCAAATACGGCGGTTCGAAGGTAAGACCGCGTTCATCACCGGTGCAGCGCGTGGGCAAGGGCGAGCCGAAGCAGTCCGGTTGGCGAGCGAGGGCGCCGACATCATCGCCGTCGACATCTGCAAGTCCTTTGATTTCCCCGCCTATCCCGGAGCGACCTCCGACGACTTGGCTGTGACCGTCGGTGAGGTCGAAGCGCTCGGACGACGCATTGTGGCGGCGGAGGTCGACGTTCGTGACTACGACGCACTTCAGCAGTCGGTGGCAGACGGGGTCGGCGAACTCGGCCGGCTCGACGTGATCATCGCGAACGCTGGTGTCTGCAGCGCGGCCACAACGTGGGAACACGCGCTGGACCAGTGGCAGGAGACCATCGACGTGAACCTGACCGGGGTGTTCCACACGGTGAAGGCCGCGGTGCCGATCCTACTCGAGCAGGGACAAGGTGGAGCCATTGTGATGACGAGTTCCGTTGCGGGACTGCGCGGGGTACCGTTCGCAGCCGCCTACTCGGCGAGCAAGCACGGCCTCGTCGGTCTGTGTAGGACACTCGCGAACGAACTCGGGCAGCATCGGATTCGGGTCAACACCGTCCACCCCGCCGGGGTGAACACCGATATGCAACCCGTCGATATGCAGCAGTTGATTACGGAGCACGCCGACACCTTGGGTCCCATCTTCATGAATGCGCTGCCGGACACCATGAGCGACGCCGAAGACATAGCCGCGACAGTGGCGTGGTTGGCATCCGACGAGGCTCGCCATGTCACTGGATCGCAGATTCCCGTCGACCTGGGAACCCTCATTCGCTGACTGGGGGGCGCCGGGAAGGCCTTCCGATGGGACGAATCGGGGGCGAGGGCGATTCACAACGCGTCGATCTCCCGCGCGAGGTTCGCTCGGGCCGGAGCCTCCCATTGTCGACGTGCCTGCGGCGAACGGAACAGGCGTCGGAGGGATACTCGACGTACCGTGCAGGATCGAAACCGAGCACGGACAAGTCGGCGTCCGACAGCGCGAACCCGTTCCGGTCGTCGGGCCGACGGGTCGTGCGTGAGGGGCAACTCAACGAGCCGGACGACCTCGTCCTGATCCGGGTCGTCGGCCAACACGACGGGGTGCACCTGAAAACGTGAGACCTACTTCGATCGCTTCGGGAACCTCGCCGTCCACGCCGCCGACCGTAGTGAGCGGGTACAGCGAAAGGCCCTTCGTCGTTCACGTGAACGGAGAGGCTCGCTTCTGTCGGGTCGGCGCCCGGCATGTCGTCTGCATGTACTACGTTTCTCGAAACGAATCGCAGACGAATCGTCGTCGCTGCCATGGTCGGAACCACCATTGAGTTCTTCGACTTCTACATCTATGCGACTGCAGCGGCCCTTGTTTTCCCGACGCTGTTCTTCCCAAGGGCGACGACACCGCGGCGCTCTTCACGTCGTTCGCGGTTGGTCGGGTCCGCTCGTCACGATGGGCGTCGCGACCGTCCTGGTTGGCGTCGTTCCGACGTTCGAGCAAGCCGCCGCAGCCGAACCGAACCACGGATTCATGGCATGGGTTTGGCGGATCCCGTCCTGCTGTCGTCGATAATGGTGAGCGTCGGCCTGTATGTGCGTTTGAAGTTGGCTGAGACCCCGTCTTCGCGAAGGCCGTCCACGACGGCAAGATGGTCGACGAGTCGGGTGTGGAGCTGTCCATCTCGTACGGCGACTTCCTGCAGATGCAGCTAGTCGCCGTCTTCTTCTTCGTGGTCTTCGTCGTGGTGTCCGGTCGTCTCGCCGACCGTGTCGGACGCCGCCGTCTGCTCATCGTTGCGACAGTGCTGATGATCGTATACCGACTCACCTTCAAGTGGATTCTCGATCCAGCGAACACCACGCAGGGCACGGTGCTCGCAGTTTCTCTTCGTCGGCTTCACTCAGATGGGCTTCACCGTCGGCCCGATGAGTGCCGTGCTTCCCGAACTCTTCGCGACCAACGTCCGCTATACGGGCAGCGGCATCGCTTACAACTTCGCCTCGATCCTCGGTGCGGCCATCGCGCCGTTCATCGCGACCTGGCTCGTCGCTGACTACGGCGTCAGATGGGTCGGCGTTTACCTCGCGATCGCGGGTTGCTCGACCCTGGTCGCACTGCTCGTCATGAAGGAGACGCGTGATGTGGACCTCGATCGCGTGTAGCCGGAAACCAGTGGGACGGACACGGCGCACAGAAACAGCAGAGCTGAGGCGCGGATCAACGGCCCGCTCGACGCGCCCCCGGGCCCGGTGCGGTATGGACACCCCGGCGGTCGTCGATCCGATGACCGGCTTCGCAGTGCAGTTCGAGGTCGACGCGGGCGCCGCAGTCGTCGTGTCGGACCTCGAGCGACGGTCCTTCTGGGCCGGCGCGATGGGCGTCGCCCCAGGCTCGCAACGACAACAGAACGGGCTGGAGGTCGAGTCCGGCATCGGTGAGCCGATACTCCTTGCGGCGCCGGGCGCCGGGTTCCGCGTAGTCCGCCGCATACAGGATTTCCTCGTCGACGAGCTTGTGGAGTCGGTGTGCAAGCACCGAGTCGGAGGCCCCGGTGTGCTCTTTGATCTGGCCGAATCGGCGGATTCCGTTGAACACTTCGCGCAGGATCAGCACACTCCAGCGGTCGCCGATCACGTCGAGGCTGCGCTGCACCGAGCAGTTGTCGGTGTCGTAGTCGAGCCAGTTCACGCAGTGAATCCTATCTGACTTCGTGGTTGACAGTCAGCATCTCTGGATCTAACTTCGATTACAGAAGTCAGATGTGGTGAAGGCGTCGTTGATAGGAGAGTGTTGTGGCAGACGGTTCCGGAATGCCTGATGTGGGTATCGACGCTGCGAGCGAGTTCTTGAAGGCCTCCGGGCTTGAGGTGACTCTCGCGACGGGCACGCGGGTGGAAGGTCATGTCGACCTGGGCGAGCGCCATCACACGCCGTGGGGTGTGGTGCACGGTGGCGTCTACGCGACATTCGTCGAGAGCGCTGGCAGTATCGGTGCGAGTGCCGCGGTCGCCGACAGTGGTCAGTTCGCCGTCGGTGTGCACAATGCGACCGACTTCCTGCGGCCGTCGAAGGGCGGTCGGGCGACGGTGGTGGCCGAGCCGATTCAACAGGGGCGGACCCAGCAACTCTGGCTCGTCGAGGTCGCCGACGAGTCGACCGGGAAGACTCTCGCGCGCGGGCAGTTGAGACTGCAGAACGTTCCGTTGCCAGAATGATCAGGTGATCGATTACCTGGTACCGCACTGGGCGCGGTCCGCGCTCGTCCTGGTCGACGTTCAGCACGACGGGCTTCGATCGAAGCTGGGCACGCACCTGTCCCGCCGGGCACGGTCGGTGCCCAGATCCCGGCCGAGTTGCTCCCCGGCGCAGTCGAGCTCGACTGGGATCTCCTGCGATCGGGAAGGCCGCAGGCGGTCGGCGCCGGCGAACGTGTCCTCTACAAGCCCCGCTGGTCAGCCTTCCACCGCACGGGGCTGGATGACGTGCTGCGCACAGCCCGCGTCGACACGGTGGTCGTCGCCGGATGCAACCTGCCGAACTGTCCGCGCGCGACCTTGTTCGACGCATCCGAGCGCGACTACCGGACGGTGCTCGTCGCCGACGCGACCTCGCAGGTCACCGCTGGCCGTCTCGCTGACCTGGAGTTGATCGGCACCCGGTTGCGCAGCGTCGACGACGTAGTGCGCGGCCTGTCCTGACTTCACGGCTCGACAATCGCGCCCGGCCGCGTCGCGGACGCGATCAGGAGAGCGGCGAGTAGCGACCCCACTGCTCCGACCACCAGCGCGCCGAACGCTAGTCGGAATCCCGTCGGGAGGTCTGCGGTGTGGGACGCGATGAGCACCGCGCACACTGCACCGCCGAGCGATCCGCCGATCCGCTGGAGGATGTTCACCTGGGTGATCGCGTCGGCCAGATTCGTCGATGGGACCGCCGCGTACGCGGTGACACCCGCAGGGATCGCGACGAGGCTCACGGAAGCGCCGTAGGCGACCAGCACGAGTTGGACGACGGGGGTCGGCAGATCGAGCGGGGTGATCGCCAACGGCAGCGTTGTCGCCACGGCGAGACAGCCGCCGACCAGTGCCGCGGGTGCCGGTCCGTGCCGGTCGATCCACCGTCCGGCCGCAGGCGCGGTGATCGCGGTGGCCGCGGCGACGCCGATCAAGCTCATCCCTGCGTGAAGCGGATTCTGACCGTGGCCGAGCTGGAAGTACAACGCGTGCACCACGCCGCTGCCGAACACGAGTGCGCCGGAGCACGCGGCGGCGATCGATCCGGCGCGGAAGGCCGGGAGGCGGTACAGGCTCAGATTGAGCAGTGGATGCGCGGTCCGGCGCGTGGCGACGACGAAGGTGGCCAGGGCTGCCGCAGCGCACGCGGCGATGGCGACGGTGGCGGGATCGAGGCGTCCCGCGTCACCCCAGCGGCTCGTCGCGAGGACGACCAGCGCGAGCCCGGCACTGATGCTCGCCAACCCCGTCCAATGCATCGGGCCGGGATCCGACGGTCGGCTGCACGGCAACATCTTGCGGCCCAACATGATTCCAACGATGCCGATCGGCACGTTGATCGCGAACAGCCACGGCCACGGCAATGAATGAAGGATGAGACCGCCGACCAACGGTCCGATCGCCGGTGCCGCGCTCGCCGCGATTCCGAGGACGCCCATAACCCTGCCGAGCCTGCGTGGGCCGACCGCCGCTCCGAGGATCGTTTGCCCGGTCGGGATCAGGACGCCGCCCGCTAACCCTTGCGCGATGCGTGCGGTGATGAGGCCCTCGGGCGTCGATGCGACCGCGCACGCGAGCGAGGCCGCGGTGAAGAATCCGAGCGCAGTGAGCCACACGGGCCCCGAGCCGTATCGGCGGCCCAGCCATCCCGCAGCAGGCAGGGAGACGGCGAGTGCGAGGAGGTAACCGCTGACGATCCACTGTGTGGTGGACAGCGTCGAGTGGAGTTCGGTGGTGATCGAGTCGAGGCCGATATTGACGATCGACGAGTCGAGACCGGTGGCGAAGGCGCCGAGGACGACCACCCAGCAGAGCTTCCAGGTTGCTCGGTCGATGCGGTCGTTCGCGGCGTCGGTCTGCCGGGTGCGGACAGGTTGCTCCGTGGTCATGACTGTTTCCCGACTCGGAGCGTTGCCAGCGCGGACGACCAGGCGACGAGCTCGTCGAGCATGCGGTCGAGAATCGCTTCCGCTCGAGGTCCGGGACAGACTGTCCCGGGCTCGATCATGCTCGTCAGGTCGAAGTCGTCCGACAGCCGCAGCGCGACATGGCTTCGGACGCACGCGACCTTCACTTCAGCCAATGTCAGACGCAGATGTTCGACGGCGCGAATGCCCCCGTCGAGGCCGTAGCTCACAAATCCTGCTGCCTTGTCGTTCCATTCGGAGAAGAGGTAGTCGATGGCGTTCTTCACGGCGGCGGGCATCGAGTGGTTGTACTCGGGGGTGGTGAAGACGAAACCGTCGAACTCGTCGATCGTGCGCGCCCAGCGAACGGTGTGCGGGCGGGTGTACTCGCCGACGGCTGCGGCGACCGGCTCGTCGAGCAGGGGCAGGTCGAAGTCGGCGATGTCGACGAGAGTGACGGCGGCGCGGTCGCCGAGTGCCTGCACTGCTCGTTCTCGCGTCCATTCGGCGACGAGAAGTGAACGGCGGTTGGGGCGGGTACTTCCGGTGACGACGGCGATGCGTAGCGGAGTGGGCGTCTGGGGTGTCTGGGTGATGTCCATGCCTCAATGTACAACGACCATTGCACTAAGTACAATGGTTGATGCACTCATGATTTCGGGAGAGGGATATGCGCGCAGACAAACAACGAGACCTGCTCGACGGTGCGCTACGTGTCTTCGCGCGCGACGGGTACTCGCGAGCGTCGATCGGTGTGCTGGCGTCGGAGTCGGGAGTCTCGACAAGAACGATCTACAACCAGTACGGGGGGAAGGCCGCGTTGTTCCGTGCGGTGATCCTGGACAGTGCGACAGCGGTCGCTGACCGTCAAATCGTTCGTGCGGCAAAGCTTCTCGACCGAATCGTCGACCCGCGAGCGGACCTCGTCGCCTTCGGGGAGGCGTGGTCGACTCCCGAGCCGGAGACTGCTCTGCATTTCGCGATGGTCCGGCAGGTCAACGCGGATGCCGAGCACATCGATCCGGGCGTCCTCGCCGCCTGGCAAGACGCGGGTCCCCGGCGTGTGCGCGACGCGATCGCGGGTCACCTGCGCAGGCACGCGGACGACGGCGTCTTTCACATCGACGACGAGCGGATCGCCGCGGTCCAGCTCGTCCAACTGACCGCAGGTTCGGTCGACTCCGTCGCCGGTGTGGACGCCGGGCAGATGGTGCGAGCAGGTGTCGACGTCTTCCTCGCCGCGTACGGTGCGGACCGGTCGTGAAGCAGATCGGGCGTGAGGGCCCCGATCGTGATAGATCATGACCTCATGAGCACACTGCGCGTCGCCGTCGAGCCGGCTCCCGATCAGCACCTCGCCTCCGCAATTCGGGAGGTCGGCGGATCGGTCGTTCCCCTCGCCCAGGCGCAGGTCCTGGTGTGGATCGGTGGACCCGACGGATTCCCCGACCTCCCGGACACCGTCGAGTGGGTCGCACTCAGCACTGCGGGCATCGAGCGGTTCGTCGACGCCGGCGTCCTCGACGACAAGCGGCTCTGGACCAACGCGTCCGGCTTCTACTCGCGTGGGGTCGCCGAACACGCTCTCGCGCTCCTGCTCGGCGGCACCCGGCAGATCGTCCGATCGGCCAAGACGCGCTGGGCGAAGGACGCCGTCGATCCGGCCGTGCGGACGCTGCGCGGCAGCACCGTCGCGATCGTCGGTGCAGGCGGTATCGGTCGCGAACTCACGCCGCTGTTGAAGGCGTGCGGGGCGACCGTCCTCGCTGTCAATCGGTCCGGGCGGCCGGTCGACGGCGCGGACGTCACCGTCGCGTCCGATCGAACCGACGAGGCGCTGGCGCAGTCGGACCACGTTGTGCTCGCCGCGCCCGACACGCCAGAGACGCGGCACATGATGAACGATCGGACGTTGGCTCTGCTCAGACCGCACTCGTGGATCGTCAACGTGGCGCGGGGGCCGCTCATCGACGAAGCCGCACTGCATCGCGCGCTGACAGCGGGCGTGATCGGAGGAGCCGCTCTCGACGTCACCGACCCGGAGCCGCCTGCCGACGACCACCCGCTGTACGACCTGGACAACGTGGTCATCACGCCCCACGTCGCCAACCCGACGGGCCGGCTCACCCAAGAGATGGCACCGTACCTGGCCGAGAACCTGCGACGGTATGTGGCAGGCGAGGAACTGCTCGCCGTCGTGACCGCCGACCGAGGCTACTGACCGATACCCGGGCTCCGGGACCGATGCAGGGCCGGTCAGATGATCTGGTCGAAGGCCTTCTCTTCGACGCGACGGGTGATCCGCCAGCCGTCCGCGGTGCGGACGAACGCGTCGACGTACCAGATTCCGCAGTACATGACCTGTTTCGGCTCGTCGGACAGGACCATCGGGTTGAAGCACATGGTCCGCCCGGTCGCGGTGTCACCGTCGATCGACAGATCGAAGTTGCCGAGCATGTGGGCGTACGCGGGGAACCTCGGCAGGATGTCGGCCAACCACGCCTTCACCTCGGGGAACGGTCCCTGTGTGCCGCCGGAGGCGCTGTAGTCGATGTAGGCGTCGGGCGTGAATAGTCGGTCGAGGTCATCGAAGCGGCGCGAATCGATCGCCGTCGAATAGTCGATCATCAACTGCTGGATCTCGAATCGGTCCGAGATCTGCTGCAACTCCATCATGTGGGCGCCAACCGCCATCCGCGTCCGGTCATTCGCCTGCGGTCTCGGCTTCGGCCTGTTCTTTCGCCCGACGACGGTCTGCGTGCAACGACCGGACCCGGCGCTCCTCACGGAGCACCTCGACATGCTGCTCCCGTTCCGCGGCGAGCCAGTCGGGCATCTCCGCGAGAAGCGCGTTGATCTGTTCTGTGGTCAGTGCCTCGGTGATCTCGCCGCGCACCAGCCCGGAATTCGAGATGCCGAGCTTGCCCGCGACGAGATTCTTCGGGTGTGGGCCGTTGGCACGCAAGTCCCGCAGCCACTGCGGTGGATCGGTCTGCAGTGCAGCGAGTTCGGTACGACTGATGGTGCCATCGCGGAACTCGGCCGGGGTCGCGGGCAGGTACACGTCCAGCTTCTTGGCGGCGGTGGCCGGTTTCATCGACTGCGAACTCATGAGACCAGCGTATCGGGCGGTAGCCTCATTTCGTGAGCACGGCCGATACCCCGCAGCGTTTCCGCTTGGCCTATGTGCCGGGCGCGACCCCCGCCAAGTGGGTGCGGATCTGGCAGGACCGGAGACCGGACGCGCCCCTCGAGCTCGTCCCGTTCGACGTCGCAGCGACGGCGTCGGCCGTCGCCGACGGTGCCGTGGACATGGCGCTCACGCGCCTGCCTGATGCCCTCGACCACGCCGATCCCGGCCCGCACCACCGCATTTCGCTCTACCAGGAGACGACGGTCGTCGTCGTCCCGAAGGGCCACCTGCTGACCGCGGTCGACGAACTCACGCTCGCCGACATCGCCGACGAACAGTTCCTGTGGCCCGCCGACGAACCGATCATCGTCCCAGACCGTCCGGGCAGTGCCATCGAGCATCGACCCGAGACCACGGCGGACGCTGTCGAACTCGTCGCGGCGGGCATCGGCCTCCTGGTAGTCCCGCAGTCGTTGGCGCGGCTGCACCACCGGAAGGACCTCGTCTACCGGCCGGTGACGGACGCGCCGACCAGTACCGTCGGATTGCTCTGGCCGGATCCCACCACACCTCTCGCCGACGAGTTCATCGGCGTCGTCCGAGGTCGGCGCGCCACCTCGTCGCGCGGAGACGCTGAGCCCGCACCCAAACGGTCCGCCAGGGAGAAGGCCGCAGCCAAGCGTGCCGCCCGCGAAGCCGCCGGAAAGGTGCCGGGGAGAGGCAAGGGCGCGAAGCGCCGTCGCACCCGCTGACCCACACGTCAGCCTCGAAGCTGCACCCCAGAGGAGCCGGCCTTGATCTCACTCACGGACTGCGCACACCTGGAACTCAGGGAATCTGTGGAAGCCCTCGGCGGGTCTGCTGACCATCCGCCACACTTCGACGAAGCCTGCGGCGGCTAGGGCGTCGACGATGGTGTCGGGGTGCCAGCGCCAGGCTCGCGAGACCGCGTGGTCGAACTCCCGCACGCCCGGCTCGTCGGACGACTGCCCGGCCAGCAGGATGACGGAGCCCGGTCGGAGACGGGAGGCCCAGTCATGCAAGGTCTCTCGGACGGCCTCGGGCGCCAGGTGGATGAGGCTGTACCGGGCGATGACACCGGCCGCCCGACCCAGATCGACGGTGCGCAATGACGCGTCGTCGTCGACGGCGTCCAGGTCGGGGTGCGTCTGGCGAGCCTGGTCGCGCATTCCGCGGCTCGGGTCCACCGCGGTGACCGCGAACCGCGCCGTCTTCAGGTATGCCGCCACGTGTCCGATCCCGCAGCCGACGTCGACGACCCCGGTGCCAAGGCCTGCGGCGCGGACGTGGACGGCGAACGCGTCGACCGCAGACTGCTCCAACGGCGACTGGAACGCACCCTCGATGAGTTCGGCGTACGTCTGGGCGAGCACGTCGTATCCGGGTTGATCGCTCACACCGAGTATCTAACGTGGTGGGTGTCCAGGTACGCGACTCGGATGCCCAGATCGGTGGGGTGAGGCTCACACCAAGCTGCCGCAGTTTTGGCTCGGGAGGGACTGGCCGCCCTACCGCTTCTGGACGCACTGGAAGCTGATTGAGAGCTGCTGCGAACCGTCGCTGTTTAGAGGCTCTTCGCCTTTGAGAGTGCGTAGCTGATGCCCGGCAGGTCGCGGTCAACCACAACATGTAGGCGGGCCCTGGAGTGTGAGAATGAAAGCTCCTACACAAACAACTCACACCACCAGGACCCATGAACGAGCCTACTTGCGCTGTTGCTGACACGATCTGCCGAACCGTCGAACTCGGTGTGACGATCACCGGAGCAGGGATCGACGCCGAGGACCGTACGAACATTTTCTGCGAGGTCTTGGCTCCTGATTCGCGCTGTCCAGACTGTGAAAGCTCAGGTCGGCTCCGTGACCACGTTGATCGGGTCTTGACCGACACCCCGGCGGTGGGCCATCCGGTCCTGCTGTATGTGGCCGTCCCGCGATTTGAGCGCCGCACCGCCGAGTGCTCGACGGTGGTCTTCCGCGCGAGGATCGAGCACATCGCCCGACCGCGGGCGGTGCTGACCAGGCGGACCGAACGCTGGATCCTGCGGCGCATCGTGATCGACAAGATGAGTGTGGCCGCCGTCGCCGCGAACCTCGGGATCGCCTGGAAGAGCGTCAATCAGATCGCTGTCGATGCGGCCCGCGGACTCGCCTACGATGGCGGTCATCTCGAGGGTGTCCGACATCTCGGCATCGATGAACACAAGTGGAAACATGTGCGCGGACAAGGCGATTCAAGCTGGGTGACCGTGCTGATCGACCTGACGCCAGCCATCGATGGCACCGGTCCGGCCCGCCTGCCTCGACATGATCGCCGGTCGTTCCAAACAGGTCCTGAGAACGTGGATGGCCGCCCGCGACCAGCGGTTTCGGGATCGAGTGAAGGTCGTGGCGATGGACGGGTTCACCGGCTAGAAGAGCGCCACCGCCGAAGAACTCCACATGGCCCGGATTGTGATGGACCCGTTCCACGTCGTCCGCCTCGCCGGCGAGAAGCTCGACCGCTGCCGCACTCGCATCCAACAGGCCACCTGCGGCCACCGCGGCCGCACAGGCGACCCCCTCTACAGAATCCGACGGATCCTGCATACCCGCACCGACCTGCTCACCGACAAGCAGAAGATTCTGCTGTTCGAGTCGTTGACCAGCCACGATGAACACGTCGCAGTCGACGTCACCCACCAAGTGTATTTGCAGGTCATCGCCGCCTACGAGCATCCACACCGTCGCGAGGGCAAGAAGCTGATGTGGAAGGTCCTCACACGAATCCACAAAGGCCTACCTCCCGGCCTGGCCGAGTTGGCTCAACTCGGCCGCACCCTGTGGAACCGCCGCAAGGAAGTCCGGGCCTACTTCGACGTCGGCGTCTCCAACGGACCCGTCGAAGCCATCAACGGACGCCTGGAACACCTACGCGGCATCGCACAAGGCTTCCGCAACCTCGACCACTACATCTGAGGTCACTACGACACTCCGGACAACTCGCCGAACGCATCAACGCACTCTGAAAGGCGAAGAGCCACAAATCGTGGCTTGCGTCACGTCGATCGGACATGAAGTCATCCTCAGCGAAGAGAACGTCGACGGCGACGATCTCATCACTCTCGAGGTCGACGACATGCTGATCGACATGGAGCACGAGCAAGCCCTTCGAATGTGGGCATCACTCGGCGCCATGCTCAAAGACATCCCCAGTCGGCGGTGCATGACTAAGTGTGAGGTACCCCAGGTGATCTCGTTACCTCTGCCAGGGCTCGCCGGGTGAATTGAACGACGACAGGAGGCGCGGGCGCTCTCCTCCGACCAGCGAGAGGGGTTCGCCTGTCGGAGGCCGACCAGCCTCCTGTCGTCGCTTGGCGCCCGATCCTCGATAGGCAACAGGGGACGACCGCGGAGCGAGCGCAGCTTTCGTCAGCTCGAAAGGCACCGAAAAGACCGATCCGTGCAGCAGGCTACGGAAACGGTCCGTATTGCAGGAACCGTCGTATCCAAGGGTGGCGCTCCATCCATGCACTCATTCGGACACCGTTCTCACTCTCGGCCTGCTGACGTAATCTCCCTTCGAAGAATTCGCGCATTTTCGAAAATATTCCACTCTGTCCCCTTGGGGCATTAGTAGGCACTTTTCCGCGCGCCTTCCTGAAACGAGGGCTCAAAATACCCACGCATCAAGGATCGAGGACATTAGTGCCCAGGCCGCCACAAATAGGATCGCGTCCGTAAAGCGCGCAAGCCACTTGTGACCCTTGCGCCAAGCCAGGTACCTCCGGTTAGCATCACTTTGGGCAAGCAATATAAACTTCGCGTTTATCCGACGCCCGATTCGCCCTCGGCCCTTGCCTCTCCCGCGCAAAGGCTCGTGATCGTCCCCCTGGGAGGGGTCATCCGCCATGTTCATGCGGCGCCCTCGGGCCTGATTGAACGAACAGCGTCGAGACCGTTTCCCACCGCGATCAAAGCGCCTATTGCGATGAGGACTATCGAGGCGGCGGCAGAGTCACCCAGTGCGTACCGGTATGCCGCAAAATAGATCAACGCACCCCCGGAGAGTGTGCATACGATTGAGTACGCAACTGGCTTCAAGGCGCCGCGCAGGATCTTCGATATGAGCACCAGCACCATTAATGCCGTGGCCGAAACAAGTCCAGATTTCACCGGTGTTGAGTCTTTTGAAACACACGAAATCGCTATTCCGATCCCAACCGCCAGCGCGTAGGAAACCAGGCATCCCATCGCGGTGAACACGATTCCTGGCTTCTGTGTCTCTCTAGTCATTTCCGCCTCATATCAAACTAGCTCCTCTGCGCCACTGCTGGGCCCACCATTACTGTGCCCTCCATCTGGACCTGGGGCCGGGTTGGGCCCAGGGCCTTTCGGCGACACCTTATTGTCCGGGTTGTCGAAGTCAGTATTCGGCACATGTGAATCTTCCTCCCGCGGCTCCTCCCGCGGCTCCTCCCGCGGTTGCTCCTGGGGCTGCTCCTCCTGGGGTTGCTGCTCCCCGCCTTGCTGCGGCTGCGGCTGGGCTTCCTGCTCCCGGGGTTGCTGTTGGTGTTGTTCCGGTGCCTTCGGCTCCGGCGCCTCATCCGGCTTCGGTTCAGTCTCGCCCGAGGGACCGCCACCCCATGTCGTTAGCCATTTCCATAGGTTGTTCCATATGTCATTCCAGAAGCCATCGCGAATGATATTCAGACCAATTGCACCAAGCGTGCGCTTCAATATACTCAAGAGGCTCTTACCGAAGATGATCCCTAGGATCTCGTCGAATATCCATCCACCGACTCTTGCTGCAAACACTGCCGCCGCAGTCTCCGGAAAGAGGTAGATGACGAGGAGTGCGACTGCGGCCACGCCGATGGCCTCGGCTGCGCCTTGCCCGATGATTCCAAGCCAGCGACCTGCCCTGCCTTCGAGAAGGCTTCCACCGACGCAGCCGCCATCGTCGTGGTGGCCTAGGATGCAGAATCCCATCTTTTGGATGGACCGTGTCCCTTCGTCTGGCGAAGGGTTGCGCAGGTTGAAGTTTCTGGGGCTCTCTGGGTTGCGGTTCGGCAGGGTCTCGACATCAGCCGGCGTGGGCTTAAGGTCCGGAACCCTCGAATCGGGGGCGGTGCGGTCAGGTGAGCCGGTCGAACCAGGGGCAGTCGTCCGGTACGGGTCGGATGGCTGATCGCCAGGTGAGTCGGATTCTGATCGCTGCGCGCCCTGGGTAGGAACAATCGGTGTCCCGTTACCCTCCCCAGCAGATGGTCCCGCGTCTCCTCCGATAGCCGGACCATTGCCCGACGGTGCGCCCGGTGCGTTCGGGGTGGCCGGCTGAGTGGGCATGGTCGGTGGCGGTGTGTAGGTCGGCACCGATATGCATGGCCAGGCCGGTCCATGCTCGGCGCGCATCTGGTCACACAGCGCATCGGCGCTCGCGCGGCCGGCACCGAATCCCGACACTAGGACAGCGATCATCGCAGCGAGCAGGCCGACGCAGACGGTCACTGAGACCGCTTGCACCCTCCGGCGCCTACCTCCTGACCGACGGCCAGAGTTTCTGCTCACGCGCGATCGCCCAAGCACGTCTGGACAGACATCGTCTATCGCTGCGTCAGCATGATTGCTTCGCATCTTCACGCGCTCCTTACGAACGTGCCTGTCATCAAATGCCAGGTCATAGCAGGTGCGGCTTGCCGTAGAGGTTGAAGGTGTTGTCGTTGGCCTTAGTCGTCATGGCCACACGCACATACGCACGTACTGCCGGGCGGGCGCCCACGCACCCGGAGATCTCCACGCGGACCCCGTCGAGCCGGACACCCGCCGCCGGACCCGCGAGAGCCTTCTGTCCGAACGGGACATCGACCGACACCCCGTTCTTGAGCGTTGTCGAGATGTTCGGCATGACCTGCGCGCCTAGAACGACGGCGGGCGGATACGAGATCGACATCTGGGCAGTCGGACCAGCAGTAATCCCGACGTTCACACCGTCCATCTGCCACTGACAGGACACCTGAAACCCGGTCGAGACTACGGCCGCGTCCACTGGAACTTTGCCCGATCCCGAGATCTCCGCGGCACCACGAAGGGACAGGAATGCTTCATACGATCCATGACCGCGACTAAGCGCTGGCACGCTCCTGACCTTCTCCCCAGACTTCGATAGCTTCACTGCCCAAGCATCGTCGGAATGCTTGGACAGCGACTGATCGGCAAACGCGCGGGCGGGTCCGGCCGACGCCTCACCGCCGCCAGCAAAACCTGCAAACGCAACAAGCACCGCACCAATGACGCCAAAAACTCTCTTCACCGAGACTCCCCTTGGGGGCAGTAGTATTTCGACGTTCTAAAGCACATACAGGGCTGTGCGATGATCTTTAAAGGCCCCCGCAGCCCTGGCTGATTCCTCCCTGAACCGCCGAACTGGACAGTCTGGACGGTGCGCCCGACCTAAGTGTCGGAGCAATCGCACGGCAAATATGTGACAGGCATCATATTTCGAATCCAACGGAAGCCGGTGGGGCGTCTTGCTACTCAATGAACCGCAAACTGCGCCCCAACTACTAGCGGTTCTCAATCAGCGCTAGCCTGGCCTAGCCTAGGCTAGCGGGGTTCGCGGACACAGCGTCGTTCCCGAACGCGCGCAGCGGGCACAGCTCGAAGACACTCGGCGACTGAGGGCCCACTATCCCGCGTCGACGATCGGAACCGTGTCCGGATCGGCGACGGGTCGTGGACAATAGCGATGTTTGGACGATCGATGGTCACATATCTACCCGATGGAGTTGCCACCGCGATTGAGAGTCCTCCTCGCGATACGCACGAGATCGGCTGCCGGGCCGCGGAGTTCGCGGGGCGGCCGCCAGACGGCGCGCAGCGAACGAGTCAGGTCGAGACCGTCGACGTCCACGGTCCGCACGGTGCCCGACCGAGCATCGCCGGCGATCGCGAGGGTGCTCAAGACGGCGGGGCCGACGCCCGCAGCCACGGAGGTGCGGATCGCGGCGCTGCTGCCGAGCTCCAGCAGGGGATCGGCCTGCGCATAGCCGGACAGGGCATCGTCGAGTGTCGTCCGGGTGCCCGAGCCCGGCTCCCTGACGAGGAGGGGAGTCGAGGCGAGCTCTTCCGCGGTCACCGTCCGTCGCCGCCTCGTCCAGGGATGATCGGGCGGGACCACCAGGACGAGACGGTCGCGGGCGACAACGGTGCTGCACAGGTTGGACGGGACCGTCGGTGACTCGACGAAGCCGAGGTCGCACGCGTCGTTCGCGAGCGAGACGAACACGGTTGACGAGTTCTGCACGCGCAGGTGGACGGTGACTTCGGGGAACCGGCCGCGGAACTCGCCGAGCCACCGGGGGAGCAGATGCTCGGCGACGGTCATCGACGCGCCGACCGTGAGCTCGGCGGTGTGGTCGGTGTGCAGGCCGGAAGCGACGTCGAGCAGCCGTGTCGCGTCATCGAGGGTGCGCCGCGCCCAGTGCACGAGAACGGTGCCCTGGGGAGTGAGCGTCGAGCCGGCGGTCGCGCGCTTGAGCAACGGGACTCCGAGCTGTCGCTCCAGACGGCCGATCGATCGGCTCGCATTCGGCTGCGCGATGCCCGACGCACGCGCCGCTGCACTCAGGCTGCCGTGATCGTCGACGCCGACAAGCAGCTCGAGCGCGCCGAGGTCGAGTGATCGCGGGTCCATGCGTTGACCTTAACCTGCACGGATGCACTCCGGATATGGCACATCCATATCACTGCGATATGTCTCCATATCCAGATGTCGGGTTCCTGTCCGTGGGCGAGGGGTCGACGCTGGATGCATGACAATTCTCCGAGCGCCGGTGTCCGGCGCCGCACCGGGCCTCGCGTTCGCCGCTGTCGGCACTGCCGTCGCGGTAGCGGTGAACACGCTCGTGCCCGCGGTGAGTCCGCTACTGATCGCGATCGTCCTCGGAGCGATCTGCGCCAACGCGGTGCCACTGCCTGCCGCGACCCGTCCCGGATTGGCGATCGTCTCCAAGACGGTGCTGCGGATCGGTGTCGCGCTGCTGGGGCTGCAGTTGGTACTGGGCGACATCCTCGGTCTGGGGTTCGGTGTGATCGCGATGGTCGTCGTGATCGTGGCAGGCGGAATCGCGGGCACGCTGTGGATCGGCAAGCTGCTCGGTATCGGATACACGCAGCGGCTGCTCATCGCGTGCGGCAGTTCGATCTGCGGAGCGGCAGCCGTCGCCGCCGTGGACGGTGTGGTCGACGCCGACGAGGAGGAGGTGGCGGCCGCGATCGGATGCGTCGTGGTTTTCGGAACCGTGATGATTCCGACGGTGCCGTTCCTTGCACACGTGTTCGGGATGTCCGAACTCGACGCCGGGGAGTGGGCGGGCGGATCAATACACGAGGTCGCCCAGGTTGTCGCCGCGGGTGGCATGATCGGCTCAAGCGCACTCGGGGTCGCGGTCGTCGTTAAACTGGCGCGCGTGGTGCTGCTGGCCCCGGTGCTCGCGGTGATCAGCATCCGGCAGCGATCGGCGGTCGGCGACGGCGGGAAGCGGCCGCCATTGGTTCCGCTGTTCGTTCTCGGATTCCTCGCGCTCGTCGTCGCACGATCAGTCGACGTGGTTCCTGAACCGGTACTCGACCTAGGCCAGCACATCCAGGTGATCGCCCTGACTGGCGCCATGTTCGCGCTCGGCACCGGCGTTCGACTCTCGTTGTTCCGAACCGTCGGCTCGCGCCCGTTCATCCTGGCGTCGTGTGCGACGGTGCTCGTCGGTGCCCTCGGTCTGGGTGGCGCGCTCATCGTCGGGTGACTCCAAGCGCGATGAAGTAAGCGACAATTCCGCCGATGCGTAATTGTCGGACTCTGTTGCTAGTCTGCAGTCAGAAGGTAAGAACAGGTCCTGACCAGTGGCATCGATGGATTAGAGGGGGGTGGTTTCGGTGAGTGAGTCAATATCCGACGACGTTCTCCCGGAGTCGCCTGTCGCTCTGCTGAAGTTGATGAACGCGGCCGCCGCGAAGCTGAACGACGTCTCGTTCACCTCAGCGGCGGCCGGGGATCTGCTCGTTGCGGCGGAGACCAACGAGCAGATGCGCGCTCGTGTGGAGGCGGCGACGACGGGTCTGATGATCGAACTGTCGGATCGTTTCGCGTTCCAGGCTCAGGGCTATATGACGGTGCAGAAGTATCTGACCAATGGGCTGCGGTTGGGAGTGCGTGAGGCGAATGCGCGGATCGCGTTGATGTTCGCGACGGGCGAGTTTCGGTCGGTGGTCGGTGATCGGCTTTCGGCGCGTAATCCGGCGGCTGCGAGGGCTTTGCGTGATGGTGTGATCAATCGTGGGCATGTCGCCGAGATCTCCGCGGTGATCGACAAGATTCCCGCCCGGGTCGACCCCGACACGGTCGCTGCCGCTGAAGCGCAACTGGCTGAAGTTGCTCGGACGCTCTCCCCGGAGGGGGTTCGCACGGCTGGGCGGCGTCTGCTCGGCCATCTCGACCCTGATGGGGAGCTGACCGATGATGCCGATCGTCGACGGACTCGGGGGTTCACGCTGGGGCCGCAAGATGCGCGGCTGATGTCGACGTTGCGGGCGTCGATCACTCCGGCGTTGCGGGCCAAACTCGATGTGGTGCTTGGCGCGTGGGCCGCGCCCGGGATGAACAACCCGGAGGACCCGGAGTCGCCGCATGGCGCTGTGGATCGGGGCGATCTGGATGAGGCCGTCCTGATCGCGGCGCGCGACCGCGACACTCGTACGACGGCGCAGCGCAATCATGATGCGCTGGCCGCGATGGTCGATTTCGTCCTCGGTCACGGCGCGTTGGGGCGCCCGGATCGGCTGCCGGCCGAGCTGGTGGTGACGGTTACTGATCAGGAGTTGGCCGCCGACGCCGGGGTCGCGTTGACCGCGACCGGCGCGCA
This sequence comes from Gordonia liuliyuniae, assembly GCF_021738805.1. Classification (NCBI taxonomy): domain Bacteria; kingdom Bacillati; phylum Actinomycetota; class Actinomycetes; order Mycobacteriales; family Gordoniaceae; genus Gordonia; species Gordonia liuliyuniae. The sequence goes on along the minus strand of NZ_JAKKOR010000007.1, from coordinate 276,223 downwards.
CATCCCGGTGAAAGAGCTCGTCGAGTTGGCTGCTCATGCGGTGCCGCGTCTGGCGGTGTTCAAGAACGCCACGTCGGAGGTGTTGTATCTCGGGCGTGGTCGGCGGTTCGCGTCGAAGGCGCAGCGGTTGGAGATGTTCGTCCGCGACCGTGGGTGCACCGCTCCCGGTTGCAATGTTCCGTTCTCGCGCACCGAAGCCCACCATGTGGTGCGGTGGGAGAACGGTGGTCGCACTGACCTGGTGAACCTCGGCGCCGCGTGTGGCAGACACAACCGCGCGGAAGGTGTCGGTCCCGGTAAATGGGAGACGGCCATCGTCGCCGACAGGGGAGTCAATGTCGGTCGGGTCGGGTGGCGGCCGTCTGGAAGCGCTCGCGGTTGGCAGGTCAATCCGATCCATCACATCGGGCAGTGTCCGGGTCTGCTTCCGCACGGTCCGCCCCGCGGGGCGAGTTCGGCCGTGGAGACCCTGCTCTCCCGCCTCCTCTCCGCCGCCTGAGCCGGCGTTCCCTCGACCAGCTGGGGCGAGCGCCGGGCACAGGTGCGCGGGCGGATACGCCTATGCGCGCCAGCCGTCGACGGCTGCGGTCGCCGCCCGCGCAGGGTCAGCTGCTGACGGCCAATGCCCGCCGAGCATGAGCAACGCCATTCCGTGTACCTGTGACCACAGCGATGCCACGATCGTCTCCGGATCCTCGGCGCGGAACACACCCGCTTCGACTGCACGACGAACGCCTGTCGCAAGTGGTCTGATGGACCGCGGCGACTTCCAGTAACTCGTCGTCCGGTTCGATTCCCGCTGCTCGGCGCGGGACCCCATCTTCCCAAGTGGAGGGGATTCGTCAAGCGCTTCGCGGACAAGAACGCGGTCGGGCTCTGGCATGAGACCTATGTGATCGGCGCACATGAGACCATCGGCAGCGGTATGCGTCCTGAGAGCTTGCCGAAGCTGTCGGCTGGCAGCCGGTCGGCCCGGGTGCAGCGACGTCGTCCCAGCGCATGGCGGTGTGAGTGCGGATCTTCCCGGCTGTGCCGTCACGCGATCGGCAGGTCGCCTTCGGCGTCGCGGAGGAAGTCGCCGCTGACCTTCAGCGCGGGCGTCGAGCTGTCGCCGCCGACGACCAGAGTCGCGAACGCGAGATCGTCGACGATGCCTGCGAACCAGCCATGCGAATGCTTGTTGTCGCCGAATTCAGCGGTCCCCGTTTTGCCGCCGAGCCCCGGAATGTCGCGCAGACTCGTCGCCGTCCCCGACATGACCGCTTCCCGCATCGCCGATCGGATCGGGGTCGCGACGTTGGCGGGAATCGTGGCGCGCTCGGTGTTCGACCCGGTGCGCAGCCCGTCGATCAGCGTGGGAGTCACCGTCTTCCGGCCCGCCAACGACGCCTCGACGACCGCCATCCCGAAGGGCGACGCCGTGACCGCCCCCTGCCCGATACCGCTCTCAACCTTCTTCGCCGGAGTGTCGGCCGTCGGCACCTTTCCGGTGATCGTCGTCAGACCCGGCACCGTGTAGTCGACGCCCAGGCCGAAGGTGCGGGCGGTGTCGGCGAGATCAGTGTCGCCGAGCCTCGTCGACAACCCGGCCATCGTCGTATTGCACGAGCGAGCGAATGCGGTGTGCAACGGGACGGTGCCGAGATCGAACTCGTCCTCGTTCGGGATCTTCCGATCGCCGAACGTCTGCGTCCCGGGACAGGCGAGCCGGGCGTTCGCCGTGGTCACCCCCGCTTTCAAGGCGCTCGCCGTCGTGATCGTCTTGAACGTCGACCCCGGCGCGTACAGGCCGGTCAATGCGATCGGTCCGTCCTCGTCGGCCGCGGAATTCTGGGCCACAGCCAGGATCCCGCCCGTCGACGGCCGGATCGCGACGATCATCGCGGGACGCTTCTCTTCAGCGACGGCGTCGTTCGCCGCCTGCGTAAGCGCGACGTCCAGCGTGGTGCGCACCGGAGCCGGAGTCCTACCGGGGAACTTCTGGACATCGCTCGTAGGCTCGCCGTCGGCGTTCACCACGGTGACGGCGGCGCCCGCCGCTGCGTCGACCACCGTCCGCCAATGCTCTTCGAGGCCGCTCGTCGCAGGCGACCGCAGATTCTTCTCCGCGGTCAACAACCGCCCCTCGGTACGCGTCGTCACACCGTCGATGCGCTCGAGCGAACCGACCCGTTTCGCATCCGCTGCACGCAGCGCGACGACTGTCTGCGGACCCTGCTTCCCGCGAAGCCCGGCACGGATCGACGACGCGGACACCTCCGGTGCGACCGCCTTCAGCTTCCCCGCCAGCGCAGACGCCGATTCGGCCGACTCCGATTTCCCGGCGTCGAGCGACACGACCGTCACCGTCTGCCAGGTGAGGAGCGGACGGTTCTGTCGATCCGTCACCGGAGTGTCGAAACTCTTCTGGTCGCTTTCCCGCTGGGGGCCGCCCGCTTGGAGAGGCGGGGGGTTGTGGGTCGGCGACCCCGTCACGTGGTCGCCCGACGTCTCGACTGGCGTCCGGTAGGTGACCGTGCGGTCCTTCGGGAGCGTCCATGTCCACGTGAACTCGGTGTCGTCGTCGTTCACCGAGACGTCCGCGGTGGCCTCGCCCATCCCGTCGAACGTGTCGGTGAACGCCTTCCTTGCGGTAGGTCCCTCGGTCGTGGATTCGGCCGCCGCGACCGGATCGTGGCCGGTCAACGCGCCGGCCAGCCTCTCGGCGGGTGACTCATCGGATCCGCAGGCGACGCCGAAGCTTGCTATGAGCGCCGCGACCGTCGCCGCGGCGATGCTTCGCGTTGTGATCAGCACGGTCGCCCGCGTTCGATGACGACGGCCCGGATGTGTCGAAGCATGTCCATGCCCCGAATCTAACCTGTCGGCGAGTTCGTTGACGTGTCGCACACCACACCCTACGATATGACATCAATCAGAAAATGTATGACGTAAAGGGGAATGTGATGAGATTGGGAAGCCGTGCTGTCGTGCTCGGAGGAAGCGTTGCGGGAATGTGCGCGGCCGGTGCCGCCGCCGAGTACTTCGACGAAGTACTCGTCCTGGAACGCGATGTGATCCCCGAGGACGCCGAGCACCGCCGCGGTGTGCCGCAGAGCAAACATCCGCACTTCCTGCTCAACTCCGGCCGCCGCGCGATGGACCGGATCTTCCCCGGATTCGAGGACGCGCTCATCGAGGCGGGCGCACTGCACATGATGCCGTCGCAGGCCGCGGCTCACTGCGAGGGCGCCGGCTGGGTTCCGCGCGGGGAAAGCACCATGTCGATGGTCTACTCGTCACGGCTCCTCATCGAGCGGACGCTCCGGGCCAAGCTCGCCGACGTGTCGAACGTCGAGATCGAGGAGGGCGTGGCCGTCGTCGGACTCGAGACCGTCGGGGGCGGCTCCGACGCCGGACGGGTCACCGGCGTCTGGGTCACTGGACGCGAGACCGGATCGAGCCGAGACCTGGTGGACGCGGACCTCGTCATCGACACCCTCGGCCGCGGATCACAGGTCTCCAAGTGGCTGACCAAGGCAGGCTGGTCCGAAACGCCGATCCAGTCGTTGGACGCGGGCGTCACCTATACGTCGCGCTGGTACCAGAAGCCAGCCGACCTGCCCGACTGGTGGTGGTGGGCGCAGATGTCGGTGATGCCCACGGCCGAGACCCGACCGCATCCGCCCGAGCACGATTTCCTCTGCCAGATCTTCCCGATCGAAGGGGATCGCGTCCTGGTGACGATGGGTTCGTGGGGCCATCCGATGCCGCGCGAGGAGGAGGAATTCGTCGAGACCGTCCACAAACTGCGGGCGCCGGCGTTCGGCCAGGCCGTCGACCTGTGCGAGCCGATCTCGGACGTGTTCGTCACGAAGTCGACGGGGAACCGTCGCAGGCGGTACGACGAGCTGGAGAACCCGCCCGCCGGCCTCGTCGTGATCGGCGACGCCATCTGCGGATTCAATCCGTTCTACGCACAGGGTATGAGCTCGGCGAGCAAGTGTGCGGTGCTGCTGGCCGATCACCTGCAGAGCGCGTCGGCGGTGGACGGAGCGTTCACCAAGAACTACTTCGCGGCCCAGCGATCGCTGCTCGACGACATTTGGACGCTCGCCCTGGCCCGCGACCAGGGTTACGCGAATGCGGAGGGTACGGAGCTCGCTCCGCAGTGGCGGCAGCGGCTCGCGTTCCGCGGGGCATGGCCGATCTTCAACCACATCTCGGCGACAGTCCGCGAGGACGCGAAGGTCGAAGAGCACTTCACCGCGGTGTTCAACCTCGACGAGTCGGTCACCGACATGGTCAAGAGCCCACGCGTCCTGTTCGGGCTCGCCCGGCACGGTGTGAAACGACTGTTCGGCCGGACCCGACTGCCAATGGGCTTCGACTGCGAACTCCCCCCGCCGTCGGACATCTGGCGCGACGGCGTCCCGACGCCGGGCGGCCGCGCCCAAGTCATTCCGCGCGGCGTCGACCCGCGCAGCCTGGCGCGGGCGTAGGGGGCGACGATGGCCGTCTGCGATCCGGACACTCCGGCATTCGTCATCACCCGGTATCTCGGTTTCGTCTGCGAGGACGCGAACCCGATCGTAACCCTGCGCAATCCGCTCGATCTCGCGAACTGGACGCTGCCGATCCTCGAACTCCTGATCGTCGTCGGCGCGATCCTCGCGCTCGTGCACGCCGTGCGCAGGCTTCGCCGCGACGGCGACCCGACGAACCTCGCACTGTGGTTCGGGTCGCTGGTCTACCTGTTCATCATCGAACCGCCGCTGTACTTTCCGGAATGGTTCGGCATGCAGGACGCGATGGGGTTCATGTTCGCCCACAACGTCTTCACCGTCGACCTCATGTACGACAGGCTGCCGCTCTACATCGTGTGCTTCTATCCGGCGATGAGTCAGGTGGCCTACGAGATCGTCCGCGCCCTCGGCTTCTTCGATGGCGGTAAATGGTCGGCGCTGCGCGGTTCGGTGGTGTTCGGTCTCGTCTACCAGGTGTTCTACGAGATCTTCGACCAGCTCGGACCGCAACTGAAATGGTGGGCGTGGAACGTCGACGAGCCGTTCTACGGCGCGCAGCCCGACGTCCTCGGGAATCCGTCGGCCGTCCCGCTGTTCGAATCGGTCCCGTGGAGCAGCGCGTGGCTGTTCGCGACCGTCTCTTTCGCGGTCCTGACGTTCATGTGTGTCGTTCTGGTGAAGAATCCGACGACCCAGGGTCGTTCGATTAGGGGCTGGTCGCTCACCTGGCGGATCGTCGTCGCAGGTGCGGTCGCGGTGGTGTCCATGCCGCTGCTGTCGATCACCACTGCGGTCTTCGGGCGGGGCGACGGAGCGAACCTGACCGCGCAGACAGTGGTGTTCGCGATCCAAGTGTTCGGTGTCTGGGTGATCGGACTGGCTCTGCTCGCGTGGAAACTGCGTCGTCTGCCTGCGACGTCGGCCCGACCGGCACGCGAGGCCGCGCCGTTCCTACGCTTCTTCCCCTGGCTGTTCCTCGGCGTGCACGCGGTCCTCTGGATCGTCGTGCTGCCGTCGTACTTCGGGGCCGTAGATGGCGTGACCGGCTCCGACGCCTCGCCGGAGTCAGGGACGCCGACCGGCAGCCTCCCGTACGTGATCGGCTGCTATGTGATCGCGATCGGGGTTCTGACCCTCGCCGTTCGACGCGGCAGAGCCGAGCGTGTCGAGTCCGCAGAGTCCGATTCGGCGTCGGACGAGACGGCGACGACCGTGTGAGAACATGGCCGATGTGAGGACTCGTGGTTGGCAGGGGGATCTGCCGCAGAGCGCCGATGAGGCCCGTGATCGGATCCTTCAAGCGGCCACCCGTTGTGTCGAACGGTTCGGGTTGCGAAAGACGCGTCTGGGCGACGTCGCCGAAGAGGCAGGCGTCACCCGGCAGACCGTCTACCGCTACTTCTCCTCGGTGCACGACATGCTCGCGGCTGTCGCCGCGGCCGGGGCCGGCGACTTCCTCGACCGGATGGGCGAGGAACTGGGGTGGGTGGAGACCGTCGACGACGCGATCACCGAGACGATCCTCTACTGCCTGCGCCGACTCCCGGAGGAGCCCGCCCTCGGGCTCATGCTCCGCGAAGGCGAAGGGGAGTTGTTCACGCGGGAGGCCACGTCGTCGGGAGCCGTCGCACTCGGTGCGGAGATGCTGCGCCGACTGAACGTCGACTGGAACGGCGAAGGCTACGACAGCACCGCCATGGAGGGGCTGGCCGAACTCGTCATGCGGATCTGGTTGAGCTTCCAGCTCTACCCGAACCATCCACCCAGGTCCGACGACGAGTTGCGGACGTTCATCCGGACCTGGGTGTGCCGGTAGGCAGCTCGACAACAGAGTTGAGGCTGCGCCGTCGGCGAACTACGGTCGGTGAGTTATTCGAAGTCGGCACCGACGTTCGGGGGCGACGCCGCGAGGAGCGCGTTCTCGTCGTCGCTGAAGGTGCGTGAACGCGAGAGGAAGCGAACGCCCTCTGGGGCTTCCAACGAGAAGCCCGCACCACGCCCGGGAACGACGTCGAGAATCAGCTGGGTGTGCTTCCACAACTCGAACTGGTCGCCGTTGATCCAGACACGGACCTCGGGGAGCGGATCGGGGAGACCGATCGTGCCGACCAGCACGTCGCGTTGCCCGATCCGGTACTCGCCGACCGGATAACACATGGGCGCCGACCCGTCACAGCATCCGCCCGACTGGTGGATCATCAGACCGCCGTGCAGTTCGGAGAGCTTCGTGAGGAGTTCGACGGCGGACTCCGTCGCCGTCACCCGATCCGGGGTCTCAGACATGACCGTTGTCCTTTCACCATCAGTGTTGTGTTCGAGGTTAGGCGCTCGACCCGGCTCGACAGCGGGTTGGTACTCGCCCGGGCCGGGGTCGCCGGCCCGGGCGAGGTCTATGGGGGCTTAGAAGAAGCCCTTGGCGCTCTGTGCGTAACCGACCAGCAGGTTCTTGGTCTGCTGGTAGTGGCCGAGCATCATCAGGTGGTTCTCGCGGCCGACACCGGACTGCTTGTATCCGCCGAAGGCGGCGTGCGCCGGGTAGTCGTGGTAGGTGTTCGTCCACACACGGCCCGCTTGGATGTCGCGACCGGCCCGGTAGGCGACGGCGCCGTTACGGCTCCACACGCCCGCGCCGAGACCGTACAGGGTGTCGTTGGCGATCGAGATCGCCTCGTCGTAGTCGGAGAACGATGCGACCGACAGGACGGGGCCGAAGATCTCCTCCTGGAACACCCGCATGTTGTTGCTTCCTGCGAACACGGTCGGCTGAATGTAGAAGCCGCCCGACAGGTCGCCGCCCAGGTCGGCGGGCTCGCCGCCGGTGAGGACCTTCGCGCCCTCCTCCTTGCCGATCGCGAGGTAGGAGCGGATCTTCTCCCACTGGTCGCTCGAGGCCTGCGCGCCCATCATCGTGTCGGTGTCGAGCGGGTTGCCCTGCTTGATCGAGGCGACGCGTGCGACAGCCTTCTCCATGAAGTCGTCGTACATGCCCTTCTGAACGAGGGCACGGCTCGGACACGTGCAGACCTCGCCCTGGTTGAGGGCGAACATCGAGAAGCCCTCCAACGCGCGGTCGAGGAAACCGTCGTCGGACGACATCACGTCGTCGAAGAAGATGTTCGGGCTCTTGCCGCCCAGCTCGAGGGTGACGGGGATCAGGTTCTCGCTCGCGTACTGCATGATCAGGCGGCCCGTGGTGGTCTCACCGGTGAACGCGATCTTGCGAATCCGGTTGCTCGACGCCAGCGGCTTGCCGGCCTCCACACCGAAACCGTTCACGATGTTGAGGACACCGTCCGGCAGCAGATCGGAGATGAGGCTCACCAGGTAGAGGATCGACGACGGTGTCTGCTCGGCAGGCTTCATGACGATGGCGTTGCCCGCTGCGAGCGCAGGCGCCAGCTTCCACGTCGCCATCAGGATCGGGAAGTTCCACGGGATGATCTGTCCGACGACACCGAGCGGCTCGTGGAAGTGGTAGGCGACCGTGTCCTTGTCGATCTCCGAGATGCCGCCTTCCTGGGCGCGGATGGCGCCCGCGAAGTAGCGGAAATGGTCGACGGCGAGCGGAATGTCGGCGGCGAGCGTTTCACGGACCGCCTTGCCGTTCTCCCACGACTCGGCGACCGCGATCTTCTCGAGGTTCTCTTCGATGCGGTCGGCGATCTTATTGAGGATCACCGCGCGCTCGGCGACCGACGTCTTGCCCCACGCGGGCGCTGCGGCGTGTGCGGCGTCGAGCGCGAGATCGATGTCCTCAGCGGTCGAACGAGCGACCTCACAGAACGTCTGGCCGTCGACCGGAGACGGATTCTCGAAGTACTGGCCCTTCACGGGTGGCGTCCACTTGCCGCCGATCCAGTTGTCGTAGCGGGACTCGAAACTCATGACCGAACCGGTGGTACCGGGCTTCGCGTAGACAGTCATCGCTGACTCCTTCTCATGTCACTTTGCAGGACGGTTAGTGATGTGAGGCACACAGTAGGCTCGAGATGGTTGCAGTGACGTTGCAACGCCGTAACTGACGGCAGGGCGATCACTCACGGAAGACTCAGGTGACATGGCCTAGCATCGACGCGATGCCTACTCCGACTACAGCGCGCGCTCGGACGTACGCGATCATCGCGGCTGTGGCCGGGACGATCGCGATCGCAGCAGCGGTAGCTACACCGTTCCTGCCGGTCACCCAGCACGATGCGGCCATTGACTGGCCGACCGGACAACAACTCGACTCCGCGAACGGGTCGATCGTCGCCCCGTTAGCCACGCAAACGCCCGCAGGGCTCGATGTGACGATCGGGCGCGACACGCTCATGCAGGACGAGTCGACGACGATCGTCTCGACCATGCCGTCGTCAGCCGAAGGGTTCCGCGACAACGCGCTCGCGATTACCGCCTCGCCCCGTGGCGCTTCGGTCGTCGTCCGCGGCGTCGAGGTCGCGTCGGCCACCCGCGGTGAGCTCGCAGACGTCGACCGTCTGCATGTGTGGACCGACGGCCCGACGGTGTTCGCGCAGTTCGTCGGTCTCGGACCAGCCGCCACGGATGAGGACGCGCAGAAGCCGCTCGTCGCAGGCGTGTTCACCGGGCTCGACGCGGCGCAGGTCGGAGCCGCACAGCAGTCGGGTCTCGCCGTGCACGTCGACGTCGACAACCGGTTCGATCTGACGCCGACGATCCTCAAGTGGCTCGCCCTGGTCGTCGGCGTGATCGCCGCCGCGATCGCGTTGTTCGCGGCGTACCGACTCGATGTGCTCGGCGGCTATCGCCACCGGTTCGCTCCCAAAGGTCGTTGGCGACTCCTGATCCCGCGCACTGCGGACATCCTGGTGACGGCCGCGCTCGTCGTCTGGCATTTCCTCGGAGCCGGATCGTCCGACGACGGCTACATCCTGACGATGGGTCGCAACGCCGACGACGCCGGATTCCTCGGCTCCTATTATCGCTGGTTCAACGTGCCCGAAGCGCCGTTCGACTGGTACTACTCGTTCCTCGGCCACTGGGCCGAGATCTCGACCGCGACCGTGTGGATGCGGCTGCCCGCACTCGTCGCGGGCCTGGTGTCGTGGTTCATCCTGTCCCGTGTCCTCCTGCCGCGTCTCGGCGTCGCGCTGCGCCGCTCCCACCTCGCAGTCCTCACCGCGGCGGCAGTGTTCGTGGCATTTTGGATGCCGTTCGCGAGCGGGCTGCGCAGTGAGACCGTCATCATCCTAGGTTCGCTCCTCACCTGGTGGATGGTCGAGCGCACCGTCGCAACGCGTCAACTCCTGCCCGCGGCGCTCGCCGCCCTGTTCGCCGGCCTGACGATGGCCGTCGCACCGCACGGGATCATCGCGCTCGCCGTCCTCATCGCGGGCAGCAGGCCCATGCTGCGGGCGGTGCGCGCCCGCCGCCGCGACGTCGGACTGGTGGCGCTCGCGGCACCGGTCGGCGCCGCGTTCGCGTTCGTCGTGCTGATCGTCTTCCGTCAGCAGACCATCGCGACCGTCGCCGAAGCCATCCGCGTCCGGTACACGGTCGGGCCGACCGCCACCTGGTACCAGGAACTGCTGCGCTACTACTTCCTGACGCTCTCGCACGACGACGGGGCCCTCGCCCGCCGTCTGCCCGTCCTGATCTTGGTCCTCGCGCTGCTCGCGACGCTCGCTGTGCTGTTGCGGCGCAAGCACATCCCGGGCATTGCACGCGGTCCCGTCTGGCGGCTGGTCGGAGCCACCCTGCTGACCGTCCTGCTCCTGTCGTTCACGCCGACCAAGTGGACCGTCCAGTTCGGCGTCTTCACCGGACTCGGCTCCGCTCTCGCCGCCGTCGTGGTCGTCGTGATGGCGCAGCAGGCGCGTCGCAGCGCCCGCGACTTCTGGATCTACCTCGCTGCGTTGATGCTCGCGTGCGCCGGGGCGACGGCCGGAGCCAATGCGTGGGGCTGGGGTTTCGACCTCGGCATCTCGTGGTCGGACAAGATCCCCAGCCTGGCCGGGCAGCCGCTCCCGACGATCATCCTGGTCCTCACTGGAATCTGCTTCCTCGCCGCGATCTGGTGCCATGTGCGTCCGCCCCGCCCCGTGGCGGAGCGGTCCGGCTGGCGTGCCGCGATGCGGTCGGCGCCCATGCTGATCATCGTCGTCGCGCTGCTGCTCGCCGAGTTCGCGCTGTTCGCGCGGGCCGCCGTCGCCCGCTCGGACACGTACACCCACCTGTCCGCCGACCTGCGTTCACTCACCGGCGACACGTGCGGCATGGCCGACGACGTCCTCGTCGAGCCCGACTCGAACGCGGGCATGCTCACGCCGATCGGCACCGACAGCGCGTCGAAGGCGCTGGCCGGCGATGCGCGCGGATTCTCCCCCGACGGTGTCGCCGACGACCTGGTCCCCGAGAACATCGGGATCGGCGCGGGCACCATTCATACCGGGCGCAAGGTCTCGCGGTCGTTCTCGGTGACCCTCGGAACGCCCGGCACCACCGGTGGGCGCGGCCCGACGACCGTCAACGGGTCGACCGCCGCCCTGCCGTTCGGCCTGAATCCGGCGACCACACCGGTCCTCGGCAGTTACGGCTACGACGACGGCACCGCGACGTTGACGTCATCGTGGTACCGACTGCCCGCGCGTGACGTCTCGCCGCTCCTGGTGATCTCGGCTGCCGGATCGATCCACTCGATCGACGAGGACGACGCGAGTCGTCCCGGGCGGTCGCTGATCGTCGAGTTCGGCCGGGCAGGCGCCGGGAACGAGTTCCAGACCATCTCGCAGGTGATCCCGATCGACCCCGACTGGGGAGCGAACCGCCCGTGGCGCAACCTGCGGATCCCGATGGCTGATGTGCCGAAGGACGCGACCGCGATGCGGATCGTCGCCGACGACTCCAACGTCAATCCCGACGAGTGGCTGGCGATCACCCCGCCGCGCGCACCGCGACTGAAGACGCTCGACACGGTCGTCGGCCACGAGCAGCCGGTGCTCCTGGACCTGTCGGTCGGCGCCCAGTTCCCGTGCCAGCAGCCGATGACCGCGCACCGTGGCGTGTTCGACGTACCTGCCTGGCAGATTGCGCCCGACCAGATCACCGCCGGGTCGAAGTCGAAGTCGTGGCAGCACATCTCGGGCGGCGGCATCGAGGGAGTCGTCGACGCGGTCACCACGCCGTCCACCGCCTCCACCTATCTGGAGAACGACTGGCATCAGGACTGGGGCGCGTTGATCAAACTGACGCCGTTGATGCCCGACGCACCGCAAGCGCACGTGAGCACCGATACCAGCACCGGCTGGGGCTGGCACCGGACCGGACCGATCAGGGCGGTGGAGCCGAGTGAGTGAGCGGCCGGAACCTATGAGCGAAGTGGAGAACGTGGACACGCCGCAGGAGGACGTTGCCGCCGGGTCGACCGGACCTGGCGCGCGCACCGTGAAGATCGCGAAGATCGTTGCGGTCGTGGCGGGTGCGCTCGGCGCGCTGCTCGCCGTGATCGCCCCGATCCTGCCGGTCTCGTACACGCAGACCGAGCTGAAGTGGCCGCAGGCCACCGAACAGGGCGCGTCGCCGGTCGTGCAGAGTGTCGCCGCACCCAACGTCTCGTACGTGCCGGTCGACATGGACCTCGCCGTGCCGTGCCGTCTGGCCGCCGACCTCCCGAAGGACGGTGGCGTCCTCCTGTCGACCGTGCCCGCGCCCGGTGAGGACGCGGGGACCGTCGGCCTGTTCGTGCGCGCGACCGCCGATCGGATCCTGGTGACCCAGCGCAACGCAGTGGTCCTGAATGTGCCGCGCACCGACGCGCAGCGGTCCGCCGACTGCCGCATCGTCGTGCACGCCGACACCGACGGCACCCGCGGCGCCGTGGAAGGGCTCGCCGACGCGAACTCGCAGACGACGTTCGACGTGCCCGACCCGAACTCGCGTCCGCAGATCATCGGCGTCTACACCGACCTGCCGAAGACGGCGGCGACCGACGGTCTGAGCTTCCACTCGACCGTCGACACCCGATTCATCTCGAGCCCGACGACATTGAAGGGCGCGCTGCTGATCCTCGGCGTCCTGCTGACGATCGCGTCGATCGTCGCGCTCGCGGTCCTCGACGCCCGGGACGGCAAGAAGCTGCGCCGCATGTTGGCGCGCGGCTGGTGGCGTCCCCGTGTCCCGGATGTGCTGGTGACCGCCGTGCTCATCGTCTGGTTGTTCATCGGCGGCAACACAGCCGACGACGGATACCAGGTGACGGTGGGGCGGATCGCTCCCGGCGCAGGCTATCTCGACAACTACTATCGGTATTTCGGTGTGCCGCAGGATCCGTTCGGTTGGCACTACCAATACCTCTCGCTGTGGATGCAGGTCAGCACCTCGGTGCCGTGGCTGCGTCTCCTGCCGCTGCTGTTCGGCCTCGCCGGATGGTTCCTGATCAGCCGGTTCGCCCTGCCTCGGTTGGGCCGCGCGGTCCGCACGTCGCACGCCGCGTACTGGGCTGCCGCCCTCGCGTTCCTCGCCGTCTGGCTGCCGTTCAACAACGGTCTGCGCGTGGAGCCCGCCATCACCGTCGGTGTGCTCGCGACCTGGATCCTCGTCGAACGCGGAATCGCGACGGGCCGCCTCGTGCCATGGGCGCTGGCGATCATCGCCGCGGCGTTGACGTTGACGATCCACCCGGTCGGGGCGATCGCCGCCGTCGCGTTGCTCGCCGGACTGCGTCCGCTCATCGCGCGTCTGCGGACGCGCAGCGGCCGTGACGGGTGGCTGCCGATGCTGGTGCCGCTCCTCGCGTCCGGACTGGCGGTCCTCTACGAGATCTTCGCGGACCAGACGATCGCGTCGATCATGGAAGGCGTCCGCGTCCAGGGCATCGTCGGTCCCACCAACAAATGGTGGAACGAAGGCATGCGCTACTACGTGCTGCTCAATCCGACTCCGGACGGTTCCATCGCGCGCCGTATCGGCATCTTCGTGACGATCCTCGCGGTCTTGCTCATCGTCCTCGTCCTACTGAGCAGACGACGGGTGCCCGGCGTCCCCAGTTCGCCGCTGTGGCGGCTGGTCGCCGTCACCGCGGGCGCCGTCGTCGTCCTGGCGTTCGTCCCGACGAAGGCGACCCACCAGTTGGGCGCCATCGCGTGTCTGACGGGGGTTCTCGCGGCCGCCGCGACCGCGATGGTGCGGCCCGCGGTGCTGACCCGTCGCTGCAATCGGACGTTCTTCGCCGCCGCGGCCGCGTACGCGCTCGCCGTCGCCTTCGCCGGACGAAACCAGTGGTGGTACGTCGGCAGTTACGGGATCCCGTGGGCCGACGACACCCCGCACATCGGCGGCGTCGGCCTGTTCTGGCCGATCCTGGCGGTCGCGGTCGCGATCACGCTGCTGGGCGTGTGGCAGTACTACCGCGACGACCAGCTCGACCAGAGCGGAAAGGCTCCGGTCCCGGCGAACACCGGTCTCATCGGCCGGATGCCGACGTACTCGTTGTCGATCGTGTGCGCCGTCGTCCTGCTCTTCACGTTCGCCTCGTTCGCGAAGGCCGCGCGAAGCGACTCGTGGACGTGGACCAGTTCGAACATCGACTCGTTCCGGGGCAAGCCGTGTGCCCTCGCCGAGGACGTGCTCGTCGAAGCAGACCCGAACGAGGGCCTGCTCGTGCCTGCCAACGTCACGGGGCAACGTGACGTCGGTGTCGGAGCCGCGCTGGCCGGCGAGTCCGAGGGCTTCGCCCCGGACGGTGTGTCAGCTCATCTGGACGCCGACGCCGAGAACTCCGACTCCGGCTCCGACGACGATGACGACTCGAGTGGAGCGATCCAGCAGTCGAGCGACGAGGACGCCGACGATTCGTCGACGAACGCCGGATCGGGCGACACCGGGGGCGGCACCGTCGGCACCCGCGGCGTCAACGGTTCGGCCGTGAAGCTGCCGTTCGGACTCGATCAGAAGCGGGTGCCCGTGCTCGGCACCTACGGAGCCCCGGACGGTCGTGGGCACTTGACGTCCGACTGGTACGGCCTGCCCGAACGCAGTGAGGACGCACCGCTGGTGACCATGTCGGTCGCCGGACAGATCGAGTACATCGACGACTTGAACGTGCTCAACAGCGGACAGAAGGTCCGCCTCGAGTTCGGTCGAGTTGGCCGTGACGGGGCCGTCACGCCGGTCGCGTCGATGACGCCGTTGGATGCGGGCGGCGCCCCCGAATGGCGCAATCTGCGCTTCCCGTTGAAGGACGCACCGCCACGCGCCACCGTGGTGCGAATCGTCGCCGACGACGTCTCGCCCGCCCCGAACCAGTGGGTGGCCGTCACACCGCCGCGGGTCACGAACTTGACGACGGTGAACTCTCTCGTCGGCAGCGAGGCTCCCGTCCTCCTCGACTGGGAAGTGGCGTTGGCGTTCCCGTGCCAGCGTCCGGCCGCGGCCGTCGACGGCGTTCTCGAAGTCCCGGAATGGCGGATCACGCCGGATGCAGAGGGCGAACGCGTCAACTCGCAGCGGTGGATGGCCGGCGACTACGGGGGTCCGCTCGGCATCACACAGAACTCGCTGCGGTCCATCACCAAGCCCGGCTATCTGCGCAACGCGTGGGCCGAGGACTGGGGGTCTCTGCGCCGTCTGGTCCCGCTCGTCCCGCAGGTCACCGCCGAACTCGAGGTCAGCGAAACCAAGCACAACGGCCTGTGGACGCCCGGCCCGATGCGCCCGTACAAGAACTCGAACTGACCCTCAGACGCCGAAACGGCGGTTGAGCAGCCGGACCCGGCCCGCGGCTATCGCGGCGTCCGGGTGTCCGGACGGCAGCGCGCGGTGCAGTGTCGTCCACGCCTGGAAATCGTCGTGGCCGTGGGGCGACGACGCCCAGGCCTGCAGCGTCGCGACATCCCGGCTGGCGAAGACAGCCGATCGGAGGTCCTCCCGGATCTCGTCGAACGCGTCGATGATGCCCGGCGCCAGCGAGTCCGCGAGCAGTCCGCCTCGACCCAGCGTGGAGACGGCGGCCCGCAGGTCGCCCGTCATGATGTTCTGGCGCACGTCCGTGACGTCGGAGGAGACGTCGCCGGTGAGCCGGTAGGGGCGGGAGGCGACCGCGTCGCCGACCTCGCGGCGCAGTCGGGAGATCTCGGCGCGGACGGTGACCGAGCCGAGGTCGTCGTCCGACAGCAGGTCGGCGAGGCGGTCGGTCGACAGGCCTTCGGGATGAAGATGGAGCAGCAGCAGGATCTCGGCGTGCCGCGGCGACAGGACGTGCCGTCGTCCGCCGGGCGCGCACCACGTCGGCTCTCCCGCCAACACCGTCAACCGGGAGTCGAGCGAACAGTCCAGCATCGCTTCAGGGGATAGGTCGACAGCGGTCGACCGGAGTTCGCGTTCGACCGCGGCCACCACCGACCGGACGGCGGCGAGCGCGAACGGCGCTGCGGCCGCGGCCCCGCCGGTCACGTCGATCGCGCCGATCACCTCGCCGGTCAGCGGGTCGTGGACGGGCGCGGCCGCACAGTTCCACTTCTGGACGGGACTCGCATAATGCTCGGGACCGATGATCTGGACGCCGCGGTCCAGACTGAGCGCGAGCCCAGGAGCGTTTGTCCCGACCTGATCCTCACTCCACACCGTGCCTTCGACGAAGTTGATCTTGGCGGCCTTGCCGCGCGTCGACCGGTCGCCGTCTACCCAGAGGAGACGGCCCCGGCGATCAGTGAGTGCGACGACGACTCCCGCGTCAGCCACGTCGTCGAGCATGAGTGAGGTGATTAGGGGCCGCACCTGCGCGAGACGGTGCGCCGCCCGATACTCGGAGAAGTCGTTGTCGGACATGTCGTCCGGCGTCACATCAGGGTCGTCTCCGACGCCGCGGCTCCGCGACCGGACCCATGATTCCTGGACCATGGAACGCACTGCTCCCTCGGATGGAGTCACACCCGACAGGAACTGTTCGTAAGCACGTTTCACCCGGGTAACGGTCGCCTTGCCATCCGACATCGCATCCTCCGGTCGCACTCTGCCCTTGATTGTGCCAAATGATCAGTGATCGGCGTCACGAAGCGTCTGCTACCCCTGACAGACGTCACGGGCAAGACGTGACATCTGCGCGAGGCGTCATGGTCGCCGGAGCGGAATCGTAGATGTCATGAACCACGTACCAGCCATCGAAGTCGCACAATTGACCAAGCGTTTCCGCGGACCGAAAGGCTCTGTGGTCGACGCGGTGAAGGGGATCGACCTCACGATCCGTCCCGGCGAGATCGTTGCGTTCCTCGGCCCGAACGGCGCCGGGAAGACGACGACGATCGACATGATCCTGGGCCTCACGTCGCCCGATGCAGGTGACGTCCGCGTGTTCGGCCGGCCAGCCCGCGAAGCCGCACGTGCCGGGCGGGTCGCCGCCGTCATGCAGACGGGCGGACTGATGGACGACTTCACGGTCGCCGAGACCGTCGGGGTCGTCGCGTCGCTGCACGATCGATCCGCTGACATCGATGCGGTGATGGTGCGTGCGGACATCGCCGACATCGCCGACCGCAAGGTGTCGCGGTGCTCCGGCGGCGAACAGCAACGCCTCAAGTTCGCGCTCGCGCTGCTGCCCGATCCGGACCTGATCGTTCTCGATGAGCCGACGGCGGGCATGGACGTCGAGTCGCGACGTACGTTCTGGGCGGCGATGCGCGCCGATGCGCGGCATGGTCGGACCGTCGTGTTCGCCACCCACTACCTGGAGGAGGCGGACGCGTTCGCCGACCGGATCGTGATGATCGCGGGCGGTCGGATCGTCGCAGACGGGTCGACCGCCGAGATCCGCACGCGTGCGAGTCGTCGCGTCGTGTCCGCGGTGCTCGACGACGGTGCGATCCCGGATCTGCGGCGAGTGTTTACCGACCTGGAGGTGCGTGAACGGCGCGGCGGCCGCCTCTACCTGTCGTCGCCCGACTCCGACTGCCTCGCCCGCCATCTGCTGACCAGCACGGACGCGCGGGACGTCGAGATCGCGGCGCACAACCTTGAAGACGCGTTCGTCACCCTGACTGCCACCGCCTGACTCGACCTGGCCTCCTACCCGCCTCACTTCTTACCCGCCTCACTTCATCGAAGGAACCTGACATGTCTGTTCTCACTGGCGCGGCCATTGCGCCGACCTACCTGAAGTTC
Organism: Gordonia liuliyuniae; assembly: GCF_021738805.1. Classification (NCBI taxonomy): domain Bacteria; kingdom Bacillati; phylum Actinomycetota; class Actinomycetes; order Mycobacteriales; family Gordoniaceae; genus Gordonia; species Gordonia liuliyuniae. The sequence goes on along the minus strand of NZ_JAKKOR010000007.1, from coordinate 258,608 downwards.
GACGTCCGCCGCGTACTACGGAACCGTCGCGCGATGATCTTCACCATCGCCATGCCCGCCCTGCTCTACCTGGTCTTCGGCGCTACTCAATCGAGTGAGGACAGTGTCGGCGACGGCAACGTCGCGTTCTACGTTCTCGTCGGCATGGCCGTCTATGGCGCGATCTTGGCTGCGGCGTCCAATGCGGCGGCGGTCGCCATCGAACAGCAGGCCGGCTGGACGCGCACCCTCATGATGACGCCCCTCAAACCCTCCGGGTACGTGTCGACGAAGATCGCGCTCGCGCTCGTGATGAGCGCATTGCCCGTCGTGGTGCTCGCGATAGTCGGCGCGATCAGCGGCGCGAGCGCTCCGATCTGGGTGTGGGTCGCTTGCCTCGGCATCGGCTGGCTCGGGTCGGCGTCGTTCGCGGCGCTCGGTCTCGCACTCGGCAGTGTCCTCAAGTCCGACGGCGCGATGCAGGCTCTCGGCGGCGTCCTCGCGTTGCTCGCGTTCGCGGGCAACGTGTTCGTCCCGCTCAGCGGTGCGATGCTGCGGATCGCCGAGTTCACGCCGATGTTCGGCGTGGTCTCGCTGGCTCGCTACCCGCTCGACGACGGCATGACCGTGTACGGGACGCAGATCCCGGTGTGGGTGATGGTCGCGAACATCGTTTTCTGGGCCGGGGCGTTCGCCGTCGCGGCGGCGTTCTTCTACTCTCGCAGTAGCGCGCGCCAGTAGAAGAAACCGCCAGTCGAAGAACCTGAGTTGAAGGATCACCGATGAGTCCGCTCCTGTCCCGCGATCGGATCGTGACGTTCTTCGACGACGATCGGATGCCGTGGCGGCAGTGGCGTTGGGTGTTCGGAGCCGTCTGGATGATCTTTCTGGTCTATCCGGTGGTCTCGGTGGCGCAGTCGGACAACACGACGTTCGTGAAGGCGCTCGGACTCGTCGATCTCGGAGTCTTCGCGACCGTCTACCTCGTGGCGTGCATGCTGCTGATGGATGCGGTGCCGAGCGCCGACGCCGACCATGACGCGGTCCGGTGGACTGTCTCCGGTGTTCTGGTCGTTCTCGCGTGCCTGCTGTTCCCGATCATTCACGAAGAGACCTTCGCGCTGGCGGGCTTCCTCATGGCGGTCGTGTCGTTCATCGCGCCCCGCCGGGTGCAGGTCGCCGCCATCTTCGCGCTGATCGCAGCGTCGTACCTGGTGCCGCGACTGCTCGGGTGGGACGTCGACTTCGGGGTGATCGCGATCATGGTGGCGATCGGTATGACGATGATCGCGATCCGTGCGGTCAGCGAACGCGAACGCGACCGGGAACAGAGCGTGGAGCGTCAACGCGAGCTCAACGCGGAACTCGCGGTGGTCGCCGAACGGGAGAGCGTTGCGCGCGACGTCCACGACATCCTCGGCCATTCGTTGACCGTCATCTCGGTGAAGAGCGAACTCGCCTCCCGGCTCATCGACCTCGACCCGGAGCGCGCGAAAGCGGAGATCGCAGAGGTCAACGCGCTGTCGAGGGAGGCGCTCGCCGAAGTGCGTTCGACGGTCGGACGGTTGCGGACACCGGAACTGCCGAGCGGTCTCGCGTCGGCGGCCAGCGCATTGGCCGCGGCGGGGATCGTCGCGGACCTCCCCGACCCGGCCGATGCCCGGACGCCGCACGCCACGCTGTTCGCCTGGGTGCTGCGCGAAGCGGTCACGAACATCGTCCGCCATAGTGGGGCGTCGTCGTGCCGGGTGCGGGTGGGCTGCGACGAGATCACCGTGGCCGACGACGGAACGGGTTCGGCGATGCTCGCATTCGGAAACGGTCTGCGCGGGTTGTCCGAACGGGTCGCCGACGCGGGTGGGGAACTTCGGGTCGAGTCCGACGAGCACGGGACGCTCGTCACCGTGACTATGGTCACCGCGACAGTCCGCGCCACTACTGTTCGTGACCGTGTCGGGCGTGAACACGACGGGGCCGCTCATGATGGGATGAACCGGTGAGTGAGACGATCCGGCTGCTGTTGGCCGACGACCAAGCGCTGGTCCGCGGTGCGCTAGCCGCACTCCTCGATCTCGAATCGGATCTGCAGGTGGTGGCCCAGGTCGGGCGCGGCGACGAGGTCGTCGACGCGGCGCGGGACTGCGGTGCGCACGTCTGTCTGCTCGATATTGAGATGCCGGGTATCGACGGCATCGATGCGGCCGCGCAGGTGTCCGCGACGCTGCCCGGCGTGCGATCGTTGATCGTGACGACGTTCGGTAGGCCCGGCTATCTGAGGCGTGCCATCGACGCCGGCGCCTCGGGGTTCGTTGTGAAGGACACGCCTGCCGCCGAACTCGCCGACGCCGTCCGCCGCGTCCACGCCGGGCTGCGCGTCATCGATCCGACCCTCGCGACTGAGAGCCTGACGAGTGGGGAGAACCCGTTGACGCGCAGGGAGTCGGACGTGCTGACCGAAGCGCTGTCCGGCGGCACGGTCGCCGCGATCGCCGCCCAGGTCCATCTGTCGCACGGCACCGTCCGCAACCACCTGTCGTCGGCGATCGGGAAGACGGGTACGTCGACGCGCGCCGAGGCCGCCCGGGTCGCCCACGAGCGAGGCTGGATCTGATCGCGTCGGCCGGTGGGGTGCCGGACTCGGGACGCAAGCCTGCGCTCACCGGAATCCGCACGGTCGCCGCGGCGACGGTGTGCCTCACCCACGCGGCGTTCTGGACCGGCCACTACACCGACGACTACGCGGGCAGGCTCTTCGCGCGGTTCGAAGTCGGGGTGACGATCTTCTTCGTCCTGTCCGGGTATCTGCTGTTCTCGCCGTGGGTGCGGTCGCTGCGAGCCGAGAGCAGCGTTTATCCGCCGCTTCGCAGGTATGCGTGGCATCGGGTCCGTCGGATCATGCCCGCGTACGTGATGACGGTCGGCGCGGTCTACGTCATCTTCGTGTTCCGCACCGACTCGTCGGATCTCGGACACGGGATGTCGGGGCTGATTCGGAACCTCACGTTGACGCAGGTGTACGGGTTCGGCCACTTGCACACGGGACTCACCCAGATGTGGAGTCTGGCCGCGGAGGTTGTCTACTACGTCGCGCTGCCGGTGATCGCCTGGCCGTTGGCGCGTTACGTGTGCCGGGACCGGTGGCGGCCGGACCTGTTGATCGTGGTCCTCGGCGGGCTGCTGCTCGTCTCGCCGGTCTGGACGTTCGCGACGCACGGTGACGGAGTGGATCCGACCGCTCGACTGTGGGCGCCGGCGTTCGCCAGTTGGTTCGTCGCAGGCATGCTGCTCGCTGTGCTCGGCCGGCTGATCCGTTCGTGGCCGGCCACCCCGAGCGTCGCAGTAGCCGCCGGCGCGTTCGTCCTGTCGGCGGGGGCGTTCGCAGGCGAGGCGACGATCGTCCCGAACGATGCGGGTGCGGCGGTCGCCAAACACACGCTGTACGCGGTGGTCGCCGTCGGTCTGATCGGCCCGCTCGTGGTCGGCTCGTCCGACTGGTGGTCCCGGTTGTGCCGGTCGCGACCGATGGTCTGGCTCGGCGAGATCTCGTACGAGTTCTTCCTGGTCCACGTCATGGTGTTGGAACTGGTGATGGACCTGCGCGGCTATCGGGTGTTCACCGGCTCGGTGTTGTTCGCGTTCGTGGTGACCAGCGCGATCAGCGTGCCGATCGCGTGGGTTCTGCATCGGGCGACGTCGCCCCTATGGAGGTGATGCTGTGGAGGCGATGTTGGGGAGGCGATGTTGGGGAGGTGACTTGCTCACGCACCGGCCACCAGTGACGCAGACCTCCTGGAGCGCGGGCCGACCACCGGTAACATGATGTCATGTCTGCACCCAACCGTTCGGTCACCGCTGCCGATCTCCGGCAATGGACCAGCGACGCTCGGGTGCCCGGGCAGCCGCCCGAACTCTCCGACCTCGGAAGTCTGCTCATCGCGTCCGGCTATTTGACGCCGACCGCGCGCGGCACGCTCGTGCGGCGCGCGTCCTTGAATCTCCCGCTGCCGTCTCCGTCGAACGGTTACAGCGAACTGCGGCGCGTGCAGCGCAGCATCCTGCATGCGGAGAAGTACCTCGACACCACGGTGCTGCCCGGCCTCGTCGTGCCGATCGTCCGGTCGCGGTTGGCGGCGCTGAACCGTCGCCGCGAGGACGCACACCGCGCCGTCGTCGTCGCCAAGGGCGTGATGCCGAGCGGGACCCGTGCGGTGCGACGGGAACGCCGCGAGAACGTCTACCTCGAGATCGACGAGCGTGAGCAGTTGTTCTCCGGGCTGCTGTGCACGCCCGTCCCGAATCGCCCGACCGGAGCACGCAAAGCCGGCACGGATGTGTTCGACAAGTTCGTCGGCGTCGTCGGACAGGTCGGTGGCCGCGGACCGCGCAGGCAGGTGGAGGAGATGGCGGCGCAGGTGTTCGGTCCCGATGCCGTCGCCGCCGGAACATCGTCGCGCGGCGCCTCGTTCGCCGACGGTTACGAGACGCTGCTGTTCGTCGCGGGCCACTACTACGACCGGATCCGCGCCAACCCTGCGTGGCTGTCGGACCACTTCGAGATGCAGCGCGTCCAGGTGAATCTGCACGCAGAGCTCGCTGAGATCGCGTCGGACATCGTCGCGCTGCGCGCGCTGCGCGTCGACCTCGACCAGGCCAGGCACAACGGCGGATTCGACGCCGGGTTCATCGCGCACATCGAGGCCCGTGAGAACGCGCTCCGGCCGGTGTGGTCTGAGCTGGTCGACCGCGTCCACGCGTTCAGTGAGATCGCGGCGACCGTCGAGTCCGCGGCGAGCGAACTCCGGCTGCTCGACGAGTTCGACAGGGCGTCGACGATCGACGCCCGCATCGATCACCTGTTGTCGCGGTCCGGGGACCGGGAGCTCGGGGCCGACCACACCCGCCGTCTGTCCCAACAGGTGCGCAGCGGTGAAGAACAACTCCGCGTCTACCGAGATGTGTTGCAGGGCAACATCGCCCAGCTGGGGCCGGGCGTGCAGCGTGAGCTTGGGCAGCGCTACGAGCCGTAGAACAGCTCACGGCGTCCTGCCCCAATCCTTCAAGTGTCCCTTCTCCACATCGGTCAGTCGCCGCAGTCGGTGGTTCTCGATGTCGACGACGGCCATCTGCGTGCTCGCCACGCACTCGGGCCTCGCGTCGTCGCCGGTCTGTGCGCCGCGGATCTCGTACCCAATGGTGAAGTCGACGGAACGGTGCCCTTTGATCCACATGCCGATGCGCACCGGCGAGTCGTCGTGGCGGAGCTGCCCCTGATAGCGGATGTCGACGTGGACGATCATCGCGCTCTTGATGAGCGGCGCGTACTCGTCGCCCGCGCTGAGCAGCCACGAGATCCGCGCTTCTTCCATCAGGGTGACAATGCGTGCGTGGTTGATGTGCCCGAACGCGTCCATGTCGGACCACCGGACGGGAACCTGAGCGACGTACGCGAACGCGGGATCGGTCATCCGCGCAGTCTAGCCACGGTGCGACGAAACGACCCCGTCGAGAAGTCTTTAAAGTACGGACATCGGTTTTCCGGTTCGATTAGGTACTCTTAGCGTCCATGTGGTCCATTCGATCTACCCGACGTGTCGCAGTTGTAGCTGCTGTGGCTGCTGTTGCAGCATTGGTTCCGGCTACGGTTGCTGACGCTGCTCCGTCGAAGAAGGACGTCGCGCGGATCGTGGCGCTGAAGAAGGTGACGACGTATCGCGTCGACCTGACGGTGAACTCCCCGTCCATGGGCAAGAAGATGAGGGTCACGGTACTGACGCCGGGAGGCACCGCCGAGCGTCCCGCGTTGTACATGCTCGACGGCGCCGACGCGGGCGAGAAAGTGAGCGACTGGATCACCAAGGGCGGTGCGGGCCGCTACTTCGCCGGACGCAACGTGAACGTCGTGCTCCCCGCGGGCGGTGAGGCATCGTTCTACACGAACTGGAAGAGCAAGGACAAGGCGGTCGGCAAGCCGCAATGGGAGACATTCCTGACCAAGGAGCTGCCGCCGCTCATCGACAAGAAGTTCTCGGGTTCGGGCCGCAACGGTGTGCTCGGTCTGTCGATGGGCGGCCAGGCGGCGTTCGCCCTGGCCACTCGGCATCCGGACCTGTATCAGGGGGTGGCCTCGCTCAGTGGATGCCCACCGGTGACCGGCCCCGCGAACGAGGCTTACGTCCGTGCGACGCTCGCACAGACCGGCGCAGACGCCACCAAGATGTGGGGCAGGCCCGGCGGTGCGACGTGGCGGGCGCACGACCCCGCGTACCGGATCGACGCTCTGCGCGGCAAGGCGATCTTCCTGTCGTCGGGTTCGGGTGCGGTCGGCCCGCTCGACTTGACTGCGGACATCGACCCCAAAGACGGACCGGTGGACGCCCAGATCGCCGCGGGCTCGGCGCTCGAAGTCGGTGCGAATCGCTGTTCGCTCGAGTTCGCCGCCAAACTGCGCGTCGAGAACGTGCCGTTCCAATCGAACTTCCGTCTCATCGGCACGCACCGCTGGGACTACTGGAAGCAGGACCTGCCTCTCGCGTGGCAGGCCATCGCCCCAGCTCTCTGACGCTTACCGCCGAGCCCACTCCTGCGCGAACGCCAGGAACGCGTCGTTCTCGGCTTTGTCGGTGACGGTCACGCGCACACCGTCGTCGCCGTACGGGCGAACGATCACGCCTGCGTCGGTGCTTGCGGCCGCGAACGGCGCCGCATGGTCGCCGAGGGCGAGCCAGATGAAGTTGGCTTGCGAGTCCGGCACGGGGTACCCGAGAGCGCGGAGTCGAGCGGTCACGCGGGTCCTCTCGGCGACGACGGCGTCGGTGCGGGCCAATAGTTGGTCCTGGGCGCGCAGGGACGCCACTGCGGCGGCCTGGGCGACGCTGCCCACGCTGAACGGCACGTGGATCTTGCCGAGGGCGGTGATGACCGTCGGATCGCCGAGCGCGTAGCCGATGCGCAGCCCGGCGAGTCCGTACGCCTTCGAAAAGGTGCGCAGCACGACGAGGTTCGAGAATTCGCGGCGGAGTTCGAGGGCGTCGTATGCGAGCGGCCCGTCGAGTCGCATGTATTCGTAGTAGGCCTCGTCGAGGGCGACGACCACATGGTTGGGCACGGTCTCGAGGAAGTGGCGGAGCGCCTGTGCTTCGACGACTGTGCCGGTCGGGTTGTTCGGGTTGCACACGAAGATCAGGCGGGTGCGCTCGGTGATCGCCGCGGCCATCGCGTCCAGGTCGTGGACGCCGTCCCCCGTCAACGGGATCTGTACGGGCGTCGCGCCGGAGATTCGCGTGGCGAGCGGGTACGTCTCGAACGACCGCCACGCGAACAGGACTTCGTCGCCGGGACCCGACGTCGCGGTGATGAGGTTCTGGCACAGGATCACCGATCCACAGCCCACTTGGATCTCGGCCGGGGTGACCCCGACCGATTTCGCGAGCTCGTCGGTCAGCTCCACCATCCCGTTGTCCGGGTAGCGGTTGGCGTTCGACGCGGCGTCGGCGATGGCCGTCAGGACGCTGGGCAGCGGGGGATGGATGACCTCGTTGCTCGCCAGCTTGACCGCTCCGGGAAAAGTCTTGCCGGGAACGTAGACGGGCAGGGATTCCAGGTCGGGTCTCATGCGCGGTGTCACCCTTTGAATGTATGCCTGACCAGGGCGTCGATGCACATCCGCCCGCCGATTTGCGTCCGCTGGAGGTGTCTGTGTAATGTTTTGCCTCGGCAGTTCGGAAAGAACTCCGCTGGAGGCGTGCCAGAGCGGCCGAATGGGACTCACTGCTAATGAGTTGTCTCGCTTAAAACGGGACCGGAGGTTCAAATCCTCTCGCCTCCGCCGACCGAGGTCACGCCTTGGAAGAACTGAATATCGGATCGGGTACACTCGATCCGGGCCACGCGCCCGTAGCTCAACGGATAGAGCATCTGACTACGGATCAGAAGGTTTGGGGTTCGAATCCCTACGGGCGCACCAGATAGTCCCCAATGAGGACATCGCAGCTGTAGCTATTCACAGTCGCGGTGTCCTCATTGGCGTTTCCGGCTAAGCGCGGGCTTCACCGACATTCGCGGCGTTCAGAGATGCCGCGGATGTCGACGAGACCCGCGGATGCGAGATCGGCGTCGCGATGGCGGTCAGTTCGGGGCGCTTCGGAGTGCGGCCGTCGCCCAGTGATCGGCCGCGCAGCTTCCGGACGATCCACGGGCTGAAGAACTCGACGAGCCAGCGGGCGTCGTCGGCGGTGCGGCGTATCGGGTGCGGGTCGCCGACGAGATCGAGCGGGCGGCCCCATTCCGGGTCGGCGCCGGGCAGGCCGAGCGCGTGGGCGGCTCCGGCCGCGAACCGTTCGTGGCCGAGGCTCGACGCGTGTAGCCGGTCCGTGGACCACGAACGGCGGTCACGCAGGATCGGCGCGGCGAAAAGGTCGACGAGCACGAATTCGTGGCGACGCGCGAAGCCGCGCATGATGTCGTTGATCTCGAACAGTCGCGACTCGAAGAGGCGGCCGAGCGGATTGATCTGGGCGATGTCGGGGAACGTCGAGACGATCACCGTCGCACCGGAATCGGCGAGCGCATCGTAGATCTGCTCGAGGTCGGAGTGGACGACGTCGAGGTCGGCCCGGCCGATCACGTCGTTCATGCCGAGCGGCGCGGCGACCAGGTCCGGCTTCAGGGCGAGTGCGGGTTCGAGTTGCTCGTTGAGCGTGTTCCGGGTGTTCTTGCCGCGGATCGCGAGGTTCGCGTAGCGCACCGCGGGGTTGTGCGCGGCCAACTGGTCGGCGAGTCGGTCCGCCCATCCTCGATACATGTCGGGGGCGACCTCGTCGCACATGCCTTCGGTCTGGGAGTCGCCGATCGCGACGAATCTCGAAAACTCCATGCGCCGATCCTAGTGCCGAGTGCCGTCGAGGAATGGACGACACCCGATACCAGCGATCGACCGATCGACATCGCGTTGTGTTTACAAAATCAATCAAATGTATAGACAACGTACGTAACAACGACTAATGTCAACATCACTTGATCGTCAGCCCAGGAGGAGAATGATGGCGAACCCGACACTCGACGAGAGCCCGGTCGATGCGACAGCGTGGCGCGACAAGAAGCGTCACCTCTGGTTGCTGGGGCTGATCCCGCCCACTTCGGTCTTCTTGGCGACCGGACTGATCGCATTGATGAACTGGCTCGGCGACACACTCGATGTGGGATGGCTCGGAGCCGTCTCGCCGGTCTGGTGGTGGATCGGCCCGATCCTGATCTACGTGCTGCTGCCGATCCTCGACATCTTCTTCGGGCCGGACGGACAGAATCCGCCCGAGGAACTGATGGAGCAGTTGGAGGCGGACAAGTATTACCGCTACTGCACGTACGCCTACATCCCGTTTCAGTTCGCGAGCCTCGTCTTCGCCGCGTATCTGTGGACGGCCGGGCCCGGCGGGCGATTCGGCGACCTGAGCTGGCTCGGAGTCGACGGCGGTTCGCTGGGAATCGCCTCGAAGATCGGCCTCGCCATCTCGATCGGCGCGATGGGCGGCATCGGCATCAACACCGCGCACGAGCTCGGCCATAAGAAGGTGTCGTTGGAGCGCTGGCTCTCGAAGATCACCCTCGCGCAGACTTTCTACGGCCACTTCTTCATCGAGCACAACCGCGGCCACCACGTCCGCGTCGCGACCCCCGAGGATCCGGCGAGCTCGCGGTTCGGTGAGACGTTCTGGACCTTCTTGCCGCGCAGCGTGTTCGGCAGCCTGAAGTCGGCATGGGCCCTCGAAGCGAACCGTCTGCGAAAGGTCGGCAAACCAGTCTTCCACCCGACCAACGACGTCCTCAACGCGTGGGCCATGTCGGTGGTGCTGTGGGGTGCGCTCGCCGCGATCTTCGGGTGGCAGATCCTGCCGTACATGGTGATCCAGGCGATCTACGGTTTCTCGCTGCTCGAGACCGTCAACTACCTCGAGCACTACGGGCTGCGCCGCAAGCAGAACGAACGCGGCCGCTACGAGCGCTGCTCACCGTTGCACAGTTGGAACAGCGACCACATCTGCACCAACATCTTCCTGTACCACCTGCAGCGACACAGTGACCATCACGCGAATCCGACCCGCCGCTACCAGACGCTCCGCAGTTTCGACGAGGCGCCGAACTTGCCGTCCGGCTATGCCAGCATGATCACCGTCGCCTACTTCCCGCCGATCTGGCGGAAGATCATGGACAAGCGAGTCGTCGCCCATTACGACGGTGACCTGACCCGGGCGAATCTGCAGCCGGGCAAGGAGACTCGCCTCCTCGCGAAGTACGGGCAGGCGTGATCATGGCTGCTTACCGCTGCGAAGTCTGCGACTACACCTACGACGAGACGGTCGGCGCACCGCGCGAGGGATACCCCGCGGGGACTGCGTGGACCGCCATCCCCGACGACTGGCCGTGCCCCGACTGCGGGGTCCGTGAGAAGGCCGACTTCATCGAGATCGGAGCATGACATGAACTTCAAGCTGTACCAGTGCGCTCAGTGCGGATTCGAGTACGACGAGGCGGAAGGCTGGCCGGAGGACGGGATCGAGCCCGGCACCCGCTGGGACGATATCCCCGACGACTGGACCTGTCCGGACTGTGGCGCCGCGAAGGCCGACTTCGACATGGTCGAGATCGCACGGCCGTGACCGCCGAAGCCATCGTCATCGTCGGCGCGGGCACCGCAGGTGTCACCGCGGCGACGACCCTGCGCAGCAGCGGATTCGACGGTCCGATCACGCTGATCGGAGAGGAGGCCGAGCATCCCTACCGGCGTACCGCACTCACCAAGGACCTGCTGGCCGCAGACCTCTCACTCGAGCGGATCATGCTGCAGAAGCCTGCCGTCTGGCCCGAGCGGGGCATCGACCTCGTCCGCGGTGTCGCCGTCACTGCGATCGACACCCCGCGACGCGTCGTCGTCTGCGACGACGGCCGGGAGATCGGTTACCGGGCACTGGTTCTGGCGACCGGAGCGGACTCGGCGAGGCCGGACTGGCTCGGCGGGGACGTGCATTCGGTGCGGACCCTGTCCGATGCGCTCGCGGTGCGTCGTGCGGTCGACGAGTCCGGTCGACTCGCGGTGGTCGGCGGCGGGCTCATCGGACTCGAGTTGGCGGCGTCGGCTGCCACGCACGGCGCGTCCGTCGACGTCGTCGAAGCAGCCGAGAGGCTCCTCGGGCGGGTTGCGCCCGCCGTCGTGTCGGACTGGTTCCTGCGACTCCACGAGAGCCACGGGGCGTCGGTGAGGCTCGGCGCCCGAGTGCGCGCGGCATCGGCGCGGGCGATCACGCTCGACGAGGGCTCCGAGATCGAGGGGCCGGTCGTCGCGGCGGTCGGGATGACGCCGAACGTCACCCTCGCGCAGGCGGCCGGCATCGAGACGATTGATGAAGGGATCATCGTCGACCGGTGCTTCGCGACCGCTACCCCGAACGTGTTCGCCGCCGGTGACGCGGCCGCTCTACCCGATGCGTTGACCGGCCGGCGGTCGCTCGGCGGACACTGGTTCGGGGCGACCGATCACGGCAGGGCCGTTGCGGTCTCGGTGCTCGCACACCTCGACGGAGGTCGCCCCGACGGCTTCGTCGACGTGCCACGTGCCTGGACAGTGCAGTACGGGATCAACGTTCAGATGGTCGGATGGCCGTCGGTCGACGGCACGGTGCACGTCGACGGGTCCCTCGACGACGCCGACGCGAGCATCCGTGTGAGCGTCGACGGCCGCCTGGTCGGCGCGGTGGCCGTCGGTCGGGCGGCGGCCGCGCGGGAGCTCCGCTCCGAGATCGCCGTAGGCTTGTCCGAGAACGCCGTAGGCTTGTCGATGTGAGCACTCCGACCCGGGACCGACCGTCGTACGCGACGGCGAGCAAGCGGCTTCTCCGGAACTCGCTGCTGGACGGTCTCCGGGAACTCCTCATGGAGAAGGACTGGGCGCAGGTCACCATGAACGACGTCGCGCGGTTCGCGGGCGTCAGTAGGCAGACCGTCTACAACGAGTTCTCCTCCCGCAACGGCTTGGCGCAGGCGTACGCGCTGCGCCTGGTCGACGAGTTCACCGCGGAGATCTCGGCCGCTGTCGAAGCCACACCGGACGACGTCGAAGCAGCGTTCACCGCTGGGTTCGCGGGATTCTTCGCCAGCGCCGGGCAGGACCCCATGATCGCCTCGCTGCTGAGCGGCGACGCGAAACCCGACCTACTCAGGCTCATCACCACCGACTCGGCCCCACTCATCGAATCGGCGTCGGCCAACCTCGACGCACTCCTGCAAGAGTCGTGGATCGCGTTGCCTGCCGAGGCGTCCGGTCGGATCGCGCGCATGATCACGCGGATGGCGCTCAGCTACGTCTCGATGCCGCCCGAAGCGGACTTCGACGTCGCCGCCGACCTCGCTTCGGTGATGACGCCCGCCATCACCGGAGCGAGGCGTGCCCAGTAATTCAGAGGCGTGCCCAGTAATTCACTGGGCCAGCAACATTTACTGATCCAGGAACGCCGTCACTGACGCCTCGAACGCCGCCTTCGCCTCGATCATCACCCAGTGGCCGCACTTGGGGAAGATGTTGAGCTGGGCGTCAGGGATCAATCGCATCGGCGCGAGCGACATGTCGGGCGGGCTGACCCGATCGTCGCGGCCCCACGTCAACAGGGTCGGGCACTTGACCTTGTGCATCATCGCCCAGTAGGGCGGGAAGTCGGCGTCGGCGAGGAACTTCTGCTGCATCTCGAACGCCGCGGACCCGTACATCATGGCCGCGGTCTTGGCCGCGTCCGGGTTGATTGCGGCCTCCCATCGTTCCTCGATCAGCTCGTCGGTGACGAGGGCACGGTCGTAGACCATCGCGTTCAACCAGCGGACCAGCTTGTCGCGATCGGGGGCGTCGGTGAACTCCTGGAGTAGGCGCAATCCTTCAGAAGGGCTGGAGCTGAAGATGTTCGGCCCGACACCGCCGATGGTGACGAGCTTCCGCACGCGGTCTGGGTGCTTGATCGCGAGGTTGACGCCGACGACGCCGCCCATCGAGTTGCCGATCATCGCGGCCGATTCGATGCCGAGCGCATCCATGAATCGGATGACCGACGAGCCGGCGGTCAGCACGGGGTGCCCCTCGACCGCGTCGGATACCCCGAACCCGGGGAATTCGACGATGTAGCAGTGGTGCGTCCGGGCGAAGTACTCCAGGTTTCCGCGGTAGTTCCGCCACCCGGTGACGCCCGGTCCGCTCCCGTGGAGAAGCAGCAGTGCGTCGTCGTTGTGCTCGCCTGCCTCGTGGTACACGATGACGCCCTCGTCGGTGGCGATTTCGCGTCGGGTTCCCTCATATGTCACGTCCATACCAACAGAATAGAACCTGTTCTACTTTTCTGCCCGGAGTATCCTGTCGAGTATGCAGATCGATTCTTCAGTTCCCGTCGTCGCGGCAGGTCTGGTCGGTGGTTACACCGTCGCCCGGTACTCGGGTCGACGTGCACTCGGTGGTGTCGTGCTCGCGGCGGCAGGTGTCGCAGCGGGCCGGTCGTGGCTCGCCCGAGGTCCCGTGGTGACGGTCGGTCTGGCTGCCGCTTACCTGGGTGCGTTCGGAGCGTCTCATCCGCTCGCCAAGAAGATCGGTGCCTGGCCGTCGGTGCTCGCAGTGACGGCGGCAGCGGCAGCGGGTACCGCGAGCGTTCTCACGGTCATCGACGGCGAGCAGTGATGGCGCGGAGGTACTCGCGCGTCGTCGTCGCACTGTGCGTGTTCGCGGTCGCGCTCCTCGCGGCGGCCTGCGGCGCCGATGAGGCCCCCGCGGCGCCTCCCGCGCAGGTCTCGTTGGCCAGTCCGGCGAAGAAGGTCAATCCGACCGACGAGATCCTGCTGCGGGTCACCGGCGGCGACCTCGCGACGGTCACGGTCAGCAACCGCAGCGGCGAGAAGGTCGACGGCGTCTCGACCGAGGGCGGCGCGGCCTGGCACACCACCGAGGATCTCGGCTACGGAACCGAGTACACGGTGGCCGCGGACGCGGTGAACGACGACGGCAAGCACACGCGCAAGACGTTCACCGTGTCCACCATCGACCCGGCCGACACCGCGTACGCCAACGTGGTGCCCGCGCCGGAGGTCGTCGCGGACCAGGGGATCGGCGTCGGTCAGCCGATGGTCTTCCAGTTCACCAAACCGGTGACCAACAGGGCGGAGGTCGAGAAGCGACTAAAGGTGACGACGACTCCGAATCAGCCCGGTGCGTGGTACTGGACCGACGACCAGAATGTCCACTACCGCGCCAAGGACTACTGGGAGCCCGGCACCAAGATCCACATCGAGGCGAACATCTACGGCCTGGACCTCGGCGACGGGATCTACGGGGCCGAAGACACCGCGGTCGACTACACGGTCCACGACTCGTGGGTCGCCAAGGCCGATGGCGCGACCGAACTGCTCACCGTCTTCCACAACGGCGAGCAGGTCAAGCAGATGCCGATGAGTCTCGGTGAACCGAGCACACCGTCTCACGTGGGTCCCCATGTCGTTTCCGAACGACTCGACAGCGTCGTGATGGACTCCTGCACGTACGGTGTCTGCGCAGGCGATCCAGGCTATTACAAAGAGACCGTCTACAAGAATCTCCGCATCTCCAACGACGGCGAGTTCGTGCACGCCGCGCCATGGTCGACGGGCCAGCAGGGGTCGTCGAACGTGTCGCATGGCTGCGTCAACCTGAGTGACGAGAACGCGCAGTGGATGTTCGACCACTTCCACATCGGCGACGTCGTCGAGATCACCAATTCGGGTGGGCCCGAACTGCCGGTGTGGGACACCTACGGCGACTGGGCGGTTCCGTGGAAGACCTGGAAGGCGGGCAACGCCGACGCGTGACGACGTCCGTGCGCTGGACAGCTCACGCAGGCATCGGGAAGCTGGCGTTGTGCAGCATCTCGACGCGTTCGGGACCGAGTTGTTCGCCGAGAACCTTGGTGATCGTCTCTCGAACCTCGGTGCGGGTCCGTTCGGTGTAGGCCACGCCCAATTGGATTGCCGGAGTTGGCGGCGCGCAGCGCAGTGCGACGACGCCGTCGGGCAGCCGGTCGAGAACCGGGACCAGCATCGCGCCGACGCCTGCGCGGGCCGCTTCAAGTCCGGTGGCCAGATCAGTGACTTCCGCCGCGACATGCCAACCCCCAGGCGTTCCGCTGAACGCGTCGAAGCTCGGCTGACGGAGCGTGCACGGCGCCGAGAATGTGATGATCGGCATCACCGTGCCCGGATCGGGTTGCCCGTGGTGGGCCGACCACAGCCAGCGCAGCCGAAACCCTTCGGTGCGTGCCCGCAGTTCAGGTGCGATCCGGGTGGTGACGGCGACGTCGACGCTTCCCGAGTCGAGCATGGATCGGACGGTGGCGTTCCGGTCGAGATGGATGCGGACCTCGGTGCCGGGGAAACTCTCGCGCAGCCTCCCGATGACCATCGGCAGCACCACTGCGGAACTGTTCTGCGCGGCCCCGATCACCACGGCCGTTTCGCGTGTGGACTCGAAACGGGCGACCGCGGCGTCGTGTGCGACGAGGATCGCGCGGGCGTGCGAGAGCAGTTCTTCGCCTGCCGGAGTGAACGCGATGCCGCGGCCGTCCCGTCGGACGAGTGGGCGCCCCGCCTCACGTTCGAGCCGTCGAAGGTGTTGGCTGACCGCTGACTGGGTGAGCGCCAACGACGTGGCGGCACGATGGACTCCGCCGGTCGCGGCGACGGCGACGAGTGAGCGCAACGGAATGATGTCGAACGTCCTGCCCATGAAGTCGAGTGTAGCCACACATGTGCGAACGATAAGTATCACTGATCGGATCGAGTATTGATCGTCGTTGGACGGGGCGCCCCGGCGACGGTCACCGTTGAGGGGTGAGACTCTCCGTTCCGCTCGGCGCATCGACAGCCTTCTTCTACGCGCTCGGTTACCCGGTCGGTGCCGCGGCCGTTCGCGCGGCGACGCCCGGCACGGTGCTTGTCTCACGGTTCGTGGCGTCGGCGGTGATCCTCGCGGCGATCGTCGCGGTCGCGCGACTGGAGTGGCCGCGTGGCGTCCAGGCGTGGCACGCGGTCGTCGTCGGATTCCTGAGCCAGGGAGTGCAGTTCGTCGGCTGCTACGAGGCGATGTACGCGGGAGTGTCACCGGTCCTCGTCGCGCTCGTCATCGCGATGAATCCGGTGGTCACCGCCGCCGCGGCCGGGATGATGCTCCGGGAGAGGTTGTCGCGGCGCCGGATCGCGGCGACGGTGCTGGCGCTGGCGGCCGTCGGCATCGCGTTCGCCGGGCGCGTCATGGATGTCGGACACGTCGACGCCGCGGTCGCCTGGGTCGTCGTCGCGGTGATCGGGCTGGCCGTCGGCGGCGTCTATCAGCAGCGCTACCTGACGCAGGGGCATCCGATCGCAGTGAACACCATCGGTGTCGGCGTCGCCCTCGTTCCCGCACTCGTGTTCGCGACGGCCACCCCGCAGCACGTCTCCGACCCGGCCCAGGCCGTCTGGACGATCGTCGTCCTCGTGATCGCGAACTCGGTGATCGCGGCCACCCTGTACCTCGCAGCCATACGGCAGGCAGGCGCGGCCGCCGTATCGCTGCTGTTCGGCGTCATACCGTCGATCGCAGCACTGTTGACATGGGCGATCCTCGGCGAACGTCCGGACATCGGGGTCGTGCTCGGGCTGGTGGTCGGTGCCGCCGCGTGCTTCGTCGGTAACGACCAGGCGCCGGGCCGTGGCGAAGCGGTGAACGTTACTCCTTCGACAGTTTCGACGGGAACCAGATCCGGCGTCCGACATCGAGGGTGACGGCCGGAACCAGCAGGGACCGAACGATCAGCGTGTCGACGAGGACGCCGAACGCGACGAGGAACGCGACTTGGGCGAGGAACAGCAGCGGGATCACCGCCAGCGCGGCGAACGTCGCCGCGAGCACGATGCCCGCGGCGCTGATCACCCCGCCGGTGCTGGTCAACGCCGACAGCATGCCGTCGCGTGTGCCGATCCGCCCAGCCTCCTCTCGGGCTCGTGTCATCAAGAAGATGTTGTAGTCCACGCCGAGCGCGACGAGAAACACGAACGCGAACAGCGGGACGACGGGGTCGGCACCGGGGAAGTCGAACGGGCCGTTGAACAGCAGAGCACCCACACCGAGCGTGGTCGCGAACGACAACACCGTGGTGCCCAGGAGCAGCAGTGGTGCGGCCAACGACCGTAACAGCAGGATGAGGACCGCCAACACCACGATCAGCACGAGCGGGATCACCAGATTCCGGTCGTGACGCGCGGTGACACGAGTGTCGAGGTCGATGGCGGTCGGGCCGCCGACCATGACGTCCTCCCCGACGGCGTCGCGGATCGCGACGACCGTGTCCTGCGCGGTCAGCGAGTCCGGGTCGTCGGCGAGCGTGGCCTGCACCGCGGCGAGCGCGCGCGTGCCGTCCGCTCCGTGGACGACCGGTGCGCCGTCAGCGGTCAACACGTCGGCTGAGGCGACGCCCGGCACCTGTCGGACGATCGCTGCAGCCTGGTCGGCGTCGGCGGCCGGCGCGATGACCCACGTCGGAGATCCAGCGCCGGCATCGAAGTGCGCGTCGTGCAGTTCGGCGCCCGTCACCGATTCGGCGTCGCCGAGGAAGAAGTCGGTGGTCGCGACACCGTCGGACCGGAACATTGGAGCGAACGCCGCACCGATGATCAGGATGACGAGTGTCGCGGCCCAGGTGCGGCGGGGCGCCGCCGCCACCATGTCGGCCACCCGTTTCCACAGGCGATGCGGCTCAGTGGTGTCGCCGGTCGTCGGGCGGCGCGGCCAGAACGCGGTACGGCCCAGGAGCGCGAGCGCTGCGGGGAGGAAGGTGATGGACACGAGGAAGGACGCGGCGACGCCGATCGCCGCGATTGGGCCAAGGCTCCGATTGGAGTTGAGGTCGGAGAACAGCAGGCACAGCACGCCGAGGATCACCGTGCCGGCCGATGCCGCGATCGGCGGCAGCGTAGCCCGCCACGCGGTCATCAGCGCCCGCCGCGGATCGTCTTCCTCGGTCAGGTGCTCCCGATAACGGGCCACCAGCAGCAGCGCGTAATCGGTTGCGGCGCCGAACACGAGGATGAACAAGATGCCTTGGCTCTGCCCGTTGAGTTCGAGGGCACCGCTGTCGGCGAGTGCGTAGACGCAGCCGCAGGCGAGCGCGAGGCCGAAGACCGCGGACAACAGGACGATGATCGGCAGGATCGGCGACCGATAGACGACGACCAGGATGATCAAGACGAGGACCCCGGCCACCAACAGCAGGATGCCGTCGATGCCCGCGAACGCTCCGGAGAGGTCCGCGGCCTGCACCGCGGGGCCGGTCATCGCGACCGTGACTCCGGACGGCGGATCGGCGAGCGCATCCTGCAGCTTGTCGACCGCATCGGCGGTCTCGCCGTCCGTGGCGACCGGGACGATCAACTGTGCGGCCTGCCCGTCGTCGGAGACGATCGGCGGCGAGAATCGCGGCGCGAAGTCCTCGGCGCCCTGCAGCGGTGCGACCGCGTCGGACAGATATGCGGAATCGGCAGCTGTCCACCCGCTCGTGTTCTCGGCGACGACGATCGCCGGGAAGTATTCGGTGTCGGTGAACTCGGGAAGCAGTGCCTGCACCTGCGTCGATTCGGCGGACGACGGGAGGAATGCGCTCGCGTCGTCGGTGGTGACCTGGCTGAGTTTACCGGCGAGCGGGCCGGTAACCGCGGCGAGGACCAGCCAGACGAGCAGCGCCAGTGCGGGAACGAGGACGCGGACTGGCCGACGAGAAGTCATGTGAACTGTCTACCGCTCGTGACAGGCATTTCCCAAGAACCGCGGTGGGCGTTACCAGATTCGGACGCGCTCAGCAGGATCCAGGTACAGCGCATCGCCGGGGGCTACGTCGAATGCCGCGTAGAACGCGTCGACGTTGCGGACGACGCCGTTGCATCGGAACTCAGGCGGGCTGTGCGGGTCGATCGAGAGACGGCGAATGGCTTCGGCGTCGCGGGTCTTGGTCCGCCAGATCTGCGCCCAGCTGAAGAACACACGTTGCTCGCCGGTCAACCCGTCGATCACCGGCGGCTCACCCGCGCTCTCGGTCGAGATCGCGTAGGCGACGAGCGCGATCGACAGTCCGCCCAGATCGCCGATGTTCTCGCCGAGGGTGAACTCGCCGTTGACCTTGTATTTCTCGTCCAACCCGTCGGGTGTGAACTGGTCGTACTGGTCGGCGAGGGCAGCAGTGCGCTTGCCGAACTCCGCGCGGTCGTCATCGGTCCACCAGTCGACGAGATTGCCGTCTCCGTCGTACTTGGCGCCCTGATCGTCGAAGCCGTGGCCGATCTCGTGGCCGATCACCGCCCCGATGCCGCCGTAGTTCGCGGCGTCGTCGGCATCCGGGTCGAAGAACGGGGCCTGCAGGATTGCGGCGGGGAACACGATCTCGTTCATGCCCGGGTTGTAGTAGGCGTTCACCGTCTGCGGTGTCATGAACCATTCGTCGCGGTCCACCGGCTGTCCGATCTTCGCGAGCTCGCGCGACGTCTCGAACGACGACGCGCGACGCAGGTTTCCGATCAGGTCGCCGCGGTCGGCTGCCAACGTCGAATAGTCGATCCACGTCGCCGGGTAGCCGATCTTCGGGGTGAACTGTTCGAGCTTGGCCAATGCGCGTGCTCGGGTCTCCGGCGTCATCCACTCGAGGTCGGAGATGTTGCGGCGGTACGCCTCGACGAGATTCGCGATCAACTCGTCCATCCGGGCCTTCGCTGCGGGCGGGAAGTGCTTGGCCACGTACAATTCGCCGACCGCGAAGCCCGCACTCGACTCGACGAAGCCCACACCGCGCTTCCACCGGTCGCGGATCTCCTCGGCTCCGGTCAGCGTCGTCCCGTAGAACGCGAAGTTCTCGTCGACGAACGCACTCGACAGGTAGGGGGCCGCCGAGTTCAGCAGCTTCCACCGCAGCCACGTCTTCCAGTCGTCGAGCGGTCGCGACGCGATGAGCTCGCCTGCACCGGCGAAGAATGACGGCTGGCCGACGACGACCTCGGCGAACGTCTCTTCGGTCGGCGCGGCCAGCCCGAGCAGCCATGCCGCGACGTCGAAACCCGCAGCGCCGTCGGTGAATTCGGTGAGCGTCCGCAGGTTGTAGGTGGCCTCGGCGTCGCGGCGAGCCACCACATCCCAGTGGTGGCTGGCGATCTGCGTTTCCAGGTCGACGACCGTCGCCGCGGCGCCGTCCGGATCGTCGATGCCTGCCAGCGCGAACATCGCAGCCACATGCGTGCGGTACGCGACCAGCGTCTGTGCGTGGTTCTCCTCGCGGTAGTACGACTCGTCGGGCAGCCCGAGACCGCCCTGGCCGACGTGCACGAGGTAACGGTCGGACTTGCGGGCGTCCGTGTCCACGTAGAAGCCGAACAGGCCGCGCACACCGACCCGCTGCAACGAGCCGAGGGTCCGGGCGAGGTCGGCGGGGGAGGCGATGGTCGCGATCGCCGTGAGGTAGTCGTCGATCGCAGTGAGACCGAGCTCCTCGATGCGCTCGGTATCCATGAACGAGGCGTAAAGATCACCGATCAGCGTCGACGTCGCATCGTCGCCGGGGTTATCGGCGCACTCCTCGACGATCGCACGGACATCGGCTTCGGCGTTGTCGCGCAGCACGTGGAACGCGCCGTCGATGCTGCGGTCGCCCGGGATCTCGTGCGTCTCAAGCCACTTGCCGTTCACGTGCGAGAAGAGGTCGTCGGCGACGCGCACCGCGGGGTCGACCCCTTCCAGGTCCAGTCCGGAGGTCTGTTCGATAGTCACGCACTCCATAGTGCATGGTGTCGACCCTGTTCGACTACCGATGGGGCCTCGACCAGCGGTGGCGGCCGGTCACCACTGCCCCAGACGCTTGGACATGGACCAGATGAGGACTTCGGCTTCGGTGGCGGCGCGGAGCGTCGTGCCGCCGAAGTCGGTGGCACGCAACGCATCGGCTGTGTCGAGACGCTCGCCGTCGACGGTGATCGAACCGGAGGTGACGAATAGGTGGGTGAAGCGCCCGGCCGGAATCGTGGCTGACCCTCCGGCGTTCAACCGGAGCGCGTACAGCGTTGCACCCGAATTGGCGATACGGATCGCCGAGTCGTGAGACGGGTCGCCGGACGCGACCGGAACGAGAGACCCGGGAGTGAGGTCGGCGGTGATGTCGCGCTGCTCGTACCCCGGGTCGAGTCCGCTCTCGTCGGGCCACACCCACATCTGGATCAGATGCACCGGGTCCGTCGATTCCGCGCGGTCGTTGCGCTCAGAGTGCAGGATGCCGGTCCCCGCGCTCATCCGCTGCGCGAGGCCCGGATGGATGACGCCGGAGTTCCCTTCGGAGTCCTGGTGGACGAGCGACCCGGACAGCACCCAGGTCACGATCTCGGTCTCGGCGTGCGGATGGGTGTCGAACCCCTGTCCGGCGCCTATCGTGTCCTCGTTGTGCACCATCAGGGCGCCGTGGTGGGTGTTCGACGGATCGTAGTGGTCGCCGAACGAGAAGCTGTGCGCCGACGTGAGCCAATCGGTCTGGGTGGAGACACGTTCGGCAGCGCGCTGAATCGTCGGACACATACATCTATTATGCGGACAGGGCCACGTTGCACCATTCAAGCGGTGGCGATGCGAAATCGTGACCACAACGAGTCACGAATGTAAGGCCACGTGCGATGAAACGCATGTGAAAAGAGTGAAAATTGGTGTCATGGTGTGGAGGGGATACAGCGCGGCAGCTGCGGCGGTGGCCGCTGCCGTCGCACTGACAGTGGTCACGGGGTGCGGGTCGGGGGACGGCACCGACGTGGCGAGCATCGTCGGCGATTTCGCCTCGGCGATCGGAGACCAGGACGTCGAGGCTGCGTCCGGCCTGACAACGGCGCCCGAGCCCGCCGCGGAGTCACTCGGCGCGACCTTCGCGGGCATGGGGGCGAAGACTGTCGAGACCACGGTGAACAAGCCGATCGAATACAGCGACGGCACGGCGTCGTTCACCATGAAGACCACGTGGGTCTGGCCTGGCCAGGGGACGTTCGAGACCGACACCTCCGGCACGGCGCGCGAACTGTCGAGCGGGTGGAAAGTCCAGTGGGAGCCCGGCCTCGTCTACCCGGACATGCCTGCCGGATCCCGGCTGCAGAAGGTTCGCACCGACGCGACGCCCGCACCAACGGTCGACAGCCGGACCGGCAAAGTCTTCATGAAGATGGAGCCGGTCAATGAGATCGTCTTCGATCCGAAAGCCGCGGGACGCAAGTCGGACGCCGCGATCACCTCGCTCGCGCACGCCATCGAGCCGATCGCTCCGCTGATAACCGCACCGGTGATCCGTAAGAAGGTCGATGAAGCGGGCGGGCGTCCCGTGACTGCCGTGGTGCTGCGCGACCCGGACATGAAGATGCTCGCCGCCGATCCGGAGAAGATCACCGGCGTCACCGTCGATCACGCAGGCAAACTCGTGATGGACGATCGCCGCTTATCGAGCCCCCTCGAGGACGGGCTGACGAACTACTGGACCGCCGTTCGCGATGCGACAGCCGGCTGGCAGGTCCAGCTGGTGACGCCGGGGAGCAAGCCCAGACGATTGGCGCACGAGCAGGGGCCGCCCGCCAAGGACATCCCGACCACTGTCGACCAGAATGAGCAGCTGGTGTTGGGCGACTCCGTCGTCGACGTGGCGCAACCCGCGACGATGATGACCTTCGACGCGTCGACCGGTGGAATCCTCGCGATGGCCCAGAACGACGAGGCTGCGCGTCGCAAGGTGGCCGCTGGAACGTCGTACGCGACCGGGTCGGCTCTCGACCCCGTCTTCGGGGCGATTGACCGCGCCACCAGGGGCGACTCCGGCAGCGCCGACGACATGCTGTACCACTTCGGCCTCGGCGTGAAGTTCACCGCGCCGGGTGTGAGCCTGCCGCGTGGGACGGCGATCCGGCCGAAAGTGTCGAGCGCCCAGTTCAAACCGAACGACTACCAGGCGTCCATGCTGAACATGGGGGCGTTGGGCGTCGCGTTGGCCAGGGCGTCCGCGGGGGAGACCGGAGCCGTCGCGCCGTACATCATCAAGGGGGCGACGACGAAGGTCACCGGCGGCGCGCTCGGACAGTTCACACCGGAAGTCGCGCGCGACGTCCTGCAGACGATGACGCAGGTCGCGAAGACTGGCGACGCGAGCGACCTCACCGGCGCTCCCGGCCTGCGCGCCCTCGTCGGCACCAACGGCCCGCAGGGGCCGGGCTGGTTCGTCGGCCTGCACAACGGCAAGGTCCTGGTGATCTACTGCGAAGGCGACAAGTCGGGGACAGCGGCACTACAGGTGGCGCAGAAGTACTTCACGGTGTCGAAACGCTAGCGCGAGCGCCGCGAGGACAGCGCCGCGATCGCACGCCAGCCGAGCAGTAGGACGCCGGTGGCGAGGGTCGCGACGATGACGAACGACGTAGCGGTGCCCTGGCCGGAGACGACTCGCAAGATCATGCCGACGACGACGGCAGACACCCAGACGACGACGCCCGTGGGGACCAGAGCGTTCGGCGCGAACCGGCGCCCGGTCGCGACGACGGTGATGCACCAACCGAATGCGGCGCCGGCCAGGAACGGCCAGAGCGTCGTCAGGAATCCGGTGATCGACCCCGCCTCGTCGTGATTGCGTCGGCCAATCGCGACGAACACGCAGATCGCGATGAGGTCGGCGACGCCTGCGACGACGAGAGCGGTGCTCCGGGCGTGCCGCGATGCGGTGGGTGTAGGGGAGGTCATGCCTCTACGGTAGTCGGGGAGCCTCACCCGGCGCTCGGGCGATCCTCGTCCTGATCGGTCGGCTGCGTCGACGTCGACTCACCCTTGTCCTGGTCGACGAACCGTGCGCGATCGTCGGCCATCTCCTTGTCGAGGGCCACATCGGATTTGACCGCGCCGCGGTATCGGACGGCGATCACGATCCAGCCGACGACGGCGACGAGGATGTAGCTGATGAGACGGTAGACGAGGATCGCGCTGAGAGCGACACCCGCAGGCATGCCGGCAGAGGTGAGCGCCAACTGCATGGTGATGTCGACGACGCCGATACCGCCGGGCAGCAGCGGTATCGCGGTGCCGACCGCCTTGCCGGCCGCATACGCCACCATGAGGCCGGCGAACGACGGGTGCGCGTTCACCGCGTAGCACGCGAACGCGAGGCAGGCGACGTCGGCGACCCAGTTGAAGAAGCTCCACCCGAACGCGAACGCGCCGTCGCGCCGATTGAGCTGGACGGCCTCCAACTGTTCGATGATCTGCTTGAGGCGCGCGGTCCCGTGATCATCCGGCTTGTCGCGAATGTTGTTGACCCAGGAGAGGACACGGAGTCCCGCGTTCTCGAGCATCTGCGGATGGCTGGCCAGATACTGCACGGCGACCGCGAAGACGAGGAACCCGGCGATGCTGAAGATGACCGAGAACGGACTGGTCTTGGCACCCGCGAGCAGCGCGCCGCCGAGCCCCAGCACCGCGAGGCCTGCGCCCGCGAGCAGCCCGGACATGACGACCTGCCAGGACGCGATCACCGGGGTTGCGCCCCACTTGCGGCTCTCCCGGTAGACGAACGCCGGAGAGAGCACTTGGCCGCCCGGCATGGTCTGCGACAACGAGTTTGACGCGAGGATGACCGCGAGCGACTCGCGTTGGCTGACCTTCACGCCGGCCGAACGCATGAGCGCCCGCTGGACCTGCGCGTAACTGTCCATCGACAGGCCGGCCGCGAGGATGCAGGCGATCACCCACTCCCAGCGGAGCTCGCCGATGTGGTCCCAGGTCTCCTTCAGCCGCGGCCAGATGTAATAGCCTTCAACGCCGAGGATCACGACGACCGCGACGGCCGCGGCCCAGCGAAGCCAGAGACGCCACGGCCGACGCTGGCCCGACGATGAGTCGGGGGCGTCGGCCGATGAGGCGGCGTCGTCGGGCATGTCGTACACCCTACGGGGGAGTCAATCCTCGTTCGACTGATGACCCCTGCTGCGTCGCAGGAGCTCCTGCACGCTGATCTGGTTCCCTTCGCTGCCGCGGTCGGGGCGAAGCTCCCGCGCCGACCGCGCGTCGTCCGAGTCCGGCGACTGTTGCTCGGCGTCGGGAGCCTGCGGGGGCCGTGCAGGCCGGGGCGGCTCCTGCTGCGGTGTCGGCCGTGGTCTCGGTGTCGGCCGAGCGGGCGTCGCCGGAATCTGGGTAGTCGCAGGCTGGTTGTTCGACGCCGCCTGCTTGTTCGTCGCCGATTGGTTGTTCGACGACGGTGCGGGCTGCGGCCGCTGCGGGGTCGGCTGCGCGGGTTTCGCTTGTGGCGGCTGCGCTGCCGGCGGCGGGCCAACCCGTCGGGCAGACGCCGGACGCTGCGCGGGCAACGGCGCAGACGTCGGTCGCTGCGGCGTACGGGGTCCGGGCTGCCGGGCTGCCGGGGGCTGTGGACGTCGCCCCTGGCCCGGCCCTTCGACCGGCGCGCCCTGACTCGGTTGGGGTCGGGGGCGCATGTCGCGCGACGTCTGGCGGACACCGCCCGCTCCGAGCTTCCACGAACCGGTGTCCGGACCGTCGCTCTTGCGTTTGGTCGACGCCGGTGTCGGCGCGGTCGCAGCGGGCTTCGGCTTCGGCTCCGACCACTTCTTGGCGTCGGGCGCCTTCACGGGTTCGGCAGCGTCGTCGGAGATCAGTTCGTCGAGCGTGCTGTCGGTGCCGTGCACGTCGTCGAGCTCGCCGGCCGCGGACGCGCCGGTGCGGTCGGCCTTGACGAGTGCGCGTCGCGCACCGGTCGGCTCGGCTCGACCGGCGACGGGGCGTTCGGAGATCCGTTTCATCGCGGTCGTCGGAGCCTCGGCCGCGGCGACCACGCCGCCCGACGATGCGCCGACCGCCGCGAAGGTGCGGTCCTCCTTCTCGTCGGGTTCATCGAGGAGAGTCGTCTCACCGAGCCCGATCTTCTGCTGCAGACGCTGCATCCACCGCGGCGACCACCAGCAGTCGTCACCGAGCAACTTCATCACCGACGGCACAAGGAGCATGCGGATGACCGTCGCGTCCAGGATGAGAGCTGCGATCATGCCGTACGCGATGTACTTCATCATCACGATGTCCGACAGGCCGAACGCGCCGGTGACCACGACGAGGATCGCGGCTGCCGCCGTGATGATCCGACCGGTGTTCGCGGTACCGGTCCGGATCGCCTCCGTGGTGGACGCGCCGTTCTGTCTGGCCTCGACCATGCGGGACAACAGGAATATCTCGTAGTCGGTCGACAGACCGTAGATGATCGCGATGATCAACACGAGGATCGGAGCGAACAGTGGTCCCGGCGTGAAGTTCGCGAGCGATGAGCCGTTTCCGTCGACGAAGATCCAGGTCAAGATGCCGAGGGTGGAGCCGAGGCCGAGCGCGGTCATCAACGCAGCCTTGATCGGCAGGATGACCGACCCGAACGCGAGGAACATCAGCAGTCCAGCCACCACGACCAGGAGGACGGCCATGTAGGGGAGCTTCGTCATCAGTCCGTCGATGGAGTCCTGGGTGAGCGCAGGTGTGCCCGCGACGTAGATCCGCAGTCCCTGAGGATCGATGTCGCGCAACGCGTCGATGGCGTCGGGCGCGTCGTTTCGGTCGACCAGGCCCGCTGACATCTGGGTGACGCCCCACCCGCTCTCCTCGTCGCCGTAGATGCCGTCGAGGGCTCCGCCTTCGGCGGTGGGCGAGAAGGCCTTGGTGAAGCCGGGGATCTCGTTGGCTTCGTCAGCGATCGTCTGCAGCTTGCCTGCGACGTCGTCGCCGTTCTGGTCGTAGACGACGACCAGCTTGAGTTCTTCGGTGCGTTCGGTCGGGAACAGTTCGTCGAAGTGCTGCTGGGCCACGCGGTTCTGGTTGTCCGGGGGCAGCAGTTTCTCACTGAGCCCGGTGAACGCGATGTTGCCGAACGGGATGATCAGCGCCAGGAGCAGCAGGACCGTCGGAATCGCGGTCTTGAGCGGATGTCTCATCACCCAGGTGGCGAGCTTTCCCCAGAACCCTGCTTCTACCTCTTCCCTGGTCTTGTTCCGGTTGAGGAACGGCACGCTGAACGCGTCCACGCGCCGACCCAGGATCGCCAACAGCGCGGGGAGCACGGTGATCGACAGGACGGCTGCGAGACCGACCGAGGCGATGGCACCGTACGCCACGGATTTGAGGAACGCCTGCGGGAACATCAAGAGACAGGCGAGGGCCGCGACGATGATCGTCGCCGAGAACACGACCGTCTGACCCGAGGTCATCACCGTTCTTCGGACCGCGGCCTTCACTGTGTAGCCCTCGGCTAGCTCCTCACGGAACCGACTCACCATGAACAAGCCGTAGTCGATGGCGATGCCGAGGCCGATCAGTGTGATGACCGACTGCGCGAAGATGTTCAGTTCGGTCATCTGCGCGATGATCTTGGTGATGCCGAGCGAACCGGCGATCGTCAGACCGCCGATGAACACCGGCAGGATGGCGGCGACCACCCCGCCGAACACGAACAGCAACATGACCGCGACCACGGGCAGGGCGATGACCTCGGCGCGGCTGATGTCGGCGTCCATTCCTTCGGACATCGCGTTGGCGACCGGCTGGAGGCCCGCCAATTCGAACTGGGTGCCCGGCAGGTCGTACTTCTCGGCGAGATCGTCGAAGAACGGCTCTATCTCCTGGTAGTTCTTCAAGATCGAGGTGTCGTCGTTGCCTGCGACACCGATCGAGATGAAGCCGTGTTCGCGGTCCTGAGTCCACATGCGGCCGCGCTTCTGCTCCGCGGCGATCTGGTTCGCGGAGTTCGTCACCGCGTCGAACGGACTGATCAGACCCGCGTGGTTCTCGTCGACCTCCCGGCTGACGACGTCGGGGTGCGCGGCGATGAGGTCGTCGGTCATCTCCTGCATCTTTTGACCGAACGCCTCGTCGTCGATGCGGGTGCCCTCGGCGGGTGTGATCAGCAGGATGACGTCGGACTTGTGGTCGCGGCCGAGTGCGCTGTCGGCGATCTCCGAGCCGGTCACCGACTCCGACTCCGGGTCGAACCAGCCGCTCTGCGAGAGGTGGTTCGGCAGGTCCATGCCGTACAGGCCCAGGCCGCCCATCAATGCGATGAGCACAGCGATGACGGCGAAGCGCATTCGGTACACGAATGAGCCGATGGATCCGAACACGCCGGCTTCCTTCCTTCTCGCGAACACTCGAAAGTGCGATTGTCTCAGCTACACCTGAGAAAACACGACAACGACCTGGGGTGAAACGTTCAGTTTCAGATGCGTGGCGCCCAGTTTCACTTGAGGAGCGCGCTGAGCGGTCGGAACGGGGTGAGCCACGCGCCGTCGTCGGGCAGAGAGTCGAGGCTGATGCGGGGGAGCGGCTCCCGGAACACTCCGGGGATCTCCTCGAGGTCGACGAACTCCAGCTCATCGGCGGTGAGCGCCCAACTCGCGTGTTCGCGGAAGCCGATCACGGTGACTGGCACGCCTTCGGCGGCGAGCTCCAGCAGCGGTTCCCGGAAGGCCTGACCGTCGGCGGAGGCGACGATCACCCCCGCCAGTCCGGGAGAGTGTCGTCGCACCTGCAGATGATTCAGCATGTCGTCGTCGACATCGCTGTCGTCGGCGAGTTTGGGTTTCGCGAACACCGCGTAGCCGACGTTCCGCAGCGCTTCCACCCATGGGCGCACGACGTCGGCGCTCCCCGGAGCGATGTTGGTGAACACCGTCGCCTCCGGTTCGACCTCGTCGTGGGTGGCGGCGCCGATCGCCGCGGTCCGTTGAAGCACCCAGCGGCCGAGCGCGTCGAAGCGCGGACGGTGTGCAGCGGTCGGGCGGCCGCCGAGGAGACTGCCCAACCCCATGTCCATGTTGGGAGCGTCCCAGACCAGCAGAACCCGGCGGGCCGCGCTGGTACCGGTGATCGCTTCGGCGAACTCGGGTGCGGTCATGACGGATCCTCCTGATTGCGGTCGCTCGTCCCGGCGCGCTCGAAAGGCTTCTCTGTGTGCTCGAAAGGCTTTACGTAGACGAACTCGTTGACGTCGCGGCCCTCCACCTGGGCGCGTCCTTCGAACTTAGTCGTCGGACGCTCCAGCAGGATGGGCGAATCGAAAGTCAACGGCACCACATGGGGGCGGTCCGGACGCTGCGTGGCGAGCAGTTCGGCGATCCACAGCGCGTAGTCGGCGTGGTCGGTGGCGATGTGCAGGACGCCGCCCGGCTTCAGCCGGTCGGCGATCAGCTCGATCGTCCCGGACTGCAGGAAGCGACGCTTGTGGTGGCGCGTCTTGGGCCACGGGTCGGGGAAGAACACTCGGACGCCGGTCAGGCTGTCCGACGCGACTAGTTCACTGAACACGACGGTTGCGTCACCGCGGACCATCCGGACGTTCTCGAGGCCGCCGCGATGGACGAGTCCTACCAGCTGGGCGAGACCCGGCTGGTAGACCTCGACGGCCACCACGTCGACGTCGGGTTCGGCCTCGGCCATCGCCGCCGTCGAGATGCCGGTGCCGCTACCCACCTCGATCACGAGCGGGGCGTCGCGGCCGAACCAGTCCGCCGTGTTCAGCGGCGGCTCGTCTGCGGCGTCCGGCCCGGTGCGCAGATCGCGGCCGAGGGTGGGCCACAACGTCTCCCAATTGTGCTGCTGGCCTTTGGTCAGCGAACCGCGGCGGAACCGGAAGCTCGTGACACGAGGGTATAGGCGCGAGTTGTCACGGGGCGCGGACGGGCCGGCGACGGGGTTCTCGTCGTTATTCACGGTTCCATCGTGTCGCACTTGCGGCGAGTGTGGACAACCGACACCCGGATGTTCGCAACAGGCTCCGTGCGCGGACCACGGCGCGTAGCGTCGTACCCGACCTTGGGGGAGGCGTTCGACATGGGGGACAGTCAAGCGTTCAGGGAAGCTCAGCGACGGCGTCTGGCGCCGTTGGCCGTGGCCGTCGGCGGGCATCGCGGCGTGGGCTCGTCGACCGTGGCCGCAGCCTTACGGGCGCGATTTCGCCTGTCGTGCACGGTGATCGGCGATGCAGACTCGTTCGATGTCGATCCGCCGGGCGAGGCAGACCTGCTTGTCCGAGTGATCGGTGCGGCGCCGCGCCGGTGCGACGTACGGGCGTGCGCGACGGCCGCTCCGTTGATCGTCGTCGCGGGAAAGGCCGACGTTCGAGACGACGCGCGGGCGGCGGCGTTCGCGGCCGAGGGTGCGCTCGGTCGCCAGGTTCTGCCGGTGTCGGCGCTGTTGGCGTCGGCGACTGTCGGGCCCGCCGACCTGGACTCGCTCCTCTCCCGCGAACCGGCCGACGACCTGTTGCGTCGCTACGGTTTGTACGGGGTTGGGTTGGCCAGGGCCCGGTTGGCGGCCGAACCGGGTATGACGGCAGACGCGCTCGCGGCGAGCCTGCACGCGGCGAGCGGCATCGACGCCGTCGCCGACGCGATCCGGGCCGCGTCCACCGCGGTCGCGAGGCGGCGCGATGCCCGCCTGTGTACGGATCTGCGCCTGCTCGCGGCACGCGACTCCTCGCGTGAGGAGTCCGAGCGTGCCCTGGTGGGAGCTCGCCCGTGATCGGCCCCGTCGATTCCGCGCCAGACAACAACGGATCAGACGTCATCGGAACAGTCGTGGTGGGGACCGCCGGGGGCGACCCCGGCGCGCTCGCGGCGGCGATCGGCGGCGATGTGGACGCGGACCCGGCCTGCCGTTGCGCAGTGGTGGTGCTCGATCTGTCGTGCGACCCGGGAGCAGAAGAGCGTGAACTGCTCGCGATGCTGGCAGACCGTGGAACGTCGACGGCACTCGTCGCGACCCGGGTGGAGCGGTACCCGGACTGGCCCGCTCTCGCCGAACGGGCACGGGACGTCCTCGACCCCGACCGCCGTCTCGCGATGTTCGCCGTCTCGGTCGCGACCGGCGGCGGCCTCAATGAGCTGCGGCAGTGGTGCTCGACCCTTGGCGCGGCAGCGGCCGCGGGATCGTCGGTGCCGACCCGCCCACCGACCGAGGTCATCGCGCTCGCGTCCGCCGAACCCCGCAGGGCGCCACAGCCCGCGCCGACCCGCGCCGACCGTCTGGCCGGCGTCCGCGCCGGAGTGACGGCCGCGCGAGCCGACGTCGTCACCTCCGCACGCGAAGCGTTCCAAGGCCTCGGGGTGACTGCCGAACGGGTGTGCGGTGGCCTCCGACCCCGTGACGCCGACGCGTATACCCGCTGGTTGAGCAGTGCGATCGCCGCCGTCGACGCGGCAGCGCAGTCCCTGCTCATCGACCGGCTCGACCGGGTGCACACCGTCGCCGCGCTCGGTCTCGACGACGCGACGGGCGGTCCGCTGCGGCAGCTGCCGCCGTCGACAGGAACGGTCCCGTCGCCGCCGGAGCGCCGACCGAGTGCCGAGGACGCCGTGGTCTTGCTGTTCGGAGTCACCGCTGGATTCGGTGTCGGGCGGATGCTCGTGACGCCGATGGTGCAGTGGGCCGGACTCGGGTGGGCCGGCGCGGTGCTCACCGCGCTGACCGGTCTCGCAGTCGCCGCCTGGATCGTGGGCGTCCGACGGACGGCGTCGGTTCGCGCGGCGCTGCGCAAGTGGACCGCCGACACAGTGACATTGAGTAGAACGGCAGCGGAGCACCGCTTGGTCGCGCAGTTGAGCGCAGTCGAAGTCGGGGTCGGACGCCACACGTGGAACCGAATGCCGGTCCGGCGCGTCTAACCTAGTAGAGGGTGACGGAAGGCGCGATGGAGGACTGGTTCGGTACTGAACCCGCGGACGACGCGGTCTCCGCGGAATCGGTCGCTGCCGTCGACGCGGGTGACGACCTGTGGATCTACGACGACGGTCAACTGTGGGATCTCGGCCCGCCAGACCTGGACGCCGACGCGGACGGCGTGCCCGACTCGATCCTCACCGACATCGCGGGCGATCCGGCGATCCTCACCGACACCGACAGAGACGGGCAGGTCGATCGGGTGACTCGACTGGAAACGGCAGGCGGTGTCACCGTCACCGCAGAATCCGACGAACCGCTCCCATGGAGACCCACATCACTCGGTCGCCTGCCGTGACGAATTCCTCGCCCAACCGACTGCCGGACCGCGGTACACAACGCGTATCCTCAACGACAACTGCGCCTGGACGGAACTACTGGCGCAGGCATTGCCGTTACTGAGGAGATCCGCATGACCGCTGCGACCATTCCGGGCCTCGAGCCCGGGAACGCCCCGACCACACACGCCGGACTGCTTGCCTGGGTGGCGGAGGTCGCCGAACTGACGCAGCCCGACCGGGTGGTCTGGTCGGACGGCAGTGACGAGGAGTGGGACCGACTGTCGGCCGAGCTGGTCGAGTCGGGCACCATGGTGAAGCTGAACGACGAGAAGAAGCCGAACTCGTTCCTCGCGCTCTCCGACCCCGCCGACGTCGCCCGCGTCGAATCGCGCACCTTCATCTGCTCCAAGACCGAAGAGGCCGCCGGACCGACCAACAACTGGGTCGACCCCAACGAGATGCGCGCGACGATGACCGAGCTGTACCGCGGATGCATGCGCGGACGCACGATGTACGTTGTTCCGTTCTGCATGGGTCCGCTCGGCTCGGACGACCCGAAGCTCGGTGTCGAGATCACCGACTCCGCATACGTCGTCCTCTCTATGCGCGTCATGACGCGGGTGGGCCCGAAGGTCCTCGAGACGCTCGGCACCGAAGGCTTCTTCGTGAAGGCCCTCCATTCAGTGGGAGCTCCGCTTGAGCCCGGGCAGCAGGACGTGCCGTGGCCGTGCAACCCGGACAAGTACATCGTCCAGTTCCCCGAAGACCGCGTGATCTGGTCGTACGGCTCGGGTTACGGCGGCAACGCCCTTCTCGGCAAGAAGTGCTACGCGTTGCGCATCGCGTCGGCGATGGCGCACGACGAGGGCTGGCTGGCCGAGCACATGCTCATCCTCAAGCTGATCTCACCCGAGGACAAGGTCTACTACATCGCCGCCGCGTTCCCGTCGGCCTGCGGCAAGACCAACCTCGCGATGATCCTGCCCACCCTGCCGGGTTGGCGCGCCGAGACCGTCGGCGACGACATCGCGTGGATGCGTTTCGGTGCGGACGGCCGCCTGTACGCGGTGAATCCCGAGTTCGGCTTCTTCGGCGTCGCACCCGGAACCGGTATGGACTCGAACCCGACCGCGATGCAGACCATCGAAGCAGGCAATACCCTGTACACGAACGTCGCGCGCACCGACGACGGCGACGTCTGGTGGGAGGGCATCGGCGACGCCCCCGACCACCTCATCGACTGGCATGGCAACGATTGGACGCCGGAGTCGAACGAGAAGGCTGCCCACCCGAACTCGCGGTACTGCACCCCGATGTCGCAGTGCCCGACGCTGGCCCCCGAGTGGGACGACCCGCAGGGCGTGCCGATCTCGGCGATCCTGTTCGGTGGACGCCGTAAGACGACGGTCCCGCTGGTCACGCAGGCCCGCGACTGGGAGCACGCCGTGTTCATGGGCGCCACGGTCGGTTCCGAGCAGACCGCTGCGGCCGAGGGCAAGGTCGGTACCACGCGCCGCGACCCGATGGCCATGCTGCCGTTCCTCGGCTACCACGTCGGCGATTACTTCGAGCACTGGCTCAACATCGGTCGCCGCAACGGCGCTCAGCTGCCCGCCGTGTTCTACGTCAACTGGTTCCGGCGCGGCGCTGACGGTCGCTTCCTGTGGCCGGGATTCGGCGAGAACACTCGCGTCCTCAAGTGGATGGTCGACCGCATCGAGGGCAACGTCGAGGGTGTCGAGACCCCGATCGGCGTCGTCGCGAAGCCGGAGGAACTGGACCTGACCGGTCTGGACGTCTCCGTCGACGATGTCGCCGAGGCTCTCGCCGTCGACGTCGACGAGTGGCGCGACGAACTCCCGAGCATCGAGGAGTGGTTCGGCTTCGTCGGCGACAAGCTGCCCACCGCCCTTCGCGACGAGCTCGACGGCTTGCGCGAACGCCTGGCCTGACAGCAGCCCCGGTTCGCGCCTAGTCCTTGCTGGTCGAGCCCTAGTTCTTCCGATCGAGTGGAGTCGAGATCCCCCCGGGGACCTCGACTCCACTCGTCTCGTGTGCGGCGGTCGACTCGTCTCAGGGAAATTCCCGATAGCGCTTAGCCTCCGGGTTTGGAACCCTGGGACCTATGACACACGCAGCTGGAGACGACCAGCGTGAGCAGATCGCCGCACGTGCCGAGACACTGACCAAGACGTACGGGTCAGGTGACACCGTCGTCCACGCGTTACGTGGCGTGACGATCGACTTCAAGGCGGGTGAGTTCACCGCGATCATGGGCCCGTCGGGTTCGGGCAAATCCACTCTCATGCACTGCCTGGCAGGCCTCGACACGGCGTCCAGCGGCCGGGTCCGGATCGGGTCGGTCGACCTGGAGGGGCTCTCCGACAAGGACATGACAAAGTTGCGCCGGGACCGTATCGGTTTCGTCTTCCAGGCGTTCAACCTGGTGCCGACGTTGACGGCGGAGGAGAACATCACCCTGCCGCAAGGGATCGCGGGACGCGACGTCGACCGCGAATGGTTCGACACGGTGATCGGTAGGCTCGGCATCGGCGACCGGCTGGCGCATCGTCCGAGCGAGTTGTCCGGTGGGCAGCAGCAGCGTGTGGCGTGTGCCCGTGCCTTGGTCGGCAAGCCCGACATCATTTTCGGCGACGAGCCGACCGGCAACCTCGACTCCCGGTCGTCCGGCGAGGTCCTCGACATCCTGCGGGCGGCGACCGACGAGTTCGGTCAGACGGTCGTCATCGTCACCCACGACCCGCGGGCGGCGGCGTACGCCGACCGGGTGGTCTTTCTCGCAGACGGTCAACTGGTCCGTGAGCTACGCCAGCCGACAGCCGACGACGTCTTCGAAGTGATGAAGCATCTCGACGACGCGACACCCGGCGGCTCCACCACCGGGGAGCACTGACGATGGGGTCGTCCGTGATGCGCCGCGTCTCTGTGCGGAGCCTGTCCTCGCATAAGCTCCGGCTCGTCCTGACCGTGTTCTCGGTGGTTCTCGGCACGAGCTTCGTGGCCGCAGCCCTCATCTTCACATCGACTGTCTCGCAAGCGTTCAACTCGATCTTCGACAGTGCGGCGCGGGGTGTCGCCGTCGAGGTGACGGCCGCCGAGTCCGACGCTCCCGGCGTGCCCGTCGAGCTCGTCGACGAGCTCAGGAACAAGAAGGATGAGCTCGGCATCGACCGTCTCGTCGAGAACGTCGGTGGACCCGTCACCGTCGCTGACTCGTCCGGCAAGCCCATCCAGACCGGTGGCGCACCGAGCGTCGCTTCGGCGTATCTGCCGCCGGACCGCGCGATCGGCGATTCGGCGAATACCATCGTCGACGGTCGCGCGCCGGCTCACGCCGACGAGATCCTCATCAACAACGACGCCGCGGAGAAGGCCGGACTGCACGTCGGGTCCACGACGACCGTCGTCCTCGGGACGGGTGTCTCCGATCCCCTCCAGGTGACGGTCGTCGGCCTCACGGACATGCCGACGTCCACCGGCGGTTTCGTGGGCATCGCATTCGACGAGGAGACCGCGAACCAGTACTTCTCCGACGGCGAATACGTCTCCGTCGTCGATATGTCCGCGAAGCCCGGTGTCTCCGACACCCAGCTGCGGGACGCCGTGCACGCGGCGCTCGGTGACGCGAAGACCGTCGACGACCTGTACAAGGTCCGCACCGGGGATCAGGTTCGCGAGGACCAGAAGGCCCAGGTAGGCGAATTCTTGACGATCATCCAAGCGGTGTTCCTCGCATTTGCGGCGATCGGCCTGCTCGTCGGCACATTCATCATCTACAACACGTTCTCGATGATCGTCGCCCAGCGAAACAAGGAGTTGGCGCTGTTGCGCGCCATCGGCGCGAGTCGAAAGGACGTGTCCCGGTCGGTGCTGTTGGAGGCATCGATCGTCGGCGTGATCGGCGGCCTCGTCGGCCTCGGCCTCGGTATCGGGATCGCGGCCGCGCTGCTTGCGTTCACCGAGTCGCAGGGGCTGCCGTCGAACGGCATCCAGATCGGTGCGACCGCAGTTATCGCGGCCCTTCTGGTCGGCGTCGTCGTCACGATGCTCAGCGCGTGGATCCCGGCGCGTCGCGCGTCGCGGATCCCGCCGGTCGAGGCGATGCGAGCGAGCACGGTGGAGCCTGGCGCCGGATCGCTCCGCAAGCGGACGCTCGCCGCAGCGATCGTCGGCGTGCTCGGTGTGCTCGCGCTCGTCGTCGGCGGGCTCGGCGAGGGCACCGGCCCAGCGCTGATCGTCGGGCTCGGAGCACTCCTCGCCGTCATCGCCGTGGTGCTCGGCGCGCCCGCGCTGTCTCAGCCGATCGTCGGCGGCTTCGGTGCGGTGTTCGCGAAACCGTTCGGGACCGTCGGTCGGCTCGCGCGGACCAACGCCGTGCGGAACCCACGGCGGTCGGCGGCCACCGCGTTCGCATTGACGCTCGGGTTGATGCTCGTCGTCGTCATCGGCACCATCGGCACCTCGTTCAAAGGCACCGTCAACGACGCCGTCGACAAGGGTGTGACAGCCGACTTCATCATGTCGTCCACCAACAACGGACCGTTGCCGATCGGCATCGCCGACACGGTTCGTGAGAAAGTCCCAGACGCGGGAGTCGTCATCAGCCAGGCGGTCGCGACCGCGAAACTCGACGACAAGCCGTTCTGGATGACCGCGGCGCTCGGCGGATCGCTCAACGACGTCGCAGTCATCAAGACGGAGCAGGGCAGCCTCGACGTGCCGGGCGACGGGCTCGCGGTCGACGAGTCGACGGCCCGCGACCAGGGGTTCGAGCTGGGCGACAAGGTGTCGCTCACCGCGCTGACCGGTGACGTCGTGCCCGTCACGATCACCGGGATCTACGAGGACAGCGAGGTGATCGGACCGCGGATCGTCGGCGCCGACGCCTACCGGAAGCTGGTACCGGTCGAGACGATGCGTCAGGCCGTACCAATCTGGGTGAAGGGCAAGCCCGGTACCGATGTCGACGAGTTGCGCAGCCAGATCGAGGACGTGACCAAGCAGTATCTGGTCGTCCAGATCCAGGATCGTGAAGAGTTCAAGAATTCGGTGTCGTCGACTGTCGACCAGATGCTCGTGACGCTGTACGCACTGCTGGCGCTGTCGCTGGCAATCGCGGTGCTCGGCATCGTCAACACGCTCGCGTTGTCGGTGGTGGAGCGTAAGAAGGAGATTGGGATGCTTCGCGCGGTCGGGATGGCGCGGTCGCAGGTCCGCCGCTCCATCTATCTGGAGTCGACGTATATCGCCGTGTTCGGTGCGCTGTTGGGCGTCGTCCTGGGGCTTGCGATCGCCATCCCGCTCGTCCGGACGCTCGCCTACTGGGGGCTGGACGCCGTCGTCATCCCGTGGACTCTGATCGGCGGAACGCTGGTCGGCGCGGCGGTCGTCGGTGTCATCGCCGCGCTGTGGCCTGCGGTCACCGCCGCACGGACGCGACCGCTCGAAGCCATCGTCGAGTCATGATCGTCGAGCCGTGATCGTCGTGACTGTCACCGCACTGAGTCGGGTGCCATGAGCAACCGGAGCACCGCGCGTACAGCCGTGCTGTCCGTGGTGGTGATCGTGGCGCTGATCGCGCTGATCGTGGTCGCGGTGCTGGTGGTTAGGGACAAGACGTCGTCGACTTCCGGTGCCGCTCCCGCGACGACCACCGTCCCGGCCACGAGCGAGTCGACGAGGGCTCCGACGTCGACCACGTCGACCACGTCGACTCCGGCGTCGACACCGACGACGCCGGAGTCCACGCATACGAGGCCG
Organism: Gordonia liuliyuniae; assembly: GCF_021738805.1. Taxonomy (NCBI): domain Bacteria; kingdom Bacillati; phylum Actinomycetota; class Actinomycetes; order Mycobacteriales; family Gordoniaceae; genus Gordonia; species Gordonia liuliyuniae. The sequence continues at coordinate 220,742 of NZ_JAKKOR010000007.1, read as the reverse complement.
ACGGGTGAGCCGGGCACCGTGATCTACCAGCTCACCGGTGACGGCGACGTCGTCGGCGTCGGCTACCGCGCGGGCAGCCGGTCGCGGGTCGTCGTGGTGACCGGAACGCCCTGGCAGCAACGGACCACGGTCGTCGACCGTCGCGCCGAGGTCTCCGGCATCGTCGTCCGCGGCCGGATCACCTGCACGATCATGCAGGGCGAAGAACTGCTGGCGTCCTCGACGTCCGGAGTGGGCCCCTTCAGCTGTCGCGCGACGCTGCCCCGCTGACCAGCGCGGCAGAGGACGCCTGCTCACCCCGGCGTCGCGGACCGTTTCTGCAACACCAGCACGAGGTTCGTGGCGCCCACCTCCCGCACCCCGGGGACCTTGACGACCGGCCACGTCCATCGCGGCAGGTAACGGGGGAATGCGAGACGGAGGTCCACGTCGCCCGCTCCACGCGCCCAGCGCAGGCCCGCGGCCGCGGTGATCGGGAACAGGGACTCCCCGAACAGATTCTTCGGCGGGCGCCCGTGCCGGCGGGCGTACATGCGTGCAGCGCGGTGCCCGCCGAGGTAGTGGGTGAGTCCCATCTCGTGGCCGCCGAACGGACCCCACCACAGGGTGTAGCTGACGACGACGGTGCCGCCGGGTCGTGTCACACGGACCATCTCGTCGGCCATGTCCCACGGACGATCGGTGTGCTCAGCGACGTTCGACGAATAGCAGACGTCGACGCTGTCGGCCCGAAACGGCAGATGCTGGCCCTGCGCCCGGACCGCCGTCCGGTGGTCGAGTCCCGCGGCGTGCATCTCGCCTGCGTCGGGCTCCACCGACAGGTAGCGCGCGCCCAGGTCGGTGAACGCGTCGGCGAAGAAGCCGGGACCGCCGCCGACGTCGAGAACCGTCGAACCGTCGAGCGGCGCAGGGTGCAGGTCGGCGATCATCACGGCGGTGTCGTCGGCCAGCGCACTGTAGAAGCGGTCGGGTTCGGTCTGCTCGTGGCGGAACTCCCGGAACAGTCGAACCGAGCGGGCGACGGTGGCCCGGCGCGCGAATCTCGACGTCGACATTTCACTAGCGTGGCATACCCTTGTTCGGGTGACCCCGCCGACCGACGTGCTGCTCTTGTGCTGGCGCGACACCGGTCACCCGCAGGGCGGAGGCAGTGAACGGTACCTCGAACGGGTCGGCTCCCAACTGGCGCGACGAGGTTTCCGCGTCACTCTCCTGACCGCGTCGTATCCGGGCGCACCGCGCCGTCAGATGTCCGACGGGGTCCGGGTGCTGCGGGCGGGCGGGCGCCTCACCGTCTACCTCCGTGTCGCGGCGACCCTCACGGCCGCCAGGCTCGGTCGGGGCAGGCTCGCCCGCTACCGCCCGGACGTCGTCGTCGACACGCAGAACGGCGTCCCGTTCTTCGCGCGGCTTCTGGTCGACGCGCCTGCCGTCGTCCTGGTGCACCACTGTCACCGGGAGCAGTGGCCGGTGGCCGGCCCGGTGCTGTCGCGGGTCGGTTGGTTCGTCGAGTCGCGACTGTCGCCACGCGTGCACCGCGCAAGCCGGTACGTGACCGTGTCCGAGCCGTCGGCGTCGGAACTGGTGGGTCTCGGCGTCGACCGTTCCCGGATCACGGTGATCCGCAACGGCGTCGACCCGGTGCCCGACGGGGTCGGGGGGCGGACGCGACGTCCCGGCGTGCGGTTGATCGCGGTGTCGCGACTCGTCCCGCACAAGCAAGTCGAGCACGCGTTGCACGTGGTCGCCGCACTCGCCGATCGAGGCGTCGACGTCCACCTGGACGTCGTCGGCAGTGGCTGGTGGCACGACGAACTGCGCTCTGCTGCAGCGGATCTGGCGATCGGAGAGCGTGTGACGTTCCACGGCCACGTCGACGAGACCCGCAAACACGAGCTCCTGGCGGACGCTGATCTGCACGTGATGCCGTCTCGCAAGGAAGGGTGGGGACTTGCTGTTGTGGAAGCCGCACAACACGGCGTGCCGACCGCCGGCTACCGGAGTTCGGCGGGTCTGACCGACTCGATTGTCGACGGGGTGACGGGGGTCCTCGTCGACGATGTCGACGAGCTCACCGAAGCTGTGGCCGGCCTCGTCGCCGATCGTGATCGGCTGGCGCGGCTCGGCGGTGCGGCGATGAAGCGCTCGCGCGACTACTCGTGGGCGGCGACGGCTGACGGGTTCGAGACCCTGTTCGGTGAGCTCTAGCCCACAGGTCTATCCCGGATCCGCTGCCCGTGTGCGCTGCTGCCTGTCGATACCGTCGAGGATCAGCGTGAGGCCGGCGTGAAAGTCTCTGCGTGCTGTGGACATCGACGGTTCATCCGCACCGTCGAAGACTTCGGCGGTGAACATGGACGTCAGTTCGGGAAAGCGGTCGGCGTCGACCAGATCTGCCATGGTGCGGCCATATCGGTGTTCGATCTCGGCCTGCTTTTCCGTGGTGCGTCCCGCGGCGAGCTCCTGGGTCAGCAGAACGGATTGACGTACATGGCCGTTCACCACCATGCAGAAGCCGAGCTTCTCTCGCCAGGTGAAGTCGGTGCCTACGAACGCCCCGAGAGCCTGCTCGAGCCAGGCGAGTTGGTTGGGCCCCGCGGGTGGACCGTGAACGGGCACCCGCACGATCCACGGTCGTTCGCAGTAGAGGTCCCAGAGCCTGTCGGCCCAGGTCTGGATGGCCGCACGCCAGGCGTCGGCGGTCCGAGGCCGCTCGTCGTTCTCGGCCCGCGGCGGTGTGCTCGCCCGATCCACCATCAGTTCGAGCAGTTCGAGCTTGGAACCGACATGACGATAGAGCGACATCGCGGTGACCCCCAGCTCGACCGCCACTTTGGGCAGTGTCGCAGCCTCCACACCGTCGCGGTCGGCCAAGACGATGGCGGCTTCGACGACTCGCTCGGTGTCTAGGAGCGACGGCCGCCCGTGCCGCGTCTCGGGTTCCGGGATACGCCACAACCTCCGCAGTTGTGGCGGCAGATCGGTCGGTGGCACTAGCCGGTCTCTTCCTGTCGGCTCGGATGCTGATCGGTCGATGGAGGATACCTCGCCGCAAATAACGTAAGACATAAACTATACCTGGTATATTAAATCTCGTGGCAGCATCACGCACGAGCTCCGATTCGGTGGCGACGCGAATCCACAACGTAGACGCCCTACGCGGTTTCGCGCTGTTCGGGATCTTCGTCGTCAACATCACGTTCATGGCGTCGGGGTTCGCGGGCAACCTCGTCGACGATCCAGCCTTCGACTCGCCGGTGGACAACGCGGCCCGTTTCGTTCTATCAGCCCTGTTCTCGATGAAGTTCTATCTACTGTTCTCCTTCCTATTCGGCTACAGCTTCACCCTCCAGATGGCTGCTGCCTCTCGCGCGGGCGCCGACTTCTCGGCGCGTATGCGGCGTCGAATCCTCGGACTCTTCCTGCTCGGTATCGTGCATATCGTCGTGTTGTACAGCGGCGACGTACTGACCACCTACGCCATCGCGTGCTTGGTTCTCCTGGTGACGTATCGGGTGACGGACTCGACCGCGCTCCGGGCCGCAGGCGGCATCTACGCTGTGGTGCTCGTGTCTTTGGGCGGAAGCGCAGTACTGCTGGACAGGTCGTCGTTCATGCCCACCGATGCCGAGGCCATGTCTAACGCGCATGACCAGACTCAAGCGATGCGAGGTTCGTTGGGCGAGATCATCGGTCAGCATCTCGACGGCATCGGACTGTTAGTCGTGCAGGCAGTGTCCTTGCAGGGACCGACCGCATTGGCGATGTTCTTACTCGGGATGGTCTTCGGCCGACGTGGACTGTTGACTGACATCGCCGGTCACGGAACAGTGCTTCGACGCATCCAGTTCATCGGATTCCCGGTCGGGTTGGCCGGCGGGATCGCGTACGCAGCGTTGGGCGGCGATGCCGTTACCTCGGCGGTGTTCGTCAGCGTGGCGACGGCGCCGTTCTTGACTGCCGCCTACGTGGCGACCCTGCTGCGGGTATTGCACAGACCGCGTCGGCGACTGCTGGGCGGGGCTCTCGCCACGGCGGGCCGAATGGCCTTGACGAACTACTTGATGCAGTCGCTGATCGGCCTACTGCTGTTCACTGGTCTCGGGTTCGGTCTCGCCGGAGAGATCGGACCGGCGGGACTGATGGTCATATCCGTGGCGGTGTTCGGCTTTCAGACAGTGATCAGCGCAGTATGGCTGGCCGGGCACAAGTACGGGCCGGTCGAGTGGCTGCTCCGCTGGCTCACCAACTGGCAACGGCCGGGATGGATTCGGGGCGAAGACTGACCACCGACGATGCCACCCGCTCACCCGGACATCGACTCAAGACGCGGCGGTCCGTCGGGGCGGCCAGGCGTGGCGGAATGCCGCTATCACGCCTGCGGCGAGTGCGACGAACCACAGGGTGAGCGCGGAGATCGCCGCGGCCCAGGCCACGGCACTCGGCGACGGCGCGGGCTCGGCGCCGGAGATGTGGAACAGGCGCAGGTGATCGCCGGTGACGACCTCGTCGGCGCCCGCGGCGAGTAGCACAGGCGGATCGGCCTCCTCGCTGACCACCCAGGCGACGCCGAGCCGGGCGAGGCGGGCCGGGTCGCCACCCTCGTCGAGGACGGCGACGATGTCGGCGGTCCGACCGCTCGGCGCGTCGAGCGATTCACCGTCGACGACGAGGGCCCCGTCGACGACGACGGGCGCGTCGATCATGCGGGGCAGAGGCGAGAGCGATGGCCCGCCGGTCCACGACAGCGACCGGACCGTCGCCGTCGGCCAGAGGGCGACGGACCTGCCGCCGCCGTCGCCGACCACGTCGGCGACCTGCGTGTAGTCGGTGGGGATCGTGACCGACCGGATCTGACCGCCGACGCCCCAGGCGAGATCCGGGAGCGGAGCAAGGATCAGCAGGCCGATCGCGGAGGCCGCGAACCCGCCGGGCACCCACCGCCGTAGCGCGCCGACCGCAGCCGCCACGGCGAGCGAGGCGAACGGGACCGCCAGCGCCAGATACTTCTGCGAGTCGCGCAGCAGACCAGCGCCCGGGACGTGGGCGAGGAGCGCATCCATCACGGCGACGCCGGGGCCGGTCGCGAAAGCAATGACGAGAACGACGACGACGAGCGCGAGGACGGCGAGCACGAGGAGAGGATCCCGGCTGCGCGTGCGCTCGCCGGAGCGGGTGGGCTCGGCCGATGCGAACAGCCGAACGCTTCCGGCGAAGATCACGGCGAGGAACACTACGGTGGCGACCACGGCCCACCACGTCGTGCGACTCGCCGGCACCGCGTCGGCGTTCCAGATCCCGCCCAGACCTGCGGCGGTGCCCAGCGGTCCGAGCCCGGGTTCGGCTCTCAGCGTGAACGCGCTCGCACCGCTCGATGATTGGGAGGCGTCGGACACCGCGGCAGCGACCAGCCACGGCGACGCGGTCACCACCCAGCCGGCACCGCAGGCCAGGCTCGCGCGCAGTCCGGGCCGCGCCGCGATCGCGGTGACGCCGGCGATCGTCAACGCCAGGATCGAACCGGTCGGGGTGAACCCGGCGGCCGCGAACAGACCGACGAGCAGCACGGCGGGACGCCACGACCGTCGGTCACCGAGATCGAGGACGGCCAGCACGATCGGACCGAGCGTCGCGTACCCGATCAGCAGACTCCAGTGCCCCTGCAGGAGCCGTTCGGCGACGAACGGATTCCAGATCCCGACGGCCGCAGCGGCGACCGCGCCCGCGGCACCCGCCTGCGGCACCAGGCGGCGTGCGAGTCGGCCGAACCCGACGCCCGCGCCGAAGACCGCGGCCGTCGTCAACAGAGCGACGAGCCAGCCGCCGTCGACTATCCGTGAGGCCAGGCCCAGGACCGCGTCCTGTGGGACGGCGCGCGGCGCGGAACCGTCGACGCCGAACGCGGCCGCCGACAACGAGAACTGCGGCACCGCCACCGCGTCGCGATACACCAGGTGCCCGCCGTACAGGGGCCCACAGATCAGCGCCGTCAGAAGTGCGCTGACCAGGTACAGCATGCGATCAGTAGTGGAACGTGTCGGTGGACGCGTGCGACTGGTCGGAGACGCCGTAGTCCTTCGACACGATGTTGTACGAGCGGGCCAGGTCGAGAATCTTCGTCGCGCGGGCGATGCGCGGCAGATCGGAGCCGTTGCGGATCTCGCCGCCGTCGCCCTCGAACTCGGCGAAGAACTCACGTGCCCAACTGATGTCGTCCAGCGATGGCGACAGGCCGTCGTTGACCGCCGCGCACTGGTCTGGGGTGAGACAGATCTTGCCGGTCATGCCGAACTCGGAACTGACCGCCGTCGCCTCGTTCAGCTTGAGCGGATTGGAGCCGACAGTCGGACCGTCGATGGCCGACGGGAGCCCGGCGGCCTTCGCGGCGATTGTGAACCGCGACCGTGCGTAGGCGAGCGTCGTCGGGTTGTCGCCGAAACCGGTGTCGCGGCGGAAGTCGCCGATGCCGAACGCGAGGCGGAACGTCCCCTTCGCCGACGCGATCTCCGCGATGCGTTCCAGGCCGCGCGCCGTCTCGACGAGAGCGACCACGGGGATGTTCGGGAGTCGTCGCGCCGTCTCGGTGACGTGGTCGACGGATTCGACCATCGCCAGCATGACGCCGCCGATGGAGGTCGACCCGAGCGCAGCGATGTCGGTGGACCACCACGGCGTGCCGAAACCGTTGATGCGCACCCAGTCGGTGTTGCCGTCGTCGAGCCACTGCACGACGTTGTCGCGGGCGGCGTCCTTGTCCTTCGGGGCGACGGCGTCTTCGATGTCGAGGACGACGATGTCGGCGCGCGAATGCGACGCGGCTTCGAAACGCTCGTGCTGGGCTCCGTTGACGAGCAGCCAGCTGCGCGCGAGTACCGGGTCGATCCGGGATCCGATGTCGGAGGGATCGGGCGCGGTAAATTCGGTGTCGTACATCGACTCTCTGCCTACTGGTCTCTACGGTGCGGGATGCTCTACGGGTATTGGGGCGGATGCCGCCGCGCAAGTCTACCCGCCGGTACGGGCACACTGGTGCCATGACGATCACCGCGCGTGCGCCGCGACCGGGCGCCACCGTGCGTGCGCTCGGCGCGGTCACCGTCGGAACGTTGCTGGCGAACTTGCTCGCCTACCTCGTCCAGGTTCCGGCGAGCCGGGTCCTGGGACCGGACGGGTTCGGCGAGTTCTCCGTTCTCAACGCGGCGATGCTCGTCCTGTCGGTGCCCGCGCTCGCGGTGCAGGCCGTGGTCGCCCGCGAGGTGGTGACCGGGACGTCGCGTCGACGGCTGTGGCGATTGATCGGCGTGGTCGGCGTCCTCGTCGCGGTCGGGTCGGCGGTCGGCGTCGGCGTGATGATGCAGATCGCGCACACCTCGTGGTCGGCGACGGTCGCCGCGCTGGCCGGCGCCGCGCCGCTGGCCGTCATCGCGGGCGGACAGGGGCTCTTGCAGGGGGCCGGTCGGTTCGGTCTGCTCGGCGGCGTCCTCGCCGGGGTCGGGGTCGCCAAATCGGTGCCGGTCGTCGCAGCGGTGTGGGCGGGTGCCGGCCCGACCGGTGCGCTCGCTGCGGGAACCGTCGGAACCGTCGTCGCCGCGCTCGCCGTCGCGGCGGTCGCAGGTCGGGTCGGCGGCGCCACGGGCGGGCGGACGAGGTCGTCGGTGTCGATGGGTGACGTGCTGTCGGCGTCGAGCGTGCAGTTCGTGATGATCGTCGCAGTGTCGGTCGACCTGCTGCTGTCCCGGTCGGTCCTGTCAGCGGGCGACGCGGGCGTGTACGCGTTGGGTGCGGTCGCGACGAAGGGTGCGTTCTGGCTGCCGCAGGCGATCGGCGTCGTCGTCTATCCGCGTCTGGCCGACCCGGTCCGGTCCGGCGCCGCGCTGCGCCGCGCGGCAGGCGTCTTGGCGGGCATCGGCTGCGCGGTCACCGCGCTCGCTGCCGTCTGCGGACCCCTGGTGCCGATCGCGATCTCCGACGACTATCGACCGGTCGCCGGTCTGATGTGGCTCTTCGCGGCGACCGGATCACTGCTCGCCGTGCTGCAACTGATGCTGTTGGCGGCGATCGCCCGCAACCGCGCGCGCGGCGCCGCTCCAGCGTTCGCCGTCCTCGTCGTCGAAGTAGGCCTGATCTTCTCCGTCGCCGACTCCGTAGTCTCACTCGCGGTGATCGCCGCGGGCGCTGCCGTGTCGTCGGTGGTCGGCACGTGGGCCTGGGTGAGGATGGCTGACGATTAGCCGGTAGTTCACTGTCACCAGGCGACAGTGAACTACCGGCTAAGGACGATTCCGCCGGTCGCGCAGCGTGACGGCGACGCCGAAGACCAGCGACGCGATGCCGAGCACACCGAACACGATCGGCAGGATCAGCGTTGTGAGCGTGACCGGCCAGTCGCGTGACGATGCGGCGTCGGCGGCGTCCTGAAGGCTCTGCGGGTCGCTGTGCAGCGTCGTGTCGACATTGGTGAGCCGGAAATCGGCGAGCTCAGGCGACCGCGACGCGGTGTCCGAGGTGAAGCGATACTCCTCGACCAGTCGAACCCGCTCCTCGACGACTACGCCGGTCGTCTCGTCGACGAACAGGTCGCGCTGAGCCGAATGGTGGAGCGCAGCCGTCAGCGGTTCGTCGGGCCGTACTCCGCGGAACGATCCGAACCACGATGCCGGGCGCGTGATGACGGCGCGCGTATCGAACCGCGACAGGTCCGCATCGTCGACCGACGCCGCGAGGTGGACGGTCTCGCGGCCTGCGACAGTCTGCGTCCCCTCCCGGATCAGCGGGACCGGCGTGCGGCTCACGATGTCGAAGTACGTCAGATCCGAGCCGGAGAACTCGAACGGCAGGACATAGGTGAAGCCCTTCCGGTCGGGGAGCGTCACGGCGCCCTTCGTGTCGTCGTACTGGATTTCCGATGGCTGCCCGGACGGCAGCGCGGTACGGCGGTCGATCGTCACTCGGTCGACCGTCGCGGACAGGGTCTCGGTGTCGCACACGTCGTCGGCGTCGACCGCCTCGCCGTCCACCCGGTACTCACTGACGCCGAGCGAGGTGCCCGCCTGAAGTGTGACGACGTCCGAGTCGGCAGGACGCACCGCCACGATGCGCCGCCGCTGTTGGACCTGGGCGGCGAGTACCTGGGCACGTGGCTCGTCGATGGAACAGCGGTTCAACACGCGCGAGCCGTCCGAACCGTCGGCTACCCACGTCAGGTCGACGTCCAACGGGATCTTCTTCAACGACGCGCCGACCACCGGGCCCAGCGCGATGGCTCCCGCGAGCAACAGCGCGCCGAGGAACAACGCGGACGGCGCCAGCAGATCTCGCGTGCGCAGACGCGGCGACGGGGTCTCGATCATGTGTTTCTACTGTAGGGCACGGATCGCGACCGGGCCGCTACTGTGGACCCGACGATGAAGGACCACACATGAGTGCTGCGACCGCGCCCGCCAGGCGCTTCTACCCGCAGCTCGAAGGGATGCGGGCGGTCGCGGCCATCGGCGTCCTCACCACGCACGTCGCCTTCCAGACCCGTTCACTGCACTGGCCGGTGATCGGTCCCGTCCTCGGCAGACTCGATCTCGCCGTCGCACTGTTCTTCGCGTTGAGCGGCTTCCTCCTGTGGCGGCCCTATGCGAGTGCCGCGCGCGGCCGGATCGAACCGCCGAACGTCCGCCGCTACCTCCGCCACCGGTTCGTACGCATCTGGCCCGCGTACGCGATCGTCGTGACGGCGGTCCTGCTGTTGTTGCCGCAGGCGCGCGACGCGTCGCCGACCGTGTGGATCGCCAACCTCACCCTCACCCAGGTGTTCGTCCCGCTCACCCTCGCGCCCGGCCTCACTCAGATGTGGAGTCTGTCCGTCGAAGTCGCGTTCTACCTTCTTCTCCCGATCATCGGATACGGCCTCGTCGCGTTGCGGGGACGGCGCGCACGCCTGCGCATCCCGCTGATCCTCGGGGTGAGCGTGCTCAGCCTGGGCTGGGCATGGCTGGCGAATCTCCTACCGCTCGCCGACGGCGTCGAAGGAAAGAACTGGGTCTTCGGGCACCTGCCCTGGTTCGCGGGCGGGCTGCTGCTCGCCGAGATCGTCGCCGCCGTCCGTGCGGGCGTCTTCGACGCTGCGTCCCCGATCGTGCGGGCGTCGTCGAACCGGCCGCTGATGTTCGTGGTGTTCGTGATCGCCTACGGTCTCGCGTCCACCCCGCTCGCAGGCCCCGTCGGACTCGCCCCCATGAACGACGCGCAGTACGCAGCCAAAATGGTGCTCGGCGGAATCGGCGCCTACGCGATCCTCGCACCACTCGTCCTCCGGGACGGACCGTTCCGGTTCCTCGACTCGCCGGTCATGGCTGCGCTCGGCCGCTGGTCGTACGGCATCTTCATCTGGCACGTCGCCGTCCTCACCGCCGTGTTCGGACTGTTCGGGATCGTCGCGTTCGACGGCCACTTCGTCGAGGTGTGGCTGTTGACCGTCGCCGTCACGGTGCCGGTCTCCGCCGCCAGCTACACGTTCGTGGAAGAGCCGTGCCGGCGGGCTCTCGCCCGCCGCGAGAGACGTCGCTCGAACACGGCCGAGAACAGCGCGGCCGACACCGAGACCAGCGCCGCCAGCTGAGGCAGCACCCCGTACCCGGCGTACGCGGTGCCCGAATGCCACGGGCCGGTCGCGAGCGCGACTGTCGCGAGCGACATCGCCGCGAAGACGAGCGTGACACGGGTCGTCGCCGACGCGTAGGCGACGACGACGCCGGTGACCGCTGCCGCGAGCAGGCCCCACACGCCGGTCAAGAGATATGCGGTGACGAGAGCTAGAGCGGCGAGAGGCCGGGAGGCGAGAGGCAGGAGCGCGAGCCGGGTGGCCGGCAGCAACGAGTTCTCGACGTCCGGTGTCGTCAGCCGGGTCTCGACTGAGTGTGAACGAAGTGGAGGGCTTGACTGGGGTGCAGGGCTTGACTGGGGTGGAGGGCTCGATCGGCGTGTGGGCCAGAACGCGGCGGCGAACAGCGCGGCGACGAGGATGAGCCCGACGAGAAGGACCCAGCGGTACGGCGTGTCCAAGTCGAAGGTGAGAGCGATCGTTCCCGCGGCGCCGGCGGGGACGATCCACCCCTGCTGCCAGCCGTTGACGACGATCGGCTCGAGGTCGTGGCCGTCGAGTCGAGCATGCCAGCCGGTGTTGGTGCTCTCCGGGACGGACAGGATGCGCGGTGCGTCGGCGGCGTCGACGATCGCCTCGCGCGACGTCGCATCCCAAGCGCGCGTCTGGGCGGGGACACTCGTCCCGACCGGGTCGGGCCCGGGCGTGTGGAGTTCCACCGAGTCGACGGTGAACGCGTCGCCGGGATTCACCGTCACCTCCTGCTCGCCGGCGGGAAGGCGCAGCGGCTCGCTGGGACACACCGTCGCGACCACCGGATCGCCGTCGCGCAGCGCCCCCGCCGTCGTCGACACCTGCAGCCGTTGGATCCGTCCCGCCGCCGACAGACCGAGGCCGAGCGGGCCCTGCGGATCGGTGTCGCAGCCGACGACTATCGGACGGTCCACGTCGGTTACGGCCGGGCCGGACCGGGCCGTCGCGGGACCTGCGACGGTCGGCAAGACTTCTACCTCCGCGATGCCCGCTGGCGACTGCCGCGCGAAACCCAGATCGTTGACGTCGATCAGATCGTTCGTCTCGTCGACAGTCACCACGATCCGGTCCGTCCGCGTAGGCGTCAACGGCACGGTGCCGTCGTCGCCGACCCGAACCGTCTGCCTCGTCTGGCCGCCTTGCTTCTTCTCACCGCTGCTGAGGTCGACGGTCACGCGGGTCGGGCTCGCCGGATAGTCGTCGGGCAGCGTCAGCTTGAGTCCGGACACCTCGCGCACCGACGGCAGGTGCAGAGTGATCGACGGCTTCCGCGGCTTCTTCTTGCCGGTCGATGCCGGTGTCTCGGGTGCGGTCCACACAGTGCGGGGGTCGCCGTCGACGGCGGCCGATGCGTTTCCACGTGGATCGGTCACGGACGCCGCACCCTCCGCTGTGACGACGCCAGCCCGTGCGAGCAGGTCGTTCAGCGCGCTGCCGGCTTTCGGTCGCAGTACGACGCTCGATGTCACGTCGGTGTCCGACGGAACCGACACCGCGCGCCCGAAGGCTCCGGGAGCCTCCGGGGCGATCCCGAGCGTCGGCGCACAACGGACACGGTCGTCGTCGGTCACGCATTCGGCGCGGCTGCCGAGCTCGTTGGACAGCACCCACCCGTCGACGTGATCCGCCGCATCGAGCTCGGGGAGAACTACCCGGTGCCGGACCGAGTAGTCCAGCCCGCTGCCCGCATCCGACAGTGCGACCTCCGCGAGCGCGAACTGGTTGCCCGCGGTGCCGTCCGCAGTCCGGATCGCACGGACCTCGACACGCCGTGTCTGGCCTGCCGGAGCGACGATGCGCGTCGGCACCCCCGGTTCGACGTCGGTGACCACCGTGCTGCCCGCATCCGTCGTCACCAGCAGCGACGACACGTCAGAGCCCAACGCCTTCGCCGTCGTCACCGTCAACGCGAGGTCGCGGCGCGGCTGCGTGAACTCGAGCGCCACCCACCGTCCGACCGCCGACTCGAGGCCGCGGCTCACCCACGCTGTGTTCACGTCGCCGTCGAACGCCGCCTTCGTCGAGGCCGCCGGAACTGTTCGACCGGGCTGCGTCGCGTCGGCCGCCGACCCCGACGAGGTCACCCGCACCTGACCGGGCTGGTTGTTGAGCAGCCATTGCCCGCGCACCAGCGGCGTGCCGGCCACGGGATAGTCGGCGACGGCGTTCTTCGTGAGCCTCAGGTCGCCCGGCGCCCGGATCCCCGACGAATGGTCGTCGACGCGGCCGAAATCGGTCTCCCGGTCGGCGGGCGTGTCGGTGACGATCGCCCCGGGGCCGTCGCCGACGCCGGCGCGCCGCGCATCGGCGGTCAGGAGCGCTGTCCCGAGAGCGGGACGTCCCGTGCGGGCGCGCGCCTCGTTGATCGCGGCCAGCGACTCCGGACCGCCGTTCACCCTCGGCGCCTCGTCGAGCGGGGTCAGTAGCGGGCCGGTGCCGCGCCCCGCCCCGACGCGGTACACGGTCACCGCGGGCATCGTGGGCCGCAGGCCGTCGTCGACCACCACTCCGTCGACGGTCGGCGGGGCGACCTCGGGGCCGAACTGTGCGACCTCGGTGAGCCCGGGGGAGCGGCGCAGCGCGTCCGCGACGACGATCGGCCGCGCCGACCGTGACGACGCCGGATCGAGGTCGGCGCGGAGGACGACGTAACCGACGCCCTGAGCGGTGAGGGTGTCGGCGAGGGCCGCCGAGCCACGCCCGGACACGAGCGTGCGCTGCACCGAGTCCATCGCACGGATCGCGCCGGGCGGCGTCAACGGAATCGCGTCTCGCACCGCCCACGGCGCGTCCGAGAGCGCTTGCAGCGGCTCGTCGCGCGTAAGACCCCAGATCTGGTCCGCGAACGGGGCCCCCGGAACGACGAGCGCGCGGGAGTCGCTCGCATGCTCGTCGAGCCAGTCGGCCGTCTGATGCCAGTAGGCGGGAATCGCGTCGTAACTCGACGTCGGCGCCAGCCCGCCCGTCCACGCGAGCGACCCGGCACCGACCACGGCGGTCACCACGACCATCGCCGCAGCGGCCGGGCGAGCCCACCCGTTGGCTTTCGACGACACCGCCAGCAGCGACCGGAACGGCACGCGTGCCAGCAGGTGGGCGACTCCGAAGACCAACGGCAACCGGATCAGTGGCTCGAACTTGTGTACGTTGCGCAGCGCGGCGCCGCTGCCGTCGAGGAATCCGCGGACCGTTTCGGCGATCGGCGACCCGAGCGCGCCCGGGTAGCCGAGGCACATGGCGGCGAGACCGATCACCAGGAGCGCGAGCCATCGGCGACGGTGCGGCATCGCACGCATCGCCAGACCCGCCAGCCCGGCGGCGGCGAGCACACCGGTCGCGAGGACAGCCGCCGACTCGGACACGAGCACCGCGCCAGCCGCGCGTTCGCCGGACACGAACGGCGTCCACGACCCCGTCCCCCGCAGCACTTCGGTGAGCGACGTCCACTCGGTGGTCACCTGCGCCGACTCGATGAAGTCCAGGAAGGGCGGCGATACCCGCGCCAGCATGAGCAGCGGAACCGTCCACCACAGGCAGGCGGCGGCGAGCGCGGGAACCCAGCCGCAAGCGAACCGTAGGCCCCGGCGACGGCGGTCCCGATCACGCGAGCACGTGGCGGCCGCCCACCACAGGACGGCGACGCTCACCGCCGCGCCGGTGGCGACCGCGTTCACGGCCCCCATCAGCGCGACAGCGCACCCGGACCGCGCGGCCTCCCGCCATGCGGGCCTCGTCGAGGTGGCGTCGAGTGCTCGGATCACCGGCAGCAAAACCCACGGGGCCAACATCAATGGCAGCGTCTCCGACGAGATGGTGCCCAACGTTGTGACGACGCGCGGCGACGCGACGAACACGGCCGCCGCGATCAACCTCGATCCGAACGAGCCGATCCGCAGCGCTTCGGCGACGCGGACGACACCGACGAACCCCACGGTCAGCAGAATCGCCCACCAGAGGCGTTGGATGATCCACGGCGGGAGGTGGGCGAGGTCGCCGAGCGCGAAGAACGCGCCGTGCGGGAAGAGGTACCCGTACGCCTGGTTCTGGATCTGCCCCATCGGCATCGTCGGCGACCACAGATGGGTCGCGTTCGCGAGAAAACCGATCGGGTCGACGGTCAGATTTAGTTTCGTGTCCGGGGACACCTTGCCGGGCGCCTGCCAGAACGAGACGAGCGTGAGGATCAACGCGGTCACGCCGAGACCGCGTCGCGATAGACGCCGGTCGGGGCTCACCGTGATGACAGGAGTGGTCGGGACGTCAGGAGTTGTCGGACCCGGAGCCGCCCCGCGAACCGTATTCGACGGAGCCCTGCACGAAACCGTCCTGGCCGTTGAAGCTGTTCACGTCGGTCGACGGCTTGGTCTCGGAGGCGAGGACGCCGCCCAGAAAGACGCCGCCGACGCCGACGATTACGCCGACGACCGCGGCGATAATCCCGTAGATCAAGCGGTCGCGAACCATGAACCACAAGGTACCACCCGGGAACAGTCGGCCGGTCGTGCGAAACTGGTCACATGCGTGCACCCCGCCGTTTCACCGCCGTCGTCGCGGCCACAATGCTGCTGTCGGCGTCCGCCTGCAGCAGTTCCGACCCGGACGCCGCGCCGCCGACTTCGCCGACGTCGAGCAAGTCTGTGTCGTCGAGTCCGTCGTCGACGGCGTCGAGTACGTCGGTGGCACAGACATGCGGAGCGTCCGACTTGAAGTCGATGTCGTTGCGGGACAAGCTTGCTCAACTTCTCGTTGTCGGCGTCACCGGAGCTGCCGACGCCAAGCAGGTCGTCTCCGACGAACACATCGGCGGCGTGTTCGTCGGCAGTTGGAGTGACCTCGGGATGCTCACCGACGGGTCGGTGAGAAAGCTCTCGAAGGCGCAGAAGTATCCGCTGATGGTGACCGTCGACCAGGAGGGCGGCCGGGTGAGTCGCCTCGCGAAGCTGGGCATCGACATGCCGTCGGCGCGCGTCCTGGCCGAGACCAAGACGCCCGCTCAGGTTCGTGCGCTCGCGAAGGACGCGGGCGAGAAGATGAAGAAGCTGGGCATCACCGTCGACTTCGCGCCGAGTGCCGACGTCAGCGACGAGGCCGACGACGAGGTGATCGGCGACCGCTCGTTCTCCGATGATCCGGCTGTCGTCACCGAATACGCGGGAGCATTCGCGAAAGGCCTGCAGGACGCCGGGATCATGCCCGTCTACAAGCACTTCCCCGGACACGGTCACGGGTCCGGCGACTCGCACACAGGCAACGTCAGGACACCGCCGTTCAGTCAGCTCATCGAGTCCGATCTCGTCCCCTACAAGACCCTGTTGAAGGATCCGGGCGACGCCGGCGTGATGGTCGGGCACCTCATCGTCCCGGGACTGACTGGCCCGGAGACGCCCGCGAGCATCAGCCCGCGGGCGATCGGCATGCTCCGCAGTGGCAAGCGGTACGGCGGAGTCCCGTTCGACGGCGTGGTCTTCTCCGACGATCTGTCGGGGATGAAGGCGATCAGCGAGAAGTATCCGATACAGGTCGCCGTCCGGAAGGCGATCAACGCGGGATCCGACATCGCATTGTGGCTGAGCACCGATGAGGTCGGCTCCGTCCTCGATGCGCTCGAGAAGGCCGTCGCCGACAAGAAGCTGTCGACTAAGCGCGTCGATCAGTCGGTCGTCCGGATTCTGCGAGCTAAGGGTGCGATTACCTGCTGACACAACTTACCCAATGGTAAGTTTTGGGTATGGCGAGCGGGACGAAGCGGCTGCCCCGTGCAGTCCGCGAGCAGCAAATGTTGGACGCGGCGATCACGGTGTTCTCCGAGCACGGGTACTCCGCCAGCTCGATGGACGCCATCGCCGCTCAGGCCGAGATCTCCAAACCGATGCTGTACCTCTACTACGGTTCCAAGGACGAACTGTTCAGTGCGTGCATCGCGCGTGAGTCCGGCCGTTTCATGGAGGCGATGAGTGCGGGTTTCGATCCCGGCCTCCGGCAGCGTGAGCAGGCGCGGACGCTGGTCCGTGAGTTTCTGCGGTTCGTGTACGAGAACGCGCAGTCGTGGCGGGTGCTGTACCGCGTATCGGTCGGTACCGCCGCGTTCGCCGACGTCGTGATCGAGAGCCGCCAGGCGATCACCCGGATGATCACCGCCTTGATCCGTCGCGGCACCACGGTCGAGGGCGCCCGCGACATCGACTTCGAGTTGACGGCCGTCGCGTTGGTCGGTGCGGGGGAGGCGGTCGCCGACCGCATCTCCGACGGCGACATCGATCTCGACGATGCCACCGACCTGCTGCTCAGCATCACCTGGCGCGGCCTCGTCGGCGTCGGCTCGACACTCGGCGACGAGCACTGAGGCCTGAAACGACTTCGGCACTTTCTTTCGGCCATACGCCGAAAGAAAGTGCCGAAGTCGTTTGAGCTCGGGTGTCAGCCGCGCGGACGGACCGTCCCCGTCAGGTGCGGGTAACCCTTTCGTCGGTTGAGCAGCGACACGTCGTATCCGCCGTCGACGGCCTCGGTGTAGGCGTTCACCTTGGCGGGCAACAGGATCGGCTTGCCGAACCGCACGGTGTAGGTGACGGCTCCGGGGAGCGAGCCTTCGATGTTCGCCAAGGCGGTGGCCGCCGACCACATGCCGTGGGCGATCGCTTTGGAGAAGCCGAACGCCTTGGCCGACAAATCGGCCATGTGGATCGGGTTCCGATCGCCGGACGCGTCCGCGTACTGGCGGATCAGACCCAAATCGACCGACACGATGCGATCGGGCGGTGGCGGGACGGTCTCCTTCGGCGCGGGGCCCCGTGCTCCGTCGGACAGACTCGTCCGCTGCTGCTTGAGGAACGTGCTCGTCTGGACCGCCACGCGCTCGGCGCCCACGAAGAACTCCGAGACCATGTCGACGAGCATGCCCTTGCGGTGCGCACGCAGGCGTTCCGCGTGAGTCTCGATCGTCAACGGCTCGTCGACGCCGATCGCGCGGAACCGCTCGATCGTGTTCTCGATGTGCACGGAACCGATTGCTCCCAGCGGGAACTTCGGGTCGACCATCACAGTCATCGCGAGCGGGAACGACAGCACGAACAAGTACGTGACCGGGACGGTCGCGCCGAATGGCAGCCCCGTCGTGTGGCAGTACTTCTGCAGGCTGTCGCGGTCGATTCGGATGTCCTCGAGCCGGAAGACGGTGTCGGGCAGGCCCGCGTCCGTCGCGACCTTCGCCGGCTTGCCGATCACCGGGAGCATCGCGCTGACGGCCTTCGGGTAGATCGTCGCAGGCCCGGGAACGGCGGAGAGGGTGACGGTCGACATCAGGCGCCCAACAGGCTCTGGCCGCACACCCGCACGACGTTGCCGGTCACCGCATTGCTGGCCGGGTTGGCGAAGTAGGCAACGGTCTCGGCGACGTCGACCGTCTGGCCGCCCTGCTGCAACGAGTTCATGCGGCGGCCGACCTCGCGGGTGGCCAGCGGGATCGCGGCGGTCATCGCCGTCTCGATGAAGCCCGGTGCGACCGCGTTGATCGTGATGCCCTGCTTCGCGAGGATCGGCGCGTACGCGTTCACCACGCCGATGACGCCCGCCTTCGAGGTGCCGTAGTTGGTCTGCCCGCGGTTGCCTGCGATGCCTGCGATCGACGAGACGTCGATGACGGCGCCGCCTGCGTTGAGCGCCTGACGCTCCACGAGTTCGTTCACCAGCGTCTGCGGTGCGATCAGGTTGACGCCGATCACCGAGTTCCAGCGGCCCGAGTCCATGTTGGCGAGCAGCTTGTCGCGGGTGATGCCCGCGTTGTTGACGATGATGTCCAGCCCGTTGTGGCGCTCCAGGACATGCTCGGCGACCTTCGCGCCCGCGTCCTCGGCGGTCACGTCGAGCGGCAGCGCGGTGCCGCCGACCTTGTTCGCCGTCTCCGACAGCGCTTCGCCCGCCGCCGGGATGTCGGCGGCGATCACGTGCGCGCCGTCTCGGGCGAGTACCTCGGCGATGGTGGCGCCGATGCCGCGTGCGGCGCCGGTGACCAGGGCGACCTTGCCCGCGAGTGGCTTGTCCCAGTTCTCGATCGCGGCGCCGTCATCGGCGCCGATCCGGATCACCTGAGCGTCGACGTACGCCGACTTACCCGAGAGCAGGAAGCGCAGCGTCGACTCGACACCAGACAGGCCGGTCTTGGCCTTCGGCGACACGTACACGAGCTGCGCGGTGGCGCCGTTGCGAAGTTCCTTGCCGAGCGAACGGGTGAAGCCTTCGAGGGCGCGCTGGGCGACCTGTGCGTCGGGAGTCTTCGCGAGCTCGGGAGTCGTGCCGAGGACGACGAAGCGTGCCGAGTTGCCGGTCGAGCGCATGACCGGAGTGAAGAATTCGAAGAGCTGCTCGAGCTCGGCGGGCTTGGTGATGCCGGTCGCGTCGAAGACGGCGGCACCGAGCTTGTCGGCGCTGCGGCCGCCCGTGTTGTTCTCGACCAGCTGGTAGTCGTCGCCTGCCGAGAGGATCTCGCGAATCGGTTCGACGAGGCGGCCCGAGCCGCCGAGCAGGACGGGGCCGCCGAGTGGAGGCTTGCTCGCCGAGTGACGGCGCAGGTGCGGCGGCTGGGGGAGGCCGACGCGGCTGGCGATGAAGCCGCCGGGGCCCGAGTTCACGAGGGACGAGTAGAGGTCGGTGTTACCTGCCACGACTGACTCCTTTGATAGGTCGGTGACGATTCGAGTCGATACCTTCTGTGGTGACCGTAGGCGTCGAGTCGTCGCCTGCACAGAACGGATGCTGTGACGATCGACGCAGATCACTGAGGTCGACAAACAACTTACTCGGGAGTAAGAATGTTGACAACAGTCGGTCCGATCACAGGAGAGCACGTGGCCTCGTACACGCCCCGCAAGCCAGAAACCCGTCAGCTGCGCCCGGTCGCCATCCTCGGCGGCAACCGCATCCCGTTCGCCCGGCAGGACCGTGCGTACGCGACCGCGAGCAACCAGGAGATGTTCACTGCAGCACTCCAGGGCCTGGTCAGTCGCTTCAACCTGCAGGGCGAGCAGCTCGGCATGGTGGCAGGCGGCGCAGTCCTCAAGCACTCGCGTGACTTCAACCTGATCCGCGAGTCGGTCCTCGGCTCCGGTCTCTCGCCGTACACCCCGGCGTTCGACCTCCAGCAGGCATGCGGCACCGGCCTGCAGGCGATCGCCGCCGTGGGCGACGGCATCGCCTCGGGTCGGTACGACGTCGCTGTCGGAGGGGGCGTGGACACCACGTCGGACGCGCCGATCGGAGTCTCGGAGGAGATGCGTCGCCAGATGCTTGAGGTGAACCGCGCCAAGAGCACGGCCGATCGCATCAAGGCCGCTCTCGGTCTCGCGACCAAGCTCGGCATCGAGATCCCGCGCAACGGCGAGCCCCGCACGGGGATGTCGATGGGTGAGCACGCGGCGATCACCGCCAAGGAGTTCGGCGTCAAGCGTGAGGACCAGGACGAGTTGGCCGCGGCGAGCCATCAGAAGATGGGCGCGGCATACGACCGCGGGTTCTTCGACGACCTGGTCACCCCGTTCATGGGTCTGACGCGCGACGAGAACCTCCGCCCGAACTCGTCGGTGGAGAAGCTTGCCACTCTCAAGCCGGTGTTCGGCGTCGGTCTCGGCGACGCCACGATGACCGCGGGCAACTCGACCCCGCTCACCGACGGAGCGTCGACCGTCCTGCTCGCCAGCGACGAGTGGGCCGCCGAGCACAAACTGCCGGTCCTCGCGTACCTGCGCGACACCGAGACGGCGGCGGTCGACTACGTCAACGGTCCCGACGGGCTGCTCATGGCCCCGACCTACGCTGTGCCGCGTCTGCTCGAGCGCAACGGCCTTACCTTGCAGGACTTCGACTTCTACGAGATCCACGAGGCGTTTGCGTCCGTCGTGCTCGCGACCCTCGGCGCGTGGGAGTCTGAGGACTACTGCCGTGAGCGTCTCGGCCTGGACAAGCCGCTCGGCGCGATCGACCGCAGCAAGCTGAACGTGAACGGCTCGTCGCTCGCGGCGGGACACCCGTTCGCCGCGACCGGCGGTCGGATCATCGCCCAGGCCGCGAAGCAGATCAAGGAGAACGGTGGCGGTCGCGCCCTCGTCTCGATCTGCGCCGCGGGCGGTCAAGGCGTCACCGCCATCGTCGAAGGCTGATCGATCCCGCACTGACTCGATCCCACACTGACTCGGGGGCGCCCCGCGCGGTCTCGACCGCGTCGACGCAGCCTCGATTCCGTTGCCGCATGCTCAGTTCTCTCGTCGCACCATCGATGCGTCTTAGCAGCCTCCGCACAGGTTGCTAAGACGCATCGAGGCTGTGGAACGTGAGACGAGCGTGCGGCACTTTGTCTTGAGCGCCCGACTCGTCCGTCGGCTCGGCGTATCTTTCGTCACATCTCGTGGCTCTCCATTAGCGTGACGAATCAAGCCCTTGATTCAATGGCCCGATGAGTGTGAAGAGTGAGGCGACGACGCCACCCGAGATCGTTGACAAACCGCGACCGCGCACGGCTGTCGTCGCCGCGGTGGCGTGCGCGGGCATCTTCGTCGGGTACCTGCCGATCATGGCGGCGACCGTCGGACTGTCGGCGATCGCCCAGGAGACCCGGGCGAGCGCGTCCGACCTCGAGTGGGTCGTCTCGATGCTCGTCCTGCCGATGGCCGCGCTCATCCTCGCGTTCGGCGCGTGGGCCGAGAAGTGGGGCCGTCGACGAGTCCTGGTCATCGGTCTCGTGCTCGCGATGCTCGGCGGACTCGTCGCCACCTCGGCGGGCCTCGTCGACGGCGACGCGGCCATCTACTTCATCTGGATCGGGCAAGGCATCGCAGGTATGGGCGCCGCGGCGCTGATCCCGACGACGTTGGCGATCATCAGCGTCGCCGAGCCGGACCACCGGCGTCGTGCCGTGCTCATCGCCGCCTGGTCGGGAGCGATGATGGCGGCGATGGCGGTCGCCGTCTACATCTCCGCCGCGATCCTCGACGTGCTGGCGTGGTACTGGCTGTTCATTCCGGTCGTCGTCGCGTCCGCGCTCGTCCTCGCGTTCGGAGTCCGGTTGGTGCCGGAGAGTCGAGGCGCCACGAGCGGACGGATGGACGTTCCCGGACAGATCCTCACCGCCGTCGGTGTCGCCGCACTGGTCTACGCGGTGATCGTCGGTGGGGCCGATGGGTTCTCGAGCCCGAAGTCGATCACCGGACTCGTCGTCGCAGTGGTTGCGATCGCCGGCTTCATCGTCGTCGAACTGCGGTCGAACGCACCGCTGCTCGACCTCCGCGTGTTCTCGAACGTCAACTTCTCCATGTCTGCGCTGGTGGCCGCGATCGCCATGTTCGCGTACCTCGGCGTCAACTTCGGCCTCGCGCTCTACTTCAGCGCCCTCGAGTTGAGCCCGATCGAGGTGGCGAATCGCTACATCTTCCTCATCGGCGGGTCCGTCGTCGGGTCGAACATCGCCGGTCGTGCTCTGCACCGCTTCAACGCGCAGAGCGTGCTCGCCGCGGCCTGCGGATGGACTGGCCTCGCCATGGTGTTCCTGTCGTTCATCGATGCGGATGCACCCGTGTGGCAAGCCGATCTGCGGCTCATCCTCACCGGCGTTGGCATCGGCGGCGTGCTCGCCACCGTCACCGCGGCAGCGGTGAACGCCGTCCCGTACCGCCAGGCGGGCATGGCGAGCGCCGCGATCAACGCCGTCCGACAGACCGGCGGTGCCCTCGGCCCGGCGGTGTTCTCGATCCTGTCGGCGTCGTGGGCGCTCAGTGCGCTGCCCGACAAGCTGTTCGACGCGGGCATCGACGAGAAGTCCGCGGCGGTCGTTCACGAGATCGTCGACGAGCAGGGAGTGCAGCACGGTGGAGCCGTCGCACAGTCGCAGTTCCCCGAACTCGGACTGCACGACGCACTGAGTGCCGCTCAGGCGCACGGATTCAGCCTCTCCGCTGTCGCCGCGGCCATTGTCTTCTGCATCCTGGCCGTCAGTTGCGCAGTCCTGCGCGTCGTCGGCCGTAAACCCGATGTCGAAGAGCCGGTGCAAGTCTGATGACTCGGCTGTTTTCGGGGACGGCGACCGAGCCGGGGCTTAAGTTCGCGTTGATGATCCGGGACCTCAATCTGGCGTTGTCCCGTCACTCCTCGCCGGACTTGGCGGAGCTCGGGCTGTCGCAGGCGCAGATCCCCGTCCTGGCCGCGATCGACGAACTGCCCGGAAGTACCGGGTGCGAACTGGCGGAGGCCACGCATACAACGCCCCAGGCAGTCAGTCAGATTCTTGCCCGACTCACCGAATGTGGGATGGTGCGTCGTGAATCGCTCGGCGGCCGCGCCATGGGTCACCACCTGACCGACAAGGGCAGGACCGCGACGTATGCCGCGCGTGCACGATTCGGGAGCTTGACGGAGAGCTTCCTCACCGTCCTCGACGACGACGACCAAGCCGTCATGATCGACGCGCTGTGGCGGGTCCTCAACGCGATGGTCGATGCCGATGACGAGAAACCCCAGCGTGAGACCGGTCCATAGAAAAGTTTCGACGGATGTGTAACGCCCACGGGCTGCCGATCTATAGACCAGGTAGCTCCGGCTGAACCGCCAGACCCCCGACCCGGCGGTTCAGCCGGAGTCTTGCTATCCGCATATGATCGAGCTGCTGTGATTTCACGACGACGCGAACGCCGCGCGGGCGCCAGATGGTGGATCGTGCGAGGACTCCTCGCCGCGATCCTCCTCGTCGGCCTCGGCTTCGCACTTGATTACGCGCTCGGACACGGCAAGACGGCGCGCGGCGTCCACATCGCCGAGTTCGACCTCGGGGACAAGTCCGACGCCGAAGCACGCGAGAGCCTCAACAGACTCGACGTCGTCTCGCACGGCCCGATCACCGTGCGGACAGCGTCGGGAACGGCCTCGATCGATCCGGGGGCGCTCGGTGCCCGATTCGACGTGGACGCCACCCTCGACGCGCTCAAGGTGCAGCCGCGGAACCCGCTCACCAGGCTGACCGCGCTGTTCGGCGGCCACCGCGACGTCCACCCCGTGGTCCGCGTCGATCGGGCCGCGTTCGACGCCGAACTCGACAAGCAGAAGTCGGTTCTGGAGAAGGCCGCGGTGGAAGGCGGAGTCCACTTCGACGGGATCACCCCGGTCGCCGACTATCCGGCCAAGGGCATGCGGATCGACCGCGACGCGGCACTGCGGGCCGTCGAAGACGAGTGGCTCGCGGGCGGACCGATCGATCTCGCGATGGAACCGTTCTCGCCGACGGTGTCGGCGCAGACCGTCGACGCCGTCGTCGCCGACCAGGCGCAGACCGTCACGGCGTCTCCGGTCCGGCTCGACGGCCGGGGCGCGACGATCTCGGTGAGCCGCCGCGAACTCGGCCGCCTGGTGACGTTCGTCGCCGACGGCAAGGGCGGGCTGACACCGCATGTCGATGTCGCCGCGGCCAAGAGGGAGCTCGGCGAGCGGACTGCACCGACCGAATCCGAACCGGTCGAAGCCACCTTCCGACTGTCGGGCGGATCGCCTCGGGTGGTCCCGTCAAGCGACGGCGCCCGCGTCGACTGGAACAAGACGGCGTCGACGATCGCCGCAGCCGCTGTCGCCGAGGAGGATCGCGCGCAGAAGCTCCCGTACCGGGTGCGCAAACCGTCCCTCGACACAGCGGCTGCTCGCAGACTCGGCGTCGACGAGGTGGTCTCCGAGTTCACGACGGGCGGCTTCAGCGGGCCGTCGGGCGAGAATATCCGACTCGTCGCCGAGCAGGTCAACGGTGCTGTCGTCCTGCCCGGGAAGACGTTCTCGCTCAACGGGTACACCGGGCCCCGAGGCACGGCCCAGGGATACGTCGAGTCGGGCATTATCGACCACGGACGACCGTCGAACGCGGTGGGCGGCGGAATCTCCCAGTTCGCGACGACCCTCTACAACGCTGCCTACTTCGCCGGACTCGAGGACGCCGGGCACACCGAGCACGCCTACTACATCTCGCGGTACCCCGAAGCGCGCGAGGCGACGGTGTTCGAAGGTCTGATCGACCTGCAGTTCAAGAACAACACGAAGCACGGCGTGTACATCGAGACACAGTGGTCGTCGTCGAGCATCACCGTGCGCATGTGGAGTACGAAGACCATGGACGTCGAATCAGTGACCGGGCCGCGGACGGCCGCGACCTCGCCGGAAGTCGTGAGGGTCCCGGCAGGTGATGACTGCGTTCCGAGCAGTGGTGCGGGCGGCTTCACCGCGTCGGACACGCGGATCATCACCGACCACAAGACCGGCGAAGAGACCTACCGCCACACGCGGACCGTGAAGTACGCGCCGGAGCCGATCGTGCGTTGTCGATAGCCGCAGCGGGAGGGTGCGCGCTTCACTGCACCGAGTTGCATACCCGACCCGTGTCGCCGGTCACTGATTCGTTAAGCTCCGAACATGGAACTCACTGGAGCAAGTGCAATCGTCACCGGTGGCGCGTCGGGTATCGGCGCGGCATCAGCCCGTCGTCTCGCCGCACGCGGCGCCAAGGTCGTCATCGCCGACCTCAAGGCTGAGGACGGCGAAGCCCTCGCCAAGGAGATCGGCGGCGTCTTCGTCACCGTCGACGTCACCGACACCGCCCAGATCGAAGCCGCCGTCAATAAGGCCGTCGAGCTCGGCCCGTTGAAGGCCGTCGTCAACTCGGCAGGCATCGGCTGGGCGCAGCGCACGGTCGGCCGCGACGGCGAATTCGCGTCCGCGCACAACCTGGACCTGTACAAGAAGGTCATCGCCATCAACCTGATCGGCACCTTCGACTCCGTCCGTCTCGCGGCGACCGCCATGGGCCGCAACGAGCCGAACGAAGACGGTGAGCGCGGTGCCATCGTCAACCTCGCCAGCGTCGCCGCGTTCGACGGCCAGATCGGCCAGGCCGCGTACTCGTCGTCCAAGGGCGGCGTCGTCGGGATGACCCTGCCGGTCGCGCGTGACCTGTCGGCCATCGGCGTCCGCGTCAACTGCATCGCTCCGGGCCTGATCAACACGCCGATCTACGGTGAGGGCCCCGACTCCGAGGCGTTCAAGGCCAAGCTCGGTGAGAGCGTTCTGTTCCCGAAGCGTCTCGGTGTGCCGGACGAGCTCGCGTCCATGGTCGAAGAGCTCATCACCAACTCGTACATGAACGCCGAAGTGATCCGCGTCGACGGCGGCATCCGGATGCCACCGAAGTAGGGTCTCGACTCCAGACACCGAACACCCAGACACCGAATACCCAGGGATTCCCGCCGATCGATCCGATCGGCGGGAATCCCTGTTTCGCTCCCGATACGCTTGCGGCATGCGGAATCTGGTGTTGTCAGTCATCGGCGATGATCGTCCCGGACTCGTGTCGGCTCTCGCTGATGCGGTCGCGGGAAACGGCGGCAACTGGGAGCGCAGCCAGCTCGCGCAGTTGGCGGGCAAGTTCGCGGGCATCGTCGCCGTCGCGGTCCCTGCGGAGCACGCCGACGGGCTGATCGCCGCCGTCACCGGACTCGACGGACTCCTTGAGGTGGCCGTCCACGCAGGCGGTGAGCCGCCCCGCGACGGAAAGCGGACCGCGTTGACGATCGACGTCCTCGGGAACGACCGACCCGGGATCGTGCAGGAACTGTCGACCGCGTTGAGCCTGCACGATGTAAGCATCGAGAAGCTGACCACCCGAACGCGTGAAGCGCCGATGGCGGGCGGCATGCTGTTCGAGGCAACGCTCGACGTGCTTGTGCCGTCGGGCACCGACCTTGCCGCGGTCCGAGCCGACGTGGAACGCATCGCCGCTGAGTTGTTGGTGGACCTGGAGTTCGGCGGAGAGTGAGCCGGGGGAGCGACAGAGACGACGAGAGCCCCCGCCGATCACGGCGGGGGCTCTCGTTCAGCTTCTTTCTCGGCTGGTGAGGACCGATCAGAAAGCGGCTTCGTCGAGCTCCATGAGCTCGTTGTCGACGTTGTTCTCGACGATGTGGCGGATCGCGGTGAGCTGCGGGAGCATGTTCTTTGCGAAGAAGCGGCCCGAGGTGACCTTGCCCTGGTAGAAGGCGACGTCCTCGCCGGTGGCGCCGTTGTCGAGCGCGGCCTGCGCGACCACGGCCTGGCGCAGCAGCAGCCATCCGATGAGCAGGTCGCCGACCGACATCAGGAAGCGGACCGACGCGGTACCCACGAGGTAGAGCTGCTTCGGATCCTCCTGCGCGGCCATCAGCCAGCTGGTCAGCTTGGCTGCCATCGCCTGCACGTCTTCCAGAGCGGTCTTGAGCAGCGCACGCTCGTCGGCGAAGCCCTCGCCGCCTTCGATGAACTGCTGGACCTGGCCTGCGACATGCGCCAGCGCCTGGCCCTTGTCGCGGATGATCTTGCGGAAGAAGAAGTCCTGCGCCTGGATGGCGGTGGTGCCCTCGTACAGCGAGTCGATCTTCGAGTCGCGGATGTACTGCTCGATCGGGTAGTCCTGCAGGAAGCCCGAACCGCCGAGGGTCTGCAGCGACTCGGTGAGCTTCTCGTACGCACGCTCGGAGCCGACGCCCTTGACGATCGGGAGGAGCAGGTCGTTCACCTTGTGCGCGAGCTCGGCGTCGGCGCCCGACACGATCTCGGCGGCGGCCGGGTCCTGGTGCGACGCGGTGTACAGGTAGATGGCGCGCAGACCCTCGGCGTAGGTCTTCTGGGTCAGCAGTGCCCGACGCACATCCGGGTGGTGGGTGATGGTCACGCGCGGAGCGGCCTTGTCCATCATCTGGGTCAGGTCGGCGCCCTGGACACGCTCCTTGGCGTACTCGAGAGCGTTCAGGTAACCGGTCGACAGGGTCGAGATGGCCTTGGTGCCGACCATCATGCGAGCGTGCTCGATGACGTCGAACATCTGGGCGATGCCCGAGTGGACCTCGCCGACAAGCCAACCCTTGGCGGGTGTCCCGTGCAGGCCGAAGCTGAGCTCGCAGGTCGCCGACGCCTTGATGCCCATCTTGTGCTCGACGTTGGTGACGAAGGCGCCGTTGCGGTCGCCCAGTTCGCCGGTCTCGTGGTCGAAGTGGAACTTGGGGACGAAGAACAGTGACAGGCCCTTGGTGCCCGGGCCGGCACCCTCGGGGCGCGCGAGCACCAAGTGGAAGATGTTCTCGGTCATGTCCTGGTCGGCCGAGGTGATGAAGCGCTTCACACCCTCGATGTGCCACGTGCCGTCTTCCTGGCGCGTCGCCTTGGTGGTGCCCGCACCGACGTCCGAACCGGCGTCCGGCTCGGTCAGGACCATGGTGGCGCCCCAGCCGCGCTCCGCGCAGATCGTCGCCCACTTCTTCTGCTCATCGGTGCCGTTGTCGTAGAAGATGTTCGCGAAGCCCGAACCGGCCGCGTACATGAACACCGGCGGGTTGGCGCCGAGAATCATCTCGCCGATGGCCCAGTACAGCGAGCGCGGGGCCGGAAGTCCGCCCAGTTCCTCGTCGACGCCGACCTTGTCCCAGCCGGCCTCAATGAGTGCGTGGTACGACTTCGCGAAGGTCTCCGGGATGGTGACGCTGTGCTCGTTCGGGTCGAACACCGGCGGGTTACGATCCGCATCGGTGAAGGAGTCGGCGATGACGCCCTCGGACAGGTTCTTGACCTCGCGGAGCATGTCGACGGCGGTCTCGTGATCGAGGTCGCCGAACTGTCCGGACTCGAGGACCTTGTCGAGTTCGTACATCTCGAAGAGGTTGAAGTGCAGATCGCGGAGGTTGGACTTGTAATGGCCCATGGGAACGTTCCTAACCGATGATTGAGAGGCTGTCCGGCTATGTTACTTGCCGGTAACTATGGACAGATTATCGCTCGATACTTGCCGAGGCAACTACAGACGGGTGTGGTCCCGCTAACAAATGCAAGCGGATGTCGCGGCGTTCGCTGTTCAGTGGCTGCGCAGGTAGGACAGGTCGTCGGCGATACCGTCCGACGGCGTCTCCAGTACGCCAGGTGCTCCGGCCGTCTTCATCAACTCCGCCAGAACGTCGGGAGCGATGTGGCCCGACTCGATGTTCGCGTGCCGGTCACGACCGGAATCGAACTCGTCCCGCGAATTGTTGAGGTGGATCAGGTCAATCCGTCCGGTGATCGCCTTGATCCGTTCGACGAGGCCGACGAGGTCCTCACCGCCCGCCCATGCATGGCAGGTGTCCAGGCAGAATCCTGCCTGATCGTAGTCGCCGACCGCGTCCCACAGACGCTCGATCGACTCCAGCGTGCGTGCCATTGCGTGCGAGCCGCCTGCAGTGTTCTCGATCAGGATCGGGACGCCGAAACCGCCCTTGTCGGCCTGTCTCTCGAACAGCTTGCGCCAGTTGGCGAACCCCGCGGCGGCGTCCTCCCCGTCGCGAAGATGTCCGCCGTGGACGACGAGGCCGATCGCCCCGAGATCCTTGGCAGCGTCCGCCTGCTGCTCGACGGCCTTGCGCGACGGCATGCGCAGTCGGTTGTTCAGGCTTGCGACATTGATCTGGTAGCTCGAATGCACCACCACGTCGATCGGCGACTCGCGAATCTCATCGGCATGCGGGTGCGGCTGCGGCTTCTTCCAGCCTTGAGGGTCGGTCACGAACATCTGGAAGATGTCGATCCCGAGCTCGTTTGCGGTGGCGACGGGGTTCTCGTCCTGACGAAGATGGGCTCCGATACGCATGAGCCAACGATATGGGAGACGGCCATATAGGGATATAGCCCAGGCGCCTCGTCAGACGTTGCGGTCGTCTCCGACGAACGGGCTGTCTTCGGAGTACGCGGACCGCGGCGTGACCTCCCGGAAGTCGATCATGGCGCGAGTGTTGTCCACGGCGGTCACCAGACCGATGCCGAACTGGCCGTGCTCGTCGAACAGATTCGCGGTGCCGGCCGAGACGCCAGCGTTCTCGAGGTGGCTGTCGGATTCGACGCCGACCCGGTCGCCCTCGGGGAGTCGGCTTAGCGCGACCGTCAGGTCGCAGTTGATGAAGCCGATGCCGCCCTCGCCCCAGTTGGTGGCCAGGCTCGTGCCCTCCGCCGCGATCACGGCGCGCTGGAACGCGGTGAGGGGCTCGTCGGGCAGCACGTTGATCGGTCTGCTCCACAGGCGACGTCGGTTGCCGTTCTGGAATGCGCCCATGCCAGAGCTCCAGTCGTGCTCGGTGTCGGAGAACCGGGTGTGGAAGTCGCCGACGGGGGTCGCTGGGACGGCGATCGGCTCGTCGGGGCGGGACCAGCGCGTTCCCGGCGGGTTGTCGCCCTGTTTCAGGAACACGACATTGCCCTGCGCGACGAGCGTGCCGGTCTCGTCGTTTCCGGTCTCGTCGTGCTGGCGAACGCTCACCTGCACGACGCGGATGCGGCGCCCGTCGCGGAGGGTCTGCGTCTGTGTGCTCGTCGGCAGCCTGCGCGCTGACTTGAATAGTTCCAGCGTGAACCGTGCAGGCAACCACCCTTCGCGGGAGTGGTCGCGTTCCGCGGCGTACGCGGCGAGGCCGCACACTGCTGGGCCGTTCAACGCGTCCGGCCCCCACAAGCTCATCGCGAAACGTGTCGGGTCGGCGCGTTGTGAATCGCCGGGGGTGAAGAACGACGTCTGAGACATGTTCTCCGACGTTACGCTTTCACTATGACTGTCAATTCAGCCCCGTCTGCTCTGCCCGATTCCGCGGTCAACGCCGTCCGGTCTTTCCTGATCACGACGTCGATCGTCGGCATCGCCCTCGGCATCACCGCACTCGTGTGGCCGGGCGTGACGTTGACTGTGGTCGCGATCCTGTTCGGTGTGTCCCTCGTGGTGGCCGGGTTGATCCGTCTGTTCGTGGCGTTCGCGACCACTGCGGCGCCGTTTGGCTCCCGGATGCTGCTCGCCGTGTTCGGTGGCATCGTGCTCGCCGCCGGCGTCCTGGCGATCCTCAACCCGTCCGAATCATTGACCCTGCTCGGCATCTTCATCGGCGTCGGATGGATCTTCGCAGGCCTCCAGGATCTGTTCGGCGCGCAGCTGTCCGTATACCTGGTGCCGCGCTGGCTGGTGATCGTCTCGGGCATCGTGTCCGTGGCCGCGGGTATCGCGATGATCGTGCTGCCCGCCATCTGGACGCTCAGCACCATCCTGTGGTTCATCGCGATCATGTTGATCGCGGTCAGCATCGTCACGCTGTTCGCGCTGCCCGCCAAGCGGAAAGCCTGACCGCGGGCACAACTCTCATATGGACACCGGGCCCGAATTCGTTGGAGGAGCGGAACGGCTGATTTTGTGAGACGTGTGCCAGCGGAGTCGGACGCGGCAGCGTTATGCCGCCACGCGTGGGGCGAGTGAATCCGTCGTCGCCGATGTCCGGGCGCCGTCGTCGACGAGCGCGCGGTTCCACCGGTCCAACACGGTGACGAGGTCGGCGGCGTGGATCAACCGGACGCCGTCGACGAGGCCGGTGGCGGCGAGTTTGGCCGCCTCCGGCGACTGTGCGGCGGCCGCGCCGAGCAGTAGGTCGGCGCCGGACCGGTCGGAGTCCCACATGGCGTCGGCCGTCGTCATGCACAAGGCGGCAGCCGACCTCGACTGGTCGAGGTGAATCATCGCCCACCCCCAGTGGCGGGCGACGTCGACGGTGTCGCCACCGCCGCGGCCGTGGGTGCGCACATACTTGGCGTGAAGCTCACTGCACAGCAGATTCGAATCCATCCAGAGATTCAGATGCGACATGCAACGCACGCAGTCATGGAGGGCGGCAAGGTATTTCACCGAGTACGGGCCTTCTCTGCGGGACCGAATCTCGCGGAGGACCGAATAGTCGGCGAGCGCGTGACTGAACTCGCCCGCGTCGTACAGTTCGCGCGCCTGGGAGTTCAACTCGTCGAGCATGCCTCCATAGTGCCCTGCATCACACTGTGGCGTGGGTGAATCACCTCTACGCTCGAGCTCCGTCGCGGGTCCGGTGCATGATGCCATGCTGGGGGCATGACCGATCGTCGTGATCTCAGCCGGTGGGCGCTGGTGTCCATGGCGGCGGCGATCGTGACGATCGTGCTCAAGACGGTGGCCTGGCAG
Organism: Gordonia liuliyuniae; assembly: GCF_021738805.1. NCBI lineage: Bacteria > Bacillati > Actinomycetota > Actinomycetes > Mycobacteriales > Gordoniaceae > Gordonia > Gordonia liuliyuniae. The sequence goes on along the minus strand of NZ_JAKKOR010000007.1, from coordinate 189,090 downwards.
CTGACCGGATCGGTCGGTCTGTTGTCGGACGCGGCGGAGTCCGTGGTCAACCTCGTCGCATCGGTCGGCGCGTTCGTGGCCCTGCGTATCGCGGCCCGTCCATCCGACGACGACCACAATTTCGGGCACTCCAAGAGCGAGTACTTCTCCGCGGTCGTCGAAGGCGTGATGATCGTGGTCGCTGCCTCATTCATCTGCTATTCGGCCATCGACCGACTCATCCACCCCGAGGAACTCGAGTCGGTCGGGCTCGGACTGGGGATCTCGGTGATCGCAAGCGTCGTCAACGGGCTCGTCGCGTGGAAGCTGATGTCGGTGGGTCGGGCGCACCGGTCCGCGGCGCTGGAAGCCGACGGCAAACACCTGCTCACCGATGTGTGGACGACGGCCGGAGTGATCGTCGGCGTCGGGCTCGTCGCGATCACCGGGTGGGCCCGGCTGGATGCTCTCGTCGCGATCGCGGTCGCCGTCAATATCATCGTTGTCGGGTGGCGCCTGGTGCGCGATTCGACGATGGGGCTGATGGACACCGTGATCCCCGCCGCCGACCGCGCCGTCGTCGACGAGGTGCTCGATAATTTCCGCTCGGCGGGAGTCGATTTCCACGACGTCCGCACCCGCGAAGCCGGACACGTGCGCTTCGTGCAGTTGCACATGCTGGTCCCCGGCGATTGGACGGTGCGCCGCGGACACGACTTGGCCGAAGAGGTCGAGGCCGCGCTGTACGCAGCCGTCGACGACCTCCGCTGCACCATCCACATCGAACCGATCGACGATCCGCGCAGTTACGAGCCGTGGCGGCGATGACGGACCTACCCTGAAGCCATGAGTGAATCTGACGACCGCGACGGCGACTACTCCGTCGACGACGATGACCAACTCCAACCGGAGGACACACTGCTCGACGAGGAAGTCGGGGATGTCCTCGACCGCGGTTACTCGCCGCCCGACTACGAGCCAGGCGGGCACGAGCACGACAGCCTCGACTCAAGGCTCGCCGAGGAGGTTCCGGAGACGGCCGCCGCCGACAACGACCCGGACTTTCCCGAGCCGGAGGACGCAGGTGAACAACGGTCGGGTCGGCTCGTCTCGTCGGACGACGACTCCAACGTCTTCGGCCGAGACGCCGGAGTCGACGGCGCGGGCGCGACCGCAGAAGAGGCCGCCGTTCACATCGTGGAGTAGCTGCGACGGGAGCCTTCGGCAGCCGGGCGGGCCAAGGTTCGATAACGTTTTCCCATGGATCGTGACCGGATGCTCGAAGTCGGTGTCGGCCTGGTGTCGCGTTTCGGGGCGAAGGCACTAAGCCTGACGTCAGTAGCTCGGCACGCAGGCGTCGCGCGTGCCACCGCGTATCGGATGTTCGGCGGCCGCGACGCATTGGTGGACGCGATCGTCTCGCACGAACTGGAGCAACTGCGTCTGCGTCTGGCCGAATGGGGGGCCGACGAAGCCGACGCCGCCGAACGCGTCCGGGTGCGCGTCCTCAAGTCGCTGGAGTACATCCGCGCACATGACGCGCTCCAATACGTTCTGCGCGAGGAACCTGAGGAGATAGTCCGAGCCCTCGTGTCCCCCGGCCTCGCGAGTCCAAGTCTCGTCGAGCGGGTCGTCGACATGAGCATCGTCGACGTGTCCGACGCGGAGGCGCAGGAACTGTACCCCGATCCGCGCGCTGCGGCGGAGTTCCTGGTGCGCGTCGTCTACTCGTGCATGTTGGTGCCGGGCAGCTCGATGAGTGACGAACAGGTCGCCGATCTGGTGGTACGCGCGGTCATCCGCTGAGACGAGTCCATCGAGGAACGAGTCGCTGCGAGCTCGTCCTGCCGTGGCGGCGCGGCCGTTCGTCGCCTTCGGCCCGATGGCCCGACCGTTCACCTCGGCTCGGGAACCGCCCGTCGACGCCGCCCGGCTTTCGGCCGCTCACATCCGGTGAAGCCGCCGTCGCTACCGATAGGCTGGACGTCATGACAGGCTCTGGCGCCCGCAGCATCTACGTCGCATCAGCCGAAGGAGACACGGGGAAGTCGACCGTCGCGCTCGGGGTCCTCGCCCTGCTCGCCGCGACCGGCGGACGTGTCGGCGTGTTCCGGCCGATCGCCCGCGCCGGGGCGGGGGAACGCGACTACATCCTCGACCTTCTCCTGCAGTTCACGTCGGTCGACATCTCGTACGACGACTGCATCGGCGTCACCTACGACGAGGTGCACGCCGACCCAGATTCCGCGATCGCCGACATCGTCGCCCGCTTCCACACGGTCGCCGACCAGTGCGACAACGTGCTGGTGATCGGCTCGGATTACACGGACATCGCATCGCCGTCCGAGTTGAGCTACAACGCGCGGATCGCCGCGAACCTGTCGTCGCCGATCATCCTGGTGGTGAAGGCACTCGACCGAGAGCCTGCGGAGATCCGTGCGCTCGCCGAGATGCTGATGGCCGACATCAAGGGATCGCACGCGTCGACGGTCGGCATCGTTGCCAACCGGTGCGATCCGGCAGCGCTGATCGACGTCGCGAACGCCCTGCGTGACACCGGCGTCCGAGCGTGGGCGCTGCCCGAGGATCCGGTGTTGACGGCGCCGACGATCGGCGAACTCCAGGAGGCGCTCGGGGCTACCCTGTACAGCGGCGACCGAGACCTTCTCGACCGGGAAGCACTCGATGTGATGGTCGGGGGGATGACCGTCGAACACATTCTGGAGCGGTTGAGCGAGTCGATGGCGGTCATCGCGCCCGCCGACCGCTCGGACGTGCTGCTGGCCCTGGTGAACGCGAACGCCGCCGAAGGGTTCCCGCGACTGTCGGGGATCATCATGAACGGCGGGTTGCGGCCGCATCCGATGATCGAAGGGCTCGTCAAAGGTCTGCGACCGACCCTGCCGATCCTGATGAGCGAGCACGGGACATACGAGACAGCACGGATCGCGTCGTCGACGCGCGGACGCATGTCGTCGGCGTCGGTGCGCAAGATCGACGCCGCGCTGGCCCTCATGGAACGCCACGTGTCGGCGACCGAGCTGGTCGACGAGCTGAATCTGCACGTCCCGGAGGTCGTCACCCCGCAGATGTTCGAGTACCAGCTGATGTCGCAGGCACGGTCGGACGTGCAACACATCGTGCTGCCGGAGGGCGGTGACGACCGCATCCTGCGGGCCACCGACCGGCTGGTGCGTCGGCGGGTCGCGAAGCTGACCCTGCTCGGCAACCCGGAGGCGGTGCGCCGCCGGGCGAACGAACTCGGCATCGACCTGTCGAGTGTCGACGTCATCGACCCGGCGTCGTCGGAACTGGTCGACGAGTTCGCCGACACGTACACCGAGTTGCGCAAACATAAGGGCATGACGCGCGATCGCGCGCTCGAAGTGGTGCGCGACGAATCGTACTTCGGGACGATGCTGCTGCACACCGGCCGCGTCGACGGCATGGTGTCGGGCGCCGTGCACACCACCGCGCAGACGATTCGGCCCGCGTTCGAGATCGTCAAGACGGTGCCCGGCGTTTCCACCGTGTCGAGCGTGTTCTTCATGTGTCTGGCCGACAAGGTCCTCACCTACGGGGACTGCGCGGTGGTACCCGACCCGACGGCCGAAGAGCTCGCCGACATCGCCATCTCGTCGGCCCGCACCGCGGAGGCGTTTGGGATCTCGTCGAGAGTCGCGATGCTGTCGTATTCGACCGGTGGATCAGGGTCGGGCAAGGACGTCGAGAAGGTCGTGGCCGCAACGGATCTGGTCCGCGAACGGTCGCCGGAGCTGTTGGTCGAAGGGCCCATCCAGTACGACGCCGCGATCGAGCCGAGCGTCGCAGCCACGAAGATGCCCGACTCGCCGGTCGCCGGACGCGCGACGGTGCTGATCTTCCCCGACCTGAACACGGGCAACAACACGTACAAGGCCGTCCAACGCAGCGCGGGCGCCATCGCGATCGGCCCCGTCCTGCAGGGTTTGAACAAGCCGATGAACGATCTGTCGCGTGGTGCGCTCGTGTCGGACATCGTCAACACTGTCGCGATCACCGCGATCCAAGCACAGAACATCAAGAAGGGAATCGACAAGTGAGCGCGGTCATCGAAGGATCCGTTCTGGTGGTGAACGCCGGCTCGTCGTCACTCAAATACCAGGTGCTCGACCCGGCGACCGAAGAGGTCATCGCCGACGGTCTCGCCGAACGGATCGGGGAGCAGGGCTCGTCGATCAAGCACTGGTATCGCGGCACCGAGGTCCGCCGCGAGGTCGCGCTGCCCGACCACGAGGCGGCGATCGCACTGGTCGTCGAACTGTTCGCTGAGGAGGGCGTGGACGTCGCGGAGTCGGGGCTGGCAGCCGTCGGCCACCGCGTGGTCCACGGCGGCCGCAGCTTCTTCGAGCCGACGTTGATCACCGAGAGGGTGCGTTCGGAGATCGTGCGGATCTCATCGCTGGCGCCCCTGCACAATCCGGCCAACCTGACCGGGATCGACGCGGTGAGCGCGTTGCTTCCCGACGTTCCCGCGGTGGCCGTCTTCGACACCGCGTTCTTCAGCCACCTGCCTGACGAGACAGCGCATTACGCGCTCGACGCGGAGGTCGCAGCCAAGTATGCGATCCGCCGCTACGGCTTCCACGGGACCAGCCACGAGTATGTGTCGCAGCGTGCCGCAGAGTTTCTCGGCCACGCGCCGAGCGACATCAATCAGATCGTGCTGCATCTGGGCAACGGGGCGTCGGCATCGGCCATCCGCGGCGGGGTCCCGTTCGACACGACAATGGGCATGACACCGCTCGAAGGCCTGGTGATGGGGACGCGCACCGGCGACATCGACGCGGGCATCGTCTTCCATCTCGCTCGGGTCGCCGACATGTCGATCGAGGACATCGACGTGCTGTTCAACAAGCGCTCCGGACTCAAGGGACTGTGCGGTGAGAACGACTTCCGCGCGATTCTCGAACGCATCGACGCCGGCGACGAGGCCGCAACGCAGGCGTACCTCGTCTACCTGCATCGTCTGCGCCGATACATCGGCGCATACATGATCGAGTTGGGTCGGGTCGACGCGATCGTGTTCACGGCGGGCGTCGGGGAGAACGCCGCACCGGTGCGAGCCGACTCGCTGGCGGGGCTCGAGCGCTACGGCGTGGTGATCGATTCCGAACGCAATGCGGTCCGGTCCGATGAGCCTCGCGTGATCTCGACCGATGACTCGCCGGTCGCGGTGCTGGTGGTGCCGACCAACGAAGAACTCGCGATCGCGCGGGCGGCGGTCGCTGTCGCCGGCTGACTGCGGCCCCTCCCGAGGTGAGAAGTCCTTCCGCCCGTGTGTAGCGGCGGTGCGAGCGGGCGGCTGAGGCCGGGTCGGTTCAAGGACGCGCACCATCAGACGAAGTCGGACGCCGACGGGTCCGACGGCCGATATGCTGTGCGTCGTGCCTGGCGAATCCGGAGTCTCCGACGAACCTCGTCGTTCGACCCTTCGTGAGGAGGACGACGCCAAGGTTGCTCCCGCCGTCCGGGCCACCGCCGCGTGGACGTGGCGCCTTCTCATCATCGGCGTAGGCGTCGCAGCCCTCGCATGGCTGTTCCACCGGTTCGAGGACGTCCTGTTTCCGACGGCGCTCGCCTTACTGCTCACGGCCATGCTGCGCCCAAGCGTGGAGTGGGCCACCGGCAAGCGAGTGCCGAGGATCGTAGCCGTACTGACGGCGGTGATCGCCACGATTGTGGTCGTCATCGGGCTGGTCGCGTTCGCCGTCCAGCAGGGTGTAGCGTCCGGCTCCGAACTGGTCTCCGAGTTCACCGACACGGTGAACGACGCACGGAAGTGGTTGACCGACAGCAATCTTCCCATCAGCGACGACACAATCAGCTCCATATCGACAGACCTGATCCACTGGGCCAAGACCAACGAGGCGACGCTGGCGTCCGGCGCCCTCGGGACCGCCGAGTTCGCCGTACGCATCGGCAGCGGCGCGCTGCTGACCGTCTTCTTGGTGATCTTCTTCCTGTACGACGGCCACCGCCTCTGGCGCTACGTCACCAGACTCGTGCCCGAAAGTAGTCGCCACCGGGTTCGGGGTGCGAGTGCCGCAGGATTCCGGACACTCGAGTCGTACGTTCGTGCCACCGTGATCGTCGCCGCCATCGACGCGACGGTGATCGGCATCGGACTGGCGCTCCTCGGCGTTCCGCTCGCGCTGCCGCTGGTCCTGATCATCTTCCTCGGCTCGTTCATCCCGATAGTCGGTTCGTTCGTGTCGGGCACACTCGCCGTCGTCGTCACGTTGACGACGCAGGGACTGCTCAACGCCGTGATCGTCCTCGCCATCCTGGTGTTCGTGATGGCGTTCGAGAGTCACATCCTGCAGCCGTTCGTCCTCGGACGTTCGGTGCGACTGCACCCCGTCGCCGTGATTCTGGCGATCGCGCTCGGGCTCCTGCTGGCCGGTATCGTCGGCGGTCTCCTCGCCGTACCTCTCGTCGCCTTCCTCGACACCGCGTTCACCTGGAACCCGGACAAGAAGATCGCACCGCCCGAAGAGAGCCGCTTCTCCAAGTGGCTACGCAAAAAGTTCGGCCCACTGCGTCGGGAGGACGCGCCGACTCTGTGATCAGGCCGGAGGATAGGGGAACCGTCGCTACGCTCCTCGGTGAATCCACTCTGCTCAATATGCGTCTGGACCCCCACCCTCGTTCCTCGGGCAGGAGTCCAGACGCATGGCGGAGGATAGGGGATTCGAACCCCTACGGGCGTACCCGCACTGCGGTACTGTGCGATACGTGGAATTGCCTCTGACGTGCGGCGGGTTGCGGGACGGACGCATTGGGGTACATGGCGCGTCGCCGTCATGCAACGTCGGTGTTGCATCGTTCGTTGCATGAAGTCGAACGAGTGAGCGATGTCGTCCAGGCTTCGAGTTTGGGGCTTGTTTAGATGTGGGCGATTCGCCGTAGGCGGGCGTGCTCGTCGGGCTCCCCATAGCGTCAACCCGAATGCCGACCTGTCTGACGACGATCTGGAAGCGGTCGCTCGGGGCACTCGCCGCAGTTGCGCTCCATCTGGCCCTCGGGTATGGCAATTCTCGGTGTTCATGCCTGTCGGCCCGTTCCGCATGGCTACCCCGAAGCACTTAGCCTATCGACGATCTTCATGGTCTCTACGGCGACGGTGGTTACCTTGGCGATTAAGTCCACGATGTAGTGGGGGTCGTCGTGTTCGTCGCACCAGTCGTTCGGGTCATTGACGATGCCGGATGCCTTATCAGTCTTCACCTGGTAGCGATCAATGATCCAGGCAAGAGCAGATCGGGGCCCGAGCATGTAGCGTTCAGCGTCCTGCGGGATCCCAGCGATCGTCACTTTCTTGTTGTAGACGATGGTGGTTCGATCATCGACATTCTTATCCGTGCCGGGATCCTTCTTCTTCCCCCAACCGAGCTTCGTGACCCGCCAAGTCTCGCGGTCGTCAGGCCCCGCGTTCGCTTTCAGTTCCACGTCGAGCGGATAAGGGTCGACACTCTCGTAGCCGACTTGCAAATCAGCGAGTTGCCGTCCGGCCGTGGCGAGTCGGTCGAAGCGCTCTCGGCTGTCCGGCGTGGGGATGTGGGGCAGCATTTTGCGGAGGTCCGTCGCGTATGTGTACCGGTATGCCGGGTCGTGGAGGAGTCCATAGACGTAGTAGAAGATGTCGTCCTTGGTGACGGTGCCGCCAAGCGTGTCGATATAGAGGGTCCGGATGGCGTCGGTGATGTTGTCTACCCGCCGGTATCCCCACTCATCGGCCTCTCCTGCACCCGTACCGAAGTCGAGGGCACCTTCACTCGGTTCGACCTTCTCGTATGTCCAACGCGGGAAGTATTGGGCGGTGTCTAGCACATGCAGGTTCGGTAGCAGGTCGGTGATATACGGTGCGAACTCGAAGTGCGATGCTGGCCCCGTCAATACGATTCCGAGGTTTCGATGGTGGGGCGTCGGGAACATCGACGGGAGCTGGTATGTGCAGTTGTTCAGCTGTTGTCGTGGGTCGAAGTACACGTGCCGTTTGTTGAATGGCCGGTAGGAGCCGATCCGCCAGCCATCGGGGTCGATTTCGATGCGTTTTCCTTGAAGGACCTGCTTCTTGTTTACCCGGTCCCACGAGAATTTGGTGGAATCCACCGTGACCAAGTTGTTGACCTCTGAAGCTGGAGCCCTAAGCGGTGCAAGGCGATCGGCCTCGGCGTTATAGAACTCGGCCGTCCTAGATACGTTCGCACGCAGCTTTGGCATGGAGAAGTTGTAACACCAGGCGTCGCGACTGGTTGCTAGGCCACGCGAGTGCTTGGCGAAAACGGTGACGGCACCTGACCGAACGTCCTTGTTTCCGATGGCGGGCCAGGTGGAGAATTCAGCGTCGCGCTGGTCGTCCCAGTCGCCGTACTCGTTGGGGGTGATCGTTTCCCAGTCGATTGTGTCGAGGCGCCCACCAGCGACGGTGGCGAGCTTCTCGTCGCGGCTCAGGTAGTCGCCGATGTCGCGGTACAGGAGCTCCAGACCACCCGTGTGCGTTGGGTCCTTGACCCCGATCCAGATCGCTATGGTTGTACGTCCGCCGCTGCCAAATACGTTCCCCTTCTCCTTCTTGCGTAGCTCACCAGCTGTGCGAGCGTTTCCCCGCAGGTTGTAGACGTAAACGCGCGAATATTCCTCAGCGAGAGCCAGTCGAACGCCAGCTGCCGTGTTGCCGCTGATCCAGCCGCCGTTGGAGACGAAAGCGACGATGCCGGTGTCGCCGATGCGGTCGGTGGCCCATCGGAACGCCCGAAGGTAGGAGTCGTAGAGGCTGTTCTTGAGTTGTGCGGTGGAGCGTGCGGCGTAGGTGTCGGTGATCCGCTTGTCCAGGGTCGGGTAGGTGACATTGGCGTTGAGGTCGTTGGCACTGTTCTGTCCGACGGAGTAGGGCGGGTTACCGACGATCACGTTGATCGGCATTGCCAGTTGTCGGGTGATGCGCTCGTTGTTCTGCGGGAATATGACCTCATCGAAGCTGTCGCCGTCCTCGGTGATCTGGAACGTATCGGCGAGGACGATGCCTTCGAATGGCTCGTACTCGTCGGTCTCGGTGAGGGCGTGGTAGGTGGTTTCGATGTTGACTGCGGCGATGTAGTACGCCAGGAGCATGATCTCGTTGGCGTGTAGCTCGTTGGCGTATTTGCGCGCCAGGTCAGCCGGGTTGATGATCCCCGATTGCAGGAGCCGGGTCATGAAGGTGCCGGTGCCGGTGAACGGGTCGAGGATATGGACGCCGTCGTCGGTGAGGCCGCGCCCGAACGCGTCGCGGGAGGCGTGGTCGGCAGCGTGGAGTATGAAGTCGACGATCTCGGTGGGGGTGTAGACGATACCGAGGGCATCGGCTTGTTTGGCGAAGCCGAGTTTGAAGAACTTCTCGTACAGTTCGGCGATCACCTGCTGGGTGCCAGCAGCGGTAGTGACCTCCGAAGCTCGCGTGCGCACCGAGGCGTAGAAGCCTTCAAGCTTGGTGGTCTCGGCTTCCAGGCCTACGCCACCCAACGTGTCGACCATCTTCTGCATGGTGACCGAGACAGGATTGGAGTCGGCGAAGGCGTGTCCAGCGAATAGGGCGTCGAAGACGGGTTTAGTGATCAGGTGCTGGGCGAGCATGCTGATCGCGTCGTCATCGGTAATGGAGTCGTTGAGGTTGTCCCGCAGGCCGGTCACGAACTTGTGAAAGCCGTCGGAGACAGTGGCGTCGGCGTCGCCGAGGATCGCGCGGATGCGGCTGATGAGAGCTGAGGCAATGTCCGCGACATCCTTGGCCCAGTCCTCCCAGTACGTGCGGGTACCGACCTTGTCGACGATCCGGGCGTAGATTGCCTCCTGCCACTCCGAGAGTGAGAACAGCGCCATCTGCTTAGCCAGCTCACGGTCGGCCTGTGCCGGGTCAGTGGCGTACGGGTCCCCGCTCTCATCAAGACTCTCTGTCTCACCCGGACCGGGTCTCGGCGTGCTGACGGGACCGATGTGCCCGCCCAACAGGGTGCCCGAGCCCTGTCCCTTCTCCGCGGCGGCAGTGGAGTTGAGGCTGATGGAGTTGACGAACGCGTTGAACCGATCGTCGTGGGCGCGCAGCGCGTTGAGGACCTGCCACACGGTCTTGAACCGCTGGTTGTCATTGAGCGCCTTCGACGGCTCGACCCCTGCGGGCACGGCGACCGGCAGGATGATGTAGCCGTAGTCTTTGCCGTCGGCTCTGCGCATGACCCGGCCGACGGACTGGACGACGTCGACGACGCTGTTGCGGGGGTGCAGGAATAGCACCGCGTCCAGGGCAGGTACGTCGACGCCTTCGGACAGGCAGCGGGCGTTGGTCAGGATGCGACATTCGTCCTCGGCCGACGGGGCTTTGAGCCATGCCAGTTCGCGGCCCCGTTCAAGAGCGTTGAAGGTGCCATCGACGTGCCGGACCTCGCACGAGAGGTCCAGGTTCGTCTCCTCGACACCGCGGCCCTCCTCGCGGGCATCGGTCAAGAGAGTGCGGTAGCCGTCCACCACGGCCGGGAACACGTCGGCGACCTGTTTGGAGGCCTTGATGTCCTTGGCGAACGCGACGGCCCGCCGCATGGGGGCCTCGCCAGGCGTGAACCCTGTACCCGTGGGTGTGGTTCCGGCGCGTTTAGCGAGGCCGTTCCAGCAGCCAACGATCTTGGATGCGTCGTCGAGGCGGAGTTCGCCGAAGCCGGAGGACATGCCTTGCTGGACGGTGTCGGCGATCATCTCCTGGTCCACGGTCAGGACCAAGACTTTGTAGTCCGAGAGCAGACCGCGCTCAACAGCGTGACCGAACGAGAGGCGGTGGAACTCGGGCCCGTACACGTCCTCGTCATCCATCGAGGTGACCTCGGCGGAGGCGTCGTCGGCTTTGGCTTTGACCTTCTCGTCATAGATCCGTGGTGTCGCGGTCATGTATAGGCGACGGGTTGCGTGAAGGTAGTCGGCGTCGTGGATGCGCACGAAGTGCGACTCGTCCGCGTCTAGCAGGGTTACCCCGGTGGTGCGGTGGGCCTCGTCCGCGATCACCAGATCGAACGGGTCCACGCCCAGCTTCTGGGCCTCGGCGACTGCTGGCAGTGACTGGTAGGTGGTGAACACGACCGTCAGCCCGGCCGCCCGCTTCCTGTGGGCCATCTCGGCAGCCAACTGGGCCGCGTCGGTCGTTACCGGGATGGCCACGTCCACGGCAGTGATGTCTTCGGCCGAGCGCGAGACCTTTTTGTCTGAGCACACTGCGAACGCCCGCAGGTCGAGCTGGGTTTGCCCGGACCACTCACGCAGGGTCTGCGACAGTAGGGAGATCGACGGGACCGCAAACAAGATCGTGGCTTTGCCACCGTTCTCAGCCGCGGTGCGTTCGGCGATCTTCAACGCCGTGAACGTCTTACCGGTCCCGCAGGCCATGATCAGCTTGCCCCGATCATGCCCGGTGTCGAAGCCGCGGAACACCGCGTCGATCGCCTCGTGCTGATGCTTGCGCGGCTCGTGCTTGACCGCGGGGGCCAAACTGACTGTGGGGGTCTCATCTGGCCACGCGATGTCCCACGCGATCGGCGCTTCGGCAATCTCGGCCATTCCGATCCGCTGCACCGGGATCGTCTGGCCTTCGAGGGCGTCCTCGGCGTTCTTACCCCAGCGGTCCGTGGTGGAGATGATGATCCGATTCGAGAACGGTTGCTTACCGGACGCGGTGAAGAACGAGTCGATGTCCTCCTTACGGAGGGTGTGGGTCGGCTCGTAGAACTTGCACTGGATCGCCGAGTACTCGCCGGTGTCACGTTCACGGGCTACAAGGTCGATCCCGGTGTCCGGCTTACCTTGACGGCCGGGCCAGTCCATCCACCGCCACACCGACTCGTACTGCTGCGAGAGCACCGGGTCGAGTTCGAAGTACCGGACCATCAGTTCCTCGAACTTGGTGCCCCGCTCGGAGTTCGAGGGTGCCTTGCGGAATGCTTCGATGACTTCGTGGATCGACCCCATGGCCGTGCGTCTCCTGCTGTCGAAGGGGATATTCGATCAGAGTAGCGGCGACCCCGGTGGGCGGTGCGTGAACCTCTGACTGGCCAGTCCTCACCGTTCGTGACCAACCCGTAGCGGCCGAGCGTGTCACCACCGGGGGCCTCGTCGCGTCCTATGGGGACGTGTGGCTACATAAGGGGTTGGGGCTCGTCCGATTCGGGTGGCCAGTCCCCGAACATTGTCATCAGGTCGAGTTCGGCGAACAGGGTTACGACGTTCGTAGTGGTGACGACCCCGTCCCTGACCACCGCCCTGAGCGAGAAGCGGAGCGGAAATATCACCACGCGCCAGTCGTCGGACACCCACCCGTAGTCGGGTACGTCGTCGCCGGGGAGCGCCGCTGCCGCCACACGGCGGGCGTCGTCGGTGACTTCCTTACGGGCGGCGGCCTGCATTCGCGCGTTGAGACCGGCGTGCCGCTCGGCGAGCCACTCCCCGTAGCCGGACCGCCACGCGGCGGCGAGGACACCCGACGGGTATGGGTTGGTGGCGCGAAGTCCACCCGCCAGACCCGACTCGTACGCCTCCCGAAGCTCCCCTCGCGTGGACGTGCGTCGTCTATCCCCGTCCATTCGGCGAGACTAGCGTGCAGGACTGACAAGCGAGAACCGGCCGCTGCCCGTGGTGCAGATCGGCTAGCGCAAAGTTCATTCGTCCTCGTCGGCTTCGATGACGGGTCCAATGCCGAGGACCTTCTGCAGATTGTCGGCGAGGAACTGCACTGAGGATGACGTGCCCGGTGGGTTTGGGTGGGTGTGGCCATTCCGGTTGCGTCGGCGAGCGAGAGTTACCTCTGTTTCGCGGGGCGCTGTGTTGGGTGTTGGCGCGGGTCTCACGGCTTCGCCTTCATCCGTAGGACGCTGCAGACCCTGCGAGCCCGATGCACGTCCAGACCGTGTTTGCGGGCGAATGCGGTCGTGCTGGTGTCTGGGCCGGAGGCGAGGATCGCGGCCATGCGGTCGACCGTGAGGGGTTCGGCGTCTGCCCGGATGCAGTCACACCGTCGGACAGTCAGCGTCAGGTGACACAGCGGACAGCGCGCGGCATCGTCGTCGCGGTAGGCGCATAGCCCGGAGTGCCAGCGGCAGCGGTCGAGTTCGTCGCGGGGTTCGAGGTTGGGGCTATCCCAAGCGCGGGCAGTCATTGTTCGTTCTCCTGGTTGACGTGGATTGCACCTATCACGGCGGGGCTCTGCTGCCCTCCCAGCCCCCTCGGATTCGAATCGTTTGGCGGGGGTACGGGAGCGCTCACCCCCTCTAAGAGGGGGTGGTGAGCGTGCACCCCGTGGCGCGTGCACCCGCGTGCACCTACCGTGCGCTCGCGACCAGTGGCGATGAAGTCCCGCGTGCGCCTGCGTGCTCGTGGGTGAGGGCATTTCCCGGACATGCCCGCGTGCACCTTGCGTGCACCCTTATTCGTAGATCGTGGTGACCTCATGCGGGCACCCCCGCGGGCACGTAAACAGTCGGCGTGGATGCACCCGTGTACGACGGATAGGCGAGGTTCTGATCGACGAGAGTGACGAGACGACGGCGCGCCTTCTCTTTCTGCGCGCGCGTTGGTGTGAGGGTGTCGAACAGTCGGGCGGCGGCATCTTTCGCAGTGACACCACCGGATGCCCGAACGAGTGCGAGCAAGTCGTCGGCACCGTCGACGGTCATCGTCCCGGCCTGCTGGTCGTGCAGCAGGTTCCACGGGCCGACTTCGTTCATAGGCTGTTTGAGATGCCAAGCTTTCACGATAGGGTCACCCGGTGCACCGGCAAGCAGCAGCACCGACCCGGCACCTGACGTGATCCACGTAGACCCGTAAACATCGCCGATGTCTGGGCGCTTGTCGGCGGGCACCTTCCTGATGTGGTGCAGTTCGAGTAAGTCAACACCGGCACGCAGTGCGTTCTGTCGGGCCCGGTTCCAACCCGCACCGACTTCGTCGTCTGACAGGCCAATTGCAGCGTCTTTGAGGCTGTCGACGATGACCATCTGTGCACCGGCCTGCTCGGCGAGGGCCGCGAGGACTCCGGGGTGACGCGCGAGGTCATGCGGCGGCGGGCCCACCATGAACGTCAGGCGTTCGTCCAACACGTCGCGCGGGACGTCGGCGAGCTGGCGGCGTAGTGACCGCGCGGCCTGTCGTGGCCGGTCCATCGCGAGATACAGGGTGCGGTCACGCGGGGTCACTGGGAGGCCGAGCACGTCGTGTGGAGTGTCGGCGACGAGGCCGCGTGTGACGTTACCCGCGAGCGTGGTCTTCCCTACGCCTTGACCTCCGGCGATGATGAGCGATTCACCCTCGGCCAACAAGACGTCGTCGCCACGGCCCCACACCGCGGGCGTGTGCGCGGGCTGATCGTGGACGAACGACCCGCCTCCGACGAACGACGTCAACAGTGTAGGTGCCCGGTCGTCGTATCCGTCGACAACTTCGGCATTGACCGGCGCGAGGTCGGGGAGTCGCCCGGCACTCATGATGCGGCCCCCTCGGTCATGGCGTGCAGCGCGCGGACAAAACCATGCACGCGGGTGACTTCGCGGTAGTCGCGGGAGAGTCCGGCGACCGCGTCGTAGAGGCGTCCGTCGCTCGTGTATTCGACGAGCGCGGTACCCATCGCGGCGAGCTTGTCCAGTAGCAGTTGCTCGGCGATCGGGGCTACGACCTCGGCGAGGACGGCGCGTGCTGGGCTGTCGGTGACGATCGGTGCGGTCGTAGCGGCGTCGAGAACCCTGTTGGCGACGAGCTTGCCGCGGTGGCCGTCGTACTGACCGGTCTGCGATAGGCGGCCGTTCAGCGCCTCGGCGGTTGGTCGGATACCGGCGGCAGCGAGTTGCTGCGCCGCGTGGAGTACGACCGCGGTGGGCCGGTCGATGAGGGCGACGTCGGCCAGATTGAGAACGTCGAGGACGTCGGCGACGGCGTCCGCGGGTACGACCATGACCTCGGCGAGGGCTGCTATTGGGTCAGGTGTTGCCATGCGCCAATCGGTTTCGCTAGCTGGACTGTTGGGGGCCGGGCGCTTGGCCGGCGTCTGGCCCTGGCTCATTTCGGGCCGGTTCTTGTTCAATGTCGTAACTCTCGCTCGTACCCAGTCCGGCCCCTACCGCCAGTCGACTCGTGTGTGTCATGCGCTCGGCGTGCTCACCGAGCGGCCGACTGCGTGCTGCCTTCGATGAGGGCGAGTAGCAGCGGCCGTGGGATGAGGATGCGGCGGCCGATCCTGATGGACGGGAGTTCGCCGCGCTTGATGGCGGCGCTGATCGTTCGGGGGTCCACTCCCATGACGTCGGCGGTCTGCGTAAGCGTGAGTGCCGCGGCGGTGCTGCTGCGGAGCCATTCGAGGTCGAGTGCGGCGTCGGCGGCGAGGGTGACGGTTGTGTCGGGCACGGTTCTTCCTGTTCCTTGATGTGTTGGTCTGTGTTTCAATTACTACGTGAATTACCGCATCAAGCAAGGACTGCAATGGAGCGTATTTAAATGAGTCGGCCTCCAACTTCTGACTGGTCCGAGTCGCCGAACTACGACAAGCTGCAGGCCGCCGTGGACGCGGTCGCCGATCTACCCGCACTGAAACGAGTGCACGAACTGACGAAGGATGCACGCGGCAAGCCGGGTGCCGTGCAAGATGCGGCGATCTATCCGATCAGGATCACGGGCGAGGACCCGGCCGGGCTCGTCGAGAAACCCGGCGACCAGTACGTCATGGTGCGGCTCAACGGACACCCGGTCACGTACTACGTCCGCGCCGGACTGACCGACGACGGGCCGGTAGTCGTCTCGCTCGTCGTGGACTCGGGTGGCGGACACCTCACACACGACGGCCTACGGCGGATACCGCTCAAACGACTTGCGGCGGTTGCCGCCCGCCTGCACGTGAACCCGCGCGACGACCATGCGTCAGACCTCGTGCTGCCCGATCTACCCGCGGCCGACCTCGTGGCGAGGCCGGAGGCGGAGCCGAAGCGTAAGCGGGGGCGTCCGGGCAGGACACCGGAGCAACTGCGTGAGGTCGCGCGGATCGCGGAGCGGGCGAGGCGCGAGGGCGCTCCGATGCACCGCGCGGTCTCCGAAGAACTCCATCTCAGCGAGAGCACCGCGCGCCGAGCGATCCAACATGCGACCGACGCCGGATACCGCAAGCGGACGAGGCCGAGTCAGAAACCATCGAAGGAGAACGGGCAATGACTAAACGCAACGGTTCGAGTCGACGGCGGGGCGTCGGATCGATCACCAGCTACACGACGAAGGCGGGCACGCGTTGGCGATACCAACTGTGGGTGCCCGTCGACTGGGCGGACCCGGACGGCGGGCTGCGGCAGGTCGGTAAGGGCGGATTCACATCGGCGACCGACGCCGACGACGCGCTCGACGACGCGAAGGCGAAGCTGCGGGCGCGGCAGTCGTTCATAAAGAACGTCGCGACGGTCGCTGACTACGCCGACGCATGGATAGACGCCCGGCCGCTCGAACGGTCGACGACGAACGCGTACAAGCGGATCGTGAAGAACCACCTGCGGCCGTACAGGATCGGAAAGACTGCCGTCGACAAGGTGACTGCATCGATGATCGCGAGTCACTACGCCGGACTCCGGCGGACGGGCCGACGCGACGCCAAGGGTAGGGGCGAGGGGCTGTCGGAGAACAGCGTGAGCAAAGTCCACGCGCTCCTCTCGTCGCTACTCGACTCGGCTGTCGAGGACGGTCTGATGCCGGTCAACGTCGCGCGCCGCCGGGGTGTGGTCAACGCGCCGACCGGCCGAACGATTCGCGCCGGGAAGCCGGAGGTTCACGCGTGGACAGGCGCACAACTGCGGTCGTTCCTGCAGTGGTCGGCCCACACCGGCGACGTCCTTCACCCTCTGTGGACGCTCGCGGCCGGTACCGGGGCGCGCCGGTCGGAACTGCTGGCGTTGCAGTGGCGCGACGTCGACCTCGCGGCCGGTCAGGTGACGATCCGGCGGGCACTCGACACCGGTGCGCCGACGGGCACGACGAAGACCACGAAGACGGGCAGTGTGCGGACGGTCGACGTCGACGCCGAGACTATGCGTGTCGTGAAGGCCTGGCGTCGCGAGCTGGCCGCAGTGACGCTCGACCTGACCCGGCCGACGGCGTTCGTGTTCCCGAACGTGCAGACCGGCGGCGCGCGGTCACCGAACGAGGTGTCGCGCCGGTGGCGGACGCGGATCAAGAACGCGCGCGCCGAGCTGGGCGAGAACTCGCTACCGGCGATCCGGCTGCACGACGTCCGGCACACGCACGCGTCGATCCTCCTGTCGGCCGGTGTCCCGGTGCACGCGGTCGCTAAGCGGCTCGGGCACGCGACGCCGACGGTAACGCTGAACACGTACGCGCACGTCTTGGAAGGTGCTCAGCGGGACGCGGCCGACAAGTTCGCGGCGGCGGTCAACGGCGGCTGACGGAGCCCGCTATTGCATAGGTCGTTGCATAGGGGTCGAAATGGGACCGCCCGGCACCTGCGTTAGTGCAGGTACCGGGCAGTTTCCTATCGGCGGAGGATAGGGGATTCGAACCCCTGAGGGCGTTAACCCAACCCGCGTTCCAGGCGAGCGCCATAGGCCACTAGGCGAATCCTCCAGCACCAAGATGCTAACCGGTGCCGGCTACCGATCACAAAACGGGACCGCTACACTGGACGACGGATCCCGCGCGGCGTGCATCCTGTGAACTCCCCCAGGGCCGGAAGGCAGCAAGGGTCAACGGGCTCTCTCGGGTGCGCGGGATCCCCTTATTTCCAGGTGTTTACAAGTTGCAGCCGGGACTGGCCGGGACTGCGCGAGAGGTTCACGTTGAACTTTCACTCGATGAGTGTCGAAGAACTCCGCAACACCCGAAACGACCTGCAGAAGCGCTACGAGACGTTGTGCGCCGCAGGTCTGAAGCTGGATCTCACCCGAGGCAAGCCCGGAGCCGACCAACTGGACCTGTCCGCGCCGATGCTGTCCCTGCCGGGCGAGAACTACACCAGCCCGAACGGCACCGACTGCCGCAACTACGGCGGCGTCAGCGGCCTCCCCGAGCTCCGTGAGCTCTTCGGTGAACTCTTCGCGACCGGCACCGACCGCACGCTCGCACTCGGCAACGCCAGCCTCCAGGTGATGCACGACATCGTGGTGTTCTCCCTGCTGCACGGCAACGTCGACTCCGCGCGCCCCTGGTCGGCCGAACCCATCAAGTTCCTGTGCCCGGTCCCCGGCTACGACCGACACTTCGGGATCACCGAGCTGTACGGCATCGAGATGATCAACGTTCCGATGAACCCCAACGGCCCCGACGTCGAAGCCTGTGCCGCGCTCCTCGCCGACGACCCGTCGATCAAGGGCATGTGGTTGGTCCCCACCTATTCCAACCCGACCGGCTACACCGTCACCGACGACGTCGCTCGCCGCCTCCTCGCGCTCGACGCCGCACCCGACTTCCGCATCTTCTGGGACAACGCGTACGCCGTCCACACGCTCGTCGAGAACGCGCCCGCACCGCTGCCGATCCTCGATCTCGCGGCCGAAGCCGGCCACCCCGACCGCGTCTATGTGTTCGGCTCCACTAGTAAGATCACCTTCGCCGGTGCAGGCGTCGCCGCGTTCGCGTCGTCGAAAGCCAACCTCGACTGGTACGTCGAGCACATCTCGGCGGCCACCATCGGCCCCGACAAGCTCAACCAGCTGCGCCACCTGCAGTTCCTGGTCGACGCAGACGGCGTCCGTGCCCACATGGCACGTCACCGCGACATCATCGCGCCCAAGTTCCAGCTCGTCCTCGACATCCTCGACGACCGCCTCGGTGACGCGAAGATCGCATCCTGGACGACGCCGGAAGGCGGCTACTTCATCAGTCTCGACGTGGTCGACGGCACCGCAGCCCGCACCATCGAGCTGGCCAAGAACGCCGGGATCGCGCTCACCGCAGCCGGATCGGCCTTCCCGTACAAGACGGATCCGCACGATCGGAACATCCGCATCGCGCCCACCTTCCCGACCACCGACGAACTGCGTACAGCGATGGACGGGGTCGCGACCTGCGCTCTGCTGAGCGCGACCGAGGTTCTCCTCGACTCAGCGTAGGCGGACCATGTGAAGCTCGAACGGTCCACGCCCGCGCTCATCGGGTTCGTGGTCGCGGGGGCGCTGTCGCTGTGGCTGCAGTACCTGATCGTCCCCTACAGCACTCCGTACTGGGGCCTCTTCGACAACTTCCTCGACCTCGACGTCTACCGGGCCGGAGCGCAGGTGGTCCTCGACGGCGGCGACCTGTACGACGCGAAACTCCTCGGCCGGATGGACTTCACCTACGCACCGTTCTCGATGGTGCTGTTCATCCCGGTCGCACTGATGTCCGCGCCGGTCGCACACGCGGTGTGGTCGATCGGGATCTTCGTCGCGCTCTACCTGGTGATCGTCGTCGGATTCCGCAGCCTCGGCCACACGACGACGTGGCGGCTCCGCGCGATCGCGGTATCGCTCGTCGCCGCGTCGGCCCTCCTGGAACCCATCCGATCGACTATCTGGTTCGGACAGATCAACGTCTTCCTGATGCTGCTGATCGTCGCCGACCTCGTCCGGCCGGAAGGGAGCCGACTGCGGGGAGTCGGTGCAGGCCTCGCCGCAGGCATCAAACTGACGCCGATGCTGTTCGTCGTCTACTACGCGGCGCTCCGGCAGTGGAAGACAGCGATCGGCGTCGTCGCCGGATTCCTCGGCTCCGTGGTGCTCGGCTTTCTCGTGATGCCGCGTGCGTCATCGCGGTTCTGGTCCGACACGCTCTTCGACTCCAATCGGGTGTCGTCACCGCACACCGTCGGCAACCAGTCGGTCCGCGGCGCGATCGCCAACATAGCCGGGACCGACCACCCGAGCACCGTCGTGTGGATCGTGCTGGCGACGGCGGTCCTCGCACTCGTCATGGCGGCGGCCGTCCTGGCACACCGCCGTGGCCAGGAACTGCTCGCGATCACACTCGTCGGGATGGCTTCGTGCGCGGTGTCGCCGGTCGCCTGGGGCCACCACTGGGTGTGGGTTGTACCGCTGCTCGTCGTCGCCGTCCACCATGTGATCGACGGCGCGAGCCGGTGGCGTCGCGGGCTCGTCGCGCTGTTGACTGTCCTCGGCCTCCTCGCGACCGTCGCGTGGACGACGCACCTGGCCTACCCGATCTGGTACGCCAACCGCAGCGTCGAAGAGGCATACCTGACCGGGCTGTTCTTCAAACACAACGCCGACATCATCGGCTGGTTCGCGGTGCAGCCGTACAACGTGCTCCTCGTGGTCGTCGCGATCGCCACGATCGGCTTCTGTCTGCGCCCGCCCGCGACCATCGATCCGCCCGTCACCGCTGTCGGTGACCGCCGGTAGTGTGCACGTGTGGCCCTCTATCGCACGTATCGTCCGGCGACATTCGCCGAAGTCGTCGGCCAGGAACATGTCACCGAGCCGTTGAGTCGTGCTCTCGACTCCGGGCGCATCAACCACGCCTACCTGTTCTCGGGTCCGCGAGGATGCGGTAAGACGTCGTCGGCCCGCATCCTGGCGCGGTCCCTCAACTGCGTTCAGGGGCCGACATCCACCCCATGTGGCACGTGCTCGTCGTGTGTGTCCCTCGGCCCCGGCGGCCCGGGCAACCTCGACGTCGTGGAACTCGACGCGGCCAGCCACGGCGGCGTCGACGACACCCGCGACCTTCGCGACCGCGCCTTCTACGCCCCCGCCGAATCCCGCTATCGCGTCTTCATCATCGACGAGGCGCACATGGTCAGCTCGGCTGGCTTCAACGCGCTCCTCAAGATCGTCGAAGAGCCACCAGAGCACCTCATCTTCATCTTCGCGACCACCGAGCCTGAGAAAGTGCTCACCACCATCAAGTCGCGGACCCACCACTATCCGTTCCGGTTGCTGGCGCCGCCGGTGATGCGCGGCCTGCTCGAGAAGATCTGTGCGCAGGAGAACGTCACCGTCGCCTCCGAGGTGTTCCCGCTGGTGATCCGAGCGGGCGGCGGGTCACCGCGCGACTCGTTGAGCATCCTGGACCAACTGCTCGCCGGGGCGGGCGATGAGGGCGTCACCTACGATCGCGCGCTCAGCTTGCTCGGCGTCACCGACTCCGCATTGATCGACGCCGCAGTCGACGCGCTCGCCGCAGGCGACGGCGCCGCACTGTTCGGCGTCGTCGAGGACGTGGTCGATGCAGGACACGATCCGCGTCGCTTCGCCATCGACCTGCTCGACCGCTTCCGCGACCTGATCCTTCTCCAGGCAGTGCCCGACGCTGCCGAACGCGGACTCGTCGAAGCCCCCGACGACCAACTGGTCCGGATGAGGGCGGTCGTCGAGCATCTCGGTGCGGGCACGCTGACCCGCTACGCGGAGGTCGCGCACGCGTCACTCGGCGACATGCGGGGAACGACGTCGCCGCGGCTCCTCCTGGAAGTCATGTGTTCGCGCATGCTGCTGCCCGCGGTGTCTGCGGACGACGCCGCGCTGCTGCAGCGCATCGAGATGCTCGAACAACATCCCGCAGGCGCGGGATCCACGCCGACCGCCAAGGCGGCAACGCCGCCCCCGCCAGCTGCCGCCCCCGCACCCGACGGGCCGGCGCCGCGCTTCGTCCGGCCGTCGCAACGCAAAGCCGCCGAACAAGCCGACGAGGCGAAGGCTCCGACGGCAGAAGCCGAACAACCAGCGGGTGGACAAGCAGCACTCGAGCCTGAACCCGCGCCCGAGCCTGAACCGACACCCGTCGTTCGCGCCCCGGAGCCGACTGCGCCCGAACCCCCGCAGTCCGAGCCCCGGCGTCCTGAACCCCCGCAGCCCGAGCCTGAAGTTTCGGAACCGGAGGCTCACCCGACGGCTCCCCGACAACAAGAGGCTCCCGCTCCGCTAGCTGAGCGCGGACCGACTCGTCCCGAGCCTCCAGCGCAGCATGCTGTGCCGGAGGTGCATAGTGAGGCTGTCCCGGCAGCGCCTGTCGAGGCTGTGCCGGAGGCGTCGCAGAATCCGTACGACGACGTCCCACTGCCGCCTGAGCCGCCGACCGACGTGCCGCCGGAACCGTATGGCGTGGCACGGCGCGCGCCGGAGCCGACACCAGAACCCGTGGCAGAGCCTGAACCGGTGGCTGCGGGCCTGACGGTGCAGACGGTCTCGACGCGCTGGCCCGACATCCGGTCCGCGGTCCGCGCACAGAGCACCGTGCTCGAGGCGATGTTGTCGTCGGCGTCGGTGCATGACGTCGTCGGGACCGAGATCGTCCTCGGCCACCCGCACACCGCGCTCGTCGGCCGACTCTCCGACGAGCGCGGGCTGAGGACTCTCACGACCGCAGTCGTCGACGTGTTCGGCCCCGGGCACAGCGTCCGCGTCGTGCAGGCATCACCGGACACTCCGCCGCCGTCAGCGACGGCTCCAGCCGCCGAACCGCAGAGACGTCAGACGTTCACGCGTCCGAGCCGACCGCAGGAGGAGCAGGCTCCCGAACCGGAGCCTGAACCGGAACCCGAACCTGAATCGCTCACGGCTGACGAGGATCTGACCGACGCCGAACGCGCCGAGATGGTTGCGCAGGCGCACGACGCGAGCCCGGACCCTCGTCTCGACCCCCACCAGGTTGCGGTCGATCTGATGACGTCCGAGCTCGGCGCGCGTCCGCTCGAGTAGGGTCTTCTCGCCCTACCAGCAGATTCGCCCTACGGCTGCCACCACGGACGGAGCGGAAGCAGGTCGGCTTTGTCGTTAGGCAGCTTCGTCGCGAGCACGTGGTGCAGTTGGACGATGTCGCGTTCGAATCCGATCCGGCAGCCCGCCATGTACAGGCCCCACAGCCGGGCGGTGCCTTCGCCGACTTCGGCGACGGCCTCATCCCAGTTCTCGACGAGGTTGCGGTTCCAATGACGCAGCGTCATCGCATAGTGGCTGCGGAAGTTCTCTTCGTGCACCACCTCGAGGCCGGGCACGTTCTGCATCTTGGAGATGATCGTCCCGCTGCCGGTGAGCTCGCCGTCCGGGAACACGTAGCGGTCGATGAACGGGCCCGCCTTGCTGCGGGCGGCGTTGTCGGGCCGAGTGATCGAATGGTTGAGGATCATGCCGCCGTCGCGCACCTTGTCGCGCATGAACCCGAAGTACTTCGGGTAGTTGGCGACACCGATGTGCTCGGTGAGACCGATCGACGAGAGCGCGTCGAAGCCGGACTCGGCGACGTCGCGATAATCGCTGTGCCGGACCTCGCCGAACTCGGTGAGCCCCTCGTCGACGATCGCCTGCTGCGCCCACTGCGCCTGTTCCTTCGACAGCGTGACGCCGAGGGCGTGGACGCCGCGTCGCGCCGCGTAGCGGACCATGCCGCCCCAGCCGCAGCCGATGTCGAGGAGGCGGTCGCCCGGCTTTAGACGCAGTTTGTCGAAGATCAGGCGATACTTGTTCTCCTGGGCTTCCTCGAGGGTGGCGTCGCGATTCGGGTAGACGGCGCAGGTGTACGTCATCGACTCGCCGAGGACCAGTTCGTAGAATCGGTTCGAGACGTCGTAGTGGTAGCTGATCACCTCGGCGTCGCGGTCTTTGCTGTGCCGGAAGCCCTCGGCGAACCGACGCCAGCGGGGGAGGGACTCCTGCGGCGGCGGCGCGATCGGCTTGAAATGTTCGACGCCGAGGTCGCGGACGAGCTGCGCCATCTCCAATGGGCTGGGCTTGGTGAACTTGAGGTCGCCCGCCAACGCCTGCAACGTCTCGTACGGGTCGCCCGGATGGTTGCCGATCAACTCCAGGTCGCCTGCCACATAGGCGCGCGCCAGACCGAGATCGCCGGGCGCGGTCACCAGATAGGTGGTCCCGCGCGGCGTCTTCAGGTCAAGCCCGTATTCGGCGTCCGTCGGTCCGGCGGTACTGCCGTCGTACGCGGTGATTCGGACGTTGAGATCCTGGCCGACCAGTTTCTCGAAAATGTTGGCTAGTTTCACTTCTGCTTCACCGTCTTCTCATACAAGCCGAGGAGGCGTCCCTTCGGGTCGTACCGTGACTTCAGTTCGCGGTACGCGACGCCCCCGTACATTTCATAGAATTCGTCCTCAGGATAGAAGGATTCCGAGTACAGGGACTTGTGTCCACCGAGCTCGGCGACCTTCTTCTCGATCCGCCGATTGGTGTACCCGGGGTCACCGGGTGTGACGGGCACGGCGGACCAGAACCCGAAATTGACGTAGGTGCGGGCGCGCTCCAACGGGTACAGCGGCCACGGCTGCACGCTCGCTGAACCGTCGGGCGACGGCTCGGCTAAGCGCAGCGGGCACAACCAGATCGGCTCGATGGGGACTTCGGTCAGGAACCATTCGGCGAAGTCGGCGGCACGGTCTATCGGGACCTCGATGTCCTGGACGACGCGCTCGTTGGCGGGCAGACCCTTGCGGGCGTTGAGTCGGTCGCCGATGTTCCACCGATGGTCGTAGCCGATGAGCTTCCAGTAGAAGCTGCTGCGCAGATACTTCTTCGGCCAGAACCGTCGGATCTTCGGATTCTGTGCGCCGAACGCACGCGAACACCAGAACCAGTCGGTGTCCCACCGCCACAGGTAGTCGCGAATCGTCAGACGGTCACGCTTGGGGGTCTCGACGTCGTCGTGCTGGATCGATCGGTAGAAGATGTGGTCGTCGGTGTAGTCGCTGACCGGGCCACGGTCGTCGGTCTGCCGGCCCAGGACGAGATAGCTCTCGTCGGCGCTGAACACGACGCCGTCCAGATAGTCGACGGGTTCGCCCTGGTACTCGCGGTCGGACGAGATCGCCGTCATCGCGTCCTGCATGGCACGCAGATCGGTGAACCGGACGTGGCGCAGTTCGACGAATGGTTTGACCTCTTCGAGTGTGATCGCGAGTCGCACCGAATAGCCGAGCGTGCCGTAGGAGTTGGGGAACCCGAAATAGAGGTCGCGATACTCGTTGTCCGGTCGTGCGACGACGAGTTCACCTGCCCCGGTGAGGATCTCGATCTCCTGAACGGCTTCGTGGGGGAGTCCGCTGCGGAACGAGGTGCTCTCGATGCCCATCCCGGTCACGGCGCCGCCGAGGGTGATCGTCTTGAGCTGCGGCACGACGGTCGGGGCGAATCCGTAACGGAGGGTCGCGTCGACGAGGTTCTCGTACGTGCACATGCCTGCGACCTGCGCGGTGCGAGTCGTCGGGTCGACCGAGATCACTTTGCCGAGTCCCGAGACATCGAGTCCGGGGGTGTCAGTGTCGGCGCGTTTGCGGAACAGATTGGACGTCTTCTTCGCGAGCCGGACGGTCGAACCGTCGGGGATTCCCGCATAACTGGAGACGAGTCGCTCCACTCCTTCAGCGAACTCTGAGCCGCGGTATTCCAAACGATCGCCAGTCACAGAACCAGGCTAGCCCTAGCCCCAGTACCGTGGTTCACGCACGGGTTCCCACCTTCGACGGCGGGAGCATCGCACATTCATGAAGGAGTCACCCACTGTGGGACAGGTCACCGCTACCACCACCGTCGAGATCGGCGCACCGGCGCAGACGGTCTTCGCCGCTCTCGCCGATTACGCGCAGGTTCGTCCGACGATCCTGCCGGCCAACTACCGCGACTACCGCGTCGACGAAGGCGGACAGGGCGCGGGCACCGTCGTGCACTGGGTTCTACAGGCCACCGAGAAGCGTTCACGCGACGTCCTCGCCGACGTCACCGTCGCAGGCGACCGGATCACCGAGACTGACCGCAACTCGACGATGGTCACCACCTACACGGTGACATCGGTCGGCGACAGCGCACGAGTCGAGACCACCACCAGCTGGAAGGGTGCGGGCGGCATCGGCGGCTTCTTCGAGAAGACGTTCGCACCCAAGGGCCTTAACCGGATTCAGACCGAGCTGCTCGGCAACTTGAAGTCGCGCCTCGAGAAGTGATCTGAGCAGGAGAGGGCGCAGACGCGTCAAACCTCTGGCCACCCGGGACGGCGTCGACGCCACCCGGGTGGTTCTGCGTGCCGGAGATGCGCCGACGACCGTCGCCGAGACGTTGCTGCGGGCTCCGGTCCTGGCGGGCTGGACGCTCGACGACGTGATGCGGCGCGCCCAGGCGGGCGAGATCGTCGACGTCGACGGCGCGCCCATCGACCTGGACGCGCCCGTCGTCCGCCCGGCCCCCGTCTACCTCTACCGCGACCTGCCGTTCGAACCGCCGGTCCCGTTCGACATGCCGGTGCGCCACATCGACGACCGGTTGATCGTCGTCGACAAACCCCACTTCCTGGCGACGATGCCGCGCGGCGCGCACGTCACACAGACCGCGCTGGTGCGTCTGCGGCGCGAGTTCGGCGACGACGTGGCGCCCGTTCACCGGTTGGATCGGTTGACCGCGGGCGTCCTCTTGTTCACTCGACGCCCCGACGCGCGTGCCGCGTACCAGGACCTGTTCGCACAGCGTCGCGTGAGGAAGGAGTACCGGGCGCTCGCACCCGCAGACCCTGCGTTGGCAGACGGCGTGCGTGTGGAGAACCGCATCGAGAAGGACTCTGGCGACCTGCGTGCTCGCGTCGTCGACGGCGAGGTCAACGCAGTCAGCGACATCGCACTGGACTCGGTGCGCGCCGACGGCCTCGGCGTCTACCGTCTGCTGCCGGCGACCGGCCGCACACACCAACTGCGCCTGCACATGGCGGGGGTCGGGGTTCCAATCGTGGATGACCCGCTGTACCCGGAGGTCGATCGGGAACGAGTCGACGCCGCCGTCGACGACTTCTCCCGTCCGCTGAAGCTGCTCGCCTATGCGATCGAGTTCGACGACCCGTACACCGGAGTGTCGCGTCGGTTCGTGAGCGACTCGACGCTCTGACCGCCTACGGGCCCAGTCGCCCGACTGAGATGGACGCCGTCGCCCGTACCCTGCAGTCATGGCGATCTTCGGAACGTACGAGCGGCACAGCGACCTCGGATGCGAAGCCGTCGTCTTCCTCGACGAGGAGTCGGACGCGTGCGTGCAGTTGCAGCGGGACCTGCCGGGCGGGCCGCGCGCCGACGAATACTGTCTGACGACGGGAGCGAGCGCACCTGTGTACGGGGCCGTGACGCAGTGGCGCCGCGTCGGCGATCGATTCGAGTTCGCGCTGATCGGAAGGGCCGCACGACTGTTCGGCGACGAGGTCCTCTCCTTCGACGTCGTCACCGACGGTGAGGTGAGCGTCGATGAACTCGCCGAGCATGTTGAGCGACTGCTCCGCTGACGCGACCGACTATCGTGGACCCTGTGACTGACGCATTCGATCCCAGCTCCCTGCTCGGCGGTGGCGGCGATGACAACCCGATGTCCGGACTCCTCGCACAGGTGCAGGAGATGCAGGCCAAGGTGATCGCCGCGCAAGACGAGATAGCGAACACCGAAGTGACCGGACAGGCCGGGAACGGCCTGGTGACCGTGACCGGCAACGGCGTCGGCGAGGTGACCGGCGTCGAGATCTCGCGCGACGTCGTCGACCCGGACGACATCGACACTCTGCAGGACCTGATCGTCGGTGCACTCGCCGACCTCGCTCGTAACCGTGACACCGTCACCCAGGACAAGATGGGTCCGCTCGCAGGCGGACTACCTGGACTCGGCTGACCACTCATGTACGAAGGACCGATCCAGGACCTCATCGACCAGCTCGCGAAACTCCCCGGGCTGGGCCCGAAGGGCGCGCAACGCATCGCGTTCCATCTGCTGGCCGGCGAGACGACCGAGATCGATCGACTGACCGCGGCTCTGGGCAAAGTGCGCGACGACGTCACGTTCTGCGACGAGTGCGGCAACATCGCCGCCGACCGACTGTGCCGCATCTGCAGCGATTCGCGGCGAGACGCGACCAAGATCTGCGTCGTCGAAGAGCCCAAGGACATCTACGCGATCGAACGGACCCGGGAGTTCGACGGCCGGTACCACGTCCTCGGCGGTGCACTCGATCCGCTGTCGGGCATCGGCCCCGACCAATTGCGGATCCGGGAACTCCTCAAGCGTCTCGCCGAACAGTCCGACGGTTCGGTGGTCGGCGAGATCATCGTCGCCACCGATCCGAACACGGAAGGCGAAGCGACCGCAACATACCTGCTTCGCATGCTCAAAGACTTTCCCGGTCTGTCGGTGACACGACTCGCATCCGGTCTGCCGATGGGCGGCGACCTCGAGTTCGCCGACGAACTGACGCTCGGCCGCGCACTGTCCGGTCGCCGCATCCTGGTCTGACCGGTGTTGGACGACTGGACGCACCGGTGGGCCCGGCTCGCCGACGAGGTCGCGGTGCGCGACGGTCTCACCGCAGGACTGATCGCGATCGACGGCCGCTCCGGTTCGGGCAAGAGCACGTTCGCCGCCGAACTCGTCCGCGCACTCGCCGATCGTGGACGCAAGTCCGTTCTCATCAGCACCGACGAGTTCGCGACCTGGGACGATCCAGTGTCGTGGTGGCCGGAACTCGAACGTGACGTGCTTCGCGCGTTCGAGCGCCGCCACGACTACGTGTACCGGCCGCGCGTCTGGGTGGACGGGGTGCCCGAGATCGGTCCGTCGGTGTGGATCCGCTGGCAGCCGTTGCTCATCGTCGAAGGCGTCACCGCGGCGCGGCGAGCCGTCGCCGACGAACTGACCGCCGCGTACTGGATCGACGGTCCGTCCGCGCAGGAGCGGTTGGAGCGGACCATCATGCGCGACGGCGAGCCCGCTCGACGGCATCTCGCTGCCTGGCAGCAGTTCGAGGACGGTTGGTTCGCCGTGGACGGTGCGCGTGAGCGTTGCCGGGTTATCGGCTAGTGCCCGAACCCTGATGCGGTATATGTAGTTCGAACAATCGACCCGCCATTCGACCTGTGTCACGAGGAGTGATCCCCGTCTTCCGCTCAATCCGTTGTGCAGCCGCGACCGTCGGCGCCTCCGCCATCGCTGCAGGGCTCCTCGTCCCAGGGATCCTCGCTCCAGTACCCGCAGCAGCGGACGCCGCACCGCACGCCCTCGCGTGGGGTGCGTGCGACCCGATCCACGGGGCATCGCCGGACACCCAGTGCGCGACGCTGCAGGTTCCCCGCGACTACGCCGAACCGAACGGCCCGCAGATCTCGATCACCATCAGTCGTATTCCGGCGACCGGAGCCAAACGTGGTGTGCTGGTCGGCAATCCGGGCGGACCCGGAGGCGACGGCATCAGCATGTTCACCGCGAGCTCGCCGTCCACCGAGATCCGGCAGGAATGGGATCTCGTCGCCGTCCAACCGCGCGGCCTCCTCGGCTCGACCCCGGTGAAATGCGATCGCGTCGACGCATCAGACGCGTCCGGTGGGGCCGGAGCCCTCAACCGCGACCGGTGCGAGAAGAACACGCCCGGATACACCAAGACGTTGACGACTGCGACCAACGCGCGCGACATCGAACAGGTGCGACGCGCCCTCGGCGTCGACAAGGTCAGCCTGTACGGGATCTCGTACGGGACGTGGCTGATGTCGACCTATGCGACGCTGTTCCCGTCCCACACCGACCGCCTCGTCCTCGACTCC
This sequence comes from Gordonia liuliyuniae, assembly GCF_021738805.1. Lineage (NCBI taxonomy): Bacteria > Bacillati > Actinomycetota > Actinomycetes > Mycobacteriales > Gordoniaceae > Gordonia > Gordonia liuliyuniae. Next base: position 159,521 of record NZ_JAKKOR010000007.1, on the reverse strand, counting down.
GCGATGGACCCGAAACGCGCATGGGGCCAGCTCCTCCAAGACCAGACATCGGGGTACAAGGCTCGTGCGCACGCCATGATGGCGTGGATCGCCGACCACGACGACGTGTACCACCTTGGGAAGACGCCGCTGAGTGTGTACCAGCGGTGGAGCGCCCAGGTGGAGCGAGAAGCGGGTGTGCCGCCGTCGTTCAGCGCTCCGCCCGCCCGCGTCGGTGACGTGCCTGCAGGCTTGAAGACCATTGCGCAGCAGTACATCGCCGGCGTGAACCTGACCGCCGACGCGCGAGCTCGCATCGAGAATCTCGTCGCGACATTGACGACAGGCAAGGTGCAGGCGACGTCGCCGCTGCTCGGGATGACCCGCCAGGTGGCGCCGAGCCGCAACTACTGGCCGATGGTCGCGCAGCGGATGACCGGCAAGAGCAGGCAGGGCAAGCTCCCCGCCGACGTGGCAGAGATGGTCACCAACTCGCAGGACATGCAGTCGATCATGCTGTGCAACGAGGACTGGTCGGCCAAGGACCCGTTCCTGGCCCCGGCCGCGATGATGCAGACCCTCGTCACCGGCGACATCTTCGAGACGGCCGGGCTGACGTTCGGGTCAGGGATCGGCTGTGCAGGCGCCGCGCCCGTCACCACGCGGATCCCGCTGCGCAACAAACTCTCCGTGCAACCGCTGCAGATCCAGAGCATCGGCGACCCGCAGACCCCGTACCGCGCGTCGATGGCGACCCGAAAAGCGATGGGCGCACACCTGATCACCGTCGGCGGCGGCGACCACGGACAGCTCGGACGGTCGAACAAACCGCTCGACGCCGCGACCGCCCAGTATCTGCGGACCGGTCGCACCAACGTGACGTCGGTGCCGCAGGCTCCGATCACGACCTCGCTGACCCAGGCTCCCTGACACTCGCGCGTCCTCTGCTGGGCCACGCCGACCGAGTCGGCGCCGCCGCGACACTACCGCCCGACAGCGAGCCTCTCGCGGCGCAGCCTGTCCACCTGCGGCAGATCGAGCGGAGCCAGTTCGGAACCGGTCGCCCTCGCCAGGAGATAGTCGGCGAACTCGGGATTCCGGGCGAGCAGCGGGCCATGCATGTACGTGCCGATCACACTGCCCTGGACGACACCCTCGACCGCATCGCCGCCGCCGTTGCCGACCCCGTGCCGCACCCTCCCGAGGGGCTTGGCAGCCGCACCGAGAGCCGTCTCGCCGCGGTGGTTCTCAAAACCCGACAGCGGCTGGGTGAGCCCGTCGAGACACGGGGCGGTGATGAGCTCGCCGATCGCGCGGACCTCGCGGGGCGACGTCGTCACATCGAACATGCTGATGCCCGACACACGCTCGCCCGACGACGTCTCGTACCAGTGGCCGAGCACCTGGATCGCCGCGCAGATCGCGAGGACAGGCGTGCCCTTCTCCGCAGCACGCTGCAGCCCCGGATGATCGGAGAGATGACGAGTGGCCAGTCGTTGCGCGGCGTCCTCGGCTCCGCCGAGCGTGTACACGTCCAACGAGTCGGGGACGTCGTCGTCCAACGTCAATTCGACGATCTCAGCGTCGATGCCGCGCATCCGGGCCCGCTGACGCAGAACCAGGGCGTTGCCGCCGTCGCCGTACGTGCCCATGACGTCCGGCAGCACCAGACCGATCCGCAGACTCGACTCACTCATCGCTGATCCTCTCCTGCCCGGCGGCGTGTCGATTGGGCCCGCTCGCTTCGCTCCCGGCGCCCTGTCGATTGGGCCCGCTCGCTTCGCTCCCGGCGCCCGCGCGATCCAACGCGATCGCCAGATCACGGAACGCCGTGTAATTCGCCAGGACTTCGACTCGACCCGGCGGACACGACCTGATCGCCGCCAACGGATCGTCGACCACCGTGTGCTCGGCGCCCGCGTACAGCAGGCGGACCGACAGGTCCGCCGACCGTTCACCGGCCGCGATCACCGTCGTGTTCTCGAACGCCTCGAACCGCACGTCCCACAGCCACGACAGATCCTCACCGTCGGGAACCTGTCCGTTCACTGCGATCACCAGACTGTCGGCGTCCTCGTCGATCATCGACAACGCCTCCTGCCATCCGGCCGGATTCTTCGCCAACAGGGTGCGGACCCGGTGGTCTCCGAGACGCACCACGCCGTACCGGCCTGCGATCTCGCCGACCGTGCCCACCGCACGGGCCGCAGCAACCGGATCGACACCCATCGCGACGGCCGTCGCGACCGCTTGCGTCGCATTCCCGCGGTTCGCGCGGCCCGGCACCTTCAACGTGAGCGGCGCCTGGAAACCGTCGGGACCGTAGACGTTGTCGTCGTCGAACCACCAGCGCGGCGTCGGACGGCGGAACGCCTCGTCGCCGCTGGAGAACCAGTCGTCACCGCGCCGGATGATCGGCTCGCCCGACCGCGGGCAACCGACGGAATCGCCGACCCAGCCCGCACCGGCCGCGACCCAGACGACATTGCGCGAATCGAACGCGGCCGACGCGACGAGGACGTCGTCGCAGTTGGCGACGATCACCGCGTCCGGGTGGGCGGCGACCGCCGCACGGAGTCGACGCTCGATCACATTGATCTCGCCGACACGGTCGAGCTGATCGCGCGAGAGATTCAGCAGCGTGATCACCGTCGGCGACGTGCTGTCCGCGACCTGCGGCACATGCAGTTCATCCACTTCGAGCGCGGCGAGCGGCGCGTCCTGGTGGAGGCTGAGGGTCGCGATGATCCCCGCATCCATGTTGGCGCCGTCGTCCTGGGTTGCGACCTCGCCGAGCGTGGCCAGCGCGGCCGCAGTCATCCGGGTGGTCGTCGACTTTCCGTTCGTGCCCGTCACCAAAGCAGTCTTCTTACCTGCGGCGAGACGGCGCATGATCTGCGGATCGATCTTCTCGGCGATGAGCCCGCCGATCATCGATCCCTTACCGCGACCGGCGGTGCGCGACGCCCACCGTGCGGAGGCTGCGGCGGCGAGCGCGGCGCGAGTGCGAAGCGGTAGACGCGTTGCTGCTGGCATTCCACGAGTTTCCCACACCCGGCCGCGCACGCTCGGGACGCGTCGTGTGACGGCCCCGACAGGGTAGTGCGACAGGGCGAGTCGACGTTTCTACCCGCCAGACGCCGTTTGCGGAACTACGCTGACTCGAGGTCCAACGACGAGACGGGGAATGAGAATGGCGGAGGGCGGAGCGATCCCAGAGGTTGAGTCGATCCACGGAGACGGCGAACCAAACGCGAAGGGCGTCGTACGGATCGCATCGGTTGCCGCACTCGGCGGGCTCCTGTTCGGGTACGACAGCGCCGTCATTAACGGTGCCAACTCGTCGATCAAAGACCACTTCGGGGTCGGCGACCTCTATCTGGGTTTCGCTGTCGCCTCGGCGCTGCTCGGTGCGGCCGCCGGCGCGATGCTCGCCGGACGAATCGCCGACCGGATCGGCCGCCTGCGCGTCATGAAGATCGCGGCGGTGTTCTTCCTCGTCAGCTCGTTCGGCGCAGGCCTCGGCGACCTGGTTGTCGACGACCTGTGGACGCTCGTCTTCTTCCGGGTGATCGGCGGTGTCGGTGTCGGCATCGCGTCGGTCATCGCCCCCGCGTACATCGCAGAGACGTCACCCGCACGGCTTCGCGGCCGGCTCGGCTCACTGCAACAGATGGCGATCGTCCTCGGCATCTTCGCGTCGCTGCTCATCGACTGGCTGCTCGCGCATTTCGCAGGCGGCGCGGGCGAAGACCTGTGGCTGGGCCTGGAGGCGTGGCGGTGGATGTTCATCGTCATGGCGATCCCCGCCGTCGTTTACGGGGTGCTCGCCAGCACCATCCCCGAATCGCCGCGCTACCTGATCTCGCAGCACAAGATCCCCGAAGCTCGGCGAGTGCTCACGAAGCTGCTCGGCGAACACGATCTGGAGATCACAATCGACCGGATTCAGACGAGCGTCGCCACCGAACGGAAATCGTCCTGGCGTGACCTGATCCGGCCGACCGGCGGCGTGTACCCCATCGTGTGGGTCGGTCTGCTGCTGTCGGTCTTCCAGCAGGCCGTCGGGATCAACGTGATCTTCTACTACTCCAACATCCTGTGGGAAGCAGCTGGATTCGACGAGAGCCAATCGTTCCTGATCAGCGTCATCACCTCCGTTACCAACGTGCTCGTCACCATCATCGCGATCGCGCTCGTCGACAAGATCGGGCGCAAACCGCTCTTGCTGATCGGCTCGACCGGCATGACCGTCTCACTTGGCACGATGGCGGTCTGCTTCGCGACGGCCGACGTCGTGGACGGCAACCCGGTGCTCGGCGACGTCGCCGGACCGATCGCGTTGGTCGCCGCGAACCTGTTCGTCGTCTTCTTCGGGATGAGTTGGGGACCGGTCGTCTGGGTGCTCCTCGGCGAGATGTTCCCGAACCGCATCCGCGCCGCGGCGTTGAGCTTGGCAGCCGCTGGGCAGTGGGCGGCGAACTGGGCGGTGACGATCTCGTTCCCCGGCCTCAAGTCGTTCAACCTCGGCGTGGCGTACGGCCTCTACACGATCTTCGCGGTGCTGAGTCTGCTCTTCGTCGCCAAGTTCGTGAAGGAGACGAAGGGCAAGACTCTCGAGGACATGGACGAGATGGCGGGCATCAGGTGACCGCCGTCACCGACCGTGTCAATGTCTGGTGATAGGTTCTCGGGTGTGAGCCGCGCAACGTCGATCAACCTGTCCCTGCAAGGCCGTGTCCAGCGGTCGGCGATGAGAGTCCTCGCGAAGACGCCGCTCGGCGTCCTCCAGCGCCGGACACGAGTCAACGCCGACGGCGAGCGACTCCTGCCCGAGATCGCCGTCGTCGCCTTCGCGTCGCGACACGTGCCCGGCGCGGCGCTGATGAACGGGAGCGTCGGCGCGTCCCGCGTGACACTCGACGAAGCGTCGGCGGCGATGGCAGAGGACTTCCCGCCGTTCGCGATCGAGGAGGACCTCGAGATCCCGTCGCCCGACGGTCCGATCTCGGCGACCTGGTACCGCGTCGAGGCGAAGGGCGCGCGCGGGCTCATCGTGTTCCTGCACGGCGGAGGGTTCGTCGTCGGCAGCCGTGCCAGCCACGATTCGCTGGTTCGCGCACTTGCGGTGGCCTCGGGCGCCGATGTGCTGTCGATCGACTACCGTCTCGCCCCCGAGCACGTGTTTCCCGCCGCGGTCGACGACTGTGTCGCAGCGTTCCGTTTCGCCGTCGAGAAAGCCGCAGACTGGGGCCTCGATCCCCGGAAGATCGTCGTCGCGGGCGATTCGGCAGGCGGCAACCTCAGTACTGTTGTCGCGCAGCAGGTGCGGGACGACGCAGTCGTGCCGTGCCTTCAACTGCTGATCTACCCGGCGGTCGACCTGTCGACGAAGCGCCCGTCCGTCCACGAGTTCAGCGAGGGGCTCTTCCTGACCGAGGCCGACATGGACTTCTTCACGGCCACCTACCTGCCGTCTCCCGAGATGCTCGACGATCCGCGGGCCACCCCGTTGAAGGGCGACCTCGCCGGGCTGGCGCCCGCGCACATCGTGGTCGCGGGGTTCGACCCGCTGCGTGATGAAGGCCTCGAATACGCTGCAGCACTCGAACGCGCGGGCGTCGAGGTGACTCTCGAACGCGTCGGCGGCATGATCCACGGCTTCGCCAACATGGGGTTGATCAGCCCGACGGCCCGCGCAGTCGTCGGCCGCATGGCCGACGCCGCAGCCCGCGCCATGGACGCGGTGAACTGAGGCCCACCCGGTACTGCTGCGCACGATTGGGTCACCCAGAAATACGGGCAATGCAGGGGTCGCCGAGGGCGTATTTCCCTCGGGGACCCCTGCAGTGCCCGAATAGCGAGTGCCGGTCGCTACAGAGTGACGGCCACGCGCGGCATCGACTGCGCGATCACCGCGCCCACTGCGAGGAGCGCGATCATGGCGAGCATCGCCGCGCGATAGGCCGCGTCGAACCCCGACGACTCCGCGACGGTGGAGTAGACAGTGCCGATCACTGCGGCGCCGACCGCGACCGACAACGCCTGCACCGTGTTGAACACTCCCGATGCGGCACCCGCCTGTTCGACCGGCACGTCGTTGAGGACAAGGAGTCCGGCAGCGCCGACGATCAGGCCGAACCCGAGGCCGGCGACGATCAGTGCGACGGTGAACCAGAACGCCGGATGCGCCGACCCGTTCGCGACGATCATCGACGTGATCCCGGTGATGAGGACCACGGCGCCGACCTGAAGAACATGCTTTCCGAACCGTTGGGCCAGAACGGTCGCCGACAGGCCCGCCGCGAGTGGGACCGCGATCGAGAACGGAATCCACATGAGACCCGTGTGCAGCACTGACCAGCCGTGGGCGAGTTGCATGTGCAGGGATTGGACGAGGAAGTAGCCGCCGGTCGGGATGAACAGTGCCGCGAACGCGAGCACGCCGTTGCGGAACGAAACGGTCGCGAACACCGACGGCGGAACCATCGGCACCGCGCCCGCCCGCTCAGTGGCGACCTGTCGGTAAGCGAAGACGCCCAGCCCCGCGACACCCGTCGCGATGACCACGAAACCCCAGGCAGGCCAGTCGGATTCCGGTCCGAGAGTGATGGGAGCCATGATCGCGGCGAGGGAACCGCCGAGCAGGGCGACCGATCCGAGGGTGATCGGTGCAGGTCTATCCGCCCGAGTCTCCGGGATGAAGACCAGCGCCGCGATTACGGCGATCACGGCGATCGGCACGTTGATCAGGAACACCGGGCGCCACGACATGCCGAACCAGTCGCCGTCCGTGATGACCGCACCCAGGACAGGTCCGGCGACCGCTGCGATGCCGATGATCGACGTGAACAGACCCATCGCGCGGCCGCGTTCGGCCGGTGGGTACAACACCTGGATGTTGGTCAGGACCTGTGGCACCATGAGCGCGGCCGCGGCGCCCTGCACGAGCCGGAACACGACCAGCTGTTCCGGTGTACCGGCGACGCCACACGCAAGCGACGCCGCACCGAATGCCACCAGCCCCAGCACGAACAGTCGGCGACGCCCGAACTGGTCGCCGAGCCGCGCGCCGAGGACCAGTCCTACCGCGTAGGCCAGCGGATAACCGGCGACGATCCACTGCAACGACGTCGCGGACGCGCCGAGATCGTCGGCGATGGTGTGCAATGCGACGTTGACGACCGTCGCATCCATGAGTTCCATGAACGACGCGGCCAACAGGCAGACGAGGGCGATCGTCCGCGCTCGTCCGCCGATCGCCGGGGAATGGTCGGGTGGCGAATCGGTTGTGACGGTATCTACGGTGGTGGACATCGGCCGCTCCTGACGTGGTGTTCGGATTCTCACCGATGACGCTACGAAGCAAAGTGGACAGCATTCGTCCGCAATGGATCGTGATTCAACAGGTCAAGAACTGTCCGCAATCTGCGACACTATGAGGTCATGGCCGATACGACGACGAGGACGCTGAAACTGTTGGCGCTGCTTCAAGCCCACCGGTTGTGGGCTGCCGCCGACCTCGCGGCGCGTTTGGACACCACCGAACGCACCGTGCGGCGAGACGTCGAACGTCTACGCGAGCTCGGGTATCCCGTCGATTCGGTGCGCGGCGCGGGCGGTGGATATCAGCTGGCTCCGGGCGGCTCGCTCCCACCGCTGGTCGTCGACGAGGAAGAGGCGGTCGCGATCGTTGCGGCACTGCGGAGCGCCGCGTCGGGTCCCGCCGCAGGCCTCGCCGAGGCGTCGGTGCGTGCGCTGGCCAAGGTGACCCAGGTCCTGCCGCCGAAACTGCGTCGTCGCGCCGACGCCCTGCGCACCATGAGCGTGACCGTCGGCGACGATGTCACCGCGCCCGCCGTCGAAGCCGAGGCGCTAACAACCGCGGCGCTGGCCTGCCGCGATGCGACCGAGCTGACGTTCCACTACGCGCCCGCCGCCCGGTCGGGGAGCGCTCCCCGGCGCCGTCGAGTGGAGCCCCTGCGGCTGGTTCCCGTCGGGCGACGCTGGTACCTCCTCGCATACGACCTCGAGCGGCAGGACTGGCGGACATTCCGGCTCGACCGGCTCCACGACGCGCGCCCGGAGAAGCGCCGGTTCAACCCGCGGCAGGTGCCGGGCGGCGACGCCGCCGAATATGTTCGAGACAGCCTCCGGGCCGGACGCGAGCAGCACGCCGTCGTCGTTCTCGTGCACGCCGACGCGGGACTCGTCCGGCAGCGGATCGGGCGACACGCCGAGGTCGCCGACCACGCAGACGGCGCGCTCGTCACAATGCAGATCGACGACGCGCGCTGGATCGGAGTGGCCGTCGGCAGCTTGGACGCCGACTACGAGTTCGTCGACGTCCCGCCCGAGGTCCTTCACGAGTTGCGTGGACGCAACGCGCGTGAGTCCCGGGCGCTCTACCTCGCCGACCGCGGGTAGGCCGGCGAGGTAGGGCCGAGATCGGCGACGCCGTATCGAGATCGGCGACGCAGTCTACGGCGCGTAGGTGCGTGCGCCTTCGGCGGCCGTTTCGTCCGGAGTGGTGACACGGTTGGCGCGGTTCACCGCGGAGATAACGGCGCGCAGGCTCGCGGTGGTGATCGACGGTGCGATGCCGACACCCCAGACGGTCTCGCCGTTGATCTCGGTCTCCACATACGAGGCGGCGCTCGCGTCGTCGCCCGCCGTCATGGCGTGCTCGTGGTAGTCGAGGACGCGGACGTCGTAGCCGATCGTGCCCAGCGCTGCGACGAACGCCGCCAACGGACCGTTGCCGCTGCCGCTGATCTCCTTCTCGACGCCGTCCACCTTGACGATGGCTTCGATGCGGTCCTCGCCCTCATCGCCTTCGGCCGTGTCGAGCTGCTTGCGGACACCCTCCAGCGGGGACACCGGCTCCAGGTACTCCTGAGCGAAGACGTCCCACATCTCCTTCGGGTTCACCTCGCCGCCTTCACCGTCGGTGATCTTCTGAATCTCGCGGCTGAACTCGATCTGCAGGCGGCGCGGCAGGTCCAGGCCGTGGTCGGCCTTCATGATGTAGGTGACGCCACCCTTGCCGGACTGACTGTTGACGCGGATCACGGCCTCGTAGTTGCGGCCGACGTCCTTCGGGTCGATCGGCAGGTAGGGGACCTGCCACAGCAGATCGTCGACGTCCTTGTCGGCGGCGTCCGCGTCGTACTTCATCTGGTCCAGGCCCTTGTTGATGGCGTCCTGGTGGCTGCCGGAGAACGCCGTGTAGACCAGGTCGCCGCCGTACGGGTGGCGCTCGGGGACGTTCAACTGGTTGCAGTATTCGACGGTGCGACGGATTTCGTCGATGTCGGAGAAGTTGATCTGCGGGTCGACGCCGCGACTGAACATGTTCATGCCCAGCGTCACCAGACAAACGTTTCCGGTCCGCTCGCCGTTGCCGAACAGGCAGCCTTCGATACGGTCCGCGCCCGCCATGTAACCGAGTTCGGCTGCGGCGACGCCCTCACCGCGATCGTTGTGCGGATGCAGGCTCAGAATGACCGAGTCGCGACGAGCCAGATTGCGGTGCATCCACTCGATCGAGTCGGCGTACACGTTCGGGGTCGCCATCTCGACGGTCGCGGGCAGGTTGATGATCATCGGCTTCTCGGGGGTCGGCGCGATGACCTCGGTGACGGCGTCGCAGACCTCCTTCGCGTAACTCAACTCGGTGCCGGTGTAGCTCTCCGGGGAGTACTCGTACCGCCAGTTGGTGTCCGGGTGCTTCTTCTCCTCTTCCAAGCACAGCTTCGCGGCGTCGGTGGCGATCTTCGTGATCGCCGCCTTGTCGGCGCGGAACACGACACGGCGCTGCAGCACGGACGTCGAATTGTAGAAGTGGACGATCACGTTGGTCGCGCCTGCGCACGCCTCAAAGGTGCGCTTGATCAGTTCCGGACGCGACTGCGTCAACACCTGGATGGTGACGTCGTCGGGGATCGCGCCGTCGCCGATGATCTCGCGGACGAAGTCGAAGTCGGTCTGGCTCGCGGACGGGAAGCCGACCTCGATCTCCTTGTAGCCCATCCGGACCAGCAGATCGAACATGCGGCGCTTGCGGGCCGGGCTCATCGGATCGATCAACGCCTGGTTGCCGTCGCGCAGGTCGACGGCGCACCACGCGGGGGCGCGGTCGATGACCTTGTCCGGCCAGGTGCGATCGGGCAGGGCGACGTTCTCGACCTCGTCGGCGAAGCTGCGGTAGCGGTGGACGGGCATCGCCGAATTGCGCTGGGGATTCCAGCTCGGCTGACCGTCGGGAATCGGGCCTGCCGGCTCTACGATGCGGCTCGGTCCGGAAGTGAAAGCATCTGCTGGTGCCATGATTGGTCAATCTCCTGATCAGAACAAATGATGGGGTTGACCGGCGCGTAGAGAAGCCCCGCGACGGAGGGCCGGTCGAATCAGACCCCGCCGCGGCAGCCGAGAAGAAGCAGTGCGCGCATGTCTGTCATGGTAGCACCGGTTCTTCTCGGCGCTCTGTGGAGCCGCGCATGACGACCACCACGACGACACCCAGCACGACGAGGAGACCGCCGCCGGTGAGAGCTGCGACGTGCAGTCCGTCCACGAACGCGCTGCGGGCGGCGTCGGCGACGGGACCGGTGCGGCCGGACTGTTTCAGCGTCTCGCCGAGCGAGTCGGCGAACCCGTGTCCACCGTCGCCTGCGAGGAACACCGCAGTGGCGAGGGAGCCGAGGAGCGCGAGGCCGAGGGCGTTGCCCAGTTCGAAACTGGTCTCCGAGACGCCGGAAGCGGCACCGGACTTCTCCGGGGGAGCCGAACCGACGACGACGTCGCTCACCAGCGAGAACTGGATTCCGAAACCGATGCCTGCGACTGCGGTGATGACCAGATAGACCCACAGTGGGGTGGACGTCGACAACGACACCAGCGCGATTGCGGACGCGCCCGCGAGCATCACGGCGCCGGCCAGCGCGAACCGCACGCCGACCAGACGCGTGACGCGGTCCGCGTAGATCGAGAACACGGCGACGGTGATCGCCATCGGGATGCCGGCGAGAGCCGCGGTGAGAACGTCGTAGCCGAGCACTGACTGCAGGTACACGTTCGTCAGGTAGGCGAGGCCGCCCTGTGCCATCATCCCGACCATCGCCACCGCCAGCGACGAGCTGAACGAGGGGTTGGAGAACAACGAGAGCACCAGAAGGGGTGCGGCGGCGCGTCGTTCGTGTCGGATGAACGCGGCGAACATCGTGATGCCGAACAACCCGGTGACGACGGCGGTCGCGGTTGCACCGTGCACGGCGAACGTCTTCACCGAGTAGACCACCGGCAGGATGCCTGCGAGCGACAGCACGACGCCGAAGACGTCGAATGGTTCGGTGCGGGCGGCACGGAACTCGGGGAGCAGCGACGGACCGGCCAGGAACAGGACGGCGAGCACTGGCACGTTGATCAGGAAGACCACACCCCACCAGAAGTGGTGCAGGAGCGCTCCGCCGATGACCGGCCCGACGGCGGCTCCGCCCGCGAACGCCGCGGTCCACACGCCGATGGCGCGGGCCCGCTCTCGGGCCAGCGGGAACATGTTGGCGATCAGGGACAAGCTCGCAGGCATCAGCGTCGCACCGCCGATGCCCATGAGTGCGCGGGCGGCGATCAGCAAGCTTGGATCGGAGGCGAACGCGGCGAGCGCGGACGCCCCGCCGAAGACGGCGGCACCCGCCAGGAGGATCCGCCTGCGGCCGATCCGGTCGCCGATGTTGCCCATCGTGATGAGCAGCCCGGCGATCATGAATCCGTAGATGTCGAGGATCCAGAGCTGTTGCGTGGCAGTGGGTTCGAGCGCGTCGCTGATCGTCGGCATCGCGAGGTAGAGCACCGAGAAGTCCATCGACACGAGCAGCACGGGCAACTGCAAGACGATGAGGCCGAACCACGTGCGACGAGTCGCGGGCCGGGCGACCGAACGCGGCGCTGACATGGGTTTTCGCTCCTGCGAATCACGGATGGGCTGAGGCGATCTACTCCACCGTCACGATACGTTTCGACCGGTCGCCCAGTCGAATCGATTTCAGCCGAATCGAAATCCGCCGAATCGATTTCAGATGGCGAAGTCGAAGACCGTCAGCATGTAGGCGCCGAGCCACGCGGACGCGAGCGTCGCCCCGACGGCCGTGGAGATCGCCGCGGTTCGGGATGACCGGGCGAGGCGGATCGCGATCGGCAGTGCGATGACGAACGCCGGCAGCATCAGTCGTGGCCGCGACGGCATCAGACCGCTCGACAACAGGACCGACGCGATGACGAGTGTCGCGTAGGCGAGGACTGGCCACGGCAGGCGGTCGGCGAACGACCAGACGAGTAGAACAAGCGATGCGATGATCACGAGCGCAGTGAGTACCGAAACCGCGTCGAGCGAGCCGGTGAGCGTGTCGTAGAGGAACGACGCGACGGCTTTCCCGCCGTCGAAGGAGGTGTTCCAGCCTTCGGTCTGGATGCGGAACCATCCGGACGGGCTCCCGGTCTTCGCCCAAACCACGCACAGGTAACCGATGTACCCGAGTGGTGCGATGATGCCTGCGATCCATGCCCGGGTGCCGTCGCGGTGGGTGATCATCGCGGCGATCATGACGACGACGATTACCGCGATGCCCGTCGGACGGACCAGGCCGATGGCAAAGGCGCTGAGCCCGGCGAGCAGCCATCGCTCCTCTAGGACGCCGACGAGCGCCCACACGGCGAGCGCGCAGAAGAGCGCTTCGGTGTAGGTCATCGACAGGACGACACCCATCGGGGCGGCCGCGAACAAGACGACGAGTATCAGGCCGGTGTTGCGGGCCGTGACGTCCGCGGTGTCGGGACGCACGCGTTTCGCGCAGTCCGCGCCGAGGCGGGCGACGCCGACTGCGGCGACGGCGCCGATCACGACGTTGAGTGCGATGCCTGCGCCGAACGGGCTGACCAACGGGAGCTTCGCGAACAAGCCGACCAGGATCGGGTAGCCGGGAAAGAACGCGTATGCCGTCGTATCTGTGTGCACGCCTTGGGCATCCGTACCGGTTTCGGGTACGCCGTCGTATCCGTAGTCGGCGATGTCGAGCATCCAGACCCCGTCCCACCTGGACAAGAGATCGTCGAGGGAGAGGTCGTGGATGGCTCCGAACCATGCGAGGACGAGCACTCCGACGAGGCGTACACCGAGGTACACGGCAACGGCGGTGGCAGCCGGATTCCATCGGAGTGCGGGAGTCATCGCCGCAAATCCTACGGGGCCTCTACGACTGCTCCGATGAGTACGTCTCCGACTGCATGGACGAGTACGTCTCCGACTGCATAGATGAGTACGTCTCCGACTGTATAGATGAGTACGTCTCCGACTGTTCCTATGAGGACGTCTCCGACGTAGCCGCGGTCACATCGATCCGCGGCACCTGTGGCCAGACGAATCGGACCGGTAAGGTTGTCCCCTGACCGAACGTAAGACAACGAAGGGTGCACGACGTGGCACTGGTGGTCCAGAAGTACGGCGGCTCCTCTGTGGCGGACGCCGAGCGCATTCGCCGTGTCGCCGAACGGATCGTGGAGACCAAGCGCGCGGGCAACGACGTCGTCGTGGTCGCATCGGCGATGGGTGACACCACCGACGAGCTGCTGGACCTGGCCGAACAGGTCAATCCGGACCCGCCGCAGCGCGAGATGGACATGCTCCTCACCTCCGGTGAGCGCATCTCGAACGCGCTCTTGGCGATGGCGATCGAATCGCTCGGCGAGGACGCGCAATCGTTCACCGGCTCGCAGGCTGGCGTCATCACGACGTCGAGCCACGGCAAAGCCAAGATCATCGACGTGACGCCTGGCCGAGTCCGCAGCGCGCTCGACGACGGCAAGATCGTGCTCGTCGCCGGATTCCAAGGGGTCTCGCAGGACACCAAGGACGTCACGACGCTCGGCCGCGGCGGATCGGACACGACCGCCGTCGCTCTCGCCGCGGCGCTGAACGCCGACGTCTGCGAGATCTACACCGACGTCGACGGAATTTACACCTCTGATCCGCGCATCGTCTCGAATGCGCGCCGCCTCGACAACATCTCGTTCGAGGAGATGCTGGAGCTCGCGGCGTGTGGCGCGAAGGTGCTGATGCTCCGCTGCGTGGAATACGCACGGGCTTACAACGTTCCCGTTCATGTGCGCTCGTCGTACTCGACAAACCCGGGCACTGTGGTGTCCGGCTCGATGGAGGACATCCCCGTGGAAGAAGCGATTCTCACCGGCGTTGCGCACGACCGCAGCGAAGCTCAGGTGACCATTGTCGGCATCGAAGACAAGCCGGGATTCGCCGCGAAGGTGTTCCGTGCGGTCGCCGACGCCGAGATCAACATCGACATGGTCCTGCAGGGCGTGTCGCGGATCGACACCGGCAAGACCGACATCACGTTCACGTTGCCGAAGGAGCTCGGCGAGCTCGCCGTCACCGAACTCGGCAAGCTGCGGGACGAGCTCGGTTTCGCCGAGGTCGTGCTCGACGAGAACATCGGCAAGGTGTCGCTCGTCGGTGCGGGTATGAAGAGCCATCCCGGCGTCACCGCGACGTTCTGCGAGTCGCTCAGCGATGCGGGCATCAACATCGAGTTGATCTCCACGTCGGAGATCCGCATCTCCGTGCTCGTCGGCGACGAAGACCTCGACCGTGCCGTCCAGGTGCTGCACGCGGCGTTCGACCTCGGCGGCGAAGAAGAAGCCGTGGTGTACGCAGGAACGGGGCGGTAATCATGGGCGAGCGAAGCGACGGGGGATTGTAATGGGCGTGAAGCTTGGAGTGGTGGGTGCGACGGGTCAGGTCGGCGCCGTGATGCGCGAGATCCTGGCGCAGCGTAACTTCCCGGTCGACGAGATCCGATTCTTCGCGTCGCCGCGTTCGGCGGGCAAGACGTTGCCATGGGGTGACGAGGAGATCGTCATCGAGGACGCTACGACGGCGGACCCGACTGGCCTGGACATCGCGTTGTTCTCGGCAGGCGGCACGATGTCGAAGGTGCAGGCTCCGCGGTTCGCGGCGGCGGGTGTCACTGTCATCGACAACTCGTCGGCGTGGCGCAAGGACCCCGACGTGCCGTTGGTGGTCGCGGAAGTGAACGGCGAACTCGCGAAGAATCCGCCGAAGGGCATCATCGCGAACCCGAACTGTACGACGATGGCCGCGATGCCGGTCCTCAAGCCGCTGCACGACGCGAAGGGTCTCAAGCGACTGATCGTGTCGAGCTACCAGGCGGTGTCCGGCAGCGGGCTGGCCGGAGTCGCCGAGCTCGCGGGACAGATCCGCAACGGCGTCGACGACGCCGAGAAGCTGGTGCACGACGGCAAGGCCGTCGACCTGGGCGAGCCCGTCAAGTACGTCGCACCGATCGCGTTCAACGTCGTCGCTCTCGCGGGCGACTACGTTGACGACGGCTCGGGTGAGACCGATGAGGATCAGAAGCTGCGCAACGAGTCGCGCAAGATCCTCGGCCTCCCGGATCTTCTGGTCAGCGGTACGTGTGTGCGTGTGCCGGTGTTCACCGGTCACTCGCTGGCCATCAATGCCGAGTTCGACGAGTCGGTCACTCCCGCCGAGGCGCGCGCCATCCTGGCCGACGCCGCGGGGGTGCAGGTCGTCGACGTTCCGACGCCGCTCGACGCGGCGGGCGGCGACGTCTCGCTGGTTGGCCGCATCCGTCAGGATCCGGGCGCCCCGGACGGCACTGGTCTCGCGCTGTTCGTCTCGGGCGACAACCTGCGCACGGGTGCGGCGTTCACCACTAGTCAGAGCGCCGCGCGGCGGGTGTAGTCCAGGCTCGTATTTCCACCTTTCGGGGCGGTGACCGCATGGCGGTCACCGCCCCGAAATCGTATGGCTCGCGCGTATCGCACGGATGGTGTCCCCCGTTACAGCTTTCGGGCAATCGTGCGCTACATTGCACCCATGAGAAAATACTCGGGAGTAGTCTCACGTTCTGTTCGGGCGTCACGACACGCCGTCGCCGCTGGTCTGGTCACCGTCGTCGCGGCTGCCGGGGTTGTCGCAGTCGGTGATTCGGGGACCGCAGATGCGGCACGGAACTTCTACGTTCCTCCGTCGACGTACGATTCGACGCCGGGTTCGATCATCCGCACCGAACACAGCGACCTGCTGCTGCAACTCCCGGGGATGAAGGGGCAGTGGCCGGGCACGGCGACGCGTCTCATGTACACGTCGAAGCTCCAGAACGGGAAGCCGACCGCGGTGACGGGCACTGTCGTCGAGCCGACCGCGAAGTGGAACGGCAAGGGGGAGCGCCCGACCGTGGTGGTGGGGCCGGGCACCGTCGGGCAGGGCGACCAGTGTGCCGGGTCCAAGATGATGAACTTCCCGATGGCGATCGACCTCACCAAGCCGAGTATCGGTGTCAACTACACGGCGCCCGAGATGTACCTGATGCTGCTCAACGGTGTCCGAGTCGTTATCACCGACTACGTCGGCATGGGGACTCCCGGCATCCATACGTACGTGAACCGGCTCGAATCCGGCCGGGCGATGCTCGACGCCGCGCGCGCCGGACTGAAGGTTGCGAAGGCCTCGAAGGACGCGCCGGTCGCATTCACCGGCTACTCGCAGGGCGGCGGCGCCGCCGCGTCGGCCGCTGAGCTCGCCGAGACGTACGCGTCCGACCTCAACGTGAAGGCCACCTACGCGGGTGCCCCGCCAGCCGACCTGTCGAAGGTCATCACGAAGATCGACGGCACGTTCATCGCCGGGGCGATCGGCTACGCGATCAACGGTCTCGACGCCCGCTATCCGGAACTCAGCCCGATCCTGACGAAGGAGACCAACGCGCAGGGCAAACGCGTGCTCCATGACACGGCGACCCAGTGCATCGGCGACTCCGGTCTGGCGTTCGGTTTCCAGCGGACCAACCAGTGGACCCGTGACGGCAAGTCCCTCGCGTCGGTGATCAAGCGGCACCCCGAAGTCCAGAAGATGCTCGACGACCAGCGCATCGGCTCGCTCAAACCGAACGCGCCCGTCCTGATCTCCACCGGTGTCAACGACGACGTCATCCCGACCGGCCAGGTCGTCACCCTGTACAAGGACTGGCGCAAGCAGGGTGCGAATGTGCGCCTGACCCGTGACTACACGCCGCCGATCTTCCCCGGCCTCGTGGTCAACCACGCGGTCCCGATGCTGTTCAAGCTGCTCCCGGCGACGAGCTTCCTCCTGGCCGAGTTCAACCGCTGAGTGTTCAACCGCTGAGCCGACTGAGCAGTGGAACCTGTCTGGCTGACTAGTCGAGCTTCCTTCGTCCGAGAGTTCGGGTCACATCCCCGAACCCTCGGACGAAGTGCATTTTGTGCGCATCCCCCGGATTACCGTTCCCAGAATCGGTGAAACGTGTTCCACTCGATTGCGTGAAACGTCTGACTCGAGCCCTCGCCGTCATGGCGACCGTGGCACTCGCCGCCGGAGTCGCACCGGCACAGGCCGCACCGCCCGTCGGTTCGCCTCCCGGGGTCGCGACACCGTGGACGTCGCTCATGCACGGTGACGCGGCGTCGACCGACAGCACGCAGTTGCGCGGGCCGGGCACGACGGGGCATCTCGCCGCGTCGAGCGTTCCGGGCGGAGTGTGCGCGGCGACGTTCGTTGGGACCGACGGCTACCCGGTCTCGCTGTGCACCTCGTACCTCGCCGGCGATCCGCCGCAGGTCGCGACTCCGGTGGTCACCCTCTTCCACCCCGACTCCGCAAAAGTCCTCGCGACCCTGCCGCTCACGAAGGGCGGGCTCCTCGGCGGCGTCTACGGCTACCTCGACGAGAAGAACCGGGTGGTCGTCGCCGACGGGAGCGGAGCCGTCCTGCACGTCGGACACCATCGGACCCCGAACGGCTGGAAGCTGTCGGTCGACCGTCGCGTCGACATCTCGAAACGGATCGGGAGCGATCAGGTGACTGGTCTGGCGCCCGACTTCGACGGACGCGTCTGGTTCGTGACGACGAAGGGAGTGGTCGGCACCATCGCGCCGAACGGCCGCGTCGCCGCGAACCGTCTGCCCGTCGGCGAGCGACTCGGGAACGGATTGACCATCCGGCGGGACGGCGCATCCGTCCTCACCACCCACGCGCTGTACGAGATGCGCGCCGGCGACTACGGCGTCCCTCGCACCGTGTGGCGCCGCGCGTACGACCGTGGACCGGCACGAAAGCCCGGTCAACTCACCTGGGGTTCGGGCACCACTCCCACCTACTTCGGGTCGGGCGGCGACAGCTGGGTCGCGATTGTCGACAACGCGCACGTGCCGCGCCTGCACGTCCTGAACGCCGACACCGGCGCGCCGGTCTGTTCGATGCGCGCATTCACCCGGTCGCCGCAGGGAACCGAGAACTCACCGATGGCGTGGGGCGACAGTATCGTCATCCCGAGCACATACGGCTACCAGTACCCGCCGATGGCGGTGACCGGACCGAGTCGCCCGGCGGGCGCCCCGTTCACCGGCGCCATGACGCGTATCGACGTTGTCGACGGGAAATGCATGCGCGTCTGGGAGAACTACCGCGACCGGATGGCGACGTTGCCGCGACTCTCGCGCGCCGACGGGCTCATCCACGGGCTCGCATATGGCCCGTATCGGCTCGGCCCGCAACAGCTCGGATCGGTGAACTACGTCGGCGTCGACTTCCGGACCGGAGCACGCAAAGTCACCCGCAAGGTCGGCGACGCACCAGTCGACGAACCGATGCAGTTGACGGGCATGATCGGGCCCGGTGGCGTGCTCTGGCAGGGGACGGTGACGCGAATGCTTAAGATCGCCCCATGACGTTCCCCGACGGCGACCCCGACCGCATCCCGACGCAGGCCGAGCTGGATGCGCAGGACATGGCCGAGATCGCCCGTCGATCCAAGGATGCCGAGCAGCGTGACCGCTACCCGGGACGGCCCACCGACCCGGGGCCGTCACCGACCGCACTCGCCCGCGACGCCCGGGTCGCGTGGCTGCTGTCCGCGGCGGCAGGCCTGATCTGGGTGGTCTACGGTTTCACGAACCTGTCGGCGACGACGTCTCGGCTCGCCGGGCGGTTGCAGCCCGGGCTCGAGGATGTTCCCGACGTCGACCCGGCGGCCAAGGCGGAGTCGCTTGCGCACTTCTGGCCGCTCGCGTTCCTGATCGGCATCCCGGTCGTCGTCGCGCTCTCGTGGCTGATGCTCGTCGGCATCGAACGCGCACACAGCCGTAATCTGCGCAGTGTCTATCTGTCCACTGTCGTGGTGGTCCTGCTGTTCGTTCCGGTGTGCGCGGACCTGCTGTTCAACTATCCCGATTCGCCCCGATGGGTGTGGGCGATGGCATGGGTCCAGTTCGCGCTGCTCATCGTGTCCGCGCTGATGACGTTGCGGCGCAGCGTCGGACAGTGGCTGCCGCAGTCGATGCGCGTGCGCCCCATCAGGGTGGCCCGTGGCGAGTAGGTTGGAGATCGTGCGCCGCGAAGACCGTCGGCGACGACACGCGAAAACAAGGAGACTCTCATGACTGTGACCCCCGTGTACCGAGTATCGTCGACGTCCCGCGGCGGTGGCCGTGACGGCGAAGTGGTGTCCGAGAGCGGGCGCATCGACCTCACCCTGGCGCCTCCCGTCGAGATGGGCGGAAACGGCGACGGCAGCAACCCGGAAGAGCTGTTCTCGGCCGGTTGGGCGGCGTGCTTCATGGGCGCGCTCCGCCTCGTCTCCAAGAACGCCGGCGTCACAGTGCCCGAGGGCGCCGAGGTCAGCGTGACCGTCGGCATCGGCAAAGACGACGCCGACGAAGGATTCGGGCTCACCTCCGACATCTCGGTGTACCTGCCGGGCCTGGAGACCGCACAGGCCAACGAGCTGGCACTCGCCGCGCACGGCTTCTGCCCGTACTCGAAGGCGACCCGTGGCAACATCGCCAGCACCGTCACGTCGCGTGTGTGAAACACGTTTCAATTCGTGACCCGCTGGCGGTAGGTTGTCCCTCGTGAACAGTTGGGCATTTACAGCAGGCATCGGCATCTTCGCCGTGACCATCGCGACGATCGCATTCGTCGCCTACCGCCAGCGAGAGGCGGCTTCGCTACTGCGAGAAGCCGAGCTCGCGAGGAGTCTGCGTGAGCTGGCCGACGGTGACGCCGTGCGGTTGGCAGCGGTCGACGAGTTCGAGACGACGGTCTACCGGCGTCTGTTCTACAGTTCGGTGATCGGGCCGCGGCTGCGCAGTGTCGCTTGGGCGCTGCTCGGCGCGGTACTCGCCGGAGCGGGCGTCCTCGCCCTCGACACGTTCGACGGAGTCGTCGCGATGGTCATGTGGGGCGTGCTCCTGGCCGCGACGGTCGTCTTCGCGCTCGCCGCACTCGGGTACGCCGGAGCCGCGATCTTCCACGCTGCGACCACACCGCGAGTCACCGTCTCCTACACGGAACCGTCCGACGACGAATGACTCGTCGGCGGGCGACGGCTTTGCGGCACCCGATCCTCGCCGCACTGGTGATCATCGTCGTCGGAGCGCTCACCGCGTCGTCGGTTCCGATCCTCGGCGCAGCCGCACCGGCGGCGACCAGACTGCCGTCGTTGACCGTCGTCCGTGATCCCGGTGTACCCGCCGCGGTTCTCGTCAGCCGCACCCTGTTTGATTCGGCTCCGGCCGCCGTCGTGCTCGGCGCCGACGCATCTGCCGCCGAAGTGCAGCGTGCCCGGGACACGGCCGTCGAGAACCGGCTCCCGATGTTCGAGGTCGGACGGGACGTCCACGCTGTGCGAGACGAGCTCGCGCGACTGCGCACCGTCGGGTTGATCGAGATGGGCGACGTGCCCGACCTCGGGGTCCCGGTCTCGGACGACGCCCCTGCGCCCGCAGTGGTCTCCGCTGTCGCCGGGCAGGACGCGCTGGTCCTTGTCGCCGGAGGGCCCGATGCCGTCACCACGGCCGAATCGGCCGGAACGTCCGTCGTCGGGCTGCCGGTCGGCGACGCGCGCGCCACTGGGGAGTCGGTCGCCGCGCTGAAATCCGACGAGGGACGGCCCGTCGTCGCCATCGGTGCGTTCGGCGACGAGAAGACATTCGCCGGCCAGGTCGACGCCGCACGGACCGTCCCCGAACTCCCCGGCGGCGGCCAGCTCGTGTTTCCCGGACGACGCGTTGTCGCCCTCTACGGGTCGCCCGGCTCGGCCGACCTCGGTCCTCTCGGCGCGCAGGGAGTGGACGAGTCGATCCGGCGAGTCAAGCGCATGACGCGTCCGTACGATGCGCTGTCGGACGTGCCGGTGGTCCCGGCGTTCGAGATCATCGCGACCGTTGCGTCCGCCGACCCGGGAAGCCGGGGCGATTACACGAACATGCTCGACCCGGCGACGCTTCGGCCGTGGATCGACGCCGCCGAGAAGGCGGGCGTCTATGTGACGCTCGACCTTCAGCCCGGGCGGATGGACTTCCTCACGCAGGCTAAAAAGTATCGGGGCCTGTTGCGCCGACCGAACGTCGGGCTTGCGTTGGACCCCGAATGGCGACTCAAACCGAACCAGAAGCATCTGACGCAGATCGGCTCCGTCGAACCGGCCGAAGTCAATCGGACCGCCGACTGGCTTGCCGGCCTCGTCCGCAGCGAGAACCTGCCGCAGAAGGCCTTCGTCCTGCACCAGTTCGACGCCGCGATGCTGGGCGACCGCCGTCTGATCGACACGTCGCACCCCGAGCTCGCCACCGTGATCCACGCCGACGGGCACGGGACGCCGTCGGTCAAGATGGAGACCTGGCGGCGGATCATCGCAGGACTGCCGCCGAATGTCTGGCTCGGGTGGAAGAACTTCTACACCGAGGACAAACCGATGTTCTCTCCCCGTCACACTCTCCGAGTGAACCCGGAACCATGGTTCGTGTCGTATCAGTGATGGGGGCGTATCCGTGATGGGAATATCAGCGTGAGGGCCGAAAACCCCTTCTGAGCAGACGATTTAATACTTCGCAGGTCGTCGTTGTAGGCTGTATCAGGTTGCACACGGGGTGTGGCGCAGCTTGGTAGCGCGCTTCGTTCGGGACGAAGAGGTCGTGGGTTCGAATCCCGCCACCCCGACGCTAGGTTGAGATAGCAGAAGAGGCCCCCGGCCTGCGGAGACGCAAGCCGGGGGCCTCCTCGTCTCTCCAATGCCTTCACAGACGGCGACGGAGATGGAGGGCCTTTAACCCGAGATGGACGTGACTGGGGGAGGATGTCGGCGATGCCGGCTACGACGAAACGGCTCATGCTCTATCCCGACTACGGCGCTCCGTGGGGGCTGTGGTCCGGTGATGCACCTATTCCGGAACCTGGGGGCTGGTTGCCCGGGCCGAAGAACTTCGGGTTCAGCGAGGAACTCGAAAGCGCGTTGCGCACGTGGCTCGACCAATGGCAGAACAACTTCGCGCAGTCGCCCCAACAGGAGCAGCACACCTGGCCGCGGGATTTCGATGTCGACGCGTGGACGGCAGAAGGCGATCGCCTCGCCGACATGATCGAGACCGAACTGCTGGAGTTCACCGTCGAGCGGGGGTATCTATCCCACGACAGACGGGGAAATTGGATGCTCAACTGAAACTCTGGCCTGGCGGGTACTGGCCGGCCCAGCCGCTCGGCCGCGATGGGCCACAGCGCCAGCCACGCCGAGCGACTCACCACCGTTCCCGGTTGCAGCTGCCGCTCCGAAATGGTCGCGAGGTCCTCAGGTTGCCGACCTCGGATCGGGGGTTATGCGGGTTCGCGACCAGTTGTCCGAGTGGCACGTTCGCCCGGAACGCGCCATCCGAGGTCACCACGATAAGGCAGCTAAGGCTAGCATTACTAGAATGGATATGAGTAAGGCAGTCGCGCCCGTCCTGGCATCGATCGGCAGCCCGGCCTCCGTCCGAGATGCTCAGGAGTTCGCGGCGATCGACACCTTCCCCGACGAGACTCGACTGGCGGCCCGCTCGATAGCATCCGGCTACGGCGGGACGCCGATCATCGGCGACCTCGACCTCGACGTGCCGACCGGGGTTGTCACCACGATCATCGGACCCAACGGCTGTGGGAAGTCGACGCTGCTGCGCACCCTCGCCCGGCTGATCAAACCGTCAGCGGGTTCGGTGGTACTCGACGGCAAGGACATCGCCGAGTACCGCACCAAAGAGGTCGCCACCAAGCTCGGCCTGCTGCCGCAGTCGCCGATCGCGCCCGAGGGCTTGACCGTCGCCGACCTCGTCGCCCGGGGCAGGCATCCGCACCAGAGTTGGATGCGACAGTGGTCGTCGACGGACGACGACATCGTCGACGCCGTGCTCACCCAGACCGGTATCCGGGATCTCGCCGATCGCACCGTGGACTCGCTCTCCGGGGGACAACGGCAGCGGGTGTGGATCTCGATGACGCTCGCTCAGTGCACTGACATGATCCTGCTCGACGAGCCGACCACCTTCCTCGACCTGTCGCACGCGCTCGACGTCCTCGATCTCGTCGATGACCTTCACGAGGAAGGCCGCACCGTCCTCATGGTGCTCCACGACCTGAACCTCGCAGTCCGCTACAGCGACAACCTCGTCGCGATGAAGGACGGCTCCGTCATCGCACAGGGCCCGCCGTCGAAGGTCATCACCGAGGAACTCCTCTTCGACGTCTTCGGCCTCCGGTCACGTGTCGTCGACGACCCGGTCAGCGATCGTCCCATGATCGTCCCGATCGGGCGCAGCCACACAAATGTGTGACCGGGTGTGTGACGGGGCACGCGAGCTTAGACGGGGACGCCCTGGAGGCTGGGGAGTTGCAGATCGACGTCGGCGTCGTGGCCGCCGTTGGAGACGGGCGTCAAGGTCAGCAGCGTCGCTTCGGGACGGCAGCTGAAGCGGGCCGGAGCGTAGGGTGACGTGCCGAGGCCTGCACTGACGTGCAACGCCATGTCTGCGCCCCAGCGGGACAGACCCTTCACGCGTGACCGGTCGATGTGACAGTTCGTGACCACCGCGCCATACCCGGGGACGCAGAGTTGCCCGCCGTGGGTGTGGCCTGCCATCACCAGGTCGTAGCCGTCGTCGGCAAACGAGTCCAGGACCCGCGGCTCCGGCGAATGGGTCAGACCCAGGCGCAGTTGAGCGAGCGGGTTCGGACGTCCGGCGATTGTCTCGTACCGGTCGCGTTCGATGTGCGGGTCGTCGACGCCTGCGGCCGCGATGCGGACACCGGACGCCTCGATCTCGCGGATCGTGTGCGTCGCGTCGAGCCAGCCGCGTTCGGTGAAGGCGGCGCGCAGATCCTGCCACGGCAACGACTCGCCGTGCGTCCGCTTGTGGTCCTTCTTGAAGTACTTGAACGGGTTCTTGGGCTTCGGGCCGAAATAATCGTTTGACCCGAACACGAACAGGCCCGGCCGCGACAGGAGCCCGCTGAGCGCTTGCACCACGGCGGGGACAGCGTTGGGGTGGGCCAGATTGTCGCCGGTGTTGACGACCAAGTCGGGTTCGAGCGAGTCGAGTTCGGCGATCCACGCCTGCTTGAGGTGCTGGTGGGGCGTCATGTGGATGTCGCTGATGTGCAGCACCCGCAGCGGTGACGAGCCGGCCTCCAACAGCGGGGCGGTCACATGGCGCAACGCGAACGCATTGCGTTCGATCACCGTCGAGTAGAGCAGACCCGCCGCCGCGGCGCCTGCTGCCCCCGCGGACAGTCGTGCCAGGCTCGTCGCGGAGATGCCTGTGCCGGAACCAGAATCCATGCCTCCACGATAGCGCTGCCCGCGTCGGCGGTCAGGTCACTCGTCGGGGACTTCGATCACCACAGGCCCCACACCGGGCACTTCGACGGTCTTCTGCGTCGACCCGGTCCCGCCGCCGCCGTCGCCGTCGCGGTCGTTCTTCTCGGTGCCGCGGCCGTTGCTCACATACATGGCGATGGTGCTGCCGGGCATCGCACTGTCGGATGGGGCGGTGAACACCACGGTGCCCTTGGGGCGTCCGCTGTCGACCTCCAGCTCGTTCACCTTGAACCCTGCCTCCTGCAGGCGTGACGTCGCCTGACTGGCGGGCAGGCCACTCACGTTCGGGATCCGTCCGCGATCGCTGCCGACCACATACGACGGATCCTTCGGCGGCATCGCGACCGGACCGAACTTGGTGGCGACGGGTTTCACCGCGTTGTACCAGGTGCGGGCCGGCTCGAAACCACCGTAGACGTCGCCGTCGTAGCACTGGCGCAGCGGAGCGGTGCAGATGCCGCTCGGGGTCGGGCCGTCGTTGTACACGTACGACGCGGCCGCGAGCTGGTTAGTGAATCCGAGGAACGCCGCCGATCGGTGCGCCTCAGTGGTTCCCGTCTTGCCCGAGAGGGGGAGTGTCCAGCCGGTCGACGCTGCCGCGGCAGCTGAGGTGCCGCCGCCGCGGTCGTCCTCGCTCATCGCGTTCGCCAGAGTGTTGGCCAGACCCGAGTCGACGACCTGCTCGCAGGCCGGCGGCGTGAACGGCACCGGGACCATCGCTGGGTTGCCGTTCTCATCCATCACGCGGTTGCCGTACTTGTCGCGCTTGACCTGCTGGATGGACTGGATGGGGTTCGGCGGGCACCAGACGCCGCCGGACGAGAGCGTGGCCGCGACATTCGACAGTTCGAGCGCGTTGACGGCGAACGGGCCGAGCGTGAACGAACCGAAGTTGCCCTTCTTGATGTACTCGGCGAGGCTCTGGTCGCCGTTGCCGGACGTTCCGGGGGAATTGTACGAACGGAGCCCCAGGCGCACCGCCATGTCGACGGCGGGCTTCACGCCGACCTGCTGGAGCAGCTGGACGAACGTGGTGTTCGGCGACGTCGCGAGAGCTTGCGTCACCGATGCGTTCGGCGGGTAAGCGCCTGCATTCTTGACGCAGTACGCGTTGACCGGGCAGCCGTTGAGGCCGTTGCTGTCGCCCATCCCGTAGACGGCGACACTCGACGGGATCGCGAGCACTGCGTCGGTGCCCATGCCCTTCTCCATGGCGGCGGCGGTCGTGAACAGTTTGAAGATTGAGCCCGCGCCGTCGCCGACCATCGAGAACGGCTGCGGCTGCACCGTCTCGTCCTTCGCCGCGTCGAGTCCGTAGTCGCGGCTGGACACCATCGAGACCACATCGTGGGACTGCTTGCCCGGACGGACCAGGCTCATCACGTTAGCGATGCCGGTGGTGTGCGGGTTCGCCTGTGCCTTGGCTGAGCGCAGCGCAGATTCTTGGACCTGCGGGTCGAGGGTGGTGCGGATGACGTAGCCGCCGCGCATCACGGTCTGGCGGGAGATGCCGTTGTCGGCGAGGTACTGCAGGACGTAGTCGCAGAAGAATCCGTCGTTGCCCGCACCGATGCAGCCTTGGACGGGTGTGCGGGGGGAGGGCAGGACGCCGAGCGGCTTGTTCTTTGCCGCCGTGAGCTCGGCTTTTCGCTCCGGGAAGTTGCCGATCATGGTGTCGAGCACGGTGTTGCGGCGCGTGGTGGTGGCCTCGGGGTCGCTGTAGGGGTTCAGCGCCGAGCTCGACTGCACCATGCCCGCGAGCATCGCTGCCTGCTCGACTGTCAGCTCCTTCGCCGAGTGGCCGAAGTAGGTCTGCGACGCGGCTTCGATGCCGTACGCGTTGTTGCCGAACGGAACGACGTTCAGGTAGCGGGTGACGATCTGCTTCTTCGCGTCCTGCTTGGCCGCCGCGTCGTCGAGTCCCTGTTCGCGTTTGGCTTGATCGGTGAGCGTCTGCTCCAAGGTCAGCGCCATCCGGACCTCGCGCAGCTTGCGCGCAGGCGTCGTCTCGATCGCGGCCTGTCGTTCGGCCTCGGTCCGTGCCAGCACCAGCAGTTGATAATTCTTGATGTACTGCTGGTCGAGCGTCGATGCGCCCTGCTGCACTTCGCCCGACGACGAGTTCTTCAACGCCGCGCGGATCGTGCCGCGCCAGTCCACGCCGTCGTGCTCGAGGAAGCGACGGTCCTCGATCGAGATGATCGCGCGGATCATGTCCTGGGAGATGTCGTTGTATCCGACCTGGTAGCGGTACTGGTCGAACAGCGTGGCGATGGGTTTGCCCGCA
Organism: Gordonia liuliyuniae; assembly: GCF_021738805.1. NCBI lineage: Bacteria > Bacillati > Actinomycetota > Actinomycetes > Mycobacteriales > Gordoniaceae > Gordonia > Gordonia liuliyuniae. The sequence continues at coordinate 132,497 of NZ_JAKKOR010000007.1, read as the reverse complement.
GCGTCGGTCACCGTCGTGACTTCGGGGACAGTGCCACTCAGCAGTTCGGACGAACTGTTCTCCATCGTCGCCGCGGCCCGGTTGGTCAGTACCCCGACCCCGCCCGCGAGGGGGAAGAGGAGGCCGGCCACCAGGACGCCCGCCATGACGCAGGCTACGGCCAGGCCGACTAGGTTCGATGTCTTCCGCACGGTCGCCAGGATACGTGTGAATGCAATCTCATCGCGGTAGCGACCTGGCCGATCCCACCTTCGATACCCTCGCTCCCCGATCTCGACTTGATTTGCGATTAGGGTCTCAATAGTGTGATGGACGTGAGGTACCCCACAAAGTAGTGATTTGTAGGGTGGATTCACTGAAGAGATCTTATGCGCGTACCGAGCGCCGGTTCGTGTCGATGGGTTTGTGAAAGGTGGGATCGCGCAATGACTCTCGCACCGTTGCCGTCCGGAGATACTGACACTCGATTGACGTGGGTCTCGCTAGCGCGCTGTCGCGGCGGGAACCCGGACGACCTGTTCGTTCGAGGGGCCGCGCAGCGCAAGGCTGCGACGATCTGCAGGCACTGCCCAGTGCAGATGGAGTGCGGTGCCGACGCACTCGACAACCGGGTCGAATTCGGCGTGTGGGGCGGCATGACCGAACGCCAACGCCGCGCGCTGCTCCGCCAGCACCCAGAGGTGACCTCCTGGGCGGCGTTCTTCGAAGCCCAGCGTCGCAGGCAGCGGATCGGCGCCGTCCCCGACACCAACAACTGACGCGAAAAGGCCCGGCGCTGATGCGCCGGGCCTCTTCTCGCTGAACTGGTCTCAGCCGCGGCTGATGATCTGCTCGGCCACCGCGCGGAGCGCGTCCGAATCGGCGACTTCGAACGGTAGTGCGGGCACGCCGACGGTCGGGACGCTCGGGTGTGACGACGTGAACCGTTGCAGCAGACGGAGTTCGCGTTTCGCCATGGTGGCGCGCTCGACGTGCACCTGCAGGACGCCACGCGTCAGGTCGTCGTCGACCGTGCTCGCCGCGGCTTCGACGGCCGGTGTCGGCAATGATGTCAGATTCGGGTGCGTGCGGTTCACGATCAAGCCCGCCAACGGCATCGTGTCCTTCGACAAGCGGTCGACGAAGAACGACGCTTCCCGCAGAGCGTCCGCCTCCGGAGACGCCACCACGACAAATTGTGTGCCCGGCCGTTTGAGGAGCGAGTAGGTTCGTTCGGCGCGTTCGGAGAAGCCGCCGAACATCGAGTCCAACGACTGCACGAAGGTCGCCACGTCGCGCAGGATGTCGCCGCCGACGATCGTCGAGATGCCGCGCATCGCGATGCCCATCGCCCCGGTCACGACGCGGCCGACGCCGCGCCCGCCGCCGACGAGCATCTTCATGAGCCGACCCGACAGGAACGACCCGAGACGTTGCGGTGCGTCGAGGAAGTCGAGCGCGTTCCGCGACGGGGGAGTGTCGACGACGATGAGGTCCCACCGGTCCTCGTCGAGGAGCCTGCCCAGCTTCTCCATCGCCATGTACTCCTGGGTGCCGGAGAACGACGACGCGACGGTCTGATAAAAGGCGTTGTTCATGATCGCTTCGGCACGATCTGGCGTCGAATGCTCGACGACCATGTCGTCGAAGGTGCGGCGCATGTCCAGCATCATCGCGTCGAGCGACCCGCCCGATGCCGCCGCGCTTGCGATCGGAACCGGCTGCGGCTCGTTGGTGAGCTCGCTGACGCCGAGCGACTGGGCCAGACGACGCGCCGGATCGATCGTCAGGACGGCGACCTTGCGGCCGTTCTCGGCGGCGTGCAGCGCCATCGACGCGGCCGTCGTCGTCTTGCCGACGCCGCCGGAGCCGCAACAGATGATCACGCGAGTACTCGGGTCGGCGAGCACCGCACCCATCTTCAGGTCAGGCATCAGGCTCCCGCTTTCTTCAGCACGGCGACGAGTTCGTACACGCCGCCCAGATCCATCCCCTGATCGATGGACGGCAGGGAGATCTGCGGGGCGTCGACGTCGTCGAGTTCGGCGTGCGCCACCTGCTGGGCTTGGACGCGAGCGGCGTACTCGATCGACTCGGTCAGCAGCCCGGCGAGGTCGTCGTCGGTGAACTCGACCCCCGCATCGGTTAACGTCGACCGCACCCGGTCGGCGTCGATCCTCCCTTCGGCAATCGCGTCGAGCTCGTCGTCGGGGAGGTGCGCGGTCTCGACACGGTTAATGATGATCGAGCCGATGTGCAGACCCTTGGCGCGCAGCTCGTCGACCGCTTCGACTGTCTCCTGGATCGGCATCGCCTCGAGGAGAGTGCACAGGTGCACCATGGTGTCGGCCGAGTGCAGGAGCGTCGCGACGCCTTCGCTCTGCTTGCGGATCGGGCCGGACTTGGCCAGGTCGCGCATCGCGGACGTGACGTCGAGGAAGTTTCCGATACGTCCGGTCGGTGGTGCGTCGACGACGATCGCGTCGTAGAGACGGTGCCCCTTCTTGTCGAGGGCGATGACGCGCTCCTTCACCTTGCCGGTGATCACGACGTCGCGCAGGCCCGGCGCGACGGTCGTCACGAAGTCGATCGCGCCGACGCGTTTGATCGCGCGACCGGCGAACCCGAGGTTGTAGAACATGTCGAGGTACTCCAGCAGCGCGTGCTCGATCTGCAGGGCGAGTGCCCACACCGAGCCGCCGCCCTCGAGAGTCGCGACCTGGGTGTCGACCGGCGGCAGCGGCTGCGTGTCGAAAAGCTGCGCGATGCCCTGGCGCTCCTCGCATTCGACGAGGAGGACGCGCTGGCCACGCGAGGCCAACGTCAACGCGAGCGCGGCAGCGACCGTCGTCTTACCGGTTCCGCCCTTGCCTGACACGAAATGCAGTCGTGCCTGGCGGGCCTGATCGGACCACTGACTCGTGGGACCGTCCGTCACATGTTTCTCGACCACGCCGTTCACCTTATCGGCCTCGCCGACGTGACAGTTCGTTAACCGATAAGGTGAGCGACATGACAGCACCGACTTCCTGGGAATACGTGACAGTTCCGCTGCTCACGCACGCGACCAAACAGATTCTGGACCAGTGGGGATCGGACGGATGGGAGCTCGTCAGCGTGCTTCCCGGCCCGACCGGCGAACAGCACGTCGCATACCTGAAGCGCCCGAAGAGCTGACTGCGATGAGCGGACAGTGGAGCGCTCGGCTGGCGGAACTCGGCATCACCTTGCCCGACGTGGTCGCGCCCGTCGGCAGTTACACGCCCGCGCTGCGCGTCGGCGACATGGTCTACACCTCGGGTCAGCTGCCGGTGGTCGACGGGGCCCTCGACGTCACCGGCAAGGTGTCTGAGGGTGCGGAGGGCGTCGTCCGACCTGATGCGGCGAACGCGGCGGCGCGCCAGTGCGCGTTGAACGCGTTGGCCGCCGTGCATGCCGAGGTCGGCATCGACGCGGTCGTGCGCGTGGTCAAGGTGGTCGGCTTCGTCGCGTCGGCGAACGGATTCACCGGCCAGCCCGCCGTCATCAACGGCGCGTCGGACCTGATCGGTGAGATCTTCGGCGACGCCGGAGTCCACGCGAGGTCGGCCGTCGGAGTCGCCGAGCTCCCGCTCGGTGCCCCCGTGGAGGTCGAGTTGGTCGTCCAGGTCCGGTGAGTGAGGAGATGGCCCCAGCCGAACTCACCCATCCCGCCTACGGGCGGGCCCGCCGGGTGACCCCGTTCGCGTCGGTCGTCCTATGCGAGAACCCCGGCATGATGACGCTCGACGGGACCAACACGTGGATCCTGCGGGCGCCAGGCGCGTCGCGCGCCGTCGTCGTCGACCCCGGGCCGCGTAAGCATCGCAAGCACTTGGCGAATGTGCTGGACGAGGCGGGCGAGGTGGAATTGACGCTCTTCACGCACCGGCACGATGATCATGTGGGCGCCCTCAAACGATTCCGGAAGATGACCGGGGCTCCGACGCGCGCCTACTCGTCGGACTTCTCGTTCGATGCGCCGCGGCTGACCGACCGCGAAGTGATCGAAGCCGCCGGGTTGCGCATCACCGTGATGCACACGCCCGGGCACACTCTCGACTCGACGAGCTTTCTCGTCGAGTGTGACGGACACCGTGCCGTCCTCACCGGAGACACCGTGCTCGGATCGGGGACTACAGTCCTCGACCCGAGGGACGGGACGCTCGGCGACTACTTCCACTCACTGAATCGGTTGATCGTGGAGGCGGCCGACGTTCCGATGCTGCCTGGCCACGGTCCCGACCATGCCGAGCTCGGTCCGGTCGCGCGCTTCTACAAACAGCACCGGGAGGAGCGGCTGGAGCAGATCCGCGCAGCCCTCGTCGAACTCGGCAAGTCGCCGCACGAGGCGAAGCCGATGAAGGTCGTCAAGACTGTGTACGCGGACGTCGACGAGGAACTGTGGCCGGCAGCCAAGATGAGCGTGAAGGCGCAACTGGAGTATCTGCGGACCCTCTGACGTCCCTGAGGCCTGCCCCTCTGACGCTGGACCGACGCACTCGGTAGAACGTACTCAGCCCGGGCGACTCGCACCGATGCGGTGCACAGTCTCCCGGGCTGAGTCGTTGCGTTACAGCTGTTGTCCGTCGGTCAGCGGGCTCGTCGTGCGAGACGCTCCGAGTCGGCGATGAGGACGCTCTTGCCCTCGAGCCGCAGCCAACCGCGCTGAGCGAAGTCGGCGAGGGCCTTGTTCACCGTCTCGCGCGATGCGCCGACGAGCTGCGCGATCTCTTCCTGCGTCAGGTCGTGGGTGACGCGCAGCGCGCCGCCCTCCTGCGTGCCGAAGCGCTGCGCCAACTGGAGCAACTGCTTGGCGACGCGACCGGGCACATCCGTGAAGATCAGGTCGGCGAGGTTGTTGTTGGTCCGTCGCAGCCGGCGCGCGAGAACACGCAGGAGCTGCTCGGCGATCTCCGGACGGTCCTTGATCCACTTCTTGAGCGCGTCACGGTCCATGGTGACGGCGCGGACCTCGGTGACCGTCGTGGCCGACGACGTGCGCGGGCCCGGGTCGAAGATCGAGAGTTCGCCGAACATGTCGGACGGACCCATGATGGTCAGTAGATTTTCGCGGCCGTCCGGCGAACGCCGGCCCAGCTTGACCTTGCCCGAGAGGATGATGAACAGTCGGTCGCCCGGCTCACCCTCGTGGAAGATCACATGACCGCGAGGGAACTCGACCGGCTGCAACTCTTTTGCGAGTGCAGCTACAGCCGTGGGCTCAACCCCCTGGAAAATGCCTGCCCTGGCGAGTACTTCTTCCACCTAAAGAACCTCTCTTGTTCCGAACGCATGTTCAGTGATCAACACTACTGGCAAAAATCATAGTTGTTGAATTGATCACTTGTGCGGCAGGCATTGACAATGGTGCGCAATGTCTGAATTTCGAACCTATCAACTCGCGCGGTTGCGAGCATCGGAACCGGTTGGAATGACCGGATCGCCTACCTCGTCGTTGTTCCGCCGCTGACGGAGTTCGTCCAACGCTGCGGGCAGACCGTCCTTCGCCAGATTGCCGACGTCGGTCTCGTCCGCCGTGTCGAGGAACTCCTCGACGTGCGCACGGCCGACGGACAGTCGGTCCAAACCGTTCTGGACCTTCTCCATCGCGAGCGCGAACAGCATCAGCAACGGGGGGATCAGAAGCACGGCCAGTCCTTGCATGGTTCCCCAGTCAACACGAAGTCGGGGCGAGGGTGAAACGAGAAGGCCCGTCGTCACCGAGTTGTGACCACATCGTCGCTCACGGCGCGGGTGCAGACGCGTGTCGGCAGGCGACCGCTAACCTGGGATCTTGTGAGCAGCCGTAAACCGGAGACCCGATTGGGCCTGGTCCGACGAGCACGTCGGATGAACAGGGCCCTGCACGTGGCGTTTCCGCACGTGTACTGCGAACTCGACTTCACCACGCCACTCGAGCTGTCTGTTGCGACGATCCTGTCGGCGCAGTGCACCGACGTCCGCGTCAACCAGGTGAGCCCCGCATTGTTCGCACGGTATCGGGACGCCTTCGCATATGCGAGCGCCGACCGCACCGAACTCGAGGAGATGATCCGTTCCACCGGCTTCTACCGGAACAAGGCGAACTCGATCATCGGTCTCGGCCAGGGGCTCGTCGAACGGTTCGACGGCGAGGTGCCCGGCACGTTGAAGGAACTCATCTCCCTGCCGGGATTCGGACGTAAGACGGCGAACGTGGTGCTGGGCAACGCTTTCGGTGTGCCAGGCATCACCGTGGACACACATTTCGGCAGGCTCGTCCGACGCTGGCAGTGGACCGACGAGACCGACCCGGTGAAAGTGGAACGCGCGGTCGGGGAGCTCATCGAACGCAAGGAGTGGACCGACCTGTCGCACCGGATCATCTTCCACGGGCGACGCGTCTGTCACGCTCGGACGCCCGCGTGCGGCGTGTGTGTGCTCGCCAAGGACTGTCCGTCGTACGGCGAGGGACAGCTCGACCCGATGAAGGCCGCCGCTCTCGTCAAGGGGCCGGAGACTGAGCATCTCCTTGAACTGGCCGGGGTGAACACATGAGTCGGCTCGACACGGCGAAGAAGGCGTTGGCGCAACCGGGGATGCGCGCGATGATCGCGTTCGTAGTCGTCATGATCGCGCTGGTGGCCGCGCTCTGGCCGCGCGGCGGCGACGAACCCGCGTCGGCGCCCGCGCCCAGCTCGTCCGCTCCGACATCGGGAGTAACCGATGCGGGCGCGTCGGCGGACGAGGTGGCCCAGGCCCGTGCGGCGGCCGCGCTCACCGCATGCCCGAGTGGAACCGGGCCCGCGACCGGCGTGCTTGCCGGGGTTTCGGCGCCGTGCATGGCCGACGGACAAGTGGTCGACCTCGGGACGGTCACCGCGGGCCGACCGCTCGTGATCAACATGTGGGCGGTGTGGTGCCTGCCGTGCCGCCGCGAACTTCCGCTGTTCGACCGGCTCGCAGCCCAGGCCGGCGACCGATTGAACGTACTGGCGGTGCATGCCAAGGAGGGCGCGGACAAGGAGTACTTCGTGCTCAAGTTCCTGCAGGAGTTGAACGCGCACCTGCCGGTCGTGACCGATCCGCACGGCGACATTGCCAAGGCCGTCGCCGCGCCGCGCGTGTTCCCGTCGACGGTGATGATCCGCGCCGACGGGACGGTCGCCGCCGTCCTGCCTCGTGTGTTCGACACGTACCAGGACCTGACCTCAGCGGTCCGCGAACACCTCGGCGTCGACGTGGGGGAGGCATCGTGACTCGACACGACCCGAAACTGCCCGACGCGAATCTCTTGGTGCCCCGCACCGAGGTGCCCGAATGGCTGCGCTCCGTCACCGACGACGTATCGGTGGTCAATAAGAAGGTGCTCAACCGGGGCGGCGACCGAGCCCGGATCGCTGCCGACTTCGTCGCGACTCGCTCGGCGGCCGTGCTCGTTCTGTTCGGCGGATCGTTCGCCGCCGCGACCGACTATCCGGGCGGTGTCCCCGCCGACGCCGACATCCTGTTGACCGAGCGCGCGACGACGTTGCGCACCCACGGCGGACAGATCGCGTTCCCCGGCGGGGCCCGCGACCCCGGCGACGAGTACCCGGTCGGGACCGCGCTCCGCGAAGCGTGGGAGGAGACCGGGTTGGTCGCCGACGGCGTCGATGTGCTCGCCACGCTGCCCGTCTTCCCCGTCCCGTCGGGTTTCGAGGTTACGCCGGTCCTCGCGCACTGGTCGCGACCGTCGCAGGTGAGCGTCGTCGACGAGGGAGAGACGGCGCGAGTGACGCGAGTGAACTTGCGAGAGCTGTTGAGTCCGGAGCATCGATTCCAAGTGATCCGCGAGATCCCGGGCATGGCACCCTATCTGGGCCCGGCGTTCGTCTACGACGGCATGTTGGTCTGGGGGTTCACCGGCGGTCTGCTCGCCGCGATCTCCGAGACCGCAGGCTGGGATGTGCCGTGGGACCGTGACGACGTCCGTCCGTTGGAGCAGATGATCTCCGAGACCGGTGGGCGCCAAGTGTCCGGATTTGCTGTGGAGCCGCCCCGGTGAGCGGGTCGCTGTGGGTCGACCTCATCATCCTCGCGGTCGCCCTGCTCGCCGCGTTCAGTGGCTACCGGCAGGGGGCTGCAGCGTCCGCGCTCGCGTTCATCGGCGTGATGATCGGTGCGGTCGCAGGCATCCTGTTGGCGCCACTGGTGATCGAGCAGTTCGACGACCGACGGCTCCGCCTCGTGATCGGCGTGATGCTGATCGTGGTGCTCATCGTCGTCGGCGAACTGTCCGGCATGGTGCTCGGACGCGCCGCCCGAAGCAGCATTCACTCGCGGACGTTGCGGCATCTCGACAGCGGAACCGGCTCGGTGCTGCAGGTGATTGCAATCCTCGTAGCCGCATGGCTGCTGTCGTTCCCGCTCGCCAGCTCCGGGCAAGTCCGCATCTCCGACGCCGTCGCGGGATCGAAAGTGGTGGAGAGCGTCGACGCGGTGGCCCCGCAGTGGATGCGTGACCTGCCGAACGAACTGACCGACCTCATCGACTCGTCCGGGATCAAAGAAGTCATCGGCCCGTTCGGCGAGACGCGGGTCGCCAATGTGGACGCGCCGGACGGTCGGCTGGCCGACCTCCCAGTCGTGCAGCAGGTGCAGCCGAGCGTCCTCAAGATCAACGGCGTCGCCCGCAGCTGCGGGCAAGCGTTGGAGGGGACCGGATTCGTCGTGTCACCCGAGCGGGTGATGACCAACGCGCACGTCGTCGCAGGCACCGACTCGGTCAACGTCGAAGTGGCCGACGGTCGTGAACTCGAGGCGACGGTCGTCTGGTTCAACTCGCGCAACGACATCGCGGTCCTCGACGTGCCGGGTCTGCGGGCGTCGGCCCTCAAGTTCGCGACCGACGCGGGCGGCACCGGCGATGACGCGATCGTCCTCGGCTACCCGGAGAACGGCCCGTACACGGTGACGCCGGTCCGGATCCGCAACGTCGTGCAGTTGAACGGCCCCGACATCTATCAGCACGCCAAGCAGATCTCCCGGGAGGTGTACACGGTCCGCGGGAACATCCGGTCCGGCAATTCGGGCGGCCCGATGATCAACCGTGACGGATCGGTGTTCGGCGTGGTGTTCGGCGCGTCCGAGAATCCCGCCGACCACACCGGGTTCGTCTTGACCGCAGACCAAGTGCAGAGCGACCTCGCCCAGTCGGAGAAGCGTTCGGGTTCGGCCGAAGCCGACACGCAGCGCTGCGTGTCCGCGCACTGAGCACGGGGCCCGTCGTGTGCCGTCAGGCGCCGAGGTGGTCGAGCACTTCGGCGTTCACAGCGTCGGGCGCCTCCTGGTGCAGGAAGTGCCCGGCACCGGCCACCGTGCGGTAGGTGAAGTCGCGAGCCCAGTGCTCACTGTCGGCCATCAACGAATCGAGGATGTAGTCGTCCTCCCGACCGCGCAGCGCGAGGAACGGTTGGTCGAGCCGTTTGTCCATCACTTCCATGAACCGCCAGCCGTCGGGACGGAACTGGGAACGGAACGCCCATCGGCGATACTCGAGGCTGCAGTGAGCGACGCCGGGGATCTGGATGGCCAGCCGGTTGCGTTCGATCGCCTCGGCGAAGTCCGCGGTCTCCTGCCACGCCTCGCCGGACTGGGCGTGGAAGTACTCGTCGATGAATGCGCCGTTGCCGCGAGTGAGCCGTCGCTCCCCGATTCGGGGTAGCTGATTGTGGATGAACGGTGCCAAGAACGACGATCGCTCCTCCGCATTGAACAGGACGCCCTGACGCAGGGCGCGGGGATGCGGGGACGACACGACGACGACCCGGTCGATCGCGCGCGGATGCAGAGTGGCCGTCGCCCAGCAGACGAGACCGCCGTCGGCGTGCCCGACCAGGGACGCCGACGAATGCCCGAGCGCCCGGATCAGCGCGTGCGTGTCGCCTGCCAGCGTCCACCCGTCGTAGCCGCGTGGCGGCTTGTCGGAGTCGCCGTATCCGCGCAGGTCGACGGCGACTGCGCGGTATCCGGCAGCGGTCAATGCGGGAAGCTGGTGACGCCACGTCCACCAGAACTCACCGAAACCGTGCAGCAGCAGGACGAGCGGCCGATCGGCGATCGACCGGTCGCTCTCGACCGCGTGGAAGCGCAGGCCGCCCGCACGCACGTCGAAGTGCTGCCACGGCCCGTCGAACCGAACCTCTGTGGGGTCCGGAGGAGTGTCGTTGTTCAACTCGTCGATCTGTGAAGAGCCGTCAGCGGCTCATCGGATCACGTGCCGGCGGGATCTGCGGGTGGGCGACGCCGCCCGTCGACGACTTCTCCCGGCCCGGAACCACGCTGCTGATCTCCGACAACGATTCGATGGTCTTCTCGGGCTTCCGCAGCTTCCGGAACAAGATGTAGCCGGCGACGATCGCGGCGATCGACACGAACAGCAAGATCAGGAAGACGATGCCGAACGCGGCCCACGTCGGCAGCCACAGGTCGAGCAGGAAGCCGAGGAATACGAAGAAGAACAAGCTCGCATACAGGAGGAGGACGGCTGCGCCGACGATCAAGCCGGTGCCCGCACCTGCCTTCTTCGCCTCGTTGACGAGTTCGGACTTGGCGAGTGCGACCTCGGCCCGGAACAGCGTCGACACGTTGGCCGACGCGTCCTTGACGAGGTTGCCGATGGTCGGCTCGCCGTCCTTGCCGAGGTTGGCATCCGACATCGGAATAGACGGGACGCGCGGAGCGTCGGCGGGCTGCGGAGGCCAGGTGTCCTGATTGCCGCTCACGAGTTCTCCCTTGCTGAACGTTGGTCGGCCTTCATGTTGCCATGCCTGAAGTTTCGATCCGACGCCCACACGCGGATCGAGGGCATTAACCTCCTCGGTCGACCGCACGACTGCTCTATGGAGGGGGCCGGCCGCAGCCGATCGAGCGGAGTCGCTATCACGACTCCGCTCGATCAGGGTGGGCCGACCCAGTCGGTGAAGACGGTCAGGCCCGCTTGGCGCGGATCGCCTCGAAGACCGCGGGATCGACGAGGGTTGACGTGTCGCCGAGTTCGCGGCCTTCGGCGATGTCCTTGAGGAGGCGGCGCATGATCTTGCCCGATCGGGTCTTGGGGAGTTCCGGGACGATGTTGATCTCGCGCGGCTTGGCGATCGGCGAGATGTCGACGGCCACCTGCTGGCGCAGTTCGGCGACCAGGTCGTCGCCCGGTGCCGCATGCTCCATCAGGATGACGAACGCGACGATGCCCTGGCCGGTCGTCTCGTCGGCGGCGCCGATGACGGCGGCTTCGGCGACGGCAGGATGTGCGACGAGCGCCGACTCGACCTCGGACGTCGAGATGCGGTGCCCGGACACGTTCATCACGTCGTCGACGCGACCCAGCACCCAGAGCGCGTGGTCCTCGTCGAAGCGGGCGCCGTCGCCCGCGAAGTACCAGCCCTGCTCGGCGAACCGCGACCAGTAGGTCTCCTTGAAGCGATCCGGGTCGCCCCAGATACCGCGCAGCATGCCGGGCCACGGACGGTCGAGGACCAGGTAGCCCTGCTCGCCGTCGGGCACGGGGGCGCCTTTGTCGTCGACGATCGACGCACTGATGCCGGGCAGCGAACGCATCGCCGATCCCGGCTTGGTCGCAGTGACGCCGGGCAGCGGGGAGATCATGATGCCGCCGGTCTCCGTCTGCCACCAGGTGTCGACGATCGGGCAGCGCCCGCCGCCGATGACGTCGCTGTACCAGCGCCACGCCTCCGGGTTGATCGGCTCACCGACGCTGCCGAGCAGACGCAGCGACGACAGGTCGTGCGCGTCGGGGATCTCGCGGCCCCACTTCATGAACGTGCGGATCAGGGTCGGTGCGATGTAATACGTGGTGACGCCGTACTTCTCGATGATCTGGAAGTGGCGGTGCTCGTCCGGCGAGTTCGGGGTGCCCTCGTAGATCACCTCGGTCGCACCATTCGAGAGCGGGCCGTACACGAGGTACGAGTGGCCGGTGACCCAGCCGATGTCGGCTCCGCACCAGAAGACGTCACGGCCCTCTTTGTGGTCGAACACGTTGTGGAAGGTGTAGGCGGCCTGGGTCAGGTAGCCGCCCGACGAGTGGACGATGCCCTTCGGTTTGCCGGTGGTGCCGGACGTGTAGAGCAGGAACAGCGGGTGCTCGGCGTCGAACGACTCCGGCTCGTGCTCGGGGGACTGCTCGGCGACGGTGTCCTCCCACCACACGTCACGGCCCTGGACCCAGTTCAGGTCCGGGTCGTGGTTGGTGCGGCGCACGACGATGACCTTCTCGATCGACTTCGCTGCGTCGGCGCCGGTGCCGAGGGCTTCGTCGACGGCCTCCTTCAATGGGGCGGGCTTCCCGCGACGGAACTGTCCGTCTGTGGTGATGACGACCTTCGCTTCGGCGTCGTCGACGCGGGAGCGCAGAGCGGCGGCCGAGAAGCCGGCGAACACAACCGAGTGCGTCAGACCGAGGCGTGCGCACGCGAGCATCGAGATGATCGCTTCGGGGACCATCGGCATGTAGATGGCGACGCGATCGCCTGCGACCAGGCCGATCGATGAGAGGTAGTTCGCGGCGCGCGACACCTCGTCCTTGAGCTGGCTGTAGGTGATGTCCCGTGTGTCGTCGAGCGGCTCGCCGACCCAGTGGATCGCGACCCGATCGCCCTTGCCCGCGGCGACGTGGCGGTCGACGCAGTTCACCGCGACATTCAACTCGCCTCCGACGAACCATTTCGCGAACGGAGCGTTCGACCAGTCGAGGACCTGTCCGAACGGCGTCGTCCAGTCGAGGCGCCGCGCCTGCTCGGCCCAGAACTCGTCGGGGTTCGCGTCGGCGCGGTCGTACATCTCGACGGTCGCGTTCGCGTTGTCGGCGAACTCCTTCGAGGGTGGGTACACCTTGCTGGCTTCGGTCATTCCTCGTCTGCCTTTCCTTGTCGAACTGCCGCGCTGAGAGCACGTCGGCCACCGCGCACAGTGTTGTCTGGCACCGGATGCCGCCTACCTGTGAGGGTAGTCACCGTACGTTGCAAGCGCGTAGCGGGTAGCGACCGTGAGCGGCACTGGCGCGATGAGCGGTCGCTCGAGCGCGATGGGTGGATGCTGCGCGAGGTCGAGCCGTCGACGCATCGCACGACGGCGCGGCGGACGCATATATCGTGGCCGGTGTGAGTGTTGATCCGCTGGCCCCGTTGCTTGACCTGCCCGACGTCCGCGATGCCGCGGAGTTGGCAAGGGACGCGTTGGGTGTGGTGCATCGGCATCGCACCAACCTGCGCGGGTGGGATAAGACATCGCGCGAGGCGTCGTGGCGTGCGGGTCGTTCGTCCGCCGCCATCGAAGGCGGCAGTGTCGAACTGCAGCGCGACGCACAGTTCAACGACCCGATCACCGAAGGTGCGATCCGGGTGGCCCAGGCTCTTGACACCGACGGAATCGACCAGCTTGTGTCGGTGTTTCGTCGCGCCCCTGCACAGGCTCTCGCTCGACTGCACACGCTCGCCGCCGCCGGTCTCGTCGACGATCCTGAACTGCTCGGCCGTCCACGGTCGGATCCTCATATCGCGCAGCGTCTGGACTTCCTCGGCCAGCTCATCACCGGCGGGACGACGGTCCCCGCACCGGTGGTGGCGGCGATCGTCCACGGCGAACTGCTGTCGTTGGCGCCGTTCACCGAGGGGAACGGTGTGGTCGCACGCGGGGCGTCGCGCCTAGTGTCCGCGTCGACGGGCCTGGATCCGCATCTGCTCGGCGTCCCCGAGGTGACGTGGTTGAAACGCATCGGCGAGTACCGCGAACTGTCGACGACGTTTGGCACCGGCGACCCTTCCGCAATCGGAGCGTGGATCGTCCTGTGTTGTGAGGCGATGGAGGCGGGGGCCGTCGAAGCCAAGTCGATCGCCGACGCGGCCGCTGGCTGAGCTGCACACGATAACGAGCCGCACACGATTGCGGGCGATGCCGTTGGTCGATTGTCATCTCGACCGGGCACCGCCCGCGAGCACGAGCGAAAGTTACCAGGCGTGCTGGGTGGGTTGTGTGGGCCGCCTCGGCGTTCCCAAGTCCACCTCAACGTGTACTCGAAATACAGCGACGCTTTCCCTGTGTGAGTTCACGAATGGTGGCCGAGGGTTCGCAGGCGCACAACGCTTCTGCCAATGCGGCGTGCTCCGCGTGGGTGCTTGCCGCCCGTGCTGGGAACCTCAGATCCGGGGGCTCAGGCCTTCTCTGCTGGCCTGAACTTTGCCGTCTGTGATTCCGTAACCACATTCTTACCCTGTGACCGTCGTCACTGCAAGGGGTTCGACGGAAATCGATCGAGATCGATCAGGCGGCACGAAGCTGCAGGTGACGGGCCTGGTGGCGGTGATATATGACCGCTGCAGCGGCGATCGCTCCGATCCCTGTGGCGCACAGTGCTCCTCGTCCGAGTGTGCCGGGACTCGGCCGGTGGGAGGCGGCTGCGGGCGTAGCGAAGTCGAGGATCTCCCATTCGTTATCGGCGGCGTGACGGCGGAGAGTTCTGCCTGGATTAACGACGGCCGGCCTGCCGACGGCGTCGAGCATGGGGAGATCGGTGGCCGAATCGGAGTAGGCGTAGCACTGGCTCAAGTCGTATCCGCGCTCGGCCGCCAACTCTTCGACGACGGTGGCCTTCTCGTCGCCGTAACAGTAGAAGTCGAGATCGCCGGCGTAGAGGCCGTCGATCACGCGCATGATGCTGGCGCGGACGATGTCGACGCCGAGCAGTTCGCCGATCGGCTCGACCATCTCGATGCCCGATGCCGAGATCAGCACGACGTCGTGGCCGGCGTCCTTGTGTTGCTCGATCAGTTCGAGGGCCTCCGGGAATACGACCGGGCGCACCACGTCGTCGAGGGTTTCGGCGACGATCGACCGCACCTGCGCGGCGTCCCAACCGGTGGACATGGCGGTCACGTGTTTGCGGAGCTTGTCGACGTGGTTCTCGTCGGCGGCGGTCAGTAGGAACTGGAGTTGCGCTATTCCGGACCGCAACATCGTGCGGCGCGACAGGAGTCCGCCCTCGTAGAACGGGCGCGTGAATGCGAGGGCACTGGAGCGCGCGATGACCGTCTTGTCGAGGTCGAAGAAGGCGGCGATGCGCGTAGGCTCTGCCGTGGTCACGTTCGATATCGTACATCGCCGGAATGTGATCCACGGAACACGAAATGGGTAATAGTTGGACTTGCAATCTTCGCGTCGGCGCGTGTAACTTGGGGTTTGTCCGGCAATGCCGGAAGCATTCAGCCCGACCCCCCGGGGCTGAACTGCTGATGACCCCGGCCTCCTCCCCCCTGGCCGGGGTCGTCTTCTATTCTGAGGCCTTTCTGTACGGCTGATCGAGCATTGCTCTCGCCGTGAATCGAATTCTCCAGGCTGTTTGAGACGTTTCCCAGTATTCGTCGCGCTCCGGGCGTAGGTTCTACTGCGCCGAACAATTGCTTTGGCAATACTCAGGGGGTCGCACATGAAGCCTGTCAAACGTTCGTTGATCGCAGTCTGTGCGGCGCTGTTAGCCGTCGTCGCCGTCGCCGGGCCAACGTCGGCCGCGCCGAACGACAAGCTGCCGGAGCATTACAATTTCTTCAGCGGAATCCCCTATGAACTGCAGCATCCCGGCGGATCGCTGCCCGGGTCCAATGACTTCGGCTGTACGCCGACGCCGGAGCATCCGCGCCCGGTGATTCTCGTGCACGGGACCGGCGGCGCGCAGGCGACCAACTGGGGGCCGTACCCGGCGCTCCTCTCCAATCGCGGATACTGCGTCTTCGCCCTGACCTATGGAGCGATCCCGGGAGCTCCGTGGCCGGTCAACCAGATCGGCGGCATGGGCAAGCAGGACGTCAGCGCTCGACAGCTCGACCGCTTCGTCGACAAGGTTCTCGCAGCCACCGGTGCCGAAACCGTCGATCTCATCGGCCATTCCCAGGGCACCTACATGCCGACGTACTACGTGAAGTTCCTCGGCGGAGCCGAGAAGGTGACCAAGTACGTCTCGCTCGCACCACTGTGGCGTGGCGCGGCGAGCACCGTCCCCATCCCGAACATCGGAAGAATGCTCGGTGCGATCGACATGCCGGTCTGCACCGGTTGCGGCGGCATGATGGCGGGGTCGGCGATGAACAAGAAGATATGGGCAGGCGGCAGCCCGTACGTGACGGGAATCGACTACACGAACATCATGACGCGCGGCGACGAGTTCGTCGTCCCGTACACCTCGGGCTACGTGAAGCCGCGCGCAGGCGAATCGGTCGCCAACATCGTCGTCCAGCAGGGCTGCGCCAAGGACTTCAGCGACCATTTGGCCATCGCGAGTTCGCGCCGCGCCGCCTACCTAGTGCTCAATGCGCTCGATCCGGCGCATCCGGTCACAGTGCCATGCGAGTACGTCGCACCGTTCACCGGGCAGCACTTCTGAGTTACGGGCGGGGTGGTTGAGCGACTGCCTTGGCTGTTGAGTACCCGACGGGGCTACTGACCTGGAGAGATACCAGCCTGTGGATAACGGGCTTTTCGATGTGCGGTGATCGACGCATTATCAGGCCATGACTGATGCCCTGCTGGTCCTCACCGACAACACACTCCACTCCGACCTCGCACGCTGCGCCGCGGCGGCCGGATACACAATGGTGATCGGCGACGCGGCGTCGTGCCGCCACGACTGGCTGCGTGCGTGCGCGGTGGTCGTCGACGCCGACGCGACGGCGGTCCTCGCCGTCCTGCACCCGCCGAAGCGTCCGGCCGTGGTGGTCGTCGGAGCCTCCGACGACGACCCGCGCGCGTGGCAGACCGGACTCGCGTTGGGGGCGCAGGGCGGATTCATCCTCCCGGACGAAGAGGCCGGCCTGGTCGGCGCCCTCTCGGAGTTCCGGCGGCCGGTCCGTCGGCCCGCGGGCGCGGTCGCGGTGATCGGCGGGCACGGGGGAGCGGGGGCGTCGTCGCTGGCCGCTGCCGTCGCGCTGGTCGCTGCGCGCGACGGTGAGCGCGTCCTGCTGCTCGACGCCGACCAGTCCGGTGCTGGAGCCGACCTGATTCTGGGGGTGGAGGACGAACCGGGCCTGCGGTGGCCGGACGTCACCGGCGAGACCGGAGTCATCGCGGGGCCGGCATTGCGCGCCGCACTTCCCGGGGTCGGGCGGGTCAGCGTGATGACGTCCGCGCGTGACGATGTCGAACCGTTGCGGCCCGACACCGTGCTCGCCGTGGTCGACGCCGGACGGAGCGCGGGTGATGTGGTCGTCGCCGACGTGGGACGCGAACCGGGGCCGGTCGCTGCGGCCCTCGTCGACAGCGCGGACTTCGCCGTCGTCGTGACCACCGCATCCGTTCACTCCGTCGCGGCCACACGTCGTACGGCCGCTCGGCTCGTTCCCGAACGCGACGTCGTGCTCGTGGTCCGCGGCCCATCGCCCGGCGGCCTTCGGGCGAGCGACGTGGCGGCCGCCATCGGCTTGCCGCTGCTCGGCGGGTACCGGCCCGAGCGGGCCCTCCCACAGCGGTGCGAGGGCTCGGGGTTGTCGCTGCGGTCCCGCAGCCCGCTGACGGCGGCCGCGCAGGACGTCTACCGTCGGCTGCATGCGGGAGCGGCGCGATGACCGCCGTCGGACGCGCCGACCTGCTGGATCGGGTGCGCGACCGGTTGGCGACACAGACCAGTGACCCCGAGCCCGCGGTGATCGCGGACGCGATCCGGGCGGAGTCGGGCGGGCTGCTCGGCGACACCGATCTGCTCGACGTGCTGCGGTATCTGCAGACCGAGATGGTCGGTGCGGGACGGTTGGAGGGGCTGCTCGCCGACCCGGATGTCACCGACGTCCTCGTCGTCGGGCCCGACCGCGTCTGGGCCGACCGCGGCGACGGGCTGGAGCTGACCGGCGTGCGGTTCGACGACGAGGCCTCGGTGCGGCGACTCGCGGGTCGTCTGGCCCTCGGCGCGGGCCGACGACTCGACGAGGCTCAGCCCTGGGTCGACGGACAGTTGGCGGGAGTCGGACGACGGGACGTGACCGTCCGTTTGCACGCGGTGATCCCGCCGCTGGCTGTCGACGGCACGTGCATCTCGTTGCGCGTTCTGCGCGGCGCGACACAGACCTTCGACGCGTTGGTGAAGACGGGCTCGATCCCCGGCGAAGCCGCCGACCTGCTCCGTGAGGCGGTCGCGGCCAGGCTCGCGTTCCTCATCGTCGGCGGCACCGGATCCGGGAAGACGACGCTGCTCAACGCACTCCTCGGCCAGGTGGATCCGGGTGACCGCGTCGTCACCGTCGAAGACGCGTCCGAACTCGCGCCGCAGCACCCGCACATCGTGCGGCTCGTGTCCCGGAACGCGAACGTCGAAGGGGTCGGGAACGTGCCGGTCCGGGCCCTCGTCCGGCAGGCGTTGCGGATGAGGCCGGACCGGATCGTCGTCGGCGAGGTACGGGGCGCTGAGGTGATCGACCTCCTGATCGCGCTCAACACCGGGCACGACGGCTGTGCGGGAACTCTGCACGCGAACTCGACGTCGGAGGTCCCGGCTCGGATGGAGGCGCTCGCCGCGCTGGGTGGCATGGACCGGGCCGCGCTGCACAGTCAGCTGGCCGCGGCGATCCAACTCGTCCTCGGGTTGGGTCGGGACCGCGACGGACACCGAGGTCTCCTCGAGATCGGTGTTCTGACCCGGGCCGACGACGGACTCACCACGATCGAACGGGCGTGGTCTCGGCGGTCGGGGTTCACGGCGGCGCGAGCCCGGATCGACGCATTGATCGCCGACAGGCGGCCGCGATGACCGCCGCCCTTCTCGCGGCAGGCGGGATCGGTCTGCTGTTGTGGCCGAGGCCCGCCGTCTGGTCGCGGCTTCCGTCTGCCGAGCGGCATCGGCAGAATCGACGCGTCGACCCGGTATGGCTGTTCGCGGCGGCTCCGGTCCTGGCTGCTGCCGTGATCGGCGTCGGTCCGGGGATTGCGATCGGGATCGTCGCCGTCACGGCGATCGCGCTGCGGCGTCGATCGGTGCGTCGCGCGGAACTGGACCGTCGCCGTGATGAGCTGCGGCGTGCGTTGTCGTTCATGATCGCCGAGATGTCGGTCGGTGCCCCGGTTGTCCTCGCCTGCCGCAGTGCTGCTGACGAACTCGCGGGCGACGGCCCGTCGCCAGTCTCGACCGAACTGGCGCGAATGGCTGCGCGAGCCGAACTCGGCGGTGACCCGGCCGACGCGGCCGCCGGCGGAGCAGGCGACGTCGGGATCGATCGATTGGCGACCGCGTGGGCCGCGTCGTCGAGTCGGGGCCTTCCGATGGCAGATTTGTTGCAGATGCTCCGTTCGGACCTGTCGGCTCGTGCCGATCACGCATCGCGGACCCGTGCCGGCCTGGCCGGCCCGCGGGCGACGGCAATGGTGTTGGCATTGCTGCCGATCTTGGGGATCGGACTCGGGCATCTGATGGGGGCTGCGCCGCTCGCGGTGCTGTTGTCTCCGGGGATCGGCGCCATCCTGCTGGTGGTGGGCGCAGCACTCGTGTCGGCGGGGGTCTGGTGGACGAACGCGATCACCGAGAAGGCCCTCCGATGACGGTGCTCGTCGTCGCACTGTTCGCCGCCGCCGGTCTCTGGATGTGGCCGTCCGCCGACTGGGTGCTCGCTCGCGTCGTCGACCGGCCGACCAAGGTCCGTGAGGCGCGGTGGTTGGGCAGGTCCCGCGCCGGCCCGGATCCGTTCGACGTCGCCGCGGCGTACGACCTGTTCGCTGTCTGCCTGCGCGCTGGACTGCCGGTCGCCGCGGCTGCCGAGGTCGCTGCCGAGCACGCGCCGCCGGTAATCGGCGAGCCGATGGCGCGTGCCGCCGATCTGCTCGCGCTCGGCGCTGACGGTCAGACGGCATGGGCCGTCGACGCGGCAGGCGACGAGTCGTTCGCCGAACTCGCGGCGCTCGCGCGTCGTGCGGCGCGGGCCGGGGCGTCCCTCGCGGACGGCGTCGCCGAACTGGCGTCGGCGACGCGTCGTCGTGCAGCGGACGAGGCCGTGGAGGCGGCGGAGAAGGCCGGCGTCAAAGTGAGCGGTCCCCTCGGTCTGTGCTTCCTGCCGGCGTTCGTCTGCCTGGGTATCGTGCCTGTCGTAATCGGCCTCGCCGCCGGGATGCTGACGTCGGTGTAGGCCTGTGGAATCCGATGGAACTGGATGTCTGCGGCGTGCGTCTGACCTTGTGAGGGCTCGAGACGCGGGCCGGACACGAGGGGGACGACATGGGCACGAGTCGATTGATGCAGTGGTGCAGCGAGGTCCGAACGCTGACCGGCCAACTCGTCACGGACGAATCGGGGATGTCCACCGTCGAGTACGCGATCGGGACCGTCGCTGCGGCGGCGTTCGGTGCGTTGCTCTACACGGTGGTGACGGGCGACAACATCTTGTCTGCATTGACGGGGATCATCACGCGGGCATTGAGTACGGCGGTGAGTTGAGGTGTGGGCGCGGTTGCTACGGGACGAGGGCGGGATGGCGACGGTGGAGGCGGCGTTCGCTCTCGCGGCGATCGCGGTCTTTCTGGTGACGGGGACCGGCGCGGTGGCTGCTGTCGTGATGCAGATTCGGTGTACGGACGCCGCTCGTGAGGTTGCTCGGCTTGCTGCTGCGGGTGACACTTCGGCGTCGGAGGTGGGGCGTTCGGTGGCACCGGGCGGCGCACGGATCTCGGTGTCGGCCGGTGGGGAGACGGTGACCGTGTCGGTGTCGGCGGGCGTTCCGATGTTGCCTATGGTGACGGTGTCTGCGCGGGCAGTCGCCGCGATGGAGCCGGGCGCGGTTCGGTGAGGTGTCGTGACGAGGAGGGGTTCTCGACGGTGACCGGGGCTGCGGTGATCGCGGTTCTGGCTGCTGTTCTCGTCGGCGTTCTGTATGTCGGTGCGGCCGTGCTGGCTCGCCATCGTGCGCAGTCGGCGGCGGACCTGGGCGCGTTGGCTGCGGCGTCTGTGCACGTGTCGGGGAGTGCGGATGCGTGCGATGCCGCTCGTGAACGGGTCGCCGACCAAGAGGGGTCGCCGTCCGTGGCGGAGTGCGTGGTCGACGGCCAGGACGTGGTGGTGCACGTCGTGGTTCGGGTACAGCTGGGCGGTCTGGGGGTTCGTGATGCGATCGCGGTGGCGCGGGCTGGTCCGGTTCAGTCGTGACCGACCGGAATCGAATCGTCCCGTCCGCCGATCTGATCCACCATGTGGTCTGGATCGGCGGAGCAAGCTCGCCCAGTCGTGTCCCCGGGCGTCATGAGCCGTAGTGTCGCCCGATCAGGCGCAGCAGTTTGATCGCGTGCTCTTTGTCGAGCGGCTCGTTTCCGTTGCCGCACTTGGGCGATTGCACGCACGACGGGCAGCCGCTCGTGCACGCGCACGACGAGACGGCTTCGTCGGTGGCGGCGACCCAGCCGTCGAACGCCTCGTGACCGCGTTCGGCGAAACCGGCACCGCCGGGGAACCCGTCGTAGACGAACACCGTCGGCAACCCGGTCTGCGGGTGCAGGTCGGTCGACAAGCCGCCGATGTCCCAGCGGTCGCACGTGGCGACGAGTCCCAGCATGCCGATCGCCGCGTGCTCGGCGGCATGCAGTGCGCCCGGGAACTTGTCGGGGGCGATCCCGGCAGCCACCAGCGCATCCGGTTCGACGGTGTACATCACCGCACGCGTCGACAACTGGTGCTCGGGCAGATCGAGGGGGACCTGGTCGAGGATCTCGCCGGTGAGCGCCTTCCGCAGGAAGCCGACCACCTGACTGGTGACGGTCACCTCGGCGAACGAGACGGTCAACGGGCCGAACGACCGCTGCTCGACGATACGGTCGACGACGACCTCGCTGACTTCACGAGCAGTCGTCGTCCAATCCGGCTCCTCCGGGTGAGCGAGCGCGAGACCGTCGTCGAGCGCGAGCTCGTCGACGACGAAACTCTCACCCTGGTGCAGATACACCGCGCCCGGGAACACCGATGTCATGGCGCGTGACGTGTCGACGGTGCCGAGTAGCCGCGACGTCGTCGCGTCGACGATGAGGACCTGACCGCCGATGCCGCCGCGGATGTCGATGTCGCCGTGCGGATCGAGGCCGGGCGCCGGATACCAACCGGCCTTGCGCCGCTTCAGCTTCCCGTCGTCGACGAGGCCGGCGATCACCTCGTCGGCATGCCAGCCAGCCGACTCGGCATCAGAGATGGGGAACTCGGTGGCCGCGCACAGCAGATGCGGTCCGAGAACGTACGGGTTCGTCGGGTCGGTGACTGTCGCCTCAACCGGCCGCTCCAACAACGCGTCAGGGTGGTGGACGAGATATGTGTCGAGCGGGTCGTCCCTGGCCACCATTACCACGAGCGAACCTTCCCCGCGACGACCCGCACGACCTGCCTGCTGCCAGAACGAGGCGACGGTACCCGGATAGCCTGCGACGACGACGGCGTCGAGTCCGCTGATGTCGACGCCGAGTTCGAGTGCGTTCGTCGTCGCGACCCCGAGGAGTTCGCCGTCGGACAGCGCTCGCTCGAGTCGGCGTCGATCGTCGGCCAGATAGCCGGCACGGTAAGCGGCGACTCGATCGACCAGTTCGGGCGCCGACTCGGCGAGCAACTGGCGGGCCTTTACCGCAGTCACCTCCACGCCGCGTCGCGAACGGACGAAGCACAGGGTGCGTGCACCCTCCACCACGAAGTCCGCGAGGAGTCGCGCGGCCTCGGCGCCCGCAGAGCGTCGAACGGGGGCTCCGTTCTCGCCGCCGCGTTCGGTGTCGGTCGTGCCCTCGACGAATCCCGGCTCCCACATCGCGACGGTCCGTTCGCCGTGCGGCGACGTGTCGTCGGTGACCGCTACGACGTCGTCACCGATCAGTCGAGACAGCGCTTGCGCCGGATTCGAGACGGTCGCGCTGGCGCCGATGACGACCGGGTCCGCCCCGTAGCGGTGTGCGATCCGCAGCGTCCGCTGCAACACCAGCGCCGTGTGCGAGCCGAACACGCCCCGGTAGTGGTGGCATTCGTCGACGACGATGTACTTCAGCTTGGCGAAGAACTGGCGCCACTTGGCGTGCGACGAGCAGATCCCGACATGCAGCATGTCCGGGTTGGTGAAGATCCAGCGCGAATGCATCCGCGCCCACTGCCGCAGCTCGGAGTCGGTGTCGCCGTCGTAGGCGCTCGGCTGCAGATGGCTCAGCGACGGCACGCCCGCGATGATCTGAGCCGTCGCCCTCAGCTGGTCGGCGCCGAGCGCTTTGGTCGGCGACAGGTAGAGGGCGGTGGCGTTCGGGTCCTGCGCGAACGTGGTGAGGATCGGGAGTTGATAGGCCAGCGACTTGCCCGACGCGGTGCCGGTGCACACGCAGACGTGGCGGCCCGCGTACGCGTGATCGGCGGCCTCGATCTGGTGGCGCCATGGGCGTCGCAACCCGTGTTCGGTGAAGGCGTCCCGCACCTCGGGATGAACCCAGTCCGGCCACTCGCTGAATTCGGCTGTGCGCGTGGGTATCACGGCCATGTGGGTGAGCGGAGACTCGTCGCCGGACTCGGCGCCCGCGAGGGTTCTGCCGAGCAGTTCGCTGCCGTAAGTGGCATGCTGCATCGACGTCGCTCCAATGTGTTCGGGGTAGGCACGTCAGTTTACCGTCGGAGCTGGGCACGAGCCGGTCACGGGCAGTTTGGTTCCGAACGCGCTAAAAGTATCGCGCGGGCCGGAAACGTGGTTAGCTAAAAGCGGTCGCACACTCCGCTCAAAGGGCGGAGTCCGTTGCGAACGTGGTACTGCAGTCGGTTCCATCGCCGTATGGCGAGGTCTTGTCGAGGTATGGCGGTCGGAACAGGCCCCCGCCGGGGACGCTCCGTGGCGGGTGATGAAAAGTTAGGAATGCAGTAGATGGCACAGGGCACTGTGAAGTGGTTCAACGCGGAGAAGGGCTTCGGCTTCATCGCGCCTGACGAGGGTAACGACGACGTGTTCGTCCATTACTCGGAGATTCAGGGCAACGGCTTCCGCACCCTCGAAGAGAACCAGCGCGTGGAGTTCGAGGTCGGCCAGGGCACCAAGGGTCCTCAGGCCACCGGAGTCACCGCAGTCTGATTTCGTACGCCCTCGGGCGTCCCAGACTTACGAGACAACACTCCCGGCACCGCTTCGGCGGTGTCGGGAGTGTTGCGTTGTGACCACGAGCGTTGTGGTGTGCCGCTGTTGTATTGGGCCGCAGTAGGATCGACACGTGAGCCAGATGTCGTTGTTCTCCGCGGACACGGAAGACCCCGTGATCGACGATCTCGCAGGCCTGCTCGCCGGACAGGGACAATCAGTCCACACGAATCTGGGGGCTCGGGTATCGATCGTCCTCGGCGCGCAATGGCGTGCTGACGAGATCGCCGCGGACATCATGGCGACCGGACTCGACGCGCAGACGCTGATCTCCGATGAGGGGTCGCCGATCGCGCGGACCGAAGCCAACCCGCGGATCACCGCATTGCACCGCCGCTGGTCGTCTGGCGCAGTGAAAGCCGTCCCTGAGGGGTGGACGCCGAGTGCGCGTGCGCTTCGCCTGTGGGTGCTCGCCTCGGGCCGATTCGACGGCCCCCACTACGTGCTGGGCCTCGACCCGAGTGCCCCGGAGACGCACGCGCCCCTCTCCACCGCGCTGATGAGAGTCGGTATCGCGCCGACCCTCATCGGAGTCCGTGGAAGCCAACCGGCGCTGCGAGTGTCCGGCCGCAAGCGCCTGACGCGGCTCGCCGAGACCGTGGGAACTCAGCCCGACGACGCGCCGGACGGAGTCTGGCCGGGGGTGTGACTGGCGGGCCCGATGGAATACGTCAGCGATGAGCGACTGCACCCGCGACGCAATCGAAGCCGTGATGGGACCGATCGCCGGCGCTGACCGATCAGTGATCTCTTCCTCGACTGGGAACTAGACTGGCCCGACGGTCCGTTAGGCAGGGTGGAGTGCAGACAACACCGTATATAAGGTACAACGGCATCGAACAGTGAAACATAGACCGAAGGGCTCTTAAGTGGCCGCCACTGACAGTGCTGACCCCGCCATCCGGCGACTCGTCATCGTCGAGTCTCCGACTAAAGCGCGCAAGATCGCGGGGTACCTCGGCGCGAACTACGTCGTCGAGTCGTCACGCGGACACATCCGGGACCTGCCGCGAGGCGCCGCCGACGTGCCCGCGAAGTACAAGGGGCAGCCGTGGGCGCGCCTCGGCGTGAACGTCGACGACGGGTTCGAGCCGCTCTACGTGGTGTCGGCAGACAAGAAGTCGACAGTCTCCGAACTCCGGGCGTTGATGCGCGACGTCGACGAGCTCTATCTCGCGACGGACGGTGACCGCGAGGGGGAGGCCATCGCCTGGCACCTCCTCGAGACGTTGAAGCCGAAGATCCCGGTGAAGCGCATGGTGTTCCATGAGATCACCAAGCCCGCGATCATCGCCGCCGCAGAGAACCCGCGCGACCTCGACATCGACCTCGTCGACGCGCAGGAGACCCGGCGCATCCTCGACCGCCTGTACGGGTACGAGGTGTCGCCGGTCCTGTGGAAGAAGGTGATGCCGAAGCTGTCGGCGGGACGCGTGCAGTCGGTCGCGACCCGAGTCATCGTCGAACGTGAACGCGAGCGCATGGCATTCGTGTCGGCCGACTACTGGGACATCGCCGCGACGATGGATGCCGGAGCGGACGCGAAACCGCGAACCTTCTCCTCACGCCTGGTCAACATCGACGACGAGCGGGTCGCCACCGGACGCGACTTCGGCTCGGACGGCAAGATCAAGAAGGCGACCGGCGTCACCGTGCTCGACGGCGCCCGTGCGAACGCGCTCGCCGCCGGACTCGAAGGCGCCGCGCTGACGGTGACGTCCGTCGAAGAGAAGCCGTACACGCGCCGCCCGTATGCGCCGTTCATGACGTCGACCCTCCAGCAGGAGGCCGGCCGCAAACTGCGTTTCACGTCCGACCGGACGATGCGCATCGCGCAGCGGCTGTACGAGAACGGCTACATCACCTACATGCGTACCGACTCGACGACCCTGTCGGAGTCGGCGATCGACGCGGCGCGCGCTCAGGCCCGCGACCTGTACGGCGACAAGTTTGTGCACTCCTCGCCGCGCCAGTACACCCGCAAAGTGAAGAACGCGCAGGAAGCGCACGAGGCGATCCGCCCTGCGGGCGAGTCGTTCCGTACGCCCGGCCAGGTCGCCTCAGCGCTCGACACCGACGAGTTCCGCCTGTACGAACTGATCTGGCAGCGCACCGTCGCCTCCCAGATGGCCGACGCCCGCGGCACCACCATGAGTCTGCGGATAAGTGGACGCGCGGACACTGGATTGAAGCCTGGCGGCGAAGAGGTGACGTTCGCGTCGTCGGGCCGCACCATCACGTTCCCGGGCTTCCTGTCCGCGTATGTGGAGAGCGTCGACGAGCAGACCTCCGACAAGTCCGACGACGCGGAGAGCCGTCTCCCGAACCTGACCGAAGGCCAGTCGCTGACGGCGTCGACGCTCGTCGCCGACGGACACTCGACCAACCCGCCTGCCCGTTACACGGAGGCTTCGCTGGTCAAGGTCCTCGAAGAGCTCGGCATCGGTCGTCCGTCGACGTATGCGTCGATCATCGGCACCATCCAGGATCGCGGTTACGTGATCAAGAAGGGCAACGCGCTCGTCCCGTCGTGGATCGCGTTCGCCGTCGTCGGACTGCTGGAGGGCTACTTCAACAGTCTCGTCGACTACGACTTCACCGCGTCGCTCGAAGACGACCTCGACCAGATCGCGTCCGGTGACCAGGACCGGACCCGTTGGCTCACCGAGTTCTACTTCGGTGACGAGGCGCAGCAGTCCGGCGACGACGCGGCGGGCGCCATCGCACGCAAGGGCGGGCTGAAGAAGCTTGTCGGCGTCAACCTGGAGGGCATCGACGCCCGCGAAGTGAACTCCATCAAACTGTTCGACGACTCCGAAGGTCGGACGGTGTTCGTCCGGGTCGGCCGGTATGGTCCGTACCTGGAGCGGAACGTCGCGGGACCGGACGCCGAACCGGACCTCAAGCGAGCCAACCTGCCGTCGGACATGACGCCTGACGAGTTGACCCTCGAAGTAGCCGAAAAGCTGTTCGAGACACCGCAGGAAGGGCGCGAACTCGGCGTCGACCCGGTGACCGGACACCGCATCGTCGCCAAGGAGGGCCGCTTCGGTCCCTACGTCACCGAGATCCTCCCCGAGGATGAACCGGAGGACGATGACGGGTCGGCCGGCGCGCCCGTCCCGACCATCCCGGCAGGTCCGACACCCCGCGATGGTGGCGAGGGCGGGGTCCCGGCCGGCGACGCCGTCGTAGCGCTCGACGACGTGCCGTCCGGCGGAGTCGCGACGGCGACGTCGACCGTGAAGAAGGCCGCCAAGAAGACGGCGAAGAAGGCCGCGAAGAAGGCAGGCCCCAAGCCGCGGACCGGCTCGCTGTTCAAGTCGATGGAGATCTCGACCGTCACGCTCGACGACGCGTTGAAACTCCTGTCACTGCCGCGCGTGGTGGGTGTCGACCCGGAGTCGAACGACGAGATCACTGCGCAGAACGGCCGGTACGGTCCGTACTTGAAGAAGGGGACGGACTCGCGGTCGTTGACGTCCGAAGACCAGCTCTTCGAGATCACACTCGACGAGGCGTTGAAGATCTACGCGGAGCCCAAGCGACGCGGTCGCGCCGCTGCCGCACCGCCGCTGCGTGAGTTCGGCAAGAACGATGACGTCAGCGGTGGCGCGATGGTCATCAAGGACGGTCGCTTCGGTCCATACGTGACCGATGGCGAGACCAACGCGAGTCTGCGTAAGGGCGACGAGGTCGCTTCCATCACGCCCGAGCGTGCGATGGAGCTGCTCGCCGACCGCCGAGCTCGAGGCCCGGCGAAGAAGGCTGCCAAGAAGACAGCAGCCAAGAAGACAGCAGCGAAGAAGACAGCAGCGAAGAAGACCACGGCGAAGAAGACGACCGCCAAGAAGACGACCGCGAAGAAAACTGCGGCCAAGAAAACTGCGGCGAAGAAGGCCGAACCCGAGAAGTGATGTCGGGTGAGCCGTGCGTCGTCGTCGCGCTCGGCTTCCGCAGCTTCAACGCAGTTTCCACATCATCGATCCGTCTTAGCAGCCTCCGCCAAGGCTGCTAAGACGGATTGCGGCTGCGACGAGTGAATTGAGGCTGCGGCCGGGTGGGAGGCTCAGTCTGACGAGGTCGGGGAGTTGACGTCGATGTCGGGGCGGGCGAGCAGGGTCTCGATGCCGCGGCCGCGGAGTTCGACGCCTTCGCCGATCGCCCAGTGCGCGGCTTCGGTTTCGCTGGCAAGGAAGGCGGCGCGGGCCGAGCCGAGGACGCGAGTCGGCTCGTCCTTCGCGAGTTCGGTCAGACGCGCGGCCTCATTCACCGGGTCGCCGATCACCGTGTACTCCAGACGCTGCTCGGAACCGATGTGGCCGGCGACCGCCTTGCCCGCGGACACGCCGATGCCCATGTCGACGTCGCCGAGACGTCGGTCGAGTTCCACGCGCAGGTCACGCGCCGCGGCCAGCGCAGCACCCGCGAAGTCTTCCTGATCGAGCGGCGCACCGAAGATCGCGAGGGCCGCGTCACCCTGGAACTTGTTGACGAAACCGCCGTGGCGTCCGACGACCTCGACGACGACCTGGAAGAACTCGTTGAGCAGCTCGACCACTTCGCGTGGCGGTCGGTTGACCGCCAGACGCGTCGAGCCGACGATGTCGACAAACAAGACGCCGACATAGCGTTCCTCGCCGCCCAACTCGGTACCGGTCTCGATCGCGCGCCGAGCGACGTCCTCGCCGACGTAGCGGCCGAAGAGGTTGCGCAGTTCCTGACGTTCCCGAACATCCGACACCATGTCGTTGAACCCGGCCTGCAATGACCCGAGGTCGTTGCCGTCGTACACCTTCACAGCCACGTTCAGATTGCCCGCACGGACCTGGGCGAGAGCGATCCGCAATTGCTTGATCGGGTCCGTGATCGAGCCGACGAGACGCGTGATCGCGAGGAGCCCGAAGACGAGCGCAGCCGAAGCCATCCACAGGATCGGGCGTTGCAGGCCCTCGGCGTCGGTGTCGATGAACTCCAGACGTTGCAGCGTGATTAGCGCGATGATCACGAGCATCGGGACCGCGACGGTGACCGCCCAGAACGAACTGATTCGGGTCGTGATGCCGGGCGCGTGGACGCTGTCGGGATCGTTCGCCATCGCCGCGACTGTGATCGGGCGAAGGACGCGTTCGGATTGCATGAACGAGAGCACGCCGGTCACCAGACCGCCCACCACGCTGGCGAGCGCCACCAGAGCCGCGTCCTTGCCGGACGTATTGCTCCAGTTGATCAGGGCCAGGAGGGTGCCGCCGATCGCCCACAATGCGAGGTTGGTGATGGTCAACAGCGTCGGCAACCGGAGTGCGCGTCGACGGGCCGCCCCGTCATCGAGCCGCGACCTGCGTCGGTGCCAGATCAGCACGGGCAGACTCAAGCGAGTCACCACGTACATCCCGACGAGGACGGCGATCACCAGATACACGGCGAACGCGATCTGGTTGGCGCCGTTGGCGTCGCCGATGGAGAAGGCGTCGGCCGGCGGCATGCCCCAGCGCAGGAAGGCGAAAGTGAATAATGCGCCGATGAGATTCGCACGGAGCAGGTCGAGGGCAAGAATCGGCCACGGCGTATGAGCCAACCAGCGCAGAGTGTGCGCGGGCCTGGCGAGCCCGAAGCGTCGTGCAACCACGAAGTCCACGGTAGCCGCCTGCTTGCAATTGTTAAACGACGCGCGGTTGGTCGGTCGTCTGAACTGGGGCTTAGGCTGGCATGTGTGACTAATGTCTTCGACCGCATGATCGGACAGGACGTGCTGGCCGCCGAACTGCGGGATGCGGCGACGTCGGCGAGGGCCGTCGCGGCACGCTTGGACGAAGCCGCCGACGGCGCCGTGTCCATGTTCAGCGACGACCCGCTCGATGAGCTTCCGGTCGGCGTCCGCGAATCGATGACACACGCCTGGCTGTTCACCGGTCCGCCCGGGAGCGGCCGCTCGGTGGCCGCGACGGCGTTCGCGGCCGCGCTGCAGTGTCTGGATCCCGACCGGGTCGGCTGCGGCGAGTGCCGGGCGTGCACGACGACGATGGGCGGTACGCACGGCGACGTGCGGCACATCCAGCCGGACGGATTATCGATCTCGGTCGGGCAGATCCGTCACATCGTGTCACTGGCTGCACGACGCCCGACGACGGGTCGCTGGCAGATCGTCGTCGTCGAAGACGCCGACCGCCTCACCGAGCACGGCGCTAACGCCTTACTGAAGGCCGTCGAAGAACCGCCGGAACGCACGATCTTCCTGCTCTGCGCTCCGTCGGTGGCGCCGGAGGACATCGCGATCACGCTGCGCTCGCGGTGCAGGCACGTCGCGCTCACCGCCCCGGCGAGCGACCAGATCGCGAAGGTGCTGATCGAACGCGACGGCATCGACCCGGAGCCCGCGCATTGGGCGGCATCGGTGTCGGGCGGGCACGTCGGCCGGGCCAAACGTCTCGCCACCGACCCGATGTCCCGCGAACAGCGAGAGCAGGCCCTGAGCCTCGCGCGTGCGGCGACCCGTGACTCGACCGCGTTCGCGGCCGCCGACAGACTGGTCAAGACGGCGATCGAGACCGCGGACGCGATCAGTGCCGAAGTCGACGCCGCCGAGACCGACGAGTTGATGACCGCGCTGGGCGCGGGCGGCACCGGAAAGGGGACGGCGCGCCCGCCCCGCGGAACCGCGGGCGTCATCAAAGAACTCGAGAAACGTCAGAGGTCGCGCAAGACTCGTCTGACGCGCGACGTGCTCGACCGCGCCCTCGTCGACCTCGCCGCTCTGTTCCGCGACGCGTTGTCGCGATCGCTGGGCGCGCAGGTGACCCTCATGCACCCCGACAAAGAGCACGACGTCATCGCGGGCATGGCCGGTTACGCGTCACCGGAGAAGCTCCTCGCCTGCATCGAAGCGGTCCTCGAATGCCGGGACGCCCTCGAGAAGAACGTGAAGCCGAAGTTCGCGGTCAGCGCGATGGTCGTCCGAATTGGCGATCAGCTCGCGAGCAGGCGGTAAAGGCGACGGGAGTCAGCCGAGCTGCGGGGCGACCTTGTCGGCAACCAGCGCGAGGTGGTCCAGATCGTGGAGGTCGAGTACCTGCAGGTAGAGGCGGGTGACGCCGACCTCGCGGTACGACTCGATCTTCGCGACGACCTCGTCGACGGTGCCCGCCGCGCCGTTCTCGCGGAGTTCGGAAGGCTCCCGACCGATCGCGTCTGCGCGCCGCGCGACATCGGCGTCGCTCTCGCCGCAGCACAGTACGAGGGACGCCGAGTACACGAGTTCGTCGCTGTCGCGCCCGACGCTCGCACAGGTTGTGCGGACGCGGTCGTACATGGCGACGACGGTCTCGCGGGGCGCGAACGGGACGTTGAACTCGTCGGCGAACCGGGCGGCCAGCGCCGGGGTCCGGCGCGGACCGAGGCCACCGATGATGATCGGTGGGCGGGGCGACTGCGTCGGCTTGGGGAGCGCAGGCGAGTTCGCGACGGACAGGTGTCGGCCAGCGTAATCGAACGTCTCACCCGCAGGCGTGGTCCACAGACCGGTGACGATCTCGAGGGTGTCTTCCAGACGGTCGAAGCGTTCACCGAGGCTTGGGAACGGAATGCCGTACGCCGAGTGCTCGGCGTCGAACCACCCCGCACCGAGACCGACGTCGATACGGCCGTCCGACATCTGATCGGCCTGCGCCACGGAGATGGCGAGCGGTCCTGGGTGGCGGAACGTGGCCGACGTCACGAGAGTGCCGAGCCGGATCCGCGATGTCTGCAACGCGAGACCGGCCAACGTCAACCACGCGTCCGTGGGACCGGGGAGACCGTCGCCGTCGCCCATCGCCAGATAGTGGTCGGACCGAAAGAAGGCGTCGTACCCGAGGTCTTCGGTGGCGCGGGCGACGGCGAGCAGGTCGTCATACGTCGCGCCCTGCTGGGGCTCAGTGAAGATTCGAAGGTCCATGACAGGTCATGGTTCCACCAGAGGTGTGCGGGCGGCCAGCGGGGCCGTCCGCGGTCAGGCGTCGCCCGGCTCCTTCTGTGCCGGCTCCTGTGCTAACTCGTTCTGGGCTGACTCCTTCTGGGCGCCGTCCTCGCCGTCGTGTTCGGCAAACACGTCGTCGCCGCCGGCGCCTTCGAGGACGGTGAGCTCGTTGTCGATCGCCGCGGTGAACTCTTCGGCCTTGTGTTTGATCTTGTCGATGAACTCGGACATGGCAGGCTCCTCGGTGCGGGACGGACTGGTACCACCGATTGTATGGGTGGCGCGGAGCCTAAGCTGGTGAAGCCTCATCCGAATTCGAGAGACGCGAGGAGTTCCAGAGTGACCGATCGAGCGTCACGGGGATCTGATCTTGCGCTCGTGTTCGTCGGCGGCGCCGCGGGGACGGGGCTGCGGTGGTTGGCGGAGCAAGCGTGGCCTGCGCACGACGGGCAGTGGCCGGTCGGCACCTTCGTGGTCAATGTGACCGGTGCGTTCGTGCTCGGCGTCCTGCTCGAGGCGTTGGTCCGCCTCGGCCCGGACGACGGTGCGCGACGGCGGTTCAGGCTCGCGGTCGGGACTGGGTTCTGCGGCGCGTTCACCACATACAGTGCGTTCGCGCTGGAATTGAGCCTGCTCGGCAAAGGGGGGCACGTCGCGCTCGCGCTCCTGTACGCACTGGTCAGCGTGTGTGCCGGCATCGTCGCCGCGTGGGCGGGGATGCGCGTCGCACGTCGGGTCGTGCGCCTGCATGGCGGTGCCGTGTGATCCCCGCGCTGGTCGTCGTCGCGGGCGCGCTCGGATCGGTCCTGCGGTTCGTCGTCGACGATGCGTCCCGGCAGCGGTGGCCGGCTGCCTTCCCGGGTCCCGTGTTCGCGATCAATGTGACCGGGTCGTTGCTCATCGGCGTGGTTGCGGGCGTCGTGATGTTTCACGGTGCGTCGTCGGACTGGTCGGCGGTGGTCGGCACCGGCTTCTGCGGTGGGTACACGACGTTCTCGACCTCGGTGCTGGACACGGTCCGGACCGGCGGACGCCGCGGCCTGCTGTACGCGATGCTCACGTTGGTCGGGTCGGTTGGGGCGTGCGCGATAGGCCTGGCCCTCGCCTGGTCGGTGTGACCGTCGGGCTCGTCGGGACTCAGGCGAACGATGCGAGGACTGCGGGCGTCACGAACCGTTCGATGGTCTCGCGTTCGTCCGGGCCCGCGGGTACGACGAGCAGGGACACGATGACCCGGACGATCCACCTGGCCGCGGTGACGCCCGCCGCCCCGTAGTCGCCGACGAACCGGTTGGCCAGTGTCTCGATTGCGGACGACGAGAGCGCGAGTTCGCTCGCCAAGCCCGCTCCGGCGGGAGAGAACCACGCCGACAGCGCGGGATCGGCACGGACTTCGGTCAACGCGAACAGGATCGCCTCGGTGAGTCGGTCGTCGGGCGCCGTCAGGTGCGCGGTTCGGTTCGTGACGGCCGCCCCGATGGTGAAGGCGATCTGCTCCACGTACGCGAGTTGCAACGCGGTACGGCTGTCGAAATGCCGGTACAGGGTGGCGCGGGAACAGCCGACCGCCGCCGCGATCTCGGACATGGAGGCGTCGGCCCCGTGCTGCGCGAACACATCGCCTGCGATTGCGAGGATCCGGTCTCTCGCCGCGGAGCGTCGGGCGCCCTGAGCCCAACTGCTGCGATCTGGGTGACTGGTCATGGCGTGAACGGTACCGACGTCGGTCTGCGCACGTAGTTGCCGTCGGCCCATTCGATGCGGTCGACGTCCACCTCGAAGTCCGGGCATCGGGCCAGGAGTTCTTCGAGGGTGACGAGGGCCTGCATGCGCGCGGCTGCTGCGCCGAGGCAGTGGTGCATGCCATGACTGAAGGTGAGGATGTTGCGGGGCTTTCGTCGTACGTCGAGACGTTCGGCGTCCGGGCCGTACGCGTGCTCGTCCCGATTGGCCGACCCGTAGCACAGCAGGACCTTTCGTCCGGTGGGAATCGTGACGCCGTGCAGTTCGACGTCGCGTGTCGTGGTGCGGGCGAGCCCCTGTACCGGGGAGGTGAGACGCAGTAGTTCGTCGATCGCGTCGGGTAGCCGGTCCGGCTCGTCGAGCAGGATGTTCCGTTGATCGCGGTGGGCGGTCAGCAGCGCCGACGATCCGCCGAGCATGCCGGTCGTCGTGTCGTTTCCGCCTGCGACCATGGTGAAGGCGAACGCCAGGATCGACAGGAGGCCTGCGGGGTCGGTTTGCGGGTCGTCTGCGATTCCGGCGGCGACGAGATGCGACACGGTGTCGTCGCCGGGCTCGGCGCGCCGGAGTTCGATGAGTTCGGCGAAGTAGCCGGTGAGTTCGAGCACCGCGTCGGCGGCCGTGGTCATGGCGGCGCCGAGGTCGCCTCCGGGGTTGGCGCCGACGATCGCCTCGGTCCAGGCGTCGAACCGGCGACGGTCGGCTTCCGGGACGCCGAGATAGTGCGCCACCACCATGCTCGGCAACGGTTTGAACAGGTCGGCTGCGATGTCGCCGCCGCCGTCGGCTTTGAGTGATTCGATTCGTTCGACGACGAACTCGCGCACCAACGGTTCGAGTGTCACCACCTGGCGCGGAGTGAACCCGCGCGAGACGAGCCGGCGGAACTCGGTGTGCGTGGGCGGATCCTGCATCACCATCGGCGGATTGTCGCTGAGACCGATCGTCGCCAGCTCGCCATAGGTGACGGTGAGTCCCTGCGCGGACGAGAACGTCTCCCAGTCCTTGGCAGCAGCGGTGACGTCGGCGTGGCGCGTCAGCACCCAATAGTCGTCGGACGGATCGGTGGACGGCACCACGTGGTGGACGGGGTCGTCGCGCCGCAACGCCGCGTACATCGGGAACGGGTCCCGCCACGTGGGTCCCGACCGAAGTGCGAAACGCGGTGACGAATCTATATCCATGTCGCAATAATGAGACAGATTGTAGAAAGTGTCAACAAGGCGCGGCTTAACCTCTGGGTGGTGTCACCAGGTGACACCACCCAGAGGGTTAGTGGTGATGTGGGACGGCGCTGCGCCGGAAACGAAGAATGCAGGCCAGAGGGATTCTCTGACCTGCATTTCTGCGGAGCCGCCTAGGAGAATCGAACTCCTGACCTATTCATTACGAGTGAATCGCTCTACCGACTGAGCTAAGGCGGCGTGCTGCCTCGCGGCAGCCCGGATGATGTTACCGACTCGATGCCGGTGGGGGCAAAACGGGGGTCAGCGCGGCTCGTTCTGCTGTCGTCGCACCTTCTCCGATGCGACGAGAGCGGTGGCGTCGGGGGTCGTCAGCTCGATGCCGAACACGTCCTGCAGGACCGTGGCGAGTTCGTCGGCATGCACATGCTGCGCTGTCGGCACGCCGTCGGGCGTCACGGTCGTCAAGGAGTCGCCGTCGAGCGTGTAGTGGGCGTCGACGGTGAACCGTTGGACGAACGGGCGTGCGGTGAACGGCGAACCCGGCGACGTCGACACGAAATGGCTGCCGACTCGGTAATCGATCGGGAACTGGGGGTTCAACGTGAACGTGTGGCGATCGATCCACCCGTCCTCGGTGGCATGCCAGAGGATCCAACGGTCGGTGCCGAAGAGATCGCCGACCGGCTCGGTAGTCAGACGCAGACGCCAGCCGTCCTGATCGACTTCGACGCCGTCGCGCAGCTCGATCGGTTCGAGCGGCCCGCGCCCGAACCCGACGTCACAGAGGTACCGGCGCTCATCGATCTCGACGACGATCAACGCGTGAGTCGGCGGACGGGACGACGGGTCACCACCGAGGGTGACTCGTCCACTCAACGCTGTGAATCCGAAGCCGATCTGCTCCAAGACCGCCGCGAACAGAGTGGCGTGCTCGAAGCAGTAGCCGCCCCGCATCGAGTCGACCAGCTTGTGCTGCAACGACTCCGAATCCAGCGGGACGTCACGCCCCACCATGATCTCGAGGTTCTCGAACGGAATCGACGTCGTATGCCCACGATGCAGTGCGACGAGCGTGGCGAGGCTCGGCGTCGGATCGCCCTGGAACCCGACCCGCGCGAGATACGCGGGCAGGTTTACGTCGTCGCCGTGCCACATGCTCATACGACCCATTGTGAACGTCTTTCGCGACGGAAGGCCTACTTCGTGACGCCCTCGATGCGGGCGGCGTCGGCGACAGCCTTGGCGACGGCGGGCGCCACACGCGGATCCAGCGGACTCGGCACGATGTGGTCGGCCGCGAGGTCGTCGCCGACCACGCCGAAGATCGCCTCCGCGGCAGCGAGTTTCATGCCCTCAGTGATGCGGCGGGAGTCAGCGTCGAGCGCGCCGGCGAAGACGCCGGGGAAGGCGAGGACGTTGTTGATCTGGTTCGGGAAGTCGCTGCGGCCGGTCGCGACGATCGCCGCGTACTTCGCGGCGACCTCCGGGTGGATCTCCGGGTCCGGGTTCGACAACGCGAACACGATCGCGTCGGCATTCATCGACGCGACCGCCTCCTCTGCGACCGTGCCTGCCGAGACGCCGAGGAACACGTCCGCGCCGGCGAGCGCCTCCGCCGCGCCGCCCGACAGCTCGCGGGGGTTCGACCACGACGCCAGATCAGCCTTGAACTCGTTGAGGTCGTCCCGGTGGCCGCCGATGATCCCCTTCGAGTCGAGGATCACCACGTCCGGGACGCCCGCCGCCTGCAGGATCTTCGCGCACGCGACACCTGCTGCGCCCGCACCGGAGATCACGACCTTGAGTTCTCCGATGTTCTTGCCGAGGTGCGTCAACGCGCCCTTCAACGCGGCGAGCACGACGATCGCCGTGCCGTGCTGGTCGTCGTGCATTACCGGACAGTCGAGCGCCTCGACGACACGTCGCTCGATCTCGAAGCAACGGGGAGCCGAGATGTCCTCGAGGTTCACTGCGCCGAAGCTCGGGCGCAGACGGATCAGCGTCTCGACGATCTCGTCAGGGTCAGTGGTGTCGAGCACGATCGGAATCGAGTTGAGGCCGGCGAACGTACGGAACAGCGCCGACTTGCCCTCCATCACCGGCAACGATGCGCGCGGTCCGATGTCGCCGAGCCCGAGAACGGCAGTGCCGTCCGAGACGACGGCGACCAGCCGATCGGTCCACGTGTACTTGTCGACGAGGTCGCGCTCGGCGGCGATCGCCCGCGACACCTGCGCGACGCCCGGCGTGTACGCGATCGATAGATCCCGCTGTGTGTCGATCGGCGACCGGAGCTCCACCGACAGCTTGCCGCCCTCGTGTGCGAGGAAGATCTCCTCATTCGTGATAGGCACGTCCGAGAGGCTCGGCTGGCTCGTCGCGCTGTCATTCGATGGACTGGTCACACTTGCTCCTCGATCTCCGGCAACACCGGACGTACTGGGACACGAAAATGTGCGTTCAGCGTATTTCGTGAACGGCCGAAGGAGTGAGCCGAACCACTGTTTGTGAGTGAACCGACAATCTACCGGCGGGTACTCGTTCGCCGCGCACACCCGGCTGCGATAGTATCCATCTTGTGTCTATGACGTATTCAGCGGCGGATCGCGTCTATGCCGATGTAAAGGAACTCATCCTCACCTGCGAGCTTCCCGGTGGGGAACTCATTAGCGAGGGCGAGATCGCAGAGCGCTGCGAGGTGAGCCGCACTCCGGTACGTGAAGCATTCCTCCGGCTAGCCGCCGAAGGCTGGATGCGTCTGTATCCCAAGCGCGGCGCGCTGGTGGTGCCTGTCGGCGACCAGGAGGCGCGTGACGTCCTCGAGGCGCGCGTGCTCGTCGAATCGCACGCCATACGTTCGGTGGTCGGCATGCCGTCGACGCTCGCTGCGCTCGGCGCGCGACTCGACGAGAACCGTCGAGCGCATCAGGCGGTGGACCCGTCCGATGCCGCCGAGTTCGCCAGACTCGACGCGCAGTTCCACCAAATGATCGTTGCCGCCGACGGCAACGCCTTGCTCGGGGACTTCTACTCGTCCCTCGGGGAGCGGCAGCGACGGATGACGGCGGCGCGGCTGCATCTCGGCCGTGAGGTCGTCGACCGCATTCACCACGATCACACCGCACTCGCGGCGGCGATCGCCGACGGCGACGCCGACGGGTTCGCCGGACTGTTGGCGGCCCACCTGGCCGGTGTTCACGACGTCGACGGAGGAGTTCGATGACCACGCTGCGCAACGCCGGTTGGCTCGCGGTCTGCCTCGCCGTGTTCGCGGCGGCGTGGGGCGGCAATGAGTTCACGCCACTGCTGGTCATGTATCGCACGACGACAGACATAGCACCGGTCGTCGTCGACGTCCTGCTGTTCACATATGTCCTCGGTATCGTCCCGGCGCTCCTGATCGGCGGACCGCTGTCGGACCGGTACGGTCGTCGTCCGCTGATGCTGCCCGCGCCGGTGGTCGCCGCGGTCGGCTCGGCGCTCCTCGCCGCCGGGGCCGACTCGGTGCCGCTGCTGGTGACTGGACGCATCGCCAGCGGCGTCGCATTGGGGCTGGCGATGGCCGTCGGCGGCAGTTGGATCAAAGAGCTGTCCGATGCGGACGGCGCGAGCGTGACGGCGGGAGCGCGGCGGGCCGCGTTGAGCCTGACGGCCGGATTCGGCGTCGGCGCGGGCGTCGCGGCGATCCTGGCGCAGTGGGCGCCCTGGCCGGGACAACTCTCCTACCTGATCAACATCGTGTTGTCCGGCATCGCATTCGCAGCGCTCCTGCGGGCACCGGAGTCGCACGCGCCGCGCGACACAGGCCGCACCCTCGGGGAGGACCTTCGTATCCGGTCCGCGCGGCATCCGCGTTTCTGGTTGCTCGTCGCGCCGGTCGCACCGTGGGTGTTCGGCGCATGCGCCGTCGCCTACGCCGTGATCCCCACATTCATGACCGACGAGACATCGAACTGGGCGATCGCGTTCGCCGGACTGTGCTGCGTCGTCGGCCTGGCCGCAGGCTTCCTGATTCAGACGGTGGGCAAGCGACTCGACAAACCCGGATCGCCGCGGACGGGCGTCATCGCTCTGCTCTTCGTCGCCGTCGGACTCGTCTCGGCGATCGTGGCCGCAGCTAACCACGCGGTCGCGATGGCATTGGTCTCGGCCGCCATCCTCGGCTGCGGCTACGGGATGGCGCTGATCTCCGGGCTGCTCGAAGTGCAGCGGATCGCCCGGCCAGACGAACTCGCCGGACTGACCGCCGTCTTCTACGGGCTCACCTACCTGGGTTTCGCGTCACCGGCCGTCATCGCCGCCGTCATGGAGCGCTTCGAATTCATCGGATACGGTGAGATCTTCGGATTCGGCGTCGCGATGGCACTGCTGGCGGTGGTCGTGATGGTGATCGGCAACCGCACCGGGATGGCGGGACCGCACACGATGCGAAGCCAGGTCACCGACGTCGAGTTGACGCACGAAGAGTCGGCATCGAGCCGTTGACGATCAGAATGGACCGGTGGTGGCCGACTGCAGGCGTTTCGTCACTCTCACGTGGCAATGCTGGTTGTTCGCGGTCGGATCCGTGTTCTTCGCCGTTGGGACCGCGCCCGGCTTCCCGCCCGTCATGGGTGCCGCCGTCACGAACATCCTGTGCTTCGTCGGTTCGTGGTTCTTCACGGCCGCCGGACTGATCCAGCTGATCCTCGCCGACCCCGGCGTCGGACGGTGGTCGTCGGCCATTCAGTCACTCGGTACGGTCCTGTTCAATGTGAGCACCGGAGGTGCGGTGTGGGCGCACGCGGTGCGCACGGAGCGGACCGACGTGTGGGCGCCCGACGCGCTCGGATCGCTCGGCTTCCTCGTCAGCGGCGGCCTCGCACTGCTTCTCGTCCAGGCGTGGGCTCCCCGCTCGCGTGACTGGCAGGCCACGTGGATCAACATGATCGGCTGCCTGGCATTCGCAGCGTCGGCCGTCGGCGCCTTCGTCCGCACGACCGGGGTGACGGCGGACGCGCTGCTCGCGAACGTCGGAACGTTCATCGGCGCGCTCTGCTTCCTCGCTGCGGCGTTGATGATCCTGCCGTGCTGGAGCGCAAGGCACTAGCGCTGTCGGTTTTCGCGGGCCGGACTCACTCGTCGTCGTCGGGGAAACCGTTCGGGTTCTTCGACTGCCAGCGCCACGTGTCCGCGCACATGTCGTCGATCGTGCGGGTCGCCGTCCACCCGAGTTCGGCGTTGGCCTTCGACGGGTCGGCCCAGTATGCGGGCAGGTCGCCGGGGCGCCGCGGCACGATCTCGTAGGGTATGTCGCGGC
The DNA here is from genome assembly GCF_021738805.1 of Gordonia liuliyuniae. Lineage (NCBI taxonomy): Bacteria > Bacillati > Actinomycetota > Actinomycetes > Mycobacteriales > Gordoniaceae > Gordonia > Gordonia liuliyuniae. Next base: position 92,186 of record NZ_JAKKOR010000007.1, on the reverse strand, counting down.
CGCTGGCGCGTCCGAAGGCGGCGATCACCTCGAGCACGGACACGGCGTGGCCGCTGCCGAGATTCCACACCGACAGCGGCTGGTCACCGACGGTGATCTTCTCGAGCGCGGCGAGATGCCCGGCCGCGAGGTCTTCGACGTGGATGTAGTCGCGGACGCCCGTGCCATCCGGGGTGTCGTAGTCGTCGCCGAACACCGACAACTTCTCGCGACGTCCCACCGCCACCTGCGAGACGAACGGCATCAAGTTGTTGGGCAGTCCGTTGGGGTCCTCACCAATCTCACCGCTCGCGTGCGCACCGACCGGGTTGAAGTAGCGCAGCAGCGCGATGCGCCACGAGTCGTCGGCGACCGCCAGATCACGCAACACCTGCTCGATCATCACTTTGGTCCACCCGTACGGGTTGGTCGCCGATGTCGGCATGTCCTCAGTGCGCTCCCGGACCGGGTTCTCGCCGTACACGGTGGCCGACGACGAGAACACGAACGTGCGCACACCGTGCTTGGCCATCGCCGCAAGGACCGAGAACGTGGTGTCGAGGTTGTTGCGGTAATACGAGAGAGGCTTCGCGACCGACTCGCCGACGGCTTTGAAACCGGCGAAGTGGATCACGGCGTCGACCTGCTCGTCGGCGAACACCCGCTCGGTCGCGATCTCGTCGGTCAGGTCAACCGTGTACACGGTCACCGGCGAACCAGACAGGGCGACAAGCCGTTTGACGATGCTCGGCTTGGCGTTGCTGAAGTCGTCGGCGATCACGACGTCGTGCCCGGCAGCCTGGAGCTGCAGGACGGTGTGCGAGCCGATGTAGCCGGCGCCGCCGGTGACGAGAACGCGCATCAGGATCCTTCTCGGTCGAGGATGTTCTGGGTCTGTGCATACGACGCTTCCACACCGTCCTTGACGGGCGCCCACCAGTCGCTGTGACTCCGGTACCAGTCGATCGTGGCGGCCAACCCGGACGCGAAATCGGTGAACCTGGGTGACCAACCGAGCTCGGTGCGCAGGCGTGTCGAATCGATCGCGTACCGGCGGTCGTGGCCTGGTCGGTCGGTCACGAAGTCGAAGGCGTTGCGCGGGCGACCCAACGATTCCAGGATCGATTCGACGACGGTCCGGTTGTCGACCTCGCCGTCGGCGCCGATCAGGTACGTCTCACCCGGCTGTCCGCGCTCGATGATCGTCCACACCGCATCGTTGTGGTCGTCGACGTGGATCCAGTCGCGGACGTTGCGGCCGTCGCCGTACAGCTTCGGTCGAATCCCGGTCAGCACATTGGTGATCTGCCGGGGAATGAACTTCTCGACATGCTGGTACGGACCGTAGTTGTTGCTGCAGTTCGAGATGGTAGCGACGACCCCGAACGAGCGCACCCACGCCCGGACCAGCAGGTCGCTGCCCGCTTTCGTGGAGCTATACGGACTCGACGGGTTGTACGCGGTCTCCTCGGTGAAACGCGCGGGATCGTCGAGGTCGAGATCGCCGTACACCTCGTCGGTGCTCACATGATGGAGTCGAACGCCGTGGCGGCGTACCGACTCGAGCAGCGTGTACGTGCCGACCAGGTTGGTCTGCACGAACGACGACGGGTCGGCCAGCGAATTGTCGTTGTGCGACTCTGCCGCGAAGTTCACCACCACGTCGGCCGCGGCCACCAGCGGGTCGACGACGGCGGCGTCGGCGATGTCCCCGCGCACCACGTGGACCCGGTCCGCGACAGGCGTCAATGTCGACGGGTTGGCCGCGTACGTGAACTTGTCGAGCACGGTGATCGACGCGTCCGGTCGGATCTCGAGGGTGCGCAGCACGAAGTTCGCGCCGATGAAGCCGGCGCCGCCCGTCACCAGGACTCGCATGGATCTCCTTCGTCGTGAACGTCTCGACTCCGTCCGACCAGCAGGGGCGTCGATCGCCAGGGATCGATCAGCCGAGTGGTCGATCAGCGCCGGGACCGTGAACGACTCTACCGATAGGGTTGCGTCATGCGCGGAATCATCCTCGCGGGCGGCACCGGCTCGCGACTGCACCCGATCACGCAGGGCGTGAGCAAACAGCTGGTCCCCGTGTACGACAAGCCGATGATCTATTACCCGCTGTCGACGTTGATGCTGGCGGGTGTCCGCGAGGTCCTGGTGGTGACGGCTCCGCACGATCGCGCGTCGTTCGAGCAGTTACTCGGGGACGGATCGCAGTTCGGCATTGACATCACCTACACCGTGCAACCCGAACCGGAGGGGTTGGCGCAGGCGTTCGTGCTCGGCGCCGACCACATCGGCGACGAGACGGCGGCCCTCGTCCTCGGGGACAACATCTTCTACGGGCCCGGCCTCGGCAACCAGTTGCGCGGTTACGGAGACGTCGACGGCGGCGCGATCTTCGCCTACCGTGTCGCCGATCCGACGGCGTACGGCGTCGTCGAATTCGACGACGCGGGCCGAGCGATCGCGCTGGAGGAGAAGCCTGCGCGGCCGACGTCGCGGTACGCGGTGCCCGGCCTCTACTTCTACGACAACGATGTCGTGGAGATCGCGTCCCGCTTGCGCCCGTCGGCGCGGGGCGAGTACGAGATCACCGACGTCAACGCCGAATACCTGCGACGCGACAAGCTGCATGTCACGGTGCTGCAGCGGGGCACCGCATGGCTCGACACCGGAACCTTCGACTCGCTCCTCGACGCGAGTAACTTCGTCAGGACCGTCGAACAGCGGCAGGGCCTCAAGATCGCGGTGCCCGAGGAGATCGCGTGGCGCCTCGGCTATATCGATGACGCGCGGCTGCGTGACCTCGCCCAGCCGCTCCTCAAATCCGGCTACGGCGCATATCTGTTCGACCTGCTCGACCGCGGACGAGAACTGTGATGCGGGTTCGACCTCTGGGCATCGACGGCGCGTGGGAGTTCACGCCCGTCCAACACGGCGACGACCGCGGCGTCTTCCTCGAAGCGTTCAAAGCGGATGTGCTCGCCGAGACGATCGGCCACCGGTTCGACCTGGCACAGGTGAACACCTCGGTGTCGGCTGCAGGCGCGCTGCGCGGCATCCACTTCGCCGACGTCCCGCCCGGACAGGCCAAATACGTGACATGCACGGTCGGTGCCATCGTCGACGTCATCGTCGACATCCGTGTCGGTTCACCGACGTTCGGGGAATGGGATGCAGTGCTTCTCGACGACGTCGACCGCAGGGCCGTCTACCTCGCCGAAGGGCTCGGGCACGGCTTCTGCTCCCTGCAAGACGGCTCGACCGTCACCTACCTGTGCTCGACCGGCTACAACCCGACAGCCGAACACGGGGTGCACCCTCTCGATGAGGAGTTAGGCATCGAGTGGCCGACCGTCGGCCGCGACGGTGCACCGCTGCACTACGAACTGTCCGGGAAGGACACCGCCGCACCGTCGTTGGCGCAGGCGCGGACTGCCGGGCGGCTACCGGAATTTCCAGCACGCATGCGGTAGCTACTCGGCCGAGAAGCCTGATTCTCGCCGAATACGTGCTAGTAATTGCCGGGCGTTCGTCTACAGAGTCGGATACCGCGGTAGTTCGGGCGTGAACAGCCAGTCCCGCCACAGGTCCTTTAGCGACTCGGAGGTGAACGTCGACGCGAGCGCGATGAAGTCTTCGGTGGTCGCACACTGGTATCGGTACTTATCGGTCCACCGCCGCAGCAGGGCGAAGAACTCGCCGTCGCCCAGCCGGAGCCGCAGCGCGTGCAGAGTGAGAGCTCCGCGTTTGTAGACCCAGTCGTCGAACATGGTGCGGGGGCCGGGATCGGCGAGCGGTGTCGTGAACCTCGTCTGCTGCAACTTCTCGTAGTAGTGGCGGCCCCATTCGTCGGCGGACCGGCCACCGCTGTGCTGACTCCACAGCCATTCGGCGTAACAGGCGAAGCCCTCGTGCAACCAGATGTCGCGCCACCGGGCGCCGGTCACCGAGTTCCCGAACCACTGATGGGCCAGTTCGTGGGCTACGAGCCGTTCATGGTCGCGGGAACCGTCGCAGTGATTGGCTCCGAACGTGGAAAAGCTCTGCGCCTCCAACGGAATGTCCAGCTCGTCCTCGGTGACGACGGCCGTGTACTGCGGGAACGGGTACGGCCCGAACATCTCGGTGAACGCACCGACCATCTGCACCTGGTGCGCGAAGCTCACCTCGAAGCGCTTCGACAGCGACGGTGGGACCAGCGCGTGCACCGGGACCGGCGACGTCGCCAGGGTCCGATGCTCGTACTGGCCGATCTGGATGGACGCGAGGTACGTCGACATCGGCTCCACCTGGTCGTACATCCACGTGGTCTGCGCGGCGCGGCGCTGCTTGGACGCGAGCCGCCCGTTCGCGAGCACGTAGTACGGACTGTCGGTGGTGACCTCGATGTGGAACGACGCCTTCGCCTCGGGGTGGTCGTCGCACGGGAACCACGACGGGGCGCCGTCCGGCTGGTTCGCGCACAGGGCTCCATTGTCGAGCTCCTCCCAGCCGACGTCGCCGAACGGTCCGCGCACAGGCCGGGGCGTGCCGCCGTAGCGGACGACGATCGATATGACGCCGCCCGGCGGGATCGGCGAGCCCGGGGTGATCGAGAGCTTGCCTCCACGATGCGAGTAGCGGGCGCGGGAACCGTTCACGGTGACCCGGTCGACGCGCATCGACGTCGCGAGGTCGAGGGCGAACCGCGTCAACTCCTGGTACGAGGTGGCGGAGATCGTCGCCGTGCCGGACAGACGGTTGCTGGCGACGCGATAGCCGAGTTCGAGAGCGTATCGCGAGATCCGGTAGCCGAGATTGCCGCTGTGCGGCATGTACGGGTCGAGCTCGTGGTGACCGCCCGGCAACGTCGGTTCCTGCGTGTTCCGTTTACTCGGCACTACCTCTCCGTCTGTTGTCCGCGATACGCGTCAACCCTACCGGCGTCGCCGGAGCAGGGACCTGCGTGATCACCGTGTCCACGGCGCGATCGGGTTGCCCTGCCACACGGTGTGGTCCGGGACGACGTCACCGCGCATCACCAGGGACGCTGGGCCGACTGTCGCCGACTCGCCGACACCGGACGCCGGGAGCGCGACGCAGTGCGGTCCGAGGGTCGCGCCCGCGCCGATCCGGACGTGGTCGATCGCCATCACACGGTCGTGGAACAAATGAGTCTGGACCACGCAGCCGCGCTGCACGTTGGCGCCGTCGCCGAGTTCGACGAGATCCGCTTCGGGCAGCCAGTACGACTCGCACCACACGCCCCTGCCGATCGTCGCGCCCAACGACCGCAGCCACAGGGTGAGGGCTGGGGTGCCGGTCGCGGCATTAGCGAACCACGGTGCGGCCACCGTCTCGACGAAGGCATCCGACAATTCGTTGCGCCAGACGAACGAACTCCACAGCGGATGCTCGGACGGTCGGATCGGTCCGACGACCGTCCACTTCGCCACACAGGCCACCGCACCGGCCACCGCGCCCGCGGCCAACAGGATCACACCGCTCAGCAGCACCGCCGCAATCACGCCCCACTTGTCGGCGGCGATCTGCATCGCGAACAGCACGCACACCCCGATCGCGAACGACACCATGACCGCCGTCAGCCGCAGCGTCTCGACGGTCGCCCGCGCGAACTTCACGCCGAAAGCCGGCGCGAAGGTGCGCGCCGAATCGGTCTGCGCCGCGGTGCGTCGTAACCGGACGGGCGGACTGCCCAACCAACTCGACCCGTTCTTCGCCTTCGACGGCGCGGCCGACAGCACCGCGACGAGACCATTCTTGGGAACCTTGCGGTCCGGGGCGATCATGCCGGAGTTGCCAAGGAATGCGCGTTTACCGATCTTCGCCTCGCCGACCCGCATCCAGCCGCCGCCCAACTCGTACGACGCGACAAGCGTGTCGTCCGCGAGGAACGAGTCGTCGCCGACGGTCGTGAACTTGGGGACCACGAGGGCCGTCGAGATCTCGGTGCCGGTGCCGATCGACGCGCCGAGCGCACGGAACCACCACGGGGTCAACAGGCTCGCGTACAGCGGGAAGAGGTAGGTGCGGGCGGCATCCATCATGCGTTCGGTCGCCCACACCTGCCATCCCACGCGGGACCGGACGGGGTGTGTTCCAGCCGTCATCCTGATCGACGCCAACCGGACCCCGATCAAGGTGAGCAGCGCGAACACCGCCATCGCGGCGACGGCGCCGACGGGTGCGAGCGCGAGCATCCGCCACGTCGCGGTGCGCAGACGGTCGGCGGAGACGGCCCAGCTGCCCGCGACGGCGAGGCCGACCGCCAACGAGATCAGCGGGCCCGCGGAGATCAGGAGCGCGGTGCCGCCGTAGACTGCCACCCACCACCGACGCGTCTTCGGACGTTCCGCCGGCCACGTCGGCTTGGCCTTGCCGAGCTTCATCGCGGGGGAGCCGCCCCAGCGCTGCCGGGCCTTCACCTTGCCCGTCACACCGGAGCCGGGGTCGACGATCGCGTCGCGGCCGACGACGGCTCCGGGGAACAGCGTCGAGCGGCTGCCGACGACGGCGCCCGGTTTCACGGTGATCTCGCCGATGATCAGGACGTCGCCGTCGAGCCACCAGCCCGCGAGGTCGACTTCGGGTTCCACGGCGGCTCCGTCACCGATCCGCAGCAGTCCGGTGACTGGCGGCAGCGAGTGCAGGTCGACGTCGTTGCCGATCCGAGCGCCGAGAGCCCGTGCGAGGGTCGGCATCCACGGCGCGCCCGACAGATTGTGCGCACCGCTCGCCGCCATCAGACGCTCGGCGATCCAGAGACGGATGTGGACGCCGCCGCCGCGCGGATACCGTCCGGCGGCGACCCCGTGCAGGAGCAGGCGCGCACCGATCGCCGCGATCGTCATACGGCCCACCGGTGTCACGAACACGCCGAACGCGATGAGCAACGCCCACCAGTTCACGCTGATGAGCCACGGGGCGTCGTAACCGAGCCTGCCGGCCGCCCAGTCGGCGACGTTGTTCGCCACTCCGAGCCAGGTGACCCATTGGACGCCGGTCAGCGTGGCGAGCGGGACCGACGCGACGGTCTGCGCGACACCGGTCGAGAACGGGACGGGCTTCACCTCGCGGGGTTCGACCGCCGCCGTCGGGTCGAGCGCATCGAGCATCTCCGCCAGCGAACCGAGTCGGGGGTGGTCGTAGAGGGCGGCGACGGTGATCTCCGGGTATCGGCTGCGCAACGCGGTGACCAGCTGCGCGGCCGAGAGCGACCCGCCGCCCTCGGCGAAGAAGTCGGCCGTGGGGCTCGACACGTCGACGCCGAGCACGGTGGACCACTGCTGTGCGAGCCAAGCCTCGGTGCTGGACAGATCGGACGGTTCGTCGCCGGAGTCGGTGCCCGGGGCGGGCCAGGGGAGAGCGTCGCGGTCGACCTTCCCGGAGGTGCGGGTGGGCAGCTCGTCCATCAGGACCAGCCGCGGGACGAGAGCGGCGGGCAGTTCGGCTTGCAACCTCGCGCGTGCCGCCGCGACGTCGAAGTCCGGGTCGGTCGACGCGAGGTAGCCGACGAGGAACGCGTTGCCCGATTCGGTGGTGCGGACGGTGACCGCCGCACCGCTGACGCCGGGGAGACTCTGCAGAGCGTTGTCGATCTCGCCGAGCTCGATGCGCCGTCCGCCGATCTTCACCTGGTCGTCGGCGCGGCCGACGAACAGCAGTCCAGCGCTGTCGAGGGTGACGAGGTCGCCGCTGCGGTAGGCGCGGTCCCAGCCGAGCGCCGGCGCCGGAGCATACTTCTCGGCGTCCTTGACTGGGTCGAGGTAGCGGGCCAGTCCGACGCCGCCGATCACGAGCTCACCGGACTCGCCGTCGGCGACGGGTTCGCCGTTCGCGTCGACGACCGCCAGATCCCAGCCGATCAACGGCAGCCCGATCCGGACGGGTTCCCCGCGCCGCAGAGGGGCCGCGCAGGCGACCACGGTCGCCTCCGTCGGGCCGTAGGTGTTCCACACCTCGCGATCGGCGGTGGCGAGCCGGTCCGCGAGTTCGGGCGGGCACGCCTCCCCGCCGAAGATCAGCAGTCGCACCATCTCGAGCGCTTCGGCAGGCCACATCGACGCGAGCGTCGGCACCGTCGACACCACATTAATATCGCGTTTCACCAGCCAAGGGCCCAGATCCATGCCGGACCGCACCAGCGCGCGCGGCGCGGGCACGAGGCAGGCCCCGCTGCGCCACGCCAACCACATCTCCTCGCACGACGCGTCGAACGCGACCGACAGTCCCGCGAGCACACGATCCCCGGGGCCCAGCGGGGCGTCCTGAAGAAACAGGGCGGCTTCGGCGTCGACGAATGCGGCGGCGTTTCGATGGGTCACGGCGACGCCCTTCGGCTTACCCGTCGACCCCGACGTGAAGATGATCCATGCGTCGTCCGACGGTGTCGGGGGCGAGGCGCCGGCCGGAGTGCTCTGCCCGTCGGATTGCTGCGGCGCCACGCGGGCCGTCTGCGGATGGATTCCGTCGGCGTCGATGATCGCGTCGACGTCAGCCTCGTCGAATACCAGGCGGGCTCGCTCGTCGGGATCGTCCGCGTCGACCGGAACGTATGCGGCGCCCGCCCAGAGTGTCGCCAGGATCGCGAGGTACAGGTCGCGGCTGCCCGACGGCATGCGGATCCCGACCCGGTGGCCGCGGCCGACGCCGATCGCCGATAGGCGGCCGCTGACGCGACGGATCAACGCGATCAGTTCCGAATAGGTCACCATCGCGTCGGAGTCGTCGATGGCGGGCGCGTCCGGATGAGTCCTCGCCGTCTCCGCGAGGACGTCGCAGAGGGTGCGAGGCAGCGGTGCCCGATCGGCGAGCAGGTAGGCCGCGGGTATCGGCACGGGGAGCCCTCCGGGGATCGCTCGAACTGTTGAGGTGTCGGACGCGGGCGCGGCACGACAGGCTAATGATGCCCCAGCATCGGCTCCCTCGCAGCGCGGCGAAGTCGGCGACGGTCGTAAGGTGAGGACTGACACTCGATCAGCGGCGGATCACCGCCGGAAGAGGAGACGACGTATGACGCGTAGCAGTGTGGACGAACTGTTCGGATTCGCCGGACTGCTCGACGACGACGAGCGAGCCATCGTCGACACAGTTGCCGCGTTCGGGGCCAAACGCCTGCGCCCGCACGTGGCAGGCTGGTTCGAGGACGGCACGCTCCCGGTCCGCGAACTCGCTCTCGAACTCGGCGAGCTCGGCCTGTTCGGCATGCATCTTCAGGGCTACGGCTGCGCAGGCACATCGGCCACCGCGTACGGGCTGGCCTGTATGGAGTCCGAAGCCGTCGACAGCGGCCTGCGCAGCTTCATCTCCGTCCAAGGCTCGTTGTCGATGTTCGCGATCCACGCGTTCGGCAGCGACGAGCAGAAGGACCAGTGGCTGCCCGCGATGGCGCGCGGTGAGGCGATCGGCTGTTTCGGACTCACCGAGCCCGACTTCGGATCCAACCCGGCGGGCATGCGCACCACCGCCCGCCGTGACGGCGACGACTGGATTCTCAACGGTGCCAAGATGTGGATCACCAACGGGAGCGTCGCCGACGTCGCCGTCGTCTGGGCGCAGACCAACGCCCCCGACCCGCGCGGTATCCGTGGATTCGTCGTACCCACCGACACCCCGGGATTCTCGGCGAACGAGATCAAGCACAAGATGTCGCTGCGCGCCTCGGTGACCGGTGAACTCGTCCTCGAGGACGTCCGGTTGCCGGCCGACGCGGTGCTGCCCGGAGTCGAGGGCCTTCGCGGCCCGCTCAGCTGTCTCAACGAAGCCCGTTTCGGCATCGTGTTCGGTGCGGTCGGCGCCGCACGCGACAGCCTCGAGACGGCGCTCCGGTACGCAGACGAACGCGAGGTGTTCGACAAGCCGCTCGGCGGATTCCAGCTGACCCAGGCGAAACTCGCCGACATGGCGCTCGAAGTCGGCAAGGCGTTCCTGCTCGCCGTTCACCTCGGACGGATGAAGGACGCCGGGACGATCCGTCCCGAACAGATCAGTCTCGGCAAGCTCAACAACGTCCGGGAGGCGATCGCGATCGCCCGCGAATGCCGGACGATCCTCGGCGCCAACGGGATCACCCTCGAATACCCGGTGATCCGGCACGCCAACAACCTGGAGTCGGTCCTCACCTACGAGGGCACCAGCGAGATGCATCAATTGATGATCGGCAAAGCACTCACCGGGTTCGACGCCTTCCGCTGACACGCGGCCACCCCACACCACATCGAAGGAGCCCCATGGCATCGCTCAAACTCGGATTGAAGGCTTCGGCCGAACAGTTCGGCCCCCGTGACCTCGTCGAACTCGGGGTCGCCGCCGAAGAGTTCGGCTTGGACTCGGTGACCGTCAGTGACCACTTCCAGCCGTGGCGCCACAACGGCGGCCACGCACCGTTCTCCCTCGCCTGGATGGCCGCGGTCGGCGAACGGACCGAGCGACTGCAGATGGGGACGTCGGTGTTGACCCCGACATTCCGCTACAACCCTGCGGTCATCGCGCAAGCGTTCGCCACGATGGGCTGCCTGTTCCCCGACCGCGTCATGCTCGGTGTCGGCACCGGTGAGGCTCTCAACGAGTACGCGACCGGCTTCCGCGGCGAGTGGCCCGAGTTCAAGGAGCGCTTTGCGCGGCTGCGCGAATCGGTCCGCCTGATGCGGGAACTGTGGACGGGCGAGAAGGTGAACTTCGAGGGTGACTACTACTCCACACAGGACGCGTACATGTACGACGTGCCGGAGAAGCCGATCCCGGTGTACATCGCCGCGGGCGGACCCGTCGTCGCACGCTACGCGGGTCGTGCGGGTGACGGTTTCATCTGCACCTCGGGCAAGGGCATGGACCTCTACACCGAGAAGCTGATCCCGGCGGTCAAGGAGGGCGCGGCGAAGGCCGAACGCGACTTCGACGGAATCGATCGGATGATCGAGATCAAGATCTCCTACGACCGAGATCCGGACCGCGCACTCGAGCAGACCCGGTTCTGGGCTCCCCTCTCGCTCACCCCCGAGCAGAAGCACAGCGTCAACTCGTCGGTCGAGATGGAACGGTTGGCTGACGAACTACCGATCGAACAGGTCGCCAAACGGTGGATCGTCGCGTCAAACGCCGACGATGCCGTCGCCCAGATCAAGCCGTACCTCGACGCCGGGCTCAATCACCTCGTTTTCCACAACCCGGGAGCTGACCAGCGACGCTTCCTCGAGGCGTTCACCGAGGACGTCGTGCCGGCGCTCCGCTCGCTCGGGTAGGGGTCGGTTAGCTGGTCTCTGCCGCCTCGGAGGGAGCCGGAACTTCAACGGTGGTGGTGTCGGTCACGGTCTCCGTCTCGGTCGCCGTCCGGGTCCGGGTCACGGTGTCCGTCACCGTCCGCGTCCCGGTCTGGCGCTCGGTCGCCGTGTTCTCGCGGGTCGCCGTCGTCGTCTGCGTGACGGTGGTGGCGTCCCCGTCCTCGGTCTCGGTCTCGGTGACGACGCTGGTCACGGTGTGCGCGGGCGTCTCGTTGCGGTCCTTGTTGCCGACGATGAAGAACGCGATGATGACGATCGCGGCCGCTGCGCAGGCGACGGCCGCGATGATCTGCATACGGCGCGCCGCGGCGCTCGCACCCGCTGCGGCTGTCGCGGCGGCCGGGGGACCGCTGTAGAGGTCGTTCGGGATCGCGCCGTACGGTGTCTGCGTCATGTCGTGGGGTGCGGACTGCTCGCGCGAGAGATCATCGCCGCTGGTCCCGGGCTCGTCGGGAGTGTGCGGGGGCGGCGGTTGGGTCAACGGTCTGCTCCTAGTGCGGGGCGGAAATCGGTTCTCGGAGAGTTGTGCGCGCGTTCACTTTACCGTGCTGATTTCTGATCGAACGATCTGGTTTTGGTGAATAGCGCCCTCGACAGTTGTCGGTGCAAGTAGTGTCCGATACGGCAGCATTGCCTCGGCTCCCTCCCCAGCCGACTTCAGATCGTGACGAAACTGATCGAGGTCATATGACGACGATGAACTATGCGCCGACCCGCCCCCGTCTCGGCAGGCCGCTGGTTGCGGCCCGAGAATCCGCTGATGACGTCGGCATCCAGCTCACCCCCCAACTGGTTGCGGCGTGGGAATCGCGACTCGGCGTGGACCGGGCGCGCCTCGCCCGCCCGTCCCGCTTCCTCGGCGCGACGGGGGTGCAGGAGTGGCAAGGCGGCGTCGACATCGTTCCACGCGATCCTGACCAGTTCCGCGCGGTCCGGTTCGACCGTGAGCTGTCGATGACCGCGACGTTCTGCGCACTGCACTCGCCCGCCCGGGTCGCGCGGACGGCAGAACGCATCCAGGCCGATCCGTACGAACTGCTTCTGGTCACGGTCACCTCTATGCGTGGTCGGACCGTCCTGCGCCAGGACGGACGGGAGCACGAGTACTCGGCGGGCGACCTGGTGTTCGTCTCGACGGCGAGCCCCTTCATTCAGACTGCCGCAGGCGTCACTGACCCGTCCGGGCTGGTGATCCCGCTCGCCGTGCTCGGCAAGCATCGGCCGCTCGCCGAACAGCCGCGTCGGCCGATCAACAAGCGGACCCTGCTCTCGCGGGCCGCCGCCGGATTCGTTCGGCGGTTCGCCGCCGACACTGCGGCCGCCGATGTCCCCGCGCCGTCGGCCGACGCCGAGCTCGCGGCCGTCGACCTCATCACCGCGGCATTGGCCGAGCTCGCGTCCGTCGACGGGTATCGGTTGCAGGACGATGCGCTGTTCAACCATCAGTCGGCGATCGACTTGATCGCGCGACGGCATCGCGACCCGGACTTCACGCCGGACAGTATCGCCGCCGAACTCCATCTGTCGCGGCGTCAGCTGTATCGCATCTTCGAGAACACCGACCAGTCGCTGGCGACGCGGATCGCGGACGCACGGGTCGAGACCGCGCGCGAGATGCTCGTCGCCAACCCGTGGCTGCCGGTCGGCAACATCTCAGCGGCGTCCGGGTTCGGCTCGGTCGCGACCTTCCGCAACCGGTTCAAAGCGCGTTACGGCATCGGCCCCGTCGAGTACCGCCAGAGCATCGCGCGCTGACGCCGTCGACGGTGTGACTCGTCGACCGGCGAGTCCACTGTTGACCGGTCTGGCTGTTGACGGGCCTCACACCCTGGGGCATAGTGGGCCGTGGAAAAATAAGCGATCGCTTACTCGGTCTTCGGGATTGCACTCGTGCTCGCCGCTCGCGGCGAATCGCTGCGGCGGCGGGTCGACGCGTGGATCATGTGATCGTCGGCAACCAGTTCCATAGGGAGTGTTCATGACCACGCAGCGCACAGCCATCGTCACCGGAGCGGCTCGCGGAATCGGTGCGGAAGTCGCGCGCCGTCTCGCGTCCGACGGACACGCCGTCGCCGTCCTCGACCTCGACGAATCCGCCTGCCAGAGTGTCGTCGACGAGATCGTCGGGGCGGGCGGCAGGGCACTCGCCGTCGGCGCGGACGTCTCCGACGAGGTCGCCGTCGAAGCAGCGGTCAGCCGTGTCGCAGCCGAACTGGGCGCACCGACGATCCTCGTCAACAATGCAGGCATCATCCGCGACAACCTCCTGTTCAAGATGACCGTCTCCGACTGGGACGCAGTGATGGGCGTCCACCTGCGCGGCGCGTTCCTGATGGCGCGCGAGGTGCAGAACTACCAGACGAAGGAAGGCTGGGGACGCATCGTCAACCTGTCGTCGACGTCGGCGCTCGGCAACCGCGGTCAGGCCAACTACTCCGCGGCCAAGGCTGGCATGCAGGGCTTCACCAAGACGCTCGCCCTGGAACTCGGACGGTTCGGCGTCACCGCGAACGCGATCGCCCCGGGCTTCATCGCCACCGACATGACGGCGGCGACGGCCGAGCGCATCGGCGTCCCGTTCGACGACTTCAAGTCCGCGATGGCCAAGGAGATCCCCGTGCAGCGAGTCGGCGAGCCCGCAGACATCGCGCACGCCGTCAGCTTCTACGCGAGCGAAGGCGCAGGCTTCGTCTCCGGACAGGTGCTGTACGTCGCGGGCGGACCCAAGGACTGAGAACCGACCGCCGCGCCTGCCACCACGTGATCGCAGAGGGAGAGACGATGAAGATCCTCAACGGCCGAGCCGAACTCGAAGCAGCGGTCGGCACCCACCTCGGGTACTCCGACTGGCTGCAGATCGACCAGGAACGCATCGATCGCTTCGCGGAGGCGACCGGCGATCACCAGTGGATTCACGTCGATCCGGAGCGGGCCTCCGCTGGACCGTTCGGATCGACCATCGCGCACGGATACCTGACACTGTCACTCATCCCGATGCTGGTGGGGCAGGTCTACAAGGTCGCCGGGACGACGATGGGCGTCAACTACGGCAGCAACAAGGTGCGGTTCCCGTCGCCGCTGCCTGTCGGTTCGCGCGTGCGCGCAGGCGTCGAACTCGTGTCGGTGACCGAGACAGGAGCGGGGTTGCAGGTGGTGAATCGGGTGACCGTCGAACGCGAGGGCTCCGACAAACCCGTCTGCGTCGCCGAGACCGTATCCGTGATGGCGTTCTGATGGCGCCCGAACACCCCGGCCTCGACCTTGCCGTCCTCGGCGACTGGCTGCCGCGACACGTGGATGGTGCCGGTTCGGACCTGGCGGCGACGCTGATCGCAGGCGGCAAGTCGAATCTGACGTACCGCATCACCGACGGTTCGTCGTCGTGGATCCTGCGTCGGCCGCCGGTCGGCCACCTGTTGGCGACCGCGCACGACATGGGACGCGAGTTCCGGATGATGTCGGCGCTGGCGCCGACCGCGGTGCCCGTGCCGACCATGTACGCGATGTGCGAGGACACCGAGGTGCTCGGCGCACCGTTCTACGTGATGTCCGAGGTGGACGGGGTGCCGTACCGGTCGAAGAGCGAGCTCGGCGCTCTCGGGCCGAAGCGGACACGCACAATCGCCGAACGGCTCGTCGACACCCTCGTCGACCTGCATCGCGTCGACCCCGCAGAAGTAGGCTTGGCAGACGCCGGACGTCCCGAAGGGTTCCTCGGCCGTCAGGTGGAACGCTGGCGCAAACAGTTCGCGGCCGCACGCACGCGGGACCTCCCGTCGATGGAATTGCTGTACACGATGCTGTCCGAGCGGGTCCCCGCCGACAGTGCGCCCGGGATCGTGCACGGGGACTACCGCCTGGACAACGTTCTCGTGACCCCGCAGGACGAGATGGGGGCCGTCGTCGACTGGGAACTGTCGACGATCGGCGACTCGCTCACCGACCTGGCGCTCATGCTCATCTACGGGCGTCTCGCGCAGGTCACGCCGGGTGCGGTCACCGACGCCACAGAAGCGGCGGGGTACCTCACCGAGCAGGAGATCATCGAGCGGTATGCGGCGGGCAGCGACCGCGACCTCAGCGATCTCGGCTTCTACATCGCTCTCGGTTGCTTCAAGCTGGCGGGCATCGTCGAGGGCATCCACTACAGATTCGTGAACGGGCAGACCGTCGGAGACGGCTTCGCGCAGCTCGGCGACGGAGTGTTTGGACTATTGGACGCGGGCATCGCTGCGTTGAAGGAGAACTGAGATGGATTTCGGATTCGACGAGAAGACTCGCGAACTGGTCGACGGCGTAAACGCCTTCATGGACAGTCACGTCTATCCGGCCGAGAAGGTATTCGGTGACCAGCTGGCCGCGCTGGAGGACAAGTGGGCGTGGGACAGCGTTCCGATCCTGACCGAGTTGCGCGCGCAAGCGCGGTCGCGCGGTTTCTGGAACCTCTTCCTGCCCGGCGAGAACGGTGCCGGTCTGACCAATCTGCAGTACGCGCCGCTCGCCGAGATCACCGGCCGGAGCTCTCAACTGGCGCCCGCCGTCTTCAACTGCGCGGCGCCCGACACCGGCAACATGGAGGTCCTCAACGAGTTCGGCACGTCGGCGCAGCAGGCCGAGTGGTTGCAGCCGTTGCTCGACGGGACCATCCGGTCGGCGTTCGCGATGACCGAACCCGACGTCGCGAGTTCCGACGCCACCAACATCGAACTGTCCATCCGACGCGACGGTGACGACTACGTCATCAACGGCCGCAAGTGGTGGATCACCGGGGCGATGAACCCCAACGCGAAGATCTTCATCGTGATGGGCAAGACCGACCCGGAGGCTCCGCGGCACCGACAGCAGTCGCAGGTCCTCGTCCCGCGCGACACCCCCGGCCTCGAGATCATCCGCGGCATGGAGGTGTTCGGGTACGACGACCACAGTCACGGCGGCCACGCCGAGATGAGGTTTACCGACGTCCGCGTGCCGGTCACCAACGTGATCGCCGACGAGGGTACAGGTTTCGCCATCGCGCAGGCCCGTCTCGGGCCGGGCCGCATCCATCACTGCATGCGTGCGATCGGTCTGGCCGAGCGTGCGATCGAGTTGATGTGCGACCGCGCGGCGGGACGTGTCGCCTTCGGCCGACCGCTCGCCGACCAAGGCGTCATTCGTGACTGGATCGCCGAGTCGCGGGTGCGCATCGAGCAACTGCGCCTGCTGGTCCTCAAGACGGCCTGGCTGATGGACACTGTCGGCAACAAGGGTGCGCACAGCGAGATCCAGGCGATCAAGATCGTCACCCCGAAGACCGTCCAGTGGATCCTCGACAAGGCGATCCAGGTGCACGGTGCGGGAGGTCTCTCCCAGGACTTCCCGCTCGCCGAGGCCTACGCGGGCATCCGCACCCTCCGCTTCGCCGACGGTCCCGACGAAGTCCACAAGAATTCACTCGCCAAAGCCGAGCTTCGGAAACGCGCCGACCGCTAGGCGACAGAAGATCGCTCATAAGAACTTCCCGTCGTGGCAGAGTAGGCAATAATGTGCCGATTCAGGTCAGTATTGAGCCAGGTAACCGCAATTCATAAACTTGGACGCTGCGTTAATGGTAGCTGAAATGTAGTTCGAATAATCTACAAAGAGTTTTCCGAATAGTCATCCATGGCTCGTGGCTCGTGCGAATAAACCGGTCAGGGCGTTGAGTGATCGCATTGATTTGTGCATTTTTACGAAGTCTTTGTTTATGATTCTGCGTATGGATACGCCTCCCGGACGGTCTCGGACCGTCATTCGAAACTGCAACCTGTTCAACGGGATCGACGATCGAAAAGTAGTCGGAGCGGATGTCGTATTCTCCGGTACGACCATCTCCGCGGTGTCGACCTCGCCGGTCGCGCAACAGGCTGGTGACACTGTCATCGACGCCGGTGGACGTTTTCTGATGCCCGGCATGAGCGATGCTCACGTCCATCTGATGGGGAACGCCAACAGCTATATGGACTTCATCATGGGGCCGACGGGCGGGCTTTATATCAATACGCTCGCCGAGGCGAAATCTATGCTGCACCGTGGATTCACCACGGTGCGAGACATGGGCGGCGACCTCGCTGCGGTGAAGACGGCGATCGATCGTGGTCAGTTCGAAGGCCCCCGCATCTTCCCGAGTCAAGCGATGATCTCGCAGACGTCCGGTCACGCCGACTTCGCGTTCGTGTACCAGACGCCGCAGGCGTTCGGCGGCGGCCCGAGTCGGACGGAGGAGATCGGATTTACGCGTGTCGCAGACGGCGCCGCGAAGGTATTGACGGCGGTGCGCGAACAACTGCGCAAGGGCGCGACCCAAATCAAGTTGACTGTCGGCGGCGGTGCCGCGTCGATGTACGACCCGTTGAACACGCTCCAGTACACGACCGACGAGATCCGAGCCGCCGTCGAAGCGGCCGCCGATTACGGCACGTACGTAGCGACACACGTCTACACGGTGGAGGGGATCCGTCGGGCGATCGATGCGGGTGTACGGTCCATCGAGCACGGCCACCTCGCCGACGAGGACACCGTCGCGCTGATCGCCGAGAAGGACATCTGGCTGTCGATGCAGCCGTTCGCCGAGCACGACCACTCGTACCCGGATCCGGGGCGAGCGGCGAAGAACGTGCAGATCTGCAACGGCACAGACGCGGTATACGGCTGGGCGCGCAAGCACGGAGTGAAGACGGCATGGGGCACCGACCTCCTGTTGGAGCCCGCGTCGGCGCCGAAGCAGAGTGAGATGGCCGCACGACTCGGCGAGTTTTACACCAACGTCGACGCCCTCAAGATGCTGACCTCGGGCAATGCCGAGCTGTTCGGGATGGCCGGCCCGCGCAACCCGTACGCGGCGCATCAACTGGGCACGATCGCTGAGGGCGCGTGGGCCGACATGCTGCTCTTCGACGGCGACCCGATCGCCGACCTGTCGATCATCGGCAGACCGGACGAGCAACTCAAGGTGATCGTCAAGAACGGCGTCGTCGTCAAGAACGACTTGTAGAACAACGATGACAGAACAATTTCCCGCCGGCTCGTACCCCGACACGGCGGCCACTGAATACACAGGCGGACCCGAATACACAGCCGGACCCGAATACACAGGCGGACCCGAGGACGTCCTGCTCGACGCGCACGGTATCGGCGTCCGAGCATCATGGGGCAAGATCTACGGCCCGGTGGACCTGCGTGTCCGCCGAGGTGGACTCACTGTTCTCGTCGGCGCCGGTGGGCGCGGCCGCACGGCGCTGCTTCTCACGCTTGCCGGCCGGATGAAGCCGACGTCGGGGGTCCTCGAATCATTCGGACAGCGCAACAACGCGCATGGTCTGTTCGCGAGGGCAGCACTCGGGTTCGTCGACGAGGTGGACGGCATCGAACAGACGATCCGGGTCCATGACGTCCTCACCGAACAGCTTCGATGGACGGCGCCCTGGTACAAGTTCGTCGGACAGTCGACACAGGACGACCTCGAACGACTGTGCCGCCCGATCTTCGGCCCGCTGACACTGCCGTCGCTCGACGCCTACGTCGAGGAGCTCCCGCAGCTCACGGCGGCACTCTTCCGTATCGCGATGGCGAACATCCGTCATCCCGAACTCCTGGTGGTTGGGGGCGTCGACAAGCTGTCGAGCGACGGCAGTAGCCGGCTGCTGCTGGAACGCCTCGTCGCGCTCGGACACGAACAGACCGTCATCACCGCGGACGTCAACGGTGTGCGCCCTCAGCCGGGCATTCGTGACGTCCTCGATGTACCCAACCTGACCGACGACGAGTTTGTCCGTCTCGAACGTGAGGACCAGATCCGATGAAGATGCTCGCCGCATTCTCCCCAGGCAGCGACTTCAAGCGGTACTACCGCGGGCGGATGCCACGCCTGGCACTGGCCGTCATCATCCTGATGCCGCTCATGTACGGCGCCCTCTACCTCTGGGCGTTCTGGAACCCGTTCAACGAAGTCGACAAGATGCCGATCGCCCTGGTCAACATGGACGCCGGTGCCACACTCGAGGGCAAACCGCTCGCCGCAGGCGAGCAAGTGGTGCAGGGGCTCGTCGAATCCAAGCAGCTCGACTTGCACGTGGTCTCCGAGTCGGAGGCCGCCGACGGTGTCGCCCACGGCAAGTACTACTTCTCGATCACGTTGCCGAAGGACTTCAGCGAAGCGGTCGTGTCGCCGACCACCGGGAACGCCCGATCGGCTCCCCTGATCTTCACCTACGACGACGCGAACAACTACCTCGCATCGGTTCTCGGCGGCGACGCCGCACAGCAAGTCGTCGCGCAGGTCTCGTCGCAGGTCGGCACCCAGACGTTCGACATCGCGTTCAAAGAGGTCGGCAGCATGCTGCCGCAGGTGACGAAGGCCGTTGACGGGGCGAATGAACTCGCGACCGGGCTGGACACGGCGAACTCCGGCGCGCACGAACTGTCCGGAGCACTCGACGAGTTGTCGGGTGTGGTCACGAAGGTGACCGATCCGCTCCTGGCGGCCACCAGCGCCTCGGGCGGTCTCAGCCCCGCCGAAGTGAAGGCCGCCGCCGTCCGCGTCGGTGAGGGTGCGACGGCGATCAACGAGATCGTGGGTGGAGCTGCCACGACGCAGTCACGCGGGTACACCGCGCTCGACAGCGCGATCACCGGCATGGCGAGCAGCCCGGATCCCGCGATGCGCGCGCTCGCCCGATCGTTGACCCCTGCGCGAGACGCGCTGGCCAACCGGGGGCTCGGCCCGGACGCGAACAATACTGCGACCGCGCTGCTCCACGACTCTCAGATGCTGTCGGCGGCGATGACCACGCCGGGCAGCCAGGTGCACTCGCTCCTGGCGCTCGCCGAGACCGGCGGTCTGCACACCGACATCGAGAAGGCGCGCGGCGACGCAACCGAGTTAAGCTCGGGCGCCGACCAGCTCGCGGCCGGAACCACCAAACTCGCGGCTGGTGCGCACGAGTTGGCCGGCGGCCTCGACGAAGCGAGCAAAGCCATCCCGCACTGGAACAAAAAGCAGCAGGACGCACTGGCGAAGACGCTGTCACAACCGGTGGTGCTGTCCGAGAAGTACAAGAACGAGGCCGGTACGTTCGGCACCGGTTTCGCGCCGTTCTTCTTCTCGCTCGCGTTGTTCGTCGGCGGAATCATCGCGTGGATGCTGTTCACTCCACTGCAGTCCAGGCCGATCGCCCAGGGCCTCAACTCGGTACGGGCGGTGTTGGCGTCGTACGCGCCGACTTTCGGAGTCGGCGTGCTGCAAGCGGCGATCCTCTTCGCCGTCACTGTGCTCGCGGTGGGGCTGCGACCCGCGCACGTGATCGGGACGTTCTTCTTCATGCTGCTGGTGGTCGCGGCGTTCCTATCACTGATACAGATGTTCAACGCGCTGTTCGGGCCGGCCGTCGGACGCGTCGTGACACTGGCGTTCCTGATGATCCAATTGACGTCGGCCGGCGGCATCTATCCGGTCGAGACGACGACGAAACCGTTCCAGTACATCCACTGGATAGACCCGATGACGTACACGGTCAACGGGCTGAGACAGATGATCATGGGCGGGGTGGACTACCGCTTCTGGGTGGCGTTCGCAGTGCTGAGCGGCCTCACCGTCGTGTTCCTGTCGATCTCCGTCCTAGCGGCCAGACGGAACAGGCAGTACACCATGGACCGGCTCTATCCACCGGTCGAAGTGTGATCTGCCGACACCACGCCGACCTGGTCCTGTTCGGCGGACTTCGCTCACAACCGCTCGAGAAATAGGAGACAACACATGTCCGACAACGACTACGACCGCATGATCCTCAGTCCGGTCTTCGACCGGAACGGCGAGACGACCTCGCTTCCGCGTCACGAGCTCCCGGACGCGATGATGCTCCCGAGCACCGCGTACCAGATCGTCCACGACCAGGCGATGCTCGACGGCAACTCGCGGCTCAACCTGGCCACCTTCGTCTCGACGTACATGGACAAGGAAGCCAAGCTCCTGTACGCGCAGACTGTCGACAAGAATATGATCGACAAGGACGAATACCCGGCCACCGCCGAGATCGAAGACCGCTGCTGGCGGATCCTGGGCAATCTCTGGCACAACCCGGACGTTGAGCAGGCCATCGGCACGTCGACGATCGGATCGTCGGAGGCCTGCATGCTGGGTGGACTGGCGCTCAAACGCCGCTGGCAGGGTCGCCGGAAGGCCGAGGGCAAGTCGACCGAGAGTCCGAACATCGTGTTGTCGACGGCCGTGCAGGTGTGCTGGGAGAAGTTCTGCAACTACTTCGAGGTGGAGCCGCGTTGGGTGCCGATCACCGAGGACCATCTGTTCCTCGACGGCCACGACCTGGAGAAGTACGTCGATGAGAACACGATCGGCGTCGTCGCGATCATGGGTCAGACGTACACCGGTGCATACGAACCGGTGAAGGAGATCGCGGCGAAGCTCGACCAGATCCAGAGCGACACCGGCCTGGACGTGAACATCCACATCGACGGTGCCTCGGGGGCGATGATCGCTCCGTTCTGTCAGCCCGACCTGGAATGGGACTTCCGCGTCGACCGGGTCGCGTCGATCAGCACGTCCGGTCACAAGTTCGGTCTGGTCTATCCGGGCGTCGGCTGGATCGTGTGGCGTGACCAAGGAGCCTTGCCGGAGAGCATGATCTTCCACTGCGCGTACCTCGGCGGCGACATGCCGACCCTGGCTCTCAACTTCTCGCGCCCCGGTTCGCAGGTGCTGCTGCAGTACTACCAGTTCCTGCGCCTGGGCCGTGAAGGCTATCGCGCGGTGCAGCAGGGCTCGCTGAACGTGGCGCAGCATCTGTCGTCGGCGATCGCCGAGATCGGGCCGTTCGAACTCGTGAGCAAGGGCGACACCATCCCGGTCTTCGCGTGGCGTATGAAGCCGGGGTACACCGACACGTGGACCCTCTACGACCTCCAGGACCGGTTGCGCATGAAGGGCTGGCAGGTGCCCGCCTACCCGCTCGCCGACGATCTGGCCGAGGTGACCGTGCAGCGCATCGTCGTCCGTGCCGGACTGAGCATGGACCTCGCCAACGCCCTGCTCGACGACCTGCGCACCGAAGTCGAGTTCCTCGAGAAGCTCAGCGGCCCGATGCCGCACGAGGGCCAGACGGCCGCGTTCCACCACTGACCTGTACGAGACGTCCCGGACCCTGTGAGTCAACGGAGTCCGGGACGTCGCCTTTGACTGGAAGGGGTATGCATGAGCGTGGACGACACGGTACGGACGGTCCGTGCACTGAAGCCGACGCTGACGAAACAGTGTGTCGGCTTCATGATCGGTTCGTCCCTGTTCGCCCTCGGCTCGGCTCCGGGATTCGGGAGTTGGGCCGGATCCGATGCCGCGAACGTTAGCTACTTCGTTGGTGCCTGGTTCTTCACCGGCGCCGCATTCATCCAACTCGTGTTGAGCGGTGCGCGGACCGTGCCGGTCTCGTATGGGACTGGCGTCATGTTCCGAGCGGAGTGGCTCGCCGCATCCACCCAGTTCTTCGGGACGCTGTTGTTCAACGTGAGCACGACGACGGCCCTCCAGGTGCACACAGTCCGCGGCGAGCAGCACTTAGTGTGGAACCCGGACGCGGGCGGCTCGGTGGCGTTCCTCGTCAGCGGGTTCTTCGTCCTCGTCGCCTTCACCCGATCGACCGGCCGCGTGTGGGCACCGACCAGCGTCGACTGGTGGTCGGGGCAAATCAACATGGTCGGGTGCATCGCTTTCGGCGTCGCCGCGGTCGGATCGTTCGTCAATAGCGCCGGGACCACCGCAGACGCGACGTTGGGCAACATCGGCACCTTCGTAGGTGCGCTGTGCTTCTTCGCGGCGTCCGCGATCGTGCTCGCCGCTCAGGCGTGGACTCACGACGACACCGTGGACCGTGGCGAACCGCTCAGCCCAGCCGCCAGAGAGGGTTGACCGGTCCGTGGCCCGCGCCGAGCGGGTACGCCGACTGCAGCCCCTTGGTGACCCAGGCCTTGGCGAAGTCGACGGCGTCGGGCACCTCGTAGCCGTGCGCCAACGCACCGCACAGGGCGGCGGCCAGAGTGTCGCCAGCGCCGTGATCGTGCGGGGTGTCGACCCGCGGCAGGTCCAACGAGATGAACTGGTCGCCGTCGAACAGTAGATCCGGGCTCAGTTCACTGCTGCGCAGATGCCCGCCCTTGACCAGGGCCCACCGGGCTCCGAGGTCGCGCACCGCACGCGCGGCGTCTCGCTGGGTCGCGGCGTCGACGACGTCGATTCCAGTGATCAGCCGGACCTCGTCTAGATTCGGCGTGACGACGTCGGCCAACGGGATCATCCGTCGCACCAGCGTGTCGAGGGCGTCGTCGGCCAGCAGGGGGTCACCGTGCATCGACGCGCACACCGGGTCGACGACGAGCGCGACACCGCGCCCGCCGCCGATGTCGAGTTCGTCGCACGTGTCCGCGATCGCCTCGATGATCGGCGCCGATGCGAGCATTCCCGTCTTGACCGCGCCCACACCGATGTCGGGGACCACCGACCGCATCTGCGCCGCGACCGTCTCCGGTGGGATCGGTGCGATCCCGGTGACGCCGAGCGTGTTCTGGACGGTCACCGCGGTGACCGCGACGCAGGCGTGCAGGCCGAGCAGAGCGAACGTGCGCATGTCGGCCTGGATGCCCGCGCCGCCGCCCGAATCGGATCCGGCGATCGTCATGACGCGCACCGGTGTCTGTCCCGGAGCAGCAGTCGGCAGCAGACGCGGTTCGATCACTGTGCCGGGTTCGCTTCCGATATCGGCAGGTAGACGTGGTTTCCTGCCGCCACGAACTCCTCCGACTTCGCTGCCATCTCCTCGGCGATCTTGCGGTCGATGTCCTCAGCGGTGACGAGATCGTTCTCCTCGGCGTACGCGCGCACGTCGGCGGAGATCCGCATCGAGCAGAACTTCGGTCCGCACATCGAGCAGAAGTGCGCGGTCTTCGCGGGCTCGGCGGGCATCGTCTCGTCGTGGTACTCGCGAGCCGTGTCGGGGTCGAGTGCCAGGTTGAACTGGTCGGTCCAGCGGAACTCGAATCGCGCGCGGCTCAGCGCGTCGTCGCGCTCCTGTGCCCGCGGATGGCATTTGGCGAGGTCGGCGGCGTGGGCGGCGATCTTGTAGGTGATCACGCCGACCTTCACGTCATCGCGGTTGGGCAGACCGAGGTGCTCCTTCGGGGTCACATAGCAGAGCATCGCGGTGCCTGCCTGCGCGATCATCGCGGCTCCGATCGCCGACGTGATGTGGTCGTAGGCCGGAGCGATGTCGGTGGCGAGCGGGCCCAGCGTGTAGAACGGAGCCTCCTCGCACCACTGCTCTTCGAGCTGCACGTTCTCGACGATCTTGTGCATCGGCACGTGGCCGGGCCCTTCGATCATCACCTGGACGCCGTACGACTTCGCGCGAGTGGTCAGCTCACCGAGGGTCCGCAGTTCGGCGAACTGCGCTTCGTCGTTGGCATCGGCGATCGAACCCGGACGCAGGCCGTCGCCGAGTGAGAACGTGATGTCATAGCGGGCGAGGATCTCGCACAGGTCGTCGAAGTGCGTGTACAGGAACGACTCCGTGTGGTGGGCGAGGCACCACGCTGCCATGATCGAGCCGCCGCGCGACACGATGCCGGTGACGCGTTTGGCGGTCAACGGCACGTAGCGCAGCAGCACGCCCGCGTGGACGGTCATGTAGTCGACGCCCTGCTCGGCCTGCTCGATCACGGTGTCGCGGTAGATCTCCCAGGTCAACGCAGTCGGGTCGCCGTTGACCTTCTCCAACGCCTGGTAGATCGGGACGGTGCCGACCGGGACCGGCGAGTTCCTCATGATCCACTCGCGCGTCGCGTGGATGTCCTTGCCGGTCGACAAGTCCATGATGGTGTCTGCTCCCCATCGGGTGGCCCACACCATCTTCTCGACCTCTTCGGCGATCGACGAGGTGACGGCCGAGTTGCCGATGTTCGCATTGACCTTCACCGCGAAGGCCTTGCCGATGATCATCGGCTCCGATTCGGGATGACGATGGTTGACTGGGATCACGGCCCGCCCCGCCGCGACCTCACTGCGCACCAGTTCGACGTCGACGCCCTCGCGGGCCGCGATGTAGGTCATCTCCGGCGTCACGACTCCGGCGCGCGCCCACGCGAGTTGGGTCGCGACACCGTCGATCGGCTCGGGCCTGCGCCATTCGTCGCGCGTCGCGGAAAGTCCGCGCTCGACGTCGATCACCGCGGCGGCATCGGTGTACGGACCGGACGTGTCGTACAAGTCGAGGTGTTCGCCGTTGGTCAGATTGACGCGACGTTGTGGCACGCGCAGT
The DNA here is from genome assembly GCF_021738805.1 of Gordonia liuliyuniae. Classification (NCBI taxonomy): domain Bacteria; kingdom Bacillati; phylum Actinomycetota; class Actinomycetes; order Mycobacteriales; family Gordoniaceae; genus Gordonia; species Gordonia liuliyuniae. Next base: position 66,589 of record NZ_JAKKOR010000007.1, on the reverse strand, counting down.
CCGTCTACCTGCAGATAGTGTTTGACGCTGCCCTCGATCGGGCCGGTCGTGACGGCCTTCTCAGACGCTGCGACATTCTTCTCAGACGCCGTGACGGCTTTTTCGGACACAGGTGTACCCATGACATCTCCTCCCTACGCCGGCATTACCCGGACAGGTTCGAGCGGTCGGCGATCGCCATTCGCCATCTCAGCCCTCGGATCGTGAGAGCCCCCGCGTGTGTAGTTGTGCGGCACGCCGACCACGGGTCGGACGTCCGTGGTCACCTTAACCAGAACCCCTGTGTTGTGCCAGCCACACCGCGCCGCACGCGTTGAAAACCTGCACTGACCGTTTGGGAATGTCGAAGTTCGGAAGTGAATAACAGCGCAAAGTCTGGATTCGTGTGCCACGTGACGCGACGTGCATGTCCTAGGCGGCTCTAAGGGGCACTGGGCGGCACCCGGCTACTAGGTGGTGACGGGACAAGGAGGTGCTGGATCGCCGGGGCGACGGTCGCGACAAGTTCTTCTGCATCTGCCGCGGCGAGGACCGGGACGCCTATGATTCGTCTGCTGGTGACTATCCCGACCAGCATCGACGAGGCGAGCCCAGCGCGGAGCACCGCGTCGTCGTCGCAGTGAGCGCTCGTCCCATGGATGAGTCTCGACTGTATGAAGTCGCGCAGTTGCGTGCGTGCCTGATCGTTGACAATCGCACCGCGAAGCATCGCCATCAACGGGGCCGACTCTGTGTCATTGCCCTCCCAGGCGTGGAGGTACGCGCGGACCACTCGTTCTCCGAGCCCTTCATCGGGGCCCTCGAAGACCGTGTCGAACCGGTCGAGCGCCGAGCGGGGAACGGTCATCACGGCGGCGAAGAGTTCATCCTTCGAGTGGAAGAACTGCATCACCTGAGCGGCGTCCACCCCGGCATCGGCAGCGACGCGGCGAATGGTCGTCTGATCGAAACCGTCGCTCGCGAATCTGTTCCTCGCTGCGTCGAGGACCGTCTGCCGCGTGCTGGTGGCACCGGGCCGGCGGCCTGTCCGCCTCCGCCGTACCGACTCCTTCTTTGTAGCCATGCCTGCAGCGTATACGCGAACCAGCCAGTTTATCAACGGGTGTTGATATCTGGCTCTTGTAGTCGTACTGTTCATCTCGGCGGCACTACGGCATCCGGGCCCGGCTGCCGATCTACTCCGCCGACCGCACCGACCTGGAGCGAGGACCACGATGACAAGCGAGACGACCAGCATGGGCACGTCCCCCGCTCTCGAACACTGGGTGCGGTTGGCAGGCGAACATCATGACGGCGCTATCGAACGATTCGAGCTGATCTCCGCGCGTCGGGCACTGAATCTACTGAAACGAAACCTGGGCCGGGCGCGTCTGCTGGAACTACTACAGGGCGAGATCGCCGCCGGGGACGCCTACCTCCGTGCTCATGTGGAACGGTCCGCTGGACGGGAGATCGGTGGCACGACGACCCTGTCCGCGCGCGGCTTGTCGGCGGAACAGTTCACCCGATGGCTCTCGGAGGCATTCCGGCGCGAGGACGTCCTAATCGCAGGACACCCTGAGCACTACTCCATCCATGCCGCTACCGGTGGCGAGGTGAACATCGTTGAGACCTTGGGCGAGCACGTGTGCTCCTTCTTCATGCGCGAGTGGGACGACAGTGTCCTCGCCACACTCGACCCGGCGCCCTCAGAACCCGATCCCCCGGGCGCGCGCCGCTCACTCCTAGCGCTGGAAGACGGGACCATCGTCGGTTCGATCTCGAACTCGTTTGAGGAGCAGCCAGGGGGATTCACGGCCCGGCTGTCCGTCAGTCTCCCGGCGACCTGCGGACAGCACGTGATCGATCACCATCTCGAGCACTTCGCAGTCGAGTTTCGCAACTGGATCCTCCGCGCGGCCGCCGAACAAGCCGCGGCGGTGCCGACTCAGAACAGACCCATCGCTGAGGCAGCAGGAGGCACCGACGGCACGTCGCGAATACGGCCGCTGCCCGGACTCGACTGAGTAGCAACACCCTGTACAACAGTCACCGGAACTTGACCGGCTCGCCAACGCATGTGGCCGACAACGGCCCTCCGAACACCCACTTCACCTGGAGTATTCATGGCACAATCCTTTGCGCCGGCAGCGTCTCGCCAGTCGCGACGGCCCGTAGCAGCAGTCCTGGGCGCATTTGCCGGCCTAGTCGTAGCACTCGTCGTTCTCGCGTTTCTCTGGCCAGTCGCCACGTCCGAACCTCACGATCTCCCCATCGGTGTGGTCGGCGGAGAGTTGCCACAGTTGCCCGATCTTCCGGTGGACGCGACGTCGTTCGACACGCGTGCGGACGCTATCCGTGCAATCGAGGAGCGCGACGTCGACGGTGCCGTGATTCTGCGGGCGGAAGGTCCTGAGGTGCTGACCGCCAGCGCCAACGGGGCGGCGCCGTCGTCAATTCTGACCGCACTCGGAACACAACTCGCCACGGCACAACACACCACCCCGACCACGACCGAGATTGTGCCGTGGTCACAGGACGATCCGTCCGGCGCGGGAATGAACGCGATGGGCTTCCCGCTGGTACTCGGTGGCATCGTCGGCGGCGTCCTGGTCTCTCTGCTCGTGGTCGGCGTGCGAAGGCGGCTGCTCGCCCTTGCGGCCTACACGCTCGTCGGCGGAATCGCAGGCACCGCGGTGATCGGGCCACTGTTGGGCATCGCGCCGGGCGGTTTCTGGATCACTGCACTCGCTCTGGGCCTCGGAATGCTCGGAACGGCGTCGACCGTCGTGGGCCTGCATGCACTACTGGGTACTGCGGGGCTCGGCGTGGGCGCCGTGATCACAATGTTCTTCGCCAATCCGATCTCGGGTGCCACGATGCCGTATCAGTTCATCGTCGGGCCGTGGGGGGAAGTTGGTCAGTACTTCGTCCCCGGTGCTGCCAATAGTCTATTTCGCGAGGTCAGCTACTTTCCCGATGCTTCCATGCTGCACGAATGGATCGTACTGAGCGCTTGGATCCTGGGCGGAATCACTCTCTCGCTTACTGGCCACTTCCGCAGCAGCAGCCCGGTGAACCTGCCAGAGTCCGAGCTCGACCCCGCTGCCGCAATGTGAGCACGCTCGCGCCAGCGGCTCAGAACGCCGAATCGAACACGATGAGCAACTCGATGACGCCGGCTCCCCGGGGCTCCGGATAGTCCGACTTTGGCTACCCGTCGATTAGGGTGCCTGCGACACCGAACCGTGATGCAGATGTGACTGATGTGACTTGCCGCACATCGTTCATCCGACGTACTGTTGTGATCGTTGTCACAGGGAGGTGTCATGCAACTGAGGAACCGCCATCATCATCCACCGCAGAACAGCGCGCGATCGCTGCTCCAGCAGATCTCGGAGGTCGTGCACAATCCGGCTCGGGAACGATTCGAGCTGTGGGTGGCCGGCGACCTCGTCGGCGTCCTCGGCTACAGCATCGAAGACACGTCGGACGGGCGCGTCGCGACGATCCTGCACACCGTCCTGTACGACGAGTACGCCGGCCACGGGCTGGCGACCCGATTGACCGGAAGCGCGATCGGCTACATGCGCGACAACGGCCTGAAAGTGCGCCCGGTATGCACGTTCACTCGACGTTTCATCGACGAGCATCCGGGCGTCGTCACGCTCGCTCCGGTCTGACCCGGACTGCGGAGTTCAGGCGGACGAGACGTCCAAGACCACCGGTGCGTGGTCGCTCGCACCCTTGGCCTGCCGAGCGGCGACGTCGACGAAGGCGTCGAAGACTCGATCATTCAACGCGGGAGAGCAGAGGGCGAAGTCGATCCGCATGCCCTCGTTCCGGTCGAAGTGTCCGGCCTGGTAGTCCCAGAACGTGTACGTGTCGGGGCCCGGCGCGAAGGGGTCTGCGCTGTCGACGAACCCGGCATCGGTGAACGCGCTGAACGCGGCACGTTCGGCGTCGGACGTGTGAGTTCGGTCGGCGAAGTACTCCGGATCCCAGACATCGGCGTCGGTCGGTGCGACGTTCCAGTCGCCTGCCAGCACGATCTGGGCGGCAGGATCGTGCGTTAACTCCAGCCGGGTCACGTTGGCGAGGACGTCGAGCCAGTCGAGTTTGTAGCTCATGTGCGGGTCGCCGGGCGCGCGGCCGTTCGGGACGTAGAGACTCCACACGCGCACGCCGCCGCATGTCGCCGAGATCGCCCGGGCCTCCCGCTGCCCGTCGAACGACGGTTGTTCATCGAAGCCCGTGTGCACGTCGGTCAGGCCGACGCGGGACGCGATGGCGACACCGTTGTAGCCGCCGTTCCCGTGGATCGCGACGTCGTAGCCGTGGGCGGCGAAACTCATCACCGGGAACCGGTCGTCGGAGCACTTGGTCTCCTGCATGGCGAGTACGTCGACGGAGTGCCGGGTCATCCAGGCGACGACGTCCTCCGAGCGGGTGCGGATCGAGTTGACGTTCCAGGTGGCCAGACGCACGGTGTCAGATCTCCTCTGCCGGATCGGTCACTCTCACGCCGACATCGGACCAGCGGGCGCGGACCGCGCCCGGGTCGTCGTCGACGAGGAGCACGGCGAACCGACGGTCGCGGTACGAGTCGCGCCAGAAGTCGACCGACTCGGCGAACCATTCGAACGCGTCGGGTTCGTCGGCGAGCACCTGCGACGCGTCGTCGACGATCGTCAGCCAGCCGGTCGACGGGGTGCCCTCGGGTGTGCGCAGGCCGGTCGGGAGGTCGCGCATGCAGTCGTCGAGCGCATCGCGGTTGCGCCCGAAATGATCAGGGAAGTCCCACGCACGCGCGAGCGCGTCGAGTATCTGCGGGACAGTCCGCATCCGGGCGCCGTCGACGCGGCGCACGACGAGGCCGCTCCCGAACAGGGACGGCGACGAGGCGGCGACGGCGGTCATGTGCGCGGACCTCGGATCGCGGCGAACGTCTCGTAGTGGTCGAGCGTGTAGTAGGCCGACCCGTTGCTGCCGGTCACGATTCGCTCGGCGTCACGGCCGCGCCCACTCTGCTTCGGGTTGACGTCCCACTCCCGGTACGTGATCTTCTTGCCGCCCGATGTCTTCTTCGGGAGCCGGCCCTCCGCGTTACGGAAGGTGTCGCCGCCGTGGGTTCCGGGCGCGTTCGCCGCGTCGGGCCAATCGCCTGCGTCGATGTAGGAGAGGGTCTGCTGCACGCGAGCAGGCACGTCGCTCGACGGCCGTCCCGCGGTACGCGACCGGTCCGGCGCCTCAGAACCCGGCATCACCATCGACACCCCGGACTGGGCGGCGGCCGACGGTTCGGCGTCGGTGGTGCTGCGTCCGTCGACCCACCAGGTCAACACGACGACGGCCAGTAGGACGACGACGCCAAGCACGGAGGCGAGCATGCGGCGACGGGATTGGTCCGGGTTGCTGTTGGGGTGCGACATCGCGTTCCACGGTAACCGGTGACGCCGCGGAATCGAATTCGTCTAAATCGAACTCGTTGGATCGAGTTCTCCTAGATCGGATCCGCCTAGGGCTCGACGAGTTCGCCGACGGTGACGGTGTGGTGGAGTTCGTATCCCGCGGCCCGTGCGGCCGCTCGCGCCTTCTCGTCGGCCGCGTCGACGTCGACCGCCCACAGCGCGTCGCCGACCCGGACGGGGGCGAGTCCGACGGGGGGTGCGGGGGCTGCGCCGACGAGAACCTCCAACGCCTGCGCGTCGTCGACGGCGATTCGGCCGGGCCGCACGAGTCGGTCGGGCAGCAGTGCGAGTGCCGGCTCGTCGAGGTCGGCGTACCAGTCGAGGATCTGGGCCACGGCCGCCGACGGGGCATTGAACTCGACGGGGACCGCCGACCGGCCGCGGAGCGTCGACCCGCCCGCCGAGACTAGCCAACCGTCGATCTCGCTGCGATGCGTCGCATCGCAGCCAGCGCACAGGGCGCGCTCGACGTCGCGGATCTCCGAGTTCCGTACCACCCGTCGCGACAAGAGACGGATCGACGTGATCGCCGCCCGCGGGATCGAGACCACCTCGCCGTCGCGGTCGACCTTCAGCGACTGCTCGTCCGACAGTGCCAGCACTCCCGTCACATCCGACTGCGACGGGCCGGTCGGCAGCGTGGGGTTCGGTGCGGCGCGCCAATCGGACGGGGCGCCCGACTGGTCGAGCCGGTAGCGGACGACGATGCGGTCGCCGACGGTCGGATCGATCATGGCGCGCTCAGTCGTCGTGCCCGAACGGGTCACGCTCGGCGCCCGGCAACCAGGTGAGGCCGGGCACGCCCCAACCGTTGCGTTTGACGGCCTTCTTCGCGGCGCGCGCGTTCCGGCCGACCAGGACGTCGATGTACAGGTATCCGTCGAGGTGGCCCGTCTCGTGCTGCAGCATCCGAGCGAAGAAGTCGTCGCCCTCGATCTCTACCGGCTTCCCGTCACGGTCGGTGCCGACGACCTTGGCCCAGTCCGCGCGCCCGGTCGGAAAGCCCTCGCCCGGCACCGACAGGCAGCCTTCGTCGTTGTCGTCGGGGTCGGGCATCGTCTCGGGGATCTCCGAGGTCTCCAGCACGGGGTTGATCACTTCGCCGCGCCGGCGCGTCGGGCCGTCCGGGCAGTCGTAGACGAACATGCGAAGTCCGCGGCCTACTTGGTTGGCCGCGAGGCCAACGCCGTTCGCCGCGTCCATGGTCTCGTACATGTCGTCGAGTAGCTCGACGATATCGGCGGACGGACGTCCCTGGTCGTCGAGGTCGACAGGCGTCGTCGGATGGTGCAGGACCGGTTCGCCGACGATGCAGATCGGAAGAATTGCCATGTACAGATACTTTACCGGCGCAATGCGGAGTGTTCGCGGTGCGTCGCCGTGAAGGTGGACGTTTCGGTGGCTACACTCTTGAGGCGAACCACACGCTTGTGATTCGTGCCGGGGCCGCGGATGCGGAGTGCGGAACGGGGGCGAGTGGATGTGACTATTCGGCAGGCTTTGCAAGGGAGCGAGATGGACGGCGCAACCGCGCATACACCAGGCGACGATGATTCGGTGGGTGCTGCGCAGGCTGGGCAGCAGAGTGACCCGCACGAGGTCGGCCCGGACGGACTCACTCGCCGCGAACGCGACATCCTCGCGTTCGAACGTCAGTGGTGGAAGTACGCGGGCTCGAAGGAAGAAGCCATCAAAGAGCTCTTCAGTTTGTCCGCGACTCGCTACTACCAGATTCTGAACGCGCTGGTCGACCGGCCGGAAGCGCTCGCGGCGGACCCGATGCTGGTGAAGCGTCTGCGTCGTCTGCGGGCGTCCCGGCAGAAGGCGCGGGCCGCGCGCCGCCTCGGATTCGAGATCTGAAGACGGTCCGCTGGCGCGTCGTACGGACGGCTCGCCTCACGGGCGACCTCGTGAGCTAAAGTTACCGTGATGAAAGCTGACCGAGAAACCAATCGACTGCCCCTTCGGGCGGGCGCCATGCTGCTGTTGGCTGTCGCCGTGGTCTTCATCGGCCTCGGCTGGCACCACGCGGCCACCAGCGGAGACGATGACGGTGGCACGTCCACCGCCCAGAGTCCGACGACCTCGGAGGCCGCGACGCCGCCCGCATCTACGCCGGGCGGCGAGAGTGAGTCCGCCTCGCCGTCGTCGACGACGGCCGCCGACACCGCAGACGTCGGATCGATGTGCGTGCTCAACGCGGGAACGGTGACCGGCCTGGCCGGCGACGTCTCCGACAAGCTCAAAGAGGCGGGCTTCGACGTCAGCGGTGCGGAGAACCTCTCGACCGGCAGTATCAGCGAGAACACCGTCTTCTACGACGAAGGTCAGGAAGAGGCTGCCAAGAAGGTCGCCGACGCCGTGCCGGGCGGAGCCTCGACCGATCCGCGTCCCGCTGTGTTCACGCGGTGCGAAGGCGAACTCGCCGTCATCGTCGTCACCCAGTAAGCCTGTTCAGCCCCAGTCCTCGTACGGAACACATAAGGAGCGTCATGTTCGCCCGTAACCACAGCGGTGCCGCCACCGGAATCTCGACCACCCGTGTCCTGGCGGTCATCGCCGCGGCAGGTGTCGCCGGTGCGGCCCTCGCGGGCTGCACGCCCGATCAGTACCCCACGGACGAGAAGGGCACCACGCCGTCGGTCATCACCGGCGATCAGGCGCAGCCGGGCGACGAGATCAGTGCGGGCACCACGTCCGGCGGCGCGGAAGAGCTGACCGTGACGCTGCGCAACACCGAAGGCACCAGCGTCGGCTTCGCGACCTTCAGCGCCGAAGGCGACGCGGTCAGCGTGAACCTGCGTGTCACCGGGATGGATGCGGGATCGCACGGCGTCCACATCCATTCGGGCACCAAGTGCGAGGCGTCGACCGGGTTCGCGTCGGCAGGCGACCACCTCCAGGTGGACGGTCACACCGGCAAGCCGGAGAGCGGCGACCTGACCAGCGTCACCGTCCTGGAGAACGGGACCGGTACCGTGACCAGCGCGACCGACGCGTTCGAGCTCGAGCAGATCCGCGGCCGGGCGCTCATCGTCCACGAGGTCGGCGACACGGACGGCTCGCACCGTCTGGCCTGCGGCGTCATCGCCGAGTAGCGAGCGGGACACTTCACCGGTGGGGGGCCGTATCAGCGAGATCGAGTTCCACGGATCACCCGAGCCGACGCTCGGAGTGGAGTGGGAGCTCGCGCTTGTCGACCGTCACACGCGTGACCTGTCGAATTCGGCTCCAGAGCTGTTCGACCTGATCGCTGCGCGCGGCGTCGACCGTTCGGGACGGATCCATAAGGAGCTGCTCCGCAACACGGTAGAACTCGTCACCGGCATCTGTCACACGGTCCCCGAGGCGATGGCCGACCTCGGGGAGACCCTCGACGTCGTGTGCTCGCTCACCGATGAGGTCGGTGTCGACCTGTACGGTGCGGGAACCCACCCGTTCGCGGAATGGTCGACGCAACAGTTGACCGAAGGGCCGCGCTACGCCGAACTGATCGCACGCACACAGTGGTGGGGACGCCAGATGCTGATCTGGGGTGTGCACGTGCACGTCGGAATCAGTCGGCGCGACAAGGTGCTGCCGATCCTCTCGTCACTGCTCAAGTACTACCCGCACCTGCTCGCGCTCTCGGCGTCGTCGCCGATGTGGGGCGGGCAGGCGACGGGGTACGCGAGCAACCGGGCGATGATGTTCCAGCAGCTGCCGACCGCGGGTCTGCCGTTCCAGTTCGAGCGGTGGAGCGAGTTCGAGCGGTTCGTCGCCGACCAGAAGACCACCGGAATTATCGACGATCTCAACGAGATCCGGTGGGACATCCGGCCGTCGCCCCACCTGGGGACCATCGAAGTGCGGGTGTGCGACGGCGTCTCGAATCGGCGTGAACTCGCGGGTGTCGTCGCCCTGATCCACTGCTTGATCGTCGATCTCGACCGTCGTCTCACCGCGGGGGAGACGCTGCCGCAGATGGCTCCGTGGCTGGTGCAGGAGAACAAGTGGCGTGCCGCCCGCTACGGCGTCGACGCCATCATCATTCAGGACTCGGACTGCTCGGAGCGTCTGGTCACCGACGACCTCGCCGACCTTCTGGTCCGACTCGAGCCGGTCGCCGAATCGCTGGGCTGCGCCGCCGAACTGGCATCTGTCGCCGACATCCTCGCCGACGGCGTCAGCTATAAACGCCAGCACGAGGTGTTCGCCCGTACCGGCGACCTCCGCGACGTCGTCGCGTCCATCGTCGACGAACTGGAATGAGTATCGGACTCGGTCGGCCCTGCTTACATCGCCGGTGAACGACGCCGGTCAGTGCTCGTCGTCCCCGGCCCGTGGGCGTAGCTGGCTCTCGTCGAGAAGATGTTCGTCGATGCGCTGCTCGCGGTAGACGAGGCGGCCGACGCGCTGTGCGATGACCGGGGCCGTGATGAGGGTGAACAGGCCGCTCAGGACGAGCATGCCGCTGTCGTAGTGTCCGTCCAGCCGGATGAGCACGCCGATGAGCACGAGGATCATGCCGAACGTCTGCGGTTTGGTCGCGGCGTGCATACGGCTCAACGTGTCCGGGAAGCGGACGATGCCGATCGCCGCGGTCATGGCGAGCAGCGAACCCGACAGCACGAAGAAGGCAGTGAGGACGTCGGTGATCATTGGTCGTCCCTCACTCGGAAGCGGGCCACGGCGATGGACCCGATGAAGCTGACGAGGCTCAGCACGACGATGGCGGCGGCGATCGTCGTGTCACCGGTGACCGCAACCCAGAGCGCGAGGCCGCAGATCATGATGGCGACGATCGCATCGACCCCGACGAGCCGGTCGAGAGTGCTCGGGCCGCGGAGGGTCCGGTAGGTGGTCAGTAGGGCTGCGATGAGGAGCATGGCAGCGGAGGCGGCCCACACGTAATTCAACGGTCCTCCTTCCGTCGACGCAGCAGCCTCCGTGAGGTGCGACGTTCTTCGTCGGCGACGCGTTGACGGTCGCTGAACGGAACATGATGGTAGTCGTCGTCGATCCCGTGGAACGGGCTCGGCTGCCATTCGGAGTCGCGCTCGAACGCCTTGATGAACTGCCGTTCGACGTACGCCATCTGGCGGAAGAACGAATCGATCTGCGATTGCTTGCTGACGTCGAAGATGTGCACGTACAGCATGCGCCGAAGATGGTCGATCTCGACGACCATCGTGCCCGGCACCAGGTTGATGTAGTCGACGGCCAGTGTCAGCACCAGATCGGACTTGATGGCGACGTGGACGCGGACCACGGCTCCGAGGGGCGGCGGACCCGGTTTGATCGCCGCCCACGCCACCTGTGCCGACGACATCACGAAGTTGCCGATCAGCGTGAGCAGGAGCTTCAACGCGGCCAGCGGGTGCACGCGTCCCTCGACGGGGACGTGCGGCAGCGGCAGCACCGTCATCACGATGATCGCGAGCACGATGCCGACCACGATGTTGGCCCAGGTGACCTCGCCCCAGAGCAGGACCCACACGAATGCCAGCCACGCGACACCCCACAGGCGCATCGCGAACTCGCGCAGATCGCCGCCCGCCCACTTCGGGAACCGGAGATGCTCCTGCAGCCACACGATCAGATTCGTCAGCGGCCACGCGAACCAGACGACGGCGAGCCGCCACAGGCCGCCGAAGAACGACGGGATCGGCTTCTTGCCGACGGGTTTGACGTGCGGCCGGTCCGGGAACGGCGTGTTGCTCATCGGTCACCTCCCGGGCCGAGGACGGTCTCGATGTAGACGTTGCGGTCGAGGACGCCGTCGGCGCCGCTGTCGGTGAACGCGAAGATCGGTCCGGCCCACACCGTGAGGGCGAGGCCGACGGCGACCATCGCGGCGGTCGGCACCACCATGGTGACGGGCATCCGCCCGACGTCCTCGCGGTCGTCGAGCTGCACGTCGATGCCTTCCTCGACCAGGGCTGACGGTGTGCTGGACGCCAGGTCGCCCTCGGGGGCGTCGGCTCGCGCCCGCCAGAAGCCTTTGGTCCAGATCCGGGCCATCACGTAGAGAGTCAGCAGGCTCGTGACGACGCCGCCGGCCACGAGGATCCACGACAGGACCGAACCGTCGGCGACACCCGCCTGCAGGAGAGCCACCTTGCCGATGAACCCGGAGAACGGCGGTATGCCGCCGAGGTTGAGTGCCGGGATCAGGAACAGGACGGCAAGCAGAGGACTCGCGATGAGTCCGCCGAGGCGTCGAAGCGAGGACGACCCGGCTTGGCGTTCGATCAGACCGACGACCAGGAACAGCGTCGTCTGGACCAGGATGTGGTGGGCGACGTAGTAGATGGCGGCCGACGTCGACTCCAACGATCCGACGGCGATGCCGAAGATCATGTATCCGATATGGCTGACGAGCGTGAACGACAGGAGCCGTTTCACATCAGACTGGGCGATGGCGCCGAAGATGCCGACGAGCATCGTCAACAGTCCGGCGATCATCAAGACGGTGTCCATGCTGCCGCCCGGGAACAGCAGCGAGTGCGCGCGGATGATCGCGTAGACGCCGACCTTGGTGAGCAGGCCGGCGAACACCGCGGTGACCGGGGCGGGCGCCGTCGGATACGAGTCGGGCAGCCACGTGGACAGCGGGAAGACGGCCGCTTTGATGCCGAACGCGACGAGGAGCACCGCGTACAGCGCGTTACGGGTGCCGTCGGGGATGTCGTCGAGACGGACCGCCATCTCGGCGAGGTTCAACGTGCCCGTCGCCGCGTACGCGAAGGCGATGCCCGCCAAGAAGATCAGCGACGACACCATCGACACCATCACGTACGAGGCGCCCGCTCGTACGCGTTCGGCGCTGGCCCCGAGCGTCAACAGCACGAAGCTCGCGGCGAGCAGCACCTCGAACGAGACGTACAGGTTGAACAGGTCACCCGCGAGGAAGGCGTTGCAGACGCCCGCCGTCAAGATCAGGTAGGTCGGCAGGAAGATCGACACCGGCTGTTCGGTGGTGCCGTCTCGGATGCCCTGACCTATCGCATAGACGACGACGCACAACAGCACCGTCGTCGACACAACGAGCATGAGGGCGGCCAGTCGGTCCACCACGAGGGTGATGCCGAGGGGGCCGCCACCGCCATCGCGGTCGCCCCATCCGCCGACGTGGACCGCGTATGGACCGTTGACGCTCGTCAGATACAGCATCATCGCCGACGCGGCCAGCGCGATACCGATCGCGGTGACGCTCACGGCACGTTGCAGACTCGGGCTGCGCCCACGAAGCAGAGTGACGGCGGCGCCGAGGAGCGGAGCGAGTGTCGGAAGGACGATCAGCACGGTGATCCACGACGATTGGGGAATCACTGATCGCCCCCGTCCCCGTCGTTGTCCCTGTCACCGTGGTTGTCCCGGTCACCGTCGCTACCGTTGTCCCGGTCACCGTCGCCGTCGTCGGTCAGATCGGTGGTGTCCGGCATGTCGTCGCCGTCGTCGTCGTGCAGGTGTGCGATCAGGTCGGCGTCCTCGGGCATCAAGTCGGTTTCGATGACGCCCTGGTGGACGGCTTCGAACTCTTCGGCGGTCAGTGGGTTTCCGTGGTCGTCGAAGAGGTCGCCCGCCACGGTGTCGGCTCCGGTGAGCGGGTCGTCGCTGCGGTCGCGGTCGCCGAACGACTGCAGGGAGCCGGTCGCGATCTTGACGTCCTCCGGGTCGTCGCCGAGATCGTCGTCGTCGGCGACGGACTCGACCGATGTTGGTTCGAGGTCGGGAGGCGTCTCCCGACTGCGCCGGTTGATGACGAACAGTCGGTACGCCAGGGCGAGCACGAACGCGGCGACGCCCATCGTGATGACGATGGCGGTCAACACCATTCCCTGGGCGAGGGGGTCGGCGTCTGAGCTGTGGCCGGACGATTCGCGTCCGCGGACCGGTGGGCTCCCTGGCGGGCCCGCGAGAGTGACGATCAGCAGGTTGATCGCGTTGCCGACCATCATGAGGCCGAACAGCATCCGGATCAGGCTGCGTTCCATAAGCAGGTAGACACCTGCCGCGGCGAGTACGCCGGCGACGAGCAGCAGTCCGAGGTTCACACTCATTTGTGCACCTCCTGCTGCGATTGGGCGGGAAACCCGCCGGTAATCGGAGCGTCGTCGGCCACTTCCAGGCGTGCGCCGAGGCTGCGGAGCACGTCGAGCACGAGTCCGACGACGATCAGGTAGACGCCGAGGTCGAAGAACATCGCGGTGACGATGTGGATGTCGCCGAACACCGGCAGATGCACGTCGATGACCGCCGACGACAGGGCGGGCGCGCCGAGGAACAAGGAGCTGACGGCCGTCGTCGCGGACACGAAGAGGCCCGCACCGAGTATGGTCCCGGCCTCGACGGGCAGCGCTTCCCCGAGTTCGTACCGGCCGCCCGCGAGGTATCGCAGCACGAGGGCGAGTCCCATGACGAGGCCGCCCGCGAACCCGCCGCCCGGCGCGTTGTGGCCTGCGAAGAACAGGTAGAGCGACAGGATCACCAGGGTCGGGAAGACGACGCGGGTCGTTGCCTCGAGCACCAGCGTGCGGTGTCGGGGATCGCGCAGTTCGCTGCCGACGAGCCACGTGGTCCGTTCGGAGACGGGATCGTCGTCGTCGATGCCCGCCTGCAGTCGTGCGGCGTCGGTGATGCGCGGTGCCGCGCCGAACCGGCGACTGCGGAACACCATCGACGCGACGCCGGTCGCGGCGACGATGAGGACCGAGACTTCGCCGAGCGTGTCCCATGCGCGGATGTCGACGAGCAGGACGTTGACGGCGTTGGAACCGTGCCCGAACTGATAGGCGGCATCACCCAGGCGGACTTGGAGTGGTTCGGTGGAGCGGGCGGCTGCGGCGAACAGTCCGACCAGCACGAGCATCGCGCCGAACGTCAGGCCGATCAGGGCGCGCCCGATCCGGAACCCGGTGGCGTGTTTCGCGGCCGCTTCGCTGGGCAGTTTTCGCAGCACCAGGACGAACACGACGAGGGTGACACTCTCCACCAGGAACTGGGTCAACGCCAGGTCGGGTGCGCCGTACATCGCGAACAGTGCACCGCAGCCGTACCCGGTGAGCCCGACGAGGAGCACGCTCGCGAGCCGGTTGCGCATCATCGTCGTCGCGAGTGCGGTGGCGATCATGATGATGCCGACGATGAGCTGTTCGGGGGTGTCGAACCCGCGGACCGACAGCGTGTTCCGGTTGCCGAGCGCTAATGCGATCAGCGGCAGGGCGACGGCGGTCGACAGGATCACCGCCTGCGTGATCGGCAGCGAACCGCGCTGCGTGTTCCGCGTCACCCACAGGGACGCGGTGTCGGCCAGACGCAATGTGGCGTCGTACACGCGGTCGGCGTTGAGCGGCGGCGGATTCTTGAACACGCGGCGCCTGCGGGCGCGGAGGAAGAGGAAGAGCGCGGCGCCCGCGACGACGACGATGGCCGAGAACAGGAGGGGGAGTCCGAAGCCGTGCCAGAGAGCCAGATGCTCGATCGGATGTCCGAAGGCGGGCAGGGTCGTTGCGTACGGCTCGAACAGGTCGCCGATCCACGGGGCCACGAACGACGAAGCGACTCCGAGGACGGCGAGGACCGCGGGTGGCGCGAGGAACGCGACGCTCGGCGGATGGAGGGTGGCAACCGCCCGCGTCGGGAGGCGCCGGACCTTGCGACCGAACGCTCCCCACAGGAAACGCGTTGTGTACGCGAACGTGATGATCGAACCAATGAGCAGCACGATGTCGACGAGGTGCGCGACCGTCGGGTCGAGGGCCCCGGTGTCCCAGAGGGTGCCGAAGGCCGACTCTTTGCCGATGAACCCGAACGTGAACGGAAGCCCGGCCATACTCGCCCCGGCGAGGGCGGCGATCGTGGCGAGGACGGGCAGCCGGTGACCCAGCCGCGCCAGGAGTCGGATGTCGCGGGTACCGGTGGAATGGTCGATGATGCCGACGACCATGAACAGGCACGCTTTGAACATTGCGTGGGCGACGACCATCGCCAGTCCGGCCATCGAGACTCCCGCGTCGCCGACACCGACGAGGACCATCATGAAGCCGAGCTGCGAGACGGTGCCGAATGCGAGAATCAGCTTCAGATCGCGTTCGCGGAGCGAACGCCAACCGCCGAGCACCATCGTGACGGCGCCGAGCCCGAGTACGAGGATCTGCCAACTCAGCAGGCCGGCGAAAGCGGGTGCCAACCGGGCGACCAGATAGATGCCTGCCTTGACCATGGCCGCGGCGTGCAGGTACGCGCTGACTGGTGTCGGGGCGGCCATCGCGCCGGGCAGCCAGAAGTGGAACGGGACGATCGCCGACTTCGACAGCGCGCCGACCAGAATGAGGATCACGGCGATGTCGATGTAGACGCCCCCGCCGGGCGGGTTCGCGATGAGGTCCGACAGCAGATAACTGCCGGTGCGCTCGCCGAGCATGATGATGCCGACGAGCATCGCGAGGCCGCCGAACGTGGTGACCAGCAGTGCCTGGGTCGCGGCTCGGCGCGACGTCGCACGGACCATGTTGAACCCGACGAGCATGAACGAGAGGACGGTGGTCGCCTCCCAGAACACGTACAGGACCAGCATGTTGTCGCTGACGACGAGCCCGAACATGGCTCCTGCGAATGCGACGATCTCGGCGCCGAACGTCGCCACGCGGCGGCGCATGATGTCGAAGTAGTTCGCACAGTAGACCAGGACGAGTGAACCGACGCCGAGGATGAGGACCGACAGGACCGCCGACAACGTGTCGAATCGGACGTCGATGTTCATCTGCAGGCTCGGCACCCAGGAGACCGACTCCGTGCTGGGTTCGGCGTCGGCGTCCGGCCAGTTGACGACCACCCAGACGAGGGCGGCGGCCGGCATCAATGCGAGGACGTAGAACCCCCGGGTACCACAGGCTTTCATGATCGGCGGTGACACGAGCGCGCCGATTGCCAGCGCGATCATCACAACGATCAAAAGGGCACTCCGTCGTATTCAGAGGGTGGGCGGGGTGTCGAAACAAGTGTTCTGCCGTGCTCTACTCTACCGTTTCGGGCATGAAGTCTTTCTTTCGCATCTGTGCAATCCTCGTCATAGTGCTTCTCGGTGGCGTCGCATTGGGCGCGTGCGGGGACGACGATTCGGCCGAGTCCGGCCAATCCCTGCCCGCGGACTTCCCGTCCGACGACGTTCCCATGGTCGAGGGAAACGTCCTCTCCGCGACCGGTGAGGGCGACTCCTGGCGGGTGACGATCCAGGGGAACGCGGCCGACGGGAATCCGCTCGCCAACGCGACGAAGCTTCTCGAGGACGACGGTTACGAGGAGTCCAGCCGCGCGGGCGACGCCGCGAACCAGACGGTGCTGCTGTTCAAGGCCGTCGACGGCAGAACCCTGTGGGTGCGCGTCGGTATTTCCGCCGATGCCGCGGGTGGAGGGTCGACGGTGTTCTACGAAGTGATGCGGACCGACTAGCGCTGTACTCGTCGACGTGCGGCGGACCGAGCGCACTTGAGGTCTTCTGAGTACGCGCGTGGGATCACGCTGCGGTCGGGTGGACAGTCATGGTCCGCCTGCCGTGCGACCGCAACGGTGCCGGTCGGCGGTGCGGTCTAGCCGGGTCGGGCGGCGGTTGGAACCACGGGTGGCCATCGTCGCCGATGAACACCTCCCACTCACTGTGATGAATGAGCACGTGGTGCATCCGACACAGCAGAACCCCGTTGCCCAGCGAGGTATCTCCGCCCTCTGACCACGGGACGCAGTGATGGGCATCGGTCCACGAAACCGGGCGACCACAGCCCGGGAAAACGCATCCGCCGTCGCGGACCGCGAGAGCCTTCCGGATTCCCGACGGGAACAGCCGGTGTTCGCGCCCGACCGCGAGAGGGACGCCCTGGTCGTCGACTCGACGGCCGCGACCGCTGCCGAACATAGGGTCAACCCGACTGTCGTCGACGACACCGGGCCGGTGAACCCCAGACGCGCCACCCCATCACCTACCGAGGCGTTCCCCGTGGTGGGGACAATCAACGTCGCATGTGGCAGAACTCCACCGCTGGTCGGCCGCTCGGATCCGGACAGATAGGTCCGGATGATCTGACCGAGCGCGTCTGCCCGGCGTTGCCCGGTCGAGCGTGGGTCGGGTGATCCGTCCGGTGACGGGATAGGCCTGCACAGTGGGTCGATGGCTGCGTGCAGTTCTTCGCCGGTCAGCACATCCAGATCGATCGTGGATGTGACTCGGCCGTCGTCGGCGATGGTCAGCGACATCTCGTTGAGTGCTGCGTTCTCGGCGACCGGACTCTGTTCCGGATCGTCGGTGACGGTGTCGAGGCGGATTGCTTCGCGGCGTGCTGCGGTGGCAACGTCGCCGGGTGTTTCGTGGACGACGAGTTTGCGTGCCAGCTGTTGGCGTTGTGCGTCGTCGAGGTCGATGCGCTGTTCGACGAGCGTGATGCCTTTGCCGACGGCGTCGGCCATCTCGGCCGACAGCGATCCGTCTCGGGTACCGCGTCCGATCACTTCGAGGTATTCGGGGTGGTGTCCGTTGCGGACGGTTCGGTGCGCGACCGACGGTGGGACGCCGATCGCGGTCAACAATCCCGCCGCGGTTCGGATCCTCTTACGGAACGGGATCCCGGCGACTTCGGCGGCCCGCACCAGGCGGGACTGTGCGGCGTCGAGGACGTTGCGTGCTCGGGCGACTTCGACGATTGCCGACAGAATGTCGGCGTCGTCGGCGCCGACCTTGCTGGCGCGGTCGAGTCGGCACGCCAACCTCAGGGAGTCGCCGGCCTCGCGTTCGATGGCGGTGGGTGGGGCGAGTTCGTCGACAATGTGGTCGGCGAACTCGCGGACAGTGGAAGCGAACATGACGGGACCTCCTTCGATCCAGGACTAAGCGACTACGTGTGGTGCCGGGCACCACCCCGGCAATGGCCGCCGTAGTCCTCCCGCGGCTCGCACTCTCACCCGAGGAACGAGCAGTCTTTAACGGGTTCGCCTGGACTGCGGCGCGCTATCGAATTGTCCCTCTGTCTTCCCGCGAGCTCTCTCGCTTCCCGCTACTGGACTGTCCAATAGCGGGAACCGACTCCGTTCGCGGGAACGCACGGAGTTCGCGAGAACAGGCCGCCCACCCCGCAGACAAAAGGACGCCGCTCCTTCGCGTAGGGGGTCGCGAAGGAGCGGCGCAGGGTCGGCGGCTCGGGGGCGGAGCCGCCGCCGGTCTACAGGGTCGGCCGATGCCGTGAGGTCAGCCGGGAATCGCAGACGGCTCGGTCGGCGCCGTCGGCGCGGTGCTCTGGTCGGTATGACCGTCGTCGGGCAGGTTCTGCTGTCCGCGTCGTCCGGGCGCTTCGCCGGGTCCCGGGAATCGACCCATCCCCGGACGCTGGCCGTCCTCGTCCGTGCGGTCGTCGAACCGTGACATCCGCGGGTGATCGTGTCGGGAGCCGGAGTCTCCGGTGTGATCGCCGACGAGGTACCCGGCGCCGAACGCCAGACCGATCACCGCGATTGCTCCGACGACGGACCCGGCGATCAGGAACCGGCGTTGGACGGGGACCGTGGTCGGACCGCTCGGCTGCGCTGCCGGCACATCGGCGACCGGTCCGGTGGGACCGGGAGTGGGTGCCGAATCAGTGGGGACGGGTTCGGTGGGGGTGACGCCGTGTGAGGCGGTCTCCCCGGCGTCTCCAGGAGTCTGGTCCTGCGGATCGCTCATCGTTTCCCTCTCGTCGTGCGGCACGTCGCCGCGCGGTCGAGTATTAGAGAACCCGCCGAACCTGCCAGGAGGCTGGGAGCGAGGTGTCGATGTGCTGGACCCGCAGGCTCCGGAACAGACGAAACCGCGTCAGTCTGTGCGGCGTCGCGCGTACGCCTCGAGTTCGGCGACCTGGTCTGGGTCGAGAGAGGGGCGGACCGTGGCGCGCGCGGTCTCCACATCGTCCACCGTGACAGTCGCGGCCTCGATGTCCCGACGCATGGCGGCCAGCGCAGACTCCCGGAGCAGCGCCGAGCAGTCCGCCGCCGAGTACCCGTCGAGCTCGGTGGCCAATCGATCGAGATCGACACCGTCGAGTGGGACGTTGCGCGACGCAGCGCGCAAGATGTCGGCGCGGGCGGCGGCGTCGGGTGGCGGTACGAACACGAGACGTTCGAGGCGGCCCGGTCGCAGCAGCGCGGGGTCGATCAGGTCGGGCCGGTTCGTCGCACCGAGCACGACCACGTTCGAGAGCGGCTCGGCGCCGTCCAGTTCGGTGAGGAGCGCGGCCACTACACGGTCCGCGACCCCCGAATCGGTCGAGCCGCCGCGGCGGGGTGCGAGCGCGTCGACCTCGTCGAGGAAGATCAGCGACGGAGCCGACTCGCGGGCACGGGCGAACAGATCGCGGACGGCACGTTCGGACGACCCGACCCATTTGTCGAGGAGTTCGGCACCCTTCACCGTGTGCACCGACAGTCGGCCCGACGCGGCGAGCGCACGAACCACGAACGTCTTCCCACAGCCCGGAGGGCCGTACAGCAGCACGCCGCGCGGAGGCTCCACCCCGAGCCGGGTAAAGGTGTCGGGGTGCTGCAGCGGCCATAGCACCGCCTCGGTGAGGGCCTGACGGGTCTCGACCATGTCGCCGACGTCGTCGAGCGTGACCGAGCCGAGGGCGACGTCTGGCGATTCGTTGCGGGACGTCGGACGGATCACGGTGAGGGCTTCGGTCAGGTCGGCGGTGCGCAGCGCCGGCTCGGTCTCGTCGGTCGCGGCACGGGCCGCGGCGCGCAAGGCCGCGTCGCGGACCACCGCGGCCAGATCGGCGGCGACGAAGCCCGGCGTGTGGGCGGCGACGTCGTCGATGTCGAGTCGGCCGTCGGTGGGGACGTCGGTGAGGATCGCGCCGAGCAGTCGGGCGCGCAGGTCGGCGTCGGGCAGTCCGATCGACAGCGAACGGTCGCACAGGTCGGGGGCGCGCAGACGCCGATCGATCGCGGCGGGGTCCGCGCTAGTGGCCACGAGAGCGACGACGCCGGATGCGATCGCGTCCCGAAGGTCGTCGAGGATCAACGTCGAGACGGGGTCGGGCACAGCCGGGAGGAGTGCGTCGACCTCCGGGATCAGGAGGACGCCGGGGCCCTGCGCGCGGAGTCGGGCGGCGGCGTCGGCGACCGCAGCGCGTCGACCCTCGGCGGTGAGGGCTCCAGTCGTCGGACCGTCCAGTTCGATGAACGGACGGTGCGCGCACACCGCCCGGACCACCGTCGTCTTGCCGACTCCGGCCGGTCCGGTCACGAGGACGCCCAGACGCGGCTGCGCTCCGAGGGAGCGGAGGATGTCCGGGGTATCGAGCGTGACCGTCAACCATTCGGTGAGCCGACTGACCTGCGAGTCGACGCCGACGAGTTCGGAGACGGGCCGGACCGGACGTGGCGACTGGTCGCTCGCCGTCGCCGGGGACGACGCGAACGCGCCGACGGGCTCGGGGGCGCTCGCAGCGGCGGGCGGCTCGACAACCGGGTGCGGCGTCCCCGGCACGGCGTGCCGACCGGCCCATAGGGCCGCGGTCCCGGTCTGCACGCTGACCGGTCCAGCGGGTTCGGTCGCGGTGACGGTGAGGAGCTCGTTGGTCCACGTGATGCCCAGCGTGTTCGCCAGTGACCGGGTCGCCGGACTCGCCGAAAGTTCCGGTCCGAGATCGCGCGGAAGCAGTGCGACGGTGTCGCCGACGGCCAGGATCTTGCCGAGCAGCGCGCGCCGCAGCGTGGCCTCGGCGACCACCGACATGGCGACGGAGGACCCGCGCACCGTGACGCGAGAGGCGCCCTGCACGAGCGCGGGTCCGACGACGACCTGTGCGTTCTCCCGGATCCCGAGGTTGGTGAAGGTGATGTCGTCTAGCAGCAGGACGCCCGGTGGGACGTCGCCGCCTGCGCGCGCGACGACCGCGGTCATCGTCCGCGCACCGGTCATGCCGATCGCGTCCCACTCGGTCAACGACAGCGCCGCCAGTACCTCCGGGTGGACCCGCACCAAGCCTCGACGCGAGTCGGCCGCCGACGTGTTCAGTCGGGCGGTCAGAGTCAACGTCGGCCGCGTCACCGGGTCAGCCCTCCGAGTCCGCGGATACCGTCGTGTTCGGGGCTCCGGGAACCTCCGGTGCCCCGGGACGACGCAAGCCGAGTCGAGCCGCAGAGGCCTTCCGAGGACCAGTGTGTCGGCGCACGCCGCCCGCACGTCGTTCGTCACGTCGCTGGATACGGCGGTCCCGCGGCGGTGCGTCCCAGTGCTCGGGATGCGAGGCCACCCACCGCTGCATCCGCCACGCGAAGGGGATGTGGATGAGGTACGCGGCGACCACGAGCATCATCAGGATGTACGGGAACGTCATCAAAAGCGCGGCAGCCGCGGCGACGACGATGAGCAGCCCGGCGAGTGCGCTCGGGCGGACCCTCGCCGACTTGAACGACAGCGTCGGGCAGCGGCTCACCGCGAGGATCGACACGAAGATCATCCACACGCCGACGGCCACCGTCGACGTCCACCAGCCGTCGCCGAAGTGCTGCAAGACGCCGACCGGCAGCAACGCGGTCAATGCGGCGATCGGTGCCGGAACACCGACGAAGAAGTCCCTCGTGTATCCGGGGGCGTCGTCGTCGTCGAGCAGCGTGTTGAATCTGGCCAACCGCAGGATGATCGCCGCGCAGTAGATGAGGACGAGGATCCAGCCGAGGTCCTGGGCGGCGCCGTCCTGGTCGCGCAGCACCGTCGAGTAGACGATGAGTGCGGGCGCGACGCCGAAGTTGACGGCGTCCGCGAGGGAGTCGATCTCGGCGCCGATCTTGGTGGTGGCGCCCATGAGGCGGGCGACGCGGCCGTCGAGACCGTCGAGGATCGCTGCGGCGACGAGCAGAGCGAGCGCAGTGTCGACGTTGCCTGCATCGGCGGAGCGGACCGCGGTGAGACCTGCACAGAGCGCGAGGATCGTGAGCGCCGACGGCAGGAACATGCGACCGTCGCGCAGCGACCGGCGACGTGTGTCGCCGGGCCGGCCCGTCCGACGGCCGGCCACCCGCAGCCTGCGCCGCGGACTCCCGTCTCGGCGGAGTCGGCCGGGACCGCGTGGCGTCGTCGGACTGGGCATCAGGTGAGATCCGCGAAGACGGTTTCCGCGCCCACCGCGCGCTGGCCGACAGCCACCTTCGGGACGCTGCCCGCGGGCAGGTAGACGTCGACGCGTGATCCGAAGCGGATCAGACCGTATGTGTCGCCAAGCGTCAACTCGTCGCCGACTGAGGCGTCGTTGACGATGCGGCGAGCCAGAAGCCCGGCGATCTGGACGACGCCGACCTGCGGCCCGGCGCCGTCGGCGCCGGTCGCGATGGTCATCGATGTCCGCTCGTTCGCAGTGCTCGCCTCGGGCAGGTCCGCGGACAGGAACTCGCCTGGCTTGTGCGCCACCGACACCACTCGGCCCGCGATCGGGACACGCTGGACGTGGACGTCGAAGATCGAGAGGAACGTGCAGATGCGCGGCAACGGTCGGTCGCCGAGTCCGAGCTCCGGATGGGGGACGGCCTCGTCGACGAGCGCGATCGCGCCGTCCGCCGGGGCGACGACCAGCCCGACGCCGGTGGGCGGCACACGGGACGGATGCCGGAAGAACAGTGCTGACGCTGCGGCCGTCGCCGCCGCCGACCGGGCGAGCCACGGATGTCTGCGTCCGAGCAGTGCGACGGCGGCCGGCGCGGCGACGAACGGCAGTCCGCGGCGGTGGACGGGTGGAACCGTCGAGTTGAATAGGTCGACCAGGTGCGCGACACCTGTGCGATCGTCGGGTTGTGCGGGGCGTCGTGCCACCGGGAGTCTCCTCACCTCTGGCTCCTCCGGCAACCTCGACCGGGAGCTCTGCGTTGCTGCAAGCTTAGGCGGAGCCCGCCGCTCGAGCGAAGTCGAGACCCCCGCCGCCGACCGAGCGGAGTCTGTCGAGGCGCCCGGTTATGCGCTTTCCGCTGCGTGCTTCACTTTGCCGAGCGTCTCGCGGATGCCTGCGCGGAGTTCGTCCTCGAACGAGTCGTTGCCGCCGAACACCTTGTCGACGAGGAACGACGACACGGCGGTGGTCTTGCCGCCTGCCGCGGCGCGCTGCTCGGTGACGCGTGATCCGGTCGCGGTCGGCTCGATCCGGTACGACCACACGGTGTGGTTCTCGGTGATGCGGAAGGCGATCTCGCGGTTCGGCTCGAAGGCGACGACCTTGGCGCTCGTCGGCCAGACCAGTGGGCCGCGACGGTTGACGTTCAGGGTGCGGGCTCCCTGCTTCACGTCGCCGCCGAAGACGATCATCTTCTTGCACTGAGGGCTCCACTCGCCCATCCGCTTGAGGTCGCTGACGACCGACCAGACGGCTTCGGGGGACGCGTCGATCTCGATGGAGTCTTCAATGATGGGTGCAGCCACGGGGATTCCTTCCAACGGTGTAGTGCCCGTCACGATAGACCAGTTGCCGTGACAGGCGGTAACGCCGGCAGGTCCAACAGCCCAGTGTTCTCCAGCGCGGCGTTTTACAGTGCCGCGGCTACGAACAGTCCGATCGCCACGAACACGACCGCGTTGAGCCATGCGGCTCGCGAATAGCCGCTGTCGGACTCGTCGAGCAGCACCGAACCGAGCCTGCCTGGGGTGAGCCAGTCGACGAGGACGAACGAGAACATCATCAAGGCGATCGTCGCGACGCCGTAGCCGAGCGTGAACAGGATGCCTTTCCACAGTTCGAAGCCGGTGGACGCACCGATGCCCGCGGCGATCGCGATCGCGAGGCCCGCGGCCTGCGCGACCGCCAGCACCACGGCCGACCGGTTCTGCTCCACCCACACCTTGGTGCGGAGGCTGCCGGGCGTCACCAGGTCGAGCGCCACGAACCCGAGGATGAGGAGTGCGATCGACAGCAGGCCGTACGACGTGAGGTCGGCGATGTCGCTACGGAAGATCTCCAGCGGTTCCATGCGATGACTCTAGCGGTCAGCCGACAGTCACCATCTCCCAATCGGCGACGGAACCGGACAGCCGCGCGAGATGGCTGTCGGCGTCGCCGAGCGTGTGCGAGATGGCGGTGAGCCTGCTGACGTAGTGGCCAATCGGGTACTCGGCTGTCATGCCGATGCCGCCGTGCATCTGCACCGCTTCCTGGCCGACGTGGCGGCCACTCCGGCAGATCTGCAGCTTGGCCCGGGATGCGGTGATCGGGTCGTAGTCGCCGTCGGCGAGCGACGCGGTGAAGTACGTGCTCATGCTGCGGGCGAGTTCAGCGGAGACGAACATGTCCGCTGCCCGGTGCGACAACGCCTGAAAGGTGGCGAGCGGGACGCCGAACTGCTTGCGCGACTTCAGATACTCGGTGGTCATTTCGAGGGCGCGGGTCATGGCGCCGACCGCTTCGGCGCACAGCGCCGACTGGGTGGCGACGTCGACGTCGGCGATGACCTGCGATGCGTCGCCCTCCCCGAGTCGGGCGCCGGGCGCCCCGGACAGGTCGAGTTGCGCGCCGCGTCGACGGTCGTGCGTGCGGTACGCGGTACGGGTGAGGCCGTCGGCGTCGGCGGCCACCAGGTACAGGCCGATGGCGCCGTCCGGCTCGCGGGCCGAGACGACGAAGGTGTCGGCGCAGTCGCCGTGGTCGACGAGCGTTTTGACGCCGGTCAGTCGGCCGTCGACGGCGGTGGTCGCCACCGCCGTGTGCGGCCACCGGTCGCCGGCTTCGGTGTGTGCGAACGCCAGCATCCGCTCGCCGGACGACAGTCCTTCGACGATCTCGGTGCGGGTCGCGTCGTCGGCGGTCCGGGCGACGAGCATGCCGGGGATGACGACGGAGCCGAGGAGGGGTTCGGGAGCCAGGCTTGCGCCGACTTCCTCCATCACCACTGAGAGCTCTTCGGGGCCTGCGCCCATCCCGCCGTCGGCTTCGCTGAAGACCAGCCCGAGGATGCCGATCTCGGCGAGGGAGCGCCACACGTCGCGGCTCCAGCCGAGATCGGTATCGGTCACCGCGCGGAGCCTCTCCACGTCGTAGGCGGAGGTCAGGACGTCGCGCACGGTGTCGCGCAACATCACCTGTTCGTCAGACAGATCGAATTCCATTGTGTTCCTTGAAATCTGGGAGGGCTACAGCCCGAGGACGGCCTTGTCGATGATCTGGCGTTGCACTTCCGATGAGCCGCCGTAGATCGTGACCTTGCGGTAGTTGAGGTAGGTCGGAACCGTGCGCTGGGCCCACTCGGGCGACAGCACGTCGGCGGTCCCGTTGGCGGCCGCCGAGTCGACGGCTGCGACGGGCACCGAGTCCGGTCCGGCGATGTCGGCGAGCAGTTCCATCGCATCCTGCTGCAGTTGCGAACCGCGTAGTTTCAACAGTGACGACGCCGGGTTCTGCTTCCCGTTGGCCGAGCCGGCCACCACGCGCAGCTGGGTGATCTCAAGGGCGAGGAGTTGGTTCTCGAGATCGGCCAGGCGGGAGGCGATGGCGGGATCGTCGAGCAGGGTCCCGGTCGGGGTCGTGATCTCGGCGGCGAGTTTCTTAGCGCGCGCCAGCTTCGTCTTGGTGTAGCCGACGCGGGCGATGCCCGACCGTTCGTTGCCGAGTAGGAACTTGGCGATCGTCCAGCCCTGGTTTTCTTCGCCGACGAGGTTCTCGACGGGGACGCGCACGTCGCTGAAGAAGACCTCATTCACTTCGTGGCTGCCGTCGATCAACTGGATCGGACGCATCTCGATGCCCGGCGTGTCCAAGTCGATGAGCAGGAAGCTGATACCGGCCTGCTTCTTCACGTCGGGGTCGGTACGGACGAGCATGAAGATCCAGTCGGCGTACTGGCCGAGCGTCGTCCACGTCTTCTGGCCGTTGACGACGTAGTGGTCGCCGTCGCGGACGGCGCGCGTCTTGAGCGATGCGAGGTCGCTGCCTGCCTCGGGTTCAGAGAAGCCCTGGCACCACCACAGGTCTAGGTTTCGGGTGGCGGGCAGGTACTTCTCTTTCTGCTCGTCATTGCCGAAGTGCGCGATGACGGGCCCGACCATGCCCGCGTTGAACGGGAGGAGGTCGGGCACGAAGTTGAGCGCCATCTCCTCGCGCCAGATGTGGTGTTGTACGGGAGTCCAGTCCTGGCCACCCGCCTCGACCGGCCACGCCGGAACGGCGATGCCGCGCTTGTTCAGGAGCTGCGTGGTGGTGACGACATCGTCCGGGTAGATCGTCTTGCCTTCGGCATTGCGGCGACGGATGTCTTCGGGGATCTCGGTGGTGAAGAATTCGCGGAGCTCGGCCCGGAACGCTTCCTCCTCGGGGGTGAAACGAAGCTGCATACTTCAGTCCTACTCCGAAGTAACTCATCGTGTCGCGATTCGATGGAAGGAAGTACCGTCATGAGGCATGAAACATGTTCACGCTTTCGGCGATGACGTTCTCGGCAATTTGGATGCGCTCGGAGTTGCCGAGCGGATCGCGACCGGAGAGGTCAGTGCCGCCGAAGCGCTCGACGCTGCGTTGGCTCGCCTCGACCGGGTCGAGCCGCAGCTCTCGGCGCTCGCGGTCGACGACCGTGAGCGGGCACGAGCGCGCACTGAAGGCGAGTTTCACGGTGTATTCGCGGGTGTGCCGTCGGCGATCAAGAACAACACCGCGTTCGCCGGTCTGCCGACCCGCAATGGCTCGGCGGCGACCGGCGATGTGCCTGCCGCTTCGGACGAACCATTCTCCCGCGAGTTCGTCGGCGCCGGGTTCAACGTGATCGGGGCGACGACGACGCCGGCCTTCGGTCTCACGGCAACCACTGAGTTCGCCGATCGTGGACCGACGCGGAACCCGTGGGACACCGACTTCTCGTCGGGCGGGTCGTCCGGCGGTGCTGCAGCGCTCGTCGCATCGGGCGTGCTGCCCATTGCGCACGGCAATGACGGCGGCGGCTCGATCCGCATCCCGGCTGCGGCGTGCGGTCTCTTCGGGCTCAAACCGTCGCGGGGGCGGACGGCACCTGCTGCGATGGGTGAGAAACTGCCGATCGATCTGATCTCGAACGGTGTCCTCACCCGTTCGGTGCGCGACAGTGCCGCGTTTCTGGCCGATGTGGAGTCTCGCCGTGACAGCGGGAGCCTGCCACCGGTCGGCAGCGTCGAAGGCCCCGGCAGCCGCCGGCTGCGGGTGGCGCTCGTCAACACGCCGATCACCGGACGGCTGTTGGACGCGCCGACCGACACGGCGTTGAACGACGCCGCCGAGCTGTTGGAGTCGATGGGGCATCGCGTCGAGACGATTCCGTTGCCCGTCGACCGGTCGTTCGTCGACGACTTCTCCGACTACTGGGCGATGATGGCGTTCGGCATCGACCGTTTCGGTGGCAAGACAGTGGGGGCGGGCTTCGACCGATCGCAGCTCGACCCGTTCACACAAGCGTTGTCTGCCAGGTTCTTTCGGCACTTCTACCGGCTGCCGTTCGCGCTCCGCCGACTCAACAAGGCGACCGCGGCGTTCCGCGATCTGTGCGAGCGGTTCGACGTCGTCCTGTCCCCGACGCTCGCGCACACGACTCCGAAGATCGGGTACCTGTCGCCGACCGACGACTTCGACGAGGTATTCGACAAGCTGATCGGCTACGTGTCGTTCACCCCTGCGAACAACGTGAGCGGTACGCCCGCGGTGACGCTGCCGTTCGGTTCCACTCCCGACGGGCTGCCGGTGGCTATCCACTTCTCCGCCGACGTCGGCGCCGAGCGGACGCTCCTGGAGCTGTCGTACGAGGTGGAAGCGGCCCGCCCCTTCGCCCGCATCCAGGACGCGTAGCGCGCAGAGTAGTGCCCGAGGTGGGCGAAAGAAGCGGTCGGCGGGCCGACTCGGATGGTGAGTCGACCCGCCGACGTCGTGGGCGTGTCACTGCATGCGCCGTGTCAGTGGGCGGCGTCAGTGGCCAGCGTCAGTGGGCGACGGCACCTTCGGCTCCGACACCGGTCAGCGAGCGGACTTCCATTTCGGCGTTCTTGCCTGCTTCACCGCGATCGCGGGATGTCAGGGTGCCGACGATACCGAGGATGAACGCGAGCGGGATCGAGACGATGCCCGGGTTCTCCAGCGGGAAGTACGAGATGTCGATGCTCGAGATCATCGCCTTCGAGCCGCCGGTGACGGCGGGGGAGAAGACGATCAGGACGATGCACGAGATCAAGCCGCCGTACATGCTCCACAGGGCACCACGCGTGTTGAAGCGACGCCAGTACAGCGAGTAGATGATGGTCGGCAGGTTGGCCGACGCGGCGACCGCGAACGCGAGAGCGACGAGGAACGCGATGTTCTGGCCGTTGGCCAGAATGCCGAGGACGATGCTGATGACGCCGAGGACGACGACCGTGATCCTCGAGACGCGCACCTGGTCGGACTCGGATGCCTTGCCGCGCTTGATGACCGACGCGTAGATGTCGTGCGCGAACGACGCGGACGCGGTGATCGCCAGACCTGCGACCACAGCGAGGATCGTCGCGAACGCGACCGCCGAGACGATGCCGAGCAGGACGGTGCCGCCCAGTTCGAGCGCCAGTAGCGGAGCCGCC
Organism: Gordonia liuliyuniae; assembly: GCF_021738805.1. Lineage (NCBI taxonomy): Bacteria > Bacillati > Actinomycetota > Actinomycetes > Mycobacteriales > Gordoniaceae > Gordonia > Gordonia liuliyuniae. Next base: position 37,591 of record NZ_JAKKOR010000007.1, on the reverse strand, counting down.
GCGTTCTCTCCGCCTGCCGCACTGAGGATCTTGTCGGGTCCGACGAGAGCCGCCGCACCGTAGCCGAGGATCAGGGTGAACAGGTAGAACGCGCCGATCAGGGAGATCGCCCACACGACCGAGCGGCGGGCTTCCTTCGCGGTCGGCACAGTGTAGAAGCGCATCAGCACGTGCGGCAGGCCCGCGGTGCCGAGGACCAGAGCGAGACCGAGCGAGATGAAGTTGATCTTCGACTCGGTGGAGCCGCCGTACTTGGCGCCCGGCGCGAGGACGTCACGCGACGCGACCGCCTCGTCGGCCGAACCGGAGATCATGTTCTGCGCCTCGCCGAAGAGGTGGGAGATGTTGAACCCGAACTTGATGAGCACGATCGCGGTCATCACGACGGCTCCCGCGATCAGCAGGCACGCCTTGATGATCTGCACCCACGTGGTGCCCTTCATCCCGCCGATCAGCACATACGCGATCATCAGGACGCCGACGACGGCGATCACGATGCTCTGGCCGGTCCGGTCGTGGATGTTCAACAGCAGTGCGACGAGACCGCCCGCGCCTGCCATCTGAGCGAGCAGGTAGAACAGCGACACGACCAGTGTCGACAGCGCGGCCGCCATGCGGACCGGGCGTTCCTTCAACCGGAAGCTCAGCACGTCGGCCATCGTGAATCGGCCGGTGTTGCGCAGCAGTTCGGCCACCACCAGCAGGGCGACCAGCCAGGCCACGAGGAAGCCGATCGAGTACAGGAAGCCGTCGTAGCCGTACACGGCGATCGCGCCCGCGATGCCGAGGAAGCTGGCGGCCGACAGGTAGTCGCCTGCGATGGCGATGCCGTTCTGCGTGCCGGAGAAGCCGCCGCCCGCGGTGAAGAACTCGGAGGCGGTCGTGTTCTTCCGGCTGGCGCGGATCACGACGAACATGGTGACCGCGACGAACGCCACGAAGATCGAGATGTTCATCGCGGTGTTGCCGACGGCCTCGGGCTCAGCGAGATGGGTGATGGTCATCGGATGCCCTCCGCGGTGTCTGCGTATACGCCGTCGGCGAAGTTCTGTCGGATCTGTTCGGCCTTCGGATCGAGGTCACGGCCCGAGAACTTCACGTACGCGGCGGTGATCGCGAAAGTCGTCACGAACTGGAGCAACCCCAGGATCAGGCCGAGGTTGATGTTCCCCCACACCTTGGTCCCCATGAAGTCGTCCGCGAACGCGCCGAGGACGACGTAGACCGCGTACCAGAGGAGGAAGAACACGGACATCGGGACGATGAACCGGAGGAGGGTCCGCCGGAGGCTGGTGAATTCGGGGCTCGCTTGCGCGACGAGGAACTCGTCGGGCGATGGTTGCACCCGCTCCGTGGGCGGTGGTGCTTGATCGGACACGATCACTCCTTACACATGAGAGTCGACGGACAGTCGCATGCGAAAAGAATGAACGAGATACGTGTCACATGGCAGGCGCATTGTGATCGAAGCGACGAGCATCTCCGACGATGCGGTGAACGGTCGCCCGGCGCCGACGAGCGGTGAACGGTTGTCCGTCACTGAGGCGGTTTCACGGTGTCCGTTCCACACCCAACCCCAGGCGTTCGGGCACGTGCATCGCTGCGAAGATCCCTGCGACGCCCGGTGGTCGCGACGAGCGTGTTGCCATGCTGACCGCGATCATGACGACGAAGGTGAGCGGCACCGTCACTGCTGCCGGATAGTCGACGATCGCCGTCGGCCACCCGCCAGCGACGTCGTCGTCGACGACGCCGCTGACGACCAGGGCGACAGCGGCAGCCGATGCGATCCCGCCGACGACCAGACCTGCGATCGCGCCCGCCGCAGTGAGCCCCCGCCACCAGATTCCTAATAGGAGTAGCGGGCAGAAGGTCGCTGCCGACACGGCGAAGACCAGGCCGACTGACCGGGACAGGTCGAGGGTTCCCGCGCCCAATGCCAAGCCGATCGGAATGAGTCCGCCGACGAGTGCACAGATCCGGAAGCTGCGGACTCCGGCCGGTAGCAGATCAGTCGACATGACGCCTGCGATGCTGACGAGCAGGCCCGACGACGTCGCCAGGAATGCGGCGATCGCGCCGGCCGCGACGAGTGCGCCGAGCAGTGTCCCCCACACTCCCGGCATGGCGGCCGTCGGTAGCAGAAGGACCGCGGCGTCGGTGTTGCCGGTCGTCAGCACCTGCGGAGTCCAGACCCGCGCGAGCGCGCCCAGCACCGTCGGGAACAGGTAGAACACCGACAAAGCGGCGATCACGTTCAACGCGGTCCGGCGCGCCGCCCGCCCGTCGGTGTTCGTGTAGAAGCGCACCAGCACGTGGGGGAGTCCGACGGCGCCGAGGAAGGTCGCCACCATCAGCGACAGCACCTGGTAGAGCGGGTGGTCGCCGCCGAGACCGCCGCCGGACGCCGCCCACTGCGCGCCGGTCTGGGGTGCGTCCGACACGACCGGTGTCGCCGCGTCCTTCGCCAGGGTCACTGTCGAACCGCGTTCGACGGTGACGGTACCGACCTCAGCGGGCGCACCGTTGATCCGGACCCCAGTCGGATCGGCGACGGTCACCGACACTGTGCGGTCGACGCTCACCGTGGTCGCGACGTCGACGCGCGGCGGCAGCGGCTCGCCGAGGTCAGAGTCGTGGTGGAGGAACAGCATCGAGAGGGCGAGCGCGGGCACCGCGACGGCGGTGAGTTTCAACCAGTACTGGACTGCCTGTGCGAACGTCACCGACCGCATGCCGCCGCCGACGACGTTGACGATCACGAGCAGACCGACGCCGACCACACCGATCCACGGGGGCAGTCCCAGCAGGATGTCCAACGCGAGGCCTGCACCCTGCAACTGTGGGACCAGGTACAGCACACAGATGCCGACGACTACGACCATCGTCGCCTTGCGGGCACGTTTCGACGCGAGGCGGAACTCGGCGAAGTCGGGCACCGTGTACGCGCCCGACCGGCGGAGCGGAGCCGACACGAACAGCAGGAGCGCGAGGTAGCCCGCGGTGAACCCGATCGGATACCAGAGGGCGTCGGCCCCGTACTTGGCGACGAGTCCCGCTACGCCGAGGAACGACGCCGCCGACAGGTATTCGCCCGCGATCGCTGCGGCGTTCCAGCCGGAGCCGATGCTGCGTGAGGCGACGAGGAAGTCTGACGTCGAGCGGGCGCCCCGCCCCGCGTACGCGCCCGCGGCGAGGGTGCCGACCGCTGCGACCAGGACTGCGGCGACCGTGAGCGTGGTGACGTGATCGCTCACCGAGCCGAGTCCCGAGTCGCGGGTCCGGGGTCGTCGTCGGTGAGGCGGACGAAGTCCCGTTCGGCCTGGTCGGCGAGCCGGATGTAGAGGCGGCCCGCCAGGTACAGCAGCGGATAGGGGAGCACTCCGAGGATGACCCAGTTGAGCCGGATCCCGAACACGGTGGCCGACGCGAACGGCTCGGCGGTCGCGCCGAGGATCGGAACGGCGACGAAGATCAGGGCCACGGCCAGTCCCAGCCGCAGTGCGAGACCGAGTTGCGCGCGGACGAGCCCGCGGACCAGGTTCTCGCCGATTCCGCTCTGTTCGGCGACCTGGACGCGGGTGCGGACCATGCGCGCTCCGCGTCGCTCGGACAGGACGACGCGTTCGCGGGGCGGGCGGTCGGACATCTCAGCCGCCGGCCCCCGACGGTCCGCCGCCTCGGATGGTCCGCATCGGGTCGCGGACCAGACGATCCTTGAGTTCCCGGACCTGGCGGCGGCTCACCGGCAGCTCCACCGCCTGCGACACCCCGTTGGCCTGGATGCGGACCATGGTTGACGGGCCCGCGGACCGCAACCCCGACACCATCGGGAGGTTCACCAGGTAGCTGCGGTGAACGCGTGCGAATCCTGCTGGTCCCCAACGGGATTCGAGCGTCGACAGGGTGACGCGTACGAGGTACGAGCCGCTGTCGGTGTGGAGGCGGGCGTAGTCGCCGACGGCTTCGACCCACGAGATGGCGTCCCGCCGGACGAGCGATGTGACGCCGCCGGACTCGACGGGGATCACCTCGTCGGAGTCGCTGCCTGACGCGTGCGTTGCGGAAGTGTGTGTTGTGGGAGTGTCGGCGGCGGAAGCGGGGGCCGACCCGTCGCGTGGGGGTTCGTCCGGGCCGGACCGGTCGTGCGAGGCGACTCGTTCGACGGCCCGCGCCAGCTGTTCTTCGCGCAGCGGCTTGAGTAGGTAGTCGACGGCGCCGACCTCGAATGCTTCGACAGCACGGTCATCGTGCGCGGTGACGAAGACGACGGGCGGCGGGTCGGCGTACCTGGCGAGGACTCCGGCCAACTCCATGCCGGACAGGCCTGGCATCGAGATGTCCAGGAACACGCCGTCGACCCGGTGGTCGCTGAGTTCACGCAACGCCGACGTGGCGTCGGATGCGGTCAGTACGACGTCGACGGCGTCGTTGCGGTTCAACAGGAACGCGAGTTCGTCGAGGGCGGGTTCCTCGTCGTCGACGGCGAGGACGGTGAGTCCGTTCATCGTGTGCGCGGTTCCCTTCCGTCCGGTGAAGCGACGGCACGGATTCCGGCGGCGAACTTGGGAATCCGCATGCTCACCTTGGTGCCCGCGCCGACTGCGGTCTCGACTATCAGACCGTAGTCGTTGCCGAATGCAGACCGCAGTCGTTGGTCGACATTCGTCAGCCCGACATGAGCGCCGTCGGATTCGGCGGGCCCTGCCGGGGCGAGCGCGTCGATCGCCCCGGTCCGCAGCAGTTCGGGGTCCATGCCTGCGCCGTCGTCTTCGACACTGAGTTCGCAGTCGGGGCCCGCGTTGCGGGCGACGATCGAGATGGTGCCGGTCTTGCGTCCGGCCATCCCGTGTCTCACGGCGTTCTCCACGAGCGGCTGCAACGCCAGGAACGGCAGCACGACGCCGAGTACTTCCGGCGCCACCTGCAGTTTCACGGTGAGTCCTTCGCCGAAGCGTGCCCGTTCGAGCGTGAGGTAGCGGTCGATGTTCCGGAGTTCGTCGGCGAGCGGTGTGTACTCGCCTGCAGCACGGAACGAGTAGCGGGTGAAGTCCGCGAAGTCGAGGATGAGTTCGCGGGCTCGGTCGGGGTCGGTGCGCACGAACGACGCGATCGTGTTCAACGCGTTGTAGATGAAGTGCGGGCTGATCTGGGCGCGCAGGGCGAGGACCTCGGCGCGGTCGAGGCGTGCGCGGGACGCGTCGAGTTCGGCGAGTTGCAACTGGCTTGCGACGTACCGTGCGACCTCGGTGATGGCCCCGATCTTGCCCGGGCCCGGTTCGTCGCGGGTCGCGACGACGAGGACGCCCGCACTGATGTCGTCGGTGAGGAGCGGTGCGGCGATCAGTCGTCGCGCGAGGGCTGCGGCGCCTGCGGGATCGCGTTGCACGCTCGGGCTCTGTTCGCGCAGAGTGGTCGCCGCAAGCTTCCCCGCCGCGGCGGAGACGGGGGGAGTCCACACATCCTCGTCGCCTTCGCGGGCGAGGAGTGTGGTGTCGGGTCCGTACAGGGCGACGCCTTCGGCTGCGGTGAGAACACGCAGCGGTCCGATCGCCTCGGCGGCCGATTCTGCGGTCAGTCCGTCTCGCAACGGTCCGGCAGCGAGGGCCGCCGTGTGCAAGGTGTCGTGGACGGCGAGTTCGGCAGGGGTTGACACGACTCGCCGCGTCCGCAACGCGATCACGATGAGGATCACCGTCAGGGCGGTCCCCAGCACGGTGATCGCGATCAGTTCGCCGGACATGACTGTTGACGGTAGTCGCCTGTCGGGCGAGCGGGCAGACAGCGTCCCCCGGAGTCGAAACCCCCGGCCGATGGGACCGAACTCGACGAACGGGGGAGCCTTCGACCGCCAGGGGCTGGGAACCTTGCACTCTCCATAGGCGAGTGCTAAAACGGAACTTGGCACTCGCGGCATGTGAGTGCCAGGTTGGAACGGTGAGGCCGGTTCAAGACACCCCGGTCGTCCGTCGCGGGCATCGAGTCCGACCCTACGAGAACTTAGTGTCACCCCCCACCGGAGGATCACTTACCAATGGCAAAGCAAATCGCTTTCGACGAAGAGGCCCGTCGCGGACTCGAGCGCGGCCTGAACAGCCTGGCCGACGCCGTCAAGGTCACGCTCGGACCCAAGGGACGCAACGTCGTCCTGGAGAAGAAGTGGGGCGCCCCCACGATCACCAACGATGGCGTGTCCATCGCCAAGGAGATCGAGCTGGAGGACCCGTACGAGAAGATCGGCGCAGAGCTGGTCAAGGAAGTCGCCAAGAAGACTGACGACGTCGCAGGCGATGGCACCACCACCGCCACCGTCCTGGCTCAGGCCCTGGTTCGCGAAGGTCTGCGCAACGTCGCGGCCGGCGCCAACCCGCTCGGCCTCAAGCGCGGCATCGAGAAGGCTGTCGCGGCCGTCACCGAGTCGCTGCTGAAGTCTGCCAAGGAGATCGACACCAAGGAGCAGATTGCTGCTACCGCTGGTATCTCCGCAGGCGACCCCGCCATCGGCGAGCTCATCGCCGAGGCGATGGACAAGGTCGGCAAGGAAGGCGTCATCACGGTCGAAGAGGCTCAGACGTTCGGTCTGCAGCTCGAGCTCACCGAGGGTATGCGCTTCGACAAGGGCTACATCTCGGGATACTTCGTCACCGACGCCGACCGCCAGGAAGCCGTCCTCGAGGACCCGTACATCCTGCTCGTTTCGGGCAAGGTCACGACCATCAAGGACCTCCTGCCGTTGCTGGAGAAGGTCATCCAGGCCGGCAAGCCGCTGCTGATCATCGCCGAGGACGTCGAGGGCGAAGCGCTCTCGACCCTGGTCGTCAACAAGCTCAAGGGCACCTTCAAGTCCGTCGCCGTCAAGGCTCCGGGCTTCGGTGACCGCCGCAAGGCCATGCTCGCCGACATCGCCATCCTCACCGGTGGCGAGGTCATCAGCGAAGAGGTCGGCCTCTCGCTGGAGACCGCAGGTATCGAGCTGCTCGGTACCGCGCGCAAGGTCGTCGTCACCAAGGACGAGACCACCATCGTCGACGGTGCGGGCGACAACGAGGCCATCGCAGGCCGCGTCGCGCAGATCCGCTCGGAGATCGAGAAGAGCGACAGCGACTACGACCGCGAGAAGCTGCAGGAGCGCTTGGCCAAGCTGGCCGGCGGTGTCGCAGTCATCAAGGCCGGCGCTGCCACCGAGGTCGAGCTCAAGGAGCGCAAGCACCGCATCGAGGACGCTGTCCGCAACGCGAAGGCTGCCGTCGAAGAGGGCATTGTCGCCGGCGGCGGCGTGGCCCTGCTCCAGTCGGAGGCTGCCATCAGCGGTCTGTCGCTCGACGGCGACGAGGCCACCGGCGCCAGCATCGTGCGTGTCGCGCTCGAGGCTCCGGCCAAGCAGATCGCGATCAACGCGGGCCTCGAGCCGGGCGTCGTTGCGGACAAGGTTCGTAACTCGCCGATCGGCACCGGCCTGAACGCCTCGACCAACGAGTACGAGGACCTGCTGGCCGCAGGCATCAACGACCCGGTGAAGGTCACCCGCTCGGCGCTGCAGAACGCAGCCTCGATCGCGGCACTGTTCCTCACCACCGAGGCCGTCGTGGCCGACAAGCCCGAGAAGAACGCCATGCCGGCGATGCCGGGTGGCGACGAGATGGGCGGCATGGGCTTCTGATCTGACGATCAGCAGTTCCCGCAGAACTCACCGAAGGCCGGTCATCCGAGAGGGTGGCCGGCCTTCGGCGTGCGGGAACGACGTCGGGGTCTGCGGGGTGAGGTGGTCGACGCGATCGGTGTCTCAGACGCCTGCCGTGACGCCGTAGGCGGAGGCCAGGCGGGTGATACGGCTGGCTTCGTGCAGGCGAGGCTTGTCGCTGCCGTCGCGCACCTCACCACCGGCGAGTGCGAAGTCGGAGAGGAAATCGCGAGCCCAGTCGACGTCCGCGCTCGTCGGACTCATCGCTTCGTTCACGACCCGGGCCTGGTCGCCGAACAGGCACAGGCGGCCCGTCATGCCGGTCTCGCGCGCGGCCGCGGTCTGGGCGCGGAGAAGATCGAGGTCGAGGCCGGGAGTGGGGCCGTCGATTGGGTTGGGCAGCTTCGCGACGCGCGATGAGTTGGTCAGCCGCGCCCGCGCGTACACCATCGCGAGGTCGGTTGCGGCGGTGCCGGTGTCGCGGCGATAGTCACCGCTTCCGAAGGCGAGCCGAACCGTGCCCGCACGTGCGATCGCCGTCGCCTCTTCGATGCCGATCGCCGATTCGACAAGCGCGATCACGTCGACTCGTCCACCGAAGGCCGCGATCGTATCTGAGACGTGCGCCGCCGACTCGACCTTCGCGAGGACGACTCCGAGCAGTCCGCTGCACGACCGCAGGCGCGCGATGTCGTCGCTCCAGAATCCGGTCTCGGCGTCGTTGATGCGGACCCAGCCGGTGTTGCCGGGGTGGTCCAGCCACTCCGCGACGGCGTCGCGGGCGAACGGCTTACGTGCGGGCGCGACGGCGTCCTCGAGGTCGAAGATGAGCTGGTCGGCCTCCGACGCCGCCGCGTCGGCGAAGCCTTCGGGACGGGCCCCGTTGGCGAGAAGCCAGGAGCGGGAGAGGGAGTAGTCGATCGGGGCTGGTGCAGAGGTCACGGACATCCTTGTGGACTCGTAATGGAGAGGTCTCGGCGGACGTCACACGGATGGCCTGTTCGGGGAGTCGGCTCGGTGTGGTCGCGCTCGTCACCGACGATTGTATGACGATCTCGCCGAAGCTTCCATCCACACGAGGGTCTCTGCGACCGATGCATCGTGAAATGAATGAACTCAACCATTTGTTACCTGCGAGTACAGGTGGGGACGGGGAGATCGGTGCGTTGTGGACATTGTATTACGACATTCTGTCGGCGTGGTGAACCGGCCGGTGCCCGAAGCCTGCGCGCACCGCGACGGCACAGTAGATTCACGGGCATGACCCGAATGTCCGACGACGATCGTGAGGGCGTGTGAATGAGTGCGGATGAGACGGCTCCGGTGGCGGCGCCGACCCGTCAGCGGCTCGCGGCGTCGATCCGCGACCGGATTAGCACCGGCGTGCTCGAACCCGGTTCGCGGCTCAACGAGCGAGAGCTGTGCGAGGACTTCGACGTCTCCCGCACGGTCGTCCGGGAGACGCTGCGGCAGATCGAAGCCGAAGGTTTCGTGACGATCGAACCCAACCGTGGCGCCGTCGTCGTCACGGTGTCGTACGCCGACGCCGAGCAGATGTTCGAGCTCCGGGAGTCGTTGGAGTCGTTGGCGTGCAGCTTGTTCGCACGCCGCGGGACCGTCGAGCACAAGCGGGCGCTGTGGGAGGTGATCGAGCGGCTGGAGGCCGCCGTCGACACCGGTGACCTGACTGCGATCCTCGCCGCGAAAGCCGACTTCTACGACGTGCTGCTCCTCGGTGCGGGCAACGAGCAACTGACGTCGACGCTGCGCCTGCTGCGCGTGCGGATCAATCTGCTGCGCAGGTACTCGCTATCGCTGCCCGAACGACACCCCGAGACGCTGACCGAGATCCGCGCGATCCGGGACGCGATCGTCTCCGGCGACGTCGACGGTGCCCGGCGTGCGGGCGAGCACCACGTCCAGCAGGCGAGTCGGGCGGCACTGCCGCGGATCTTCGACGAACTGCAACGCGCCGCCACGTGAGCGGTCACTGCCCGCGCAGCAGCCCGAGCATCGCGTAGGCGGCGATCTTGGTTCCGTACGGCACAGCGGCGAGGTCGACGATGTAGTTCGGGGTGTGCGGGGAGAACGGGACCTCGTCGCCGCGCGCCCGCGCCGCCGCGACCAGTTCGGGGTCGGCGGTGCCGACCATCAGGTAATTGAACGGCATGTCCGGGTACGGACCCTTGAGGATTTGCACATCCTCGGATGCCGTCGCGGCAGGCAGGTCGGTGAGCACGCTGTCGTCACCGATGATCGCGGCCAGTGACGTCGACATCGACGCGGCGAGTTCGGGGTCGTTGACCAGCGGGAGTGAGCCGCCCTTCACGATGATTTCCGGCAGCAGATCGTCGCCTGCGCCCGCGTCACGCGCGATCTGCTGGGAGACCGACTCGATCGCGTCGAGAAGGGTCTCGCGGACCCGCGGGTCGTACCAGCGGATGTTCGTCCTGATCACCGCCTGTGACGGGATCACATTGTTGTCGGCGCCCGCCGCGATGGCACCGACCGTCAGGATCGCGGTCTGTGACGGGTCGACGTGCTCGGGAACGACCGACGAGAACGCGACGACGGCTCGCGCGGCCATCTGCAGCGGATCCTTGGTCCGCTCCGGCATGGACCCGTGCCCGCCGACCCCGTGGAAGACGATGTCGACCTGGTCGGTGCCTGCCAGCCGCGGGCCAGGCGATGAGGACACGATGCCGACCGGGGCGGGCATCGTGTGCATGCCGATGAGGACGTCGGGTTTCGGGATGAAGTTGTAGAGCCCGTCGTCGACCATCGCCTTGGCTCCGGTGATCGGCTCCTCGGCGGGCTGACCGATCAACACAGCCGTCCCCGACCACGAATCACGCACCGTGACAAGCGCGTTGGCCATACCGATCAGCCAGGTGACGTGCGCGTCGTGGCCGCACATGTGTGCGGCGGGAACGACTGAGCCGTCCTCGCGCGCCACGCGCACGTCGCTCGCATAGTCCAGACCGGTCTGTTCCTCGATGGCGTTCGCATCCATGTCGGCGCGATACATCACGACCGGGCCGTCACCGTTGCGGAGCGTCGCGGCGATACCGGTGCGTCCGATGCCCTTGGTGACGTCGAACCCGAGATTCTGCAATGCCTTCTCGATCAGCCGAGACGTCTGCACTTCACCGAACGCCAACTCGGGATTGCGGTGGATGTCCTTGAACGTCTCGACCAACCGATCAGTGTCAGCGTCGACCGCTGCGTCGACACGGGAGATCAGTTCCTGGGGGAGAGATGCGGCGAAGGTCACACGACCACCGTATCGGGGAACGGCCGAGCGCTAACCTCGTATCCATGACCGACGTGCAGAAACCGAATGGACAACCCGGAGCGCCGAGCCCCATCGTCTCGCTTCCCAACATGCGGGACCTCGGCGGCTGGCGGGGCTCCGACGGCCGTGCTGTCCGCCCTGGCCTCCTGTATCGGACGGCCGACTTCGCCGGGATCAGCGCCGACGACGCGAAGCTCTTCGCGGCGCTCGGGGTGCGGACCGTGTACGACCTTCGGTCCAAAGCCGAACGCGCCGCCGCCCCGGACCTGGTGTTCGACGGAGTCGACGACATCGCGTTGGACGTGCTCGCCGACTCGGAGACCGCGATCCCCGCGAGCCTCGGCGGCGTCTTCGCCGACCCGACACTCGCCGTCGAACTCAACAAGAAGCTGAAGGACGGAACGGCCGCCGCCGCGATCGCCGGAACGTACCGCGACATGATCACCCTGCCGAGCGCGAACACCGCGTACGCTCGCTTCTTTGCCGGGCTCGCAGGCGTCGACCGGGCCCCGGTCGCCTTCCACTGCACCGCGGGCAAGGATCGCACCGGTTGGGCTGCGGCGTCGCTGCTGACCGTGCTCGGCGTGTCCCGTGACGACGTCTTCGCCGACTACCTGCTGACCAACGACCGGCTGGTGCCCGCGTTGAAACCGATCTTCGACAAATTCGGGTCCGAGGGCGGCGACCCCGACCTGCTGTTGCCGATCCTCGGAGTCCGCAAAGAGTATCTGGCCAGCGCATTTGAGGAAGTCGACAGCCGCTACGGATCGATCGAAGGCTACCTCACCGACGGGCTGGGTCTGGACGCGAGCGTGCCCGACACCCTCCGCGCGAGTTTCCTCGAGTGACGTCGACGCGTGCGCAGATGGTGGCGAAGGCCGCCGACCTGATCGCGCGCAACGGTGTCGCGGGCACATCGATCGGCGATGTCCTCAAGGCCGCCGACGCCTCGCGTGGCTCGGTCTACCACCATTTCGCCGGCGGCCGATCGGAGATCATCGCCGAAGCGGTCCGGTTCAGTGCGGGCCGAGTCGACGACGGCCTCGCCGAGGCGGTCCGGTCGTCGCCAACCTTCATCGTCGCCGACATTGCCGCCATGTGGCGCCGCGTGCTCGCGGACACCGAGTTCGCAGCGGGCAGCACTGTCGCCGCGGCCGCGACCGCGCGTGACACCGACCCGGCCGTCGCGGACGTCGCCGAGCAACACTTCGTCCGGTGGGAGGACGGCCTCGCCGCGGGCCTGCGCTCTCGCGGGTTCGACAGCGAACGCTCCCGGTCGTTGGCGGTGACGATCCTCGCTGCGATGGAAGGCGCCGTCGTGCTGTGCCGGGCACACCAGAGCTTCGAGCCGCTCGACCTCGTGGTGAAGGAAATCAGTCCGCTTCTGACATCGCCCGAGTAGATACCCGGTACATTCTCTGCCATGGCTGTCACCGCAAACACCGAGTTCGACGTCGACGCACCGCCGTCGGTCATCATGGAGATCCTGCTCGACGTTGAGTCCCTCCCCGAATGGTCAGGCCCGCACAAGTCCGCGAAGATCCTCACCGAGCATGAGGACGGAAGCCCGGCGCGCGTCGAAGCGTCGGTGACCGCCGCCGGTATCACCGACGATCAGGTCCTCGACTACACGTGGACCGAGAACACGTGCGAGTGGAGTCTCGTCGAGAGTTCGCAGCTGTCCATGCAGCAGGGCAAGTACACGGTCACTCCGAAGGGCGACGGTGCACATGTCTCGTTCGAGTTGACGATCGACCTCAAGATCAAGCTGCCCGGACTCATCGTCAAGCGAGGCCAGAAAGTGGCTGTCGAGACCGCGAAGAAGGGGCTCACGGCGGAAGCGAAACGCCGCTCCTGAGCAACGTCCGAACACCCGAACGGCCCCGCCACGGACACCGGTCCGAGGCGGGGCCGATTCTTATGCATCGCGTCGGTAACGATCGCACCCCGAGCGCCCCGGCGCGGGTAGCCTCGGTCACGACTTCGATGGACCATCGGCAATCTTCGCGGGAGAGGAAATCAGCGTGCGCATGTTCAAGGGGAGCCGGGGGATTCGAGTCCTCTTCGCAGGGTTCGCAGGAGGCGCTGCGATCGGAGCGATGGCCCTCTTCGGTGGCGGCACCGCATCCGCAGACACCACGTGTTCGGCTGCGAACAACAACCGCGTCGAACACGCTGACGGCCTGAGCCACTGCATCGCCAACGCGGGCCCCGGGTCGCGCGCCGATGCCCGCGACACCAGTAACAGCGGCGTCGCCACCGCAGTCGCGACCCAGCGCGGAAAGGCGACGAGCATCAACCTTCAGCCGGGTTCGCAGGCGCTGTCGAGCGGTGTCCGCGGCGGCAACGCCTACTCGTTCTCCACCGGCCCGCGATCGACGTCGATCTCGATGGCCCGTGACGGCGGTACCTCAGTCGCCGTCGGCGGCTGGGGTGGCCAGGCGTACGCCGGACCGCAGGGCGCGATGTGTGCGGGAGGATTCGGTGCGGCTTACGATTCGACCACCGGGCAGTACTGCGTGAAGTCGGGGTCGATCGACATCCACTGACACTGGCGGAGACGACCTTCGGCCGTGATCGCATTCCTGCCGAGTCGGCGGGATCGCGCTAGCCTGTGCGCGTGGACAATCTCGACGGCTACGTACAGCCGAACCAGGACGTCGGACCCGATCTCAGCGTCGTCTCGGGGCGGGAAGCCCTGCAGCAGCTCGTCGATCTGCGAGACACCGGCGGGTTCACGGTCGTCGACGACGATGACGACGACCCGATTCTGCTGACGCTGCCCGCACGCAACGTCGTGGACACGTGGCGCGAGGACTACCCGTACGAAGAGCGGATGAGCCGCCGCGAGTACGAGGTGACCAAGCGGCGACTCCAGATCGAGCTGTTGAAACTGCAGAAGTGGTCCAAGCAGACCGGACGCAGGCACCTGCTGTTGTTCGAGGGCCGTGACGCGGCGGGCAAAGGCGGGACGATCAAGCGGTTCAACGAGCATCTGAACCCGCGCGGCGCCCGCGTCGTCGCACTCGAGAAGCCGTCCGAACGCGAATCGACCGAGTGGTACTTCCAGCGTTACGTGCAGCATCTTCCCGCCGCAGGAGAGATGGTCTTCTTCGATCGCTCCTGGTACAACCGGGCGGGCGTCGAACGCGTCATGAACTTCTGCACGCCCGAGCAGTACGACCAGTTCATGGGGCAAGCGCCCACTTTCGAACGAATGCTCGTCGACGACGGCGTCCACCTGGTCAAGTTCTGGTTCTCGGTGACGCCGCTCGAACAGCGGACCCGATTCGCGATTCGCCAGATCGACCCCGTCCGGCAGTGGAAGCTGTCGCCGATGGACCTGGCGTCACTCGACCGCTGGGAGTCGTACACGGCCGCCAAGGAACGCATGTTCACCGACACCGACACCGACCATGCGCCGTGGACCGTCGTCAAGAGCAACGACAAGAAGCGGGCCCGCATCAACGCCATGCGGTACGTCCTCAGCCTCCACGACTACGACGGCAAGGACGAGACGATCGTCGGGACTCCCGACCCGCTGATCGTCGGCCGTGCGCGTGACCTCGTCGGAGAGTAGAACGCGATCCGCCTCCGGTAACGTCGGCGGGGTGCGAAGTGTTGCCTCCGGACTGTTCACCGTCGTCGCGATGATCGCGGTGATCATCGCCGTACCCAGCATGTGGGTGTCGCAGCGGGTGGTCTCCACCGATGGTTTCGCGGCGTCGGCGGGCGACGCCGCACGCGATTCCCAAGTGCAGGACTACTTCGCGGAGAAGGTCGCGGCGTCCGTCGAAGAGCAGACGAGCGTCCCGCTGGCGGGGACGGTCGTGGAACCGCTCGCCCGCGAGTACACGCGTAGCGACGGGTTCGTGCAGGACTTCCAGGAGATCGCCCGACAACAGCACGACTGGCTGTTCACGGCGCCCGGACCCGAGACCGACACGCACGTCATGGACGTGAATGTGACGCCGATGGTCAACCGGGTCCTCGCGTCTGCGAACCTCCCGACGGAGGTGACCGTGGACCGCCCCATCTACATCGGCATCGATCAGCACCGGTTGACCGCCGGGTCGATGGAGTCGACGGGCCGCCTGGTGTCGGCGACGTCGTGGACCGCGGTGATTGTCGCCGCCGTCGCGGCGATCCTCGCGCTGCTGATCGCGAATCGGCGCAGCACCGTGCTCGCCTGGTTGGGCGTCGGCGTCCTCCTCTCGGCTGCTGGCGCGTTCGGGATCGCGCAGTACATCCGATGGCTCGCGGGCGACAAGGCCGCCGACACCGACGAGGCCGCCCGCCGAACGGTGGAGGTGGTCGCCGACGGCGTCTCCTCCGATTTGATTCGGACGTCCGCGATCGTGGGCGCCGTCGGCGTACTCGTCATCGTCGCTGGACTTCTCCTGCGAGTCGTCGGAGGACGACAACCGAGGGTGTGATCGCGGGTTGCGAAGCGTCCCTCACGCGAAACCTACACCGTGCGGGGCAAGCATTGGTCTATCACTCGGTGTGCGGCACGAGCGGTGTAGGTTTCGCGGGCTCCGCCGAGATCGTTCGCGCAGCCGTCCGATGGAGCGAGACGTTCAACTGTCCTCGTCGATGACGAACGCGAACTGCTCGGTGTCGAAGCGCAGGCGTCCGCGGTCGAACGCACTGGACACCGCGCCGCCGGCCGCGAGCTCTGCGGGCGACCCGGTGGCCATCGTGCCGTCGCCGCGCAACAGCCACACCTCGTCCGAGAGCCGCATGACGAGTTCCAGTTCGTGCGACGACATGAGGACAGCGATCGACTGCTCGCGTGCAAGGGAGGCGAGCAGGTCGAGGAACTCCACGCGCGACGGTGCGTCCAGGTGTGACGTCGGCTCGTCGAGCACGAGCAGTTCCGGCTCCTGCGCGAGCGCACGGGCGGCAAGTACGCGTTGACATTCGCCGTCGGACAGATCGTGGAAGGGGCGGTCGGCGAGGTGACTCGCGCGGACTGCTTCCAACGCCTCTCCGGTGCGTCGTCGATCGTGGTCGGCGAGACGTCCGCTCGGCGACAGGTAGGGCGTCCGGCCGAGCGCAGCCACGTCGTACGCGGTCAGCCTGCCCGGGTCGACGGCATCGGTCGTGACGACGGCGACGCGTCGAGCCAGCGCCGAGGCCCGCAGCGACGTGATCTGGGTGCCGTCGGAGAGCATCGCTCGACCCGACAGCGGCGGCTGCAGTCCACACACGGTGCGCAACAGCGTCGACTTCCCGGCGCCGTTCGGTCCGATCAACGCGGTGAGACGACCTGTGGCCGCCGTTGCCGACAGGTGCGCCGCCACGGTCCGTCCGCGTCGCCCGCGGTAGCCGACCGTCAGGTCGTCCAGCATGAGACCGGTCATACCGACCCGCCCTCTCGGCGGCCGCGCAGGAGGACGGTGATCACGACGGGGGCTCCGATGATCGCTGTCACCGCGTTGAGCGGCAAGGCCATCCGTTCGCCCGGCAGATCGGCGAGCGCACCGCACCACACGGCGAGGGTCGCGCCGACGAGCGCACAACCGGGGATCACGATCCGGTGATCCGACGTGCGGAGCAGGCCGCGCACGAGGTGCGGAATGACCAGGCCGAGGAACCCGACCGGCCCGCAGAACGCGGTCACCACGCCGCTGAGCAAGGCTGCGGACAGCAGGGTGACGGTGCGCGCCACACGCAGGTCGACTCCCATCGACCGGGCGTAGCCCTCCCCGAGGAGGAGAGCGTTGAGGGGACGGACGGTGAAGAACACGATGACGATCGTGCCGAGCACGATCGGTGCGGCCACCGCGAGGTCGCCCCACGACGTCGACGAGAACGTGCCGAGGCCCCAGATCATGTACTTCTGCACCGCGGTCGGGTCGGCGGTCACGATCAGCACTGACACCAGCGCGCCGGTCACCGATCCGAGCATCACACCTATCAACAGGAGGGTGACGGCGTTGCGGACCCAGGTGGCCATCACCAGGATCACGCCGAGGACCACGGCGGCGCCCGCCGCGGCGGCGAGGACGACACCGACGCGTCCGGCCCCGGCGACCGCCCCGACGAACGCCGGGCCGCCTGCCCCGCCCGCGAGCGACACGATCGCGACGCCGAGACTCGCGCCGGAGTTGGCGCCGAGAATGTACGGGTCGGCCAGCGCGTTCCGGAAGAGCGTCTGCATCTGCAGACCCGCCACCCCGAGCGCGGCACCCGCGATCGCCGACGTCGCGATGCGCGGCAGCCGGACGAGTCGGAGGATCGCATCGTTGCCGGGGTCGGACGCGTCACCGCCGGTCAGTACCGCGAGGATGTCGGAGACCGGCACGATGACCGCACCGATGGACGCGGTCACCAGCACGGACACCACGGCGACGACGACGAGCGTCACCCACGTCGTCCGCCGCGACAACGTCCACCGGGGGCGCGCTGGAGTCTTCCGAATCACTGAACGGGGAGTCGCAGGTAGAACTCGAAGTCGTGGTCGGGGAACAGATCCGGGTGCAGGATCGCCGAGAGGTCGCCGAGTACCAAATCGGGGCGCAGTACGCCGCGCTCCCAGTAGTCGTTGCCTCCGGATGCGTTGACCGCCTTGAGGGCGTTCCACGCGCGCTCGGCGGGTCGCGTGAACACGCGGTACCGGTCGTCCTGCTTGTACACCGCGTCGAGCGACGTCGCCGTCATATCCGACAGGATCCAGGCGTCAGCGGTCCGCTGCTTGTCGATCACCGACTCGATGGACAGTCGCAGCGACCCGGTCGAGCGGTCGCCTGCCCACGGGTAGTCGCCGCCCGCGTCGCGGGTCAGACGGCCGAAGTAGCTGCCGCCCGCGGCCATCGTCCACGTGCCGTTCTCGATGCCGCCGAGCAGGACGTTCGTCTTCGGTGCGTTCGCGACCTTCGCGGCGACCGCGTTGTAGTCGCGTTTGATCCCGTCGAAGACTTCAGTGGCCGCTTTCTCATGGCCGGTGAGGGCGCCGAAGAACTTGATCCATTCGGCGCGGCCGAGTGGGCTCGCCTCCAACCAGTCGGCGTCGGCGAGAACGTCGATGCCCGCCTGCTGGAGCTTGGGATACGACGGATCGTCCATGCCGTCCGAGACGAGGACGTCCGGCCGCCCGGCGATCACTTTCTCGACGTTGGGGACGCCTGCCTCCGCGTACTGGGTGACCTTCCCCTCATCGATGCGGCTCCGCACCTGTGGCGTCGACACGAAGTCTGTCGTGCTGACCCCGGTCACCGCGTCGGCGGCGCCGAGCGCGGCCATGGCAGGCAGATGCGTCGTCGACCCCGAGTACATCGTCCGGATCGGCACCTCGACCTGCGGGGCGTCCGCGAGCGCACCGTCGAGCTTCGGGGTGGGCGCACCGCAGCGGACCAGCACATACGATGCGGGCGCTGCGCCGGGGGCAGGCTCCTTGACGGTCAGCACCTGATACGACTTGTGGTAGGTGATCGCCAACCCGGTCGCATCGGTGATCGTCGACTTGTCCGGGAAGTAGTCGGTGTTCGCGTCGAAGTCGGTGATGCAGTCACGGTCGGCGCCCGCGTCGTTCGACGAGGAGCCCGAACAGCCGGCAACGGCCAGGGCGGCGACGAGGAGACAGGCGGTGATACTCCTGGAGACGGGAACGCTCTTACAGGAACGGGGGTGCATCGCACACTCCGCCTCTCTCGGGGACACACCGCCCCGGTGGCGAGGTCGCTGCGACGTGGAGGTCTGGCTTCCGCGTGATGCGGACACAGTGGCGGGTACCGCGCCGGCTTCATTCCGGCTTCCCTACGTCATAGCGGGGTCATTACTGGGTCATGGCTGGTGGACGCTAGAAAACGTAACACGCAGGCGTCAGTGGCCCGCGGTCGCGCCGATCGTCCGCCACAGGAACTCGTAGGCGAGCGCTTCCTTGAACGCCGACTGCTTGTTGTCTGCCGCGCCGCCGTGTCCGCCCTCGATGTTCTCGTAGTAGCGGACGCGATGTCCGGTCTCCTCCAGTCGTGCCGTGAACTTGCGGGCGTGCCCCGGATGTACCCGGTCGTCGCGGGTCGACGTTGTCACCAGCAGTTCGGGATAGTCGACGTCGGCGCGGATCAGCTGGTATGGCGAGTGCTTCGAGAGGAACTCCCACTCGGCCGGATCGTCGGGGTCACCGTACTCGGCCATCCACGAAGCTCCCGCCAACAGCAGGTGGTAGCGCCGCATGTCGATGAGCGGCACCTGGCACACGAGTGCGCCGAACAGTTCTGGATACTTCGTCGTCATCACGCCCATCAGCAGGCCGCCGTTCGATCCGCCGCGAGCTGCGAGCGTCTGCGGCGTCGTCCACCCGCGTGCGACGAGATCCCGCGCGATCGCCGCGAAGTCTTCGTACACGAGGTGACGGCCGGCCTTCTGCGCCTGGGTGTGCCACGTCGGCCCGTACTCACCGCCGCCGCGGATGTTCGCGTAGACGAAGATCCCGCCGCGCGCGATCCAGTTCCGTCCGGTCACCGCCAGGTACCCGGGTGTCAGCGAGTTCTCGAACCCGCCGTAGCCATACAGGAGGGTGGGGCCCGATTCGACGTCGTCACGCTTGACTACGAAGTAGGGAACCTGTGTGCCGTCGTCCGACGTCGCGAACACCTGCTGCGCCTGGACATCCGCGGCGTCGAAATGTTCGGGTGACGACTTGATCGGCGCCACCCCGATCGTCGCATCGCCGTACAGCAAGGACGGAGCCTGGGTGAACGAACTCGACGACAGCCAGATCTCGTCGCTGTGGTCGGGGTCAACGTCGAGAACTCCGACCGTCGCCAGGTCGGGGATGCCGGGGAGTTCCGCAGGCGCCCACGTGCCGATCTCGAACGCCTGGATGCGAGTCGCCACATCGTGCAGGGTCGTCAGCACCAGTCGGCTCCGGGTGAACGCGTAGTCCTGCAGGCTCGTGTGCGCGTCCGGCGCGAACAGGACGCGGTGTGTGCGATCGCCGGACACGAACGCCGGATAGTCGAACACGAGCAGCGAGCCGGGCGCGCATTCGGCGCCGTCGACCGTCCACGACGACTTGGGCGACACCATCAGATAGTCGAGGTGCACGGCGTAGGAGGCGTCCGACGGTATATCGATCGCGACGAGTTCGCCGTCAATCACCTCGAAGTCGTCGGTGTTGTAGAAGTCGGTCGCCCGATACACGAAGTGACGCCGGTAGCCGGGCGTCGGGTCGAAAGCGGCGCCGACGGCGACGTCGTCGACGCTCCCGGTGAACACCGTCTCGGCCTGAGACAGGTCGGTGCCGCGAGTCCACCGCTTCACCACGCGGGGGTAGCCCGACGACGTCCACGAGCCCTCGCCGTCCGGCTGCTCACCGAACTCGGTGCCTACATAGACGGTGTCGCGGTCGATCCACGAGACATTCGACTTGTTCTCGGGCAGCCCGAAGCCACCATCGACCCACGTGCGCGAGGGCACGTCATACTCGCGGACGACCGTCGCGTCCGCGCCGCCGCGAGAGAGCGAGACGAGCGCGCGGTCGTAATCGGGCCGCAGCATCGACGCCCCGGCCCACACCCAGTTCTCGCCTTCTTCCTCGCGCAGCGCGTCGACATCGATCAGCACGTCCCACTCGGGCACGTCCGTGCGGTACTCGTCGAGCGTCGTCCTGCGCCACAGCCCGTACGGGTGCGTCGCGTCCCGCCAGAAGTTGTAGAGGTAGTCGCCTCGCCGTCGCACGTAGGGGATCCGGTCGTCGGTGTCGAGGATCTCGAGTGTGTCCGCCTGCATCTGTGCGAACCGCTCCGAGCCGGTCAACTCGTCGACGGTTGGCGTGTTGTGGGCGCGCACCCAGGCGAGCGCGTCGTCGCCGTCGACCTCTTCGAGCCAGAGATAGGGGTCGTTCGCGGTCGTGTTCGCATCAGTCACCGCCACCACGTTACGTGCGGCGCATGGCGGCGGTCAGATCTGGGACGTCGTGCTTCGATTCTGGCTAGGAACACAGTGAGCGGCGTGTGCGCCGAATATGCTTGTCCGCGGTGAGACCGACCGTAGGACTGGAGGGTTCGTGAGTCGAGAGACGACGCCGCTGTGGATGGTGTCCGTGGCCCTCGTGATCGTCCTGGTGGTGGCGTGGCTGCTCGGTGCCATCGCGCGATGGCTGCTGCGGGGCCGGGCGAACCTGCGTGCATCCGTCTCTGTCGTGCTCGCGATTCTTGGCACCTCGGTCGGGCTCCTCGTCGAATGGTCGATATGGCCGACGGCGCATCTGCGCACACCGTGGACCGTTGGGTTCGGGCTCGCCGGCTCGGTGGCCGCGGTGTTCGTCTACGGAATCGTCGCGGCGCACTTCCAACGTCCCGACATCGCACCGGTCGGCGAACTCCTGCTGGCGGGCGAGTCGGACCGGCTCGAGTTCAAGTCGACGGCGCGCGTCAACGTGCGCACTGGCGAGAAGGACGCGCGGATGGAGCAGGTGATCGCCAAGACCGTCTCGGCGTTCCTTAACAGCGACGGCGGAACCCTGCTGATCGGTGTCGACGACGACGGGGTGCCCCTCGGGCTCGACGCCGACTATGCGACCCTGCGCGTCCCCGACGCCGACCGCTACGAACTCTGGCTGCGCGACCTGCTGGTCACCTCGGTCGGGCAGAACGCGGCCGCACAGGTGGTGATCGCCGTCGAAGACGTGACCCGCGACGGCGTTGCGCGCCCGGTCTGTCGACTGCGCGCCGCCGCATCGCCGCGCCCGGTGTACCTACGACCGGGCAAGAACGCCGACCGCGAGTTCTGGGTCCGAACCGGGAACTCGACGCGACGCCTCTCGGTCGACGAGGCGGCGGAGTACGTCATGCTGCGGTGGCCGCTCGGACTCGGCTCGTCGTTCGCCGCGCAGGTGAAGGCCACTGTGCGTTTCGGGAACGGCTGACCGGGTCAGCGCAGGACCGTCGGCGGCTCCTCCTCCAACTCGACGTCGGTCTCCGGACCGCTGTGCTGCTCGGGGATATCGGTGCCGCGCAGGGACGCGCCGGCGGTCTCCTTGAGGAACGACAGTGCGACCATGCCGATCACGCAGGCCAGCATCATGTAGAGCGCCGGGAACTCCAGCCACCCGGAGCTGCTCACCACGGATTCGTTCACCAGCGGGGCAGTGCCGCCGAAGACAGCGGTCGACACGTTGTACGCGATCGCGAAGCCCGCGTAACGGACCTGGGTCGGGAACATCGCCGGGAAGGTCGCTGAGATCGTGGAGAGCTGCGGTAGGTACAGCAGACCCAGAATCAGGAATCCGATGATCGCCCACGCGAGGCCCTGCCCCATCAACCAGTACATCGGAAGCGCGAAGATGAACAGTCCGATGAGCGACGTCCACCACATGGGTTTTCGGCCGACTCGGTCGGACAACGCGCCGAAGAACGGGATCAGCGCCATCATCGTGAGCTGCCCGATGAGGATGACGATCGAGCCCTGGGCCTCGTCCATTCCGAGAGTGTTCTTCAGGTAGTCGGGTTGGTACGCCAGGAGCGTGTACTGCGTGACATTGAGCGCCACGACCATGCCGAACATGATGACGATCGGCCGCCAGTAGCCGACCAGTGTCGTCTTCAGCTGCGCGAATATCGAAGGCTCGTCGATGTGCTTCTTGCGCGCTTTCGCACTGCGCTCGTTGTCCACCTCGGTGAAGACCGGCGAATCGTCGAGCTGCGACCGCAGGTACAGGCCGACGACGCCGAGCGGCAGCGCGAACAGGAACGGCACGCGCCAGCCCCAGGTCGCCATGTCGTCGGCGTCCAGCCAGATCTCGTGGTCGGCGAGCGTGTCCATGATGAGCACGAAACCGGTACCGGCCGACAGACCCGCCAGGGTGCCGAACTCGAGGAAGCTGCCGAGCTTGCCGCGTTTCTTGTCCGGGGCGTACTCGGCCATGAAGGTCGCGGCTCCGCCGTACTCGCCGCCGGTGGAGAAGCCCTGCACCACGCGGAGCAGGATCAGCAGGACCGGAGCCCAGACACCGACCGATGCGTGCGTCGGCAGCACACCGATCAGCGCGGTGGCCACCGAGATCAGCAGGATCGTCATGGCGAGGACGGCCTTGCGGCCCAGCCGGTCGCCGATCGGACCCCACACGAAACCGCCGAGCGGCCGCAGTACGAATGACACGGCGAAACCGAGCATCGTGCCGATGCCGCCCAGCTCTCCGGGGAAGAAGGCATCGGTGAGATAGGTGGTGGTGGCGGCGTAGACGCCGTAGTCGTACCACTCGGTTGCGTTACCGATCGCCGACCCCATGATGGCCTTGCGAACGGCCTCGGGCTTGGGTGCGGTGAAGTCTTTGGTGGACAGCGCGTCTGCCATCGTGCCTCCGATGTGTAGCCGAAACGGTGAGGTTCGGGCTCTGCCGGGCCGGCGAACTCGACTCCGCGCTGTGTTGCGGATGCACCTATCTCGACGGCTTCTCAGCCGGTAGACAATCGAGGGGTCGTTCCCCCCGAACGGACTAACTAATCCGTAGCACTAATGGCGCGGGAGGGAAACTCGAACTCGCGCAGTCGACGTCCCTTAATCGGGTGAGCCCGCAGGTGACAGGGGGTCCGGGACCTCTCCCTCACGAATTGGGCAACGCGTCGTCGAATAGATGCTCGGCATGCATAGATTGCAGTGCACGCATCGCGAAACCGTCGAAGGGTCGTTCTGCATCAATAGCGGCAAATCCGGTTCCCGGAGTAGCGTGCGACCCATCGCGACGAAGTCGAATCCTTCGTCGAGCGCGGTCTGAATCGTCGTGCGGTCGGTAACCCCGCCGAGCAGGATGAGCGGCATCGAGACGGCCGTGCGGAGTTCCCGCGCCAACGGCAACAGGTACGTGTCGCGGTACGGGTAGTGCCGAAGGAACATCGGTCCGGCTGCTTTCAGGCCGACGCGCATGGCTCCGTGGAACGCTGCCGCGAACTCGGCGCGCGGCGCCTCCCCATGGAAAAGGTACATCGGGTTGAGCAGGGAACTGCCTGCCGTCGGCTCGATGGCGTCCAGGAATCCGTCTGCTTCGAACAGGCGGGCCGTCTCGCACGCCTGATCGACGTTGAGACCGCTCCACGGATGACCGCCCTTGCCGGTGCCCGGGGTGCCGACGCCGTCGAACATGCTGAGTTTGGCCCAGACGGCAGCCTGATCCCCGACCGCGTCACGGACTGCTTCGATCACCTCGCGGGCCAGTCGCGCACGACCCGGCACGGTGCGTCCGTACTCGTCGCGCCGATGGTTGAGCAGCGGCGACAGGAACGAACTGATCAGGTAGTTGTGCCCGCAGTGGATCTCGATTCCGTCGAAACCGCAGTCGACGGCTTGCCGGGCCGCGTCGGCGAACTGCCGCGTCAACGTCGCGATACCGTCGGCGTCGAGCCGTTTGGTCAACGACATGCCCATCGGGGCGGGGAAACGGCCCGGGCCGAGCGCGGGCGCCTGGTTCGATATCGAGTTCGCGACCGCTCCGGCATGTCCGAGTTGCGCCGCCGCCAGGGCGCCTTCGCCATGGATCGCATCGGTGAGTCGACGGAGTCCGTCAGCGGCTTCCGGACGCATGTAGATCTGGTGGCGATCGGTGCGCCCGCCCGGGCTCACCGCACAGTAGGCCACGGTGCTGATGCCCACTCCGCCCGCGGCGGTCTCCCGATGGAACTCGATGAGCTCGTCGGTCACGAGCGCGTCGGGCGTCCGGCCCTCGAACGTCGCGCACTTGATGAGGCGGTTGCGCGGCGTGATCGGGCCGAGTCTCGCGGGGCTGAACGGATCGGGAGTCACAACTGGTTCCTTTCGTGCCCGCCGGATGAGGGTGCATCCGCGGCGGGAGCTGAATCGGTGGTTGGGGCCGCAGTGGTTGGGCCTTCGAGGACCGGCGCGCTCAGGCCTGCGGTGAGGAAGTCGGCGAGAGCGGAGACGGCGGCGACGCTCGGCGCGGTGCGGGTCGACAGTTCGGTCATCAGGATGGAGAACGCGAAACGCCACCGACGACGAGCGGTCGCCTCGTCGACGTCGATCGTCGACGTGAGAATGCCCACCCACGTCTGAGTTCGGAACCACGTCGCGGTCCACGGCAGGTCAGGGTGGGTCAACACGAAACGGCCGAGCAGCGACAACAACGAGGCCGTGGCCCGATCGTCGCGGAGTCGGGCAAGTGGGGCGAGTATCGCGTCGACGATCTCGCGGACGGTCGCAGGCCTGCGCGTCAGTTCGTCGAGTGGAGCAGACCAGAACGGTTCCAAGCGATCCTGAAGCAACGCTGCGACCAGGTCTTCTCGGGAGCCGAAATGATAGTGGACCGCTGCCGGGTTGACGCCGGCGCGTGCGCACACCGCGCGGACGCGCAGATCCTCGTATGACGTCGTGGTGAGCAGATGCTCGGCGGCGTCGAGGAGTCGGGCGCGAGTCACGTCAGTCGCCATGCGGTGAAGTGAATCACAAACCAATCATCGTTTCAAACAGTGCTTGAAATGGGCTGTCTCAGGCGGGTGCGACGATCGGCCCGTGAGCGTTAGGCTTGACGCCGTGGCTGAACATTTTGAAACAGTTGTCCTCGGTGGTGGCCCTGGTGGGTATGTGGCCGCGATCCGGTCCGCCCAACTCGGCAAGAAGACTGCCGTCATCGAAGAGAAGTGGTGGGGTGGCGTCTGTCTGAACGTCGGTTGCATCCCCTCCAAGGCGCTGCTCCGCAACGCGGAGCTCGCGCATGTCTTCAATCACGAGGCGGCGACCTTCGGCATCAGCGGTGAGGCGTCGTTCGACTTCGGCGCGGCGTTCGACCGCAGCCGGACGGTGTCCGACGGCATCGTCAAGGGCGTGCACTTCCTGATGAAGAAGAACAAGATCACCGAGATCGACGGCTTCGGCGTGTTCGCCGACGCGAAGACGATCAAGGTCGGCGATCGGGTGATCACGTTCGACAACGTCATCATCGACACCGGCTCCACTGTGCGACTGCTGCCCGGTGTCGAGCTGAGCGAGAACGTCGTCACCTACGAGACCCAGATCATGACGCGGGATCTCCCGAAGTCGATCGTCATCGTCGGCGCGGGCGCCATCGGCATGGAGTTCGGCTACGTGCTCGCCAATTACGGTGTCGACGTCACCATCGTCGAGTTCATGCCGCGCATCCTGCCGAACGAAGACGCCGACGTCTCCAAGGAGATGACCAAGGCGTACAAGAAGCTCGGCATCACGATCATGACCGGCACCGGAGTGCAGTCCGTCGACGACCAGGGCAGTCAGGTGGTCGTCAGCTACAAGGACGCCAAAGGCAACGACGGCAGCCTGACAGTCGACAAGGTACTGATGTCGGTCGGCTTCGCGCCCCGCGTCGAGGGCTTCGGCCTGGAGGACACCGGCGTCGCGCTCACGGACCGCGGAGCCATCGCCATCGACGACTTCATGCGCACCAACGTCGACGGCATCTACGCAGTCGGCGACGTCACGGCCAAACTGCAGCTCGCCCACGTCGCTGAGGCTCAGGGCGTCGTCGCGGCCGAGACGATCTCGGGGGCCGAGACGATGCCACTCGGCGACTACCGGATGATGCCGCGCGCCACGTTCTGCCAGCCGCAGGTCGCGTCGTTCGGTCTCACCGAGGAGCAGGCCAAGGCCGAAGGCTACGACGTCAAGGTCACCAAGTTCCCGTTCTCGGCGAACGGGAAGGCGCAGGGCCTCGGCGCGCCGACCGGCTTCGTCAAGCTCGTCACCGACGGCACGAACGACGAACTGATCGGCGGCCACCTGGTCGGCGACAACGTCTCGGAGATGCTGCCCGAGCTGACTCTCGCGCAGAAGTGGGACCTCACGGCCAAGGAACTGGCGCGCAACGTCCACACCCACCCGACGATGAGCGAAGCGCTGCAGGAGACCTTCCACGGCGCGATCGGCCACATGATCAACCTGTAACGAGGACGACTGCGGAACCCCGCTCGATGACGCGCGCCGCCGGCGCGGTCGGGTCACTCGTGCGGGGTCCGTTCGTCGACGACGCGTTCGTGCGCCGACGCTCGGTCGGCCAGCAGGTCAGATCCGGTAGTCGCCGCGATTGCTGGCCGTCGCGCCTTCCTTGAGCACCAGCAGGATGTTGTCGTGATCGGCGAGCGAGTCGATGTCGGTGAGCGGGT
Source organism: Gordonia liuliyuniae (assembly GCF_021738805.1). Lineage (NCBI taxonomy): Bacteria > Bacillati > Actinomycetota > Actinomycetes > Mycobacteriales > Gordoniaceae > Gordonia > Gordonia liuliyuniae. The sequence goes on along the minus strand of NZ_JAKKOR010000007.1, from coordinate 10,521 downwards.
CGCCCTTCACGACGACCAGGTCGGCGAGCTTCCCCGCTTCGAGGGTGCCGAGGGCGTCGGCGACGTCGCAGAGTTCCGCCGAGGTCTTGGTGCCTGCGACGATGGCCTGCATCGGGGTCATACCGCCGAACTTCACGAGGCAGCCGAGTTCGGCGAGGGTGTCGCCGTGGTCGGGCACCAGGCCCGCGTCGGTGCCGACGGCGACCTTGATGCCTGCCTCGACCGACGCCTGGATCGACTCGTGGGCCAGTGCGTGCCACTTGGTGCTCTTCGCGACTGCCTGCGGGGTCGCGGTGTCTGGTTTGAGCGTCTCGATCAGCGTCGGCACCAGGAACTGGCCGCGTTCGACCATCTCGGTGCGCAATTCGTCGTCGAGGGCGTAACCGTGCTCGACACTCTGTACGCCGCCCTGCACCGCCGCCCGGATCCCGGCGTAACCGATGGCGTGCGCGGCAACCTTGCGGCCGCCGTAGTTGTGGGCCTCTTCGACGAGCGCGGCGACGATCTCGGTGCGTGCACCGAGCCAGTCGGGGTCGTCAGACGGCGAGGTGACGCCGCCGCTGGATGCGACCTTGAGGACGTCGACGCCTTCGCGGAGCAGCGCTCGAGCCTCCTTGCGGGCCTCGTCGACGGAGTCGACGATCACTCCGCCTATCAGGCCGGTCCCGTCGAGCCCGGACGGGATGTGGAAATCGGCGTGTCCGCCGGTCTGACTGAACATCTTGTCGGCCACCAGAAGTCGCGGGCCTTCGACGAGGCCGTGTTTGACCGCGTCGCGCACGCCCACATCGACGCCCATGAGGTCGCGCACTGTGGTGACGCCCGCACCGATCGTGGTCTTCAGGCGTCCGATGAGTTCGAAGAAGCGGTACGATTCGGGCACCATCGCCGCCATGATCGGCGACCCGGCGGTGCCGGGCAGCGACAGGTGGACGTGGCAGTCGAAGAATCCGGGGGTGACGGTGTTCCCACCGACGTCGATTCGCACCGCATCGGCCGACTCGGCGACCTCTGGAGCGTTCGCGGCCGGCCCCGCGTAGGTGATCTTGCCGTCGTCGATGACAATCACGGCGTCGTGGACCGGGTCGGAGCCGGTTCCGTCGATGAGGCGGAAATTATGAAGGATTCGTGTCGTCACAGGTCACGTGTACGTGCTTGGGCGGGAAACCGTCTCGATGCGCGAGAACATGGCATCACTTTGCCGCGCTCTGGCACGGTCTTCCCTCCGGGCGGGGCTTCCCCCGAGCCGCGTCGGCGTGCGTCGTCCGCATAATTGTGGGATGACGGGTGAGCGACGGTGGGAGTGCGCGACGACGTCGTTGTCGGCGACCCTCGGGGTTCATCGGCGCGGCGCACACGACCCGGCGTACCGGGTCGCCGCAGACCGATCGGTGTGGCGAGCCGTGGACACGCCGGATGGGCCCGGCACACTCGCGCTGACCCTGCGGTCCGGAACCGTGTCGGCCCGGGCGTGGGGCCCGGGTGCGCGCTGGCTTCTCGATGCGGCGCCCGATATGGTCGGCGCCTCCGACCGTCCGCAGGATCTGCACGCCGACGACCCGGTGTTGGCTCGCCTGGTGGAGCGGGCGCCCGCTCTGCGGATCGGCCGCACGGGCCGAGTGTGGGAGGCGCTCGTCGCGTCGATCCTGGAGCAGAAGGTGACCGGCACGGAAGCCTATCGAGGCTGGCGGTATCTGCTCAGTCGCTACGGCGAACCCGCGCCGGGACCGGTGCCGTCGGACATGCGAGTTCCGCCGCCTCGCCAGGTGTGGCGAGACATCACCGAATCCGATTGGCACCGGAGCGGACTCGAACCGGTCCGCATGCGGACCATCCGTGCGGCGGCGCTCGTCGATGTCGAATCCAAGGTCGATGTCCTGACTGCGCTGCGCGGGGTCGGGGAGTGGACGGCCGCGCACACGCGGATCCGGGCGCTCGGCGATCCGGACGCGGTGCCGGTCGGCGACTATCACACGCCCTCGGTGGTGGGGACCGCGCTGATCGGGGAGCGGATCGACGACGCCCGGATGCTCGAACTGCTCGAGCCCTATCGGGGTCAGCGCTATCGCGTGGTCCGGTTGTGCGAAGTGGCGGGCGGCATGCCGCAACGCCGTGGGCCGCGCATGTCGACCCGCGACTACCGAGACTTCTGAAGAAGCGGTCGGTCGGTCAGTCGCAGACTGACGGTGCAGTCGTCGACCGTCGTCGCCTGCACGAGGTAGCCGACGCCGAAGGTCTCGGCGATCGCGTCCAGCGCTTCTTCGGCGACGCCGCGGACGGTCCCGCGAGCTATCTCCGGCAGGGCGCCTGTGATGTCGGCGAGCGGACACGAGCAGATCGTGACGTGATGCGCGTGCAGATCGGAGGCCACGTCGGTGATGCGCAGCCCCAGGTCGCCGAGTGCCGCTTGCACGGCGATGACGGGGTCGGGAAGCGCGGTCTGGGCGGACTGCGACGCGTGCCGACGCACCCATTCTCGCCCTCCGGCGGCAGCGGCGTCCTCTCTCGCTCTGGCCGTCGTGCCGAGCTGCATCAACAGCAGATCGTTCAGGCTGTCGGCCGCGGCCGGCGGAGCGATCCGGTAGGCGAGACGGGGCCGCCCGACCCCTTCGGGCGCGAGCTGTTCGGTGACGGCGACGCCGTCGGTCACCAGGTTGTTCAGGTGGAAGCGAGCGGAGGTCACGTGCACGCCGAGCGCGGCACCGACCTCGGTAGCGTCCAGTCCTACGTCCGAGCCCTCCAGGACTTCGCGAACACGGTCGCGCTGACGGGCCTTGGTCGATTCGGACATGCCCCGATCTTATGTGCCCTGATCTTGTGTCCCCTGATCTTGTGTCCCCCGATCTTGTGTCCCCCGATCTTGTGTCCCCCGATCTTGTGTCCCATGGACGATCACCAGGGTGACGGTTCCGTCACTGACCGCGCGCAGCGAGTGGAGGGTGCGGGCGTCGACGCGGATCGCGGTGCCCGGTTCCAGACGGAGCGTCTGGCCGTCGACGGTGAAGTCGATCGCGCCGGTCTGCCCGAGCACCACGATCGGGTGCGCGGCGAGATGCTCGGCCATCACCTGGCCGGCGCGGAACGCGAGCCGGACGATGGTCTCGGACTCGCTGCGGTTGATTCGTTTGATCGCCGGACGGTCGCTCTCTCCGTCGCGGTTCGGGTCGGCTAGCCCCGTCAGATACGTGAACAGCGGTTCTGTCATGATGCGGCTCTCGGTGTGCGGGCGTGAACATACTGTCCGACGCCGGTGACGGTCTGTTCGAGATGTTCGAGCCCGAGCAGACGCATCCGATCGGACAGTTCGTCCAGATCGAAGAGGCGGAGCCCGACGAGTCCGGCGAGCGCTGACCCGCCCGGCAGCGCGGCGATCGACGCCTTCGCCGACGCGAACACGATGATCTCCCCGCCTGGCGCGCACACGCGGGCCATCTCGTCGAGTACTGGCAACGGGTCGGGGATCAAATACAGCGCGGCCAGACACATGACGGTGTCGAAGGTGTTGTCGGCGAACGGAAGGTGGTGGGCGTCGCCCCGCACGAACGTCACCCGATCGGCGCGGTGATCGCGTACCGCCTGGTCGAGCATCGCCGGAGAGAAGTCGATGCCGACGTATCGGCCGTCGCCGGTCAGACCGGACGCTGCGTCGTCGCTGTAGTTTCCGGGACCGCAGGCGACGTCGAGGACGCGACGGTCGCCGGGACGTGCGAGGTAGGCGCGGAGTGCGTGGTCGTAGTCAGCAGTGCCCGAGCCGCCGAGGCTGAATCCGCGAGTGAAGATCGGCCGCCACGCCTTCTCGTAGACGAAAGAGACGACCCGGTTCCCCATCGCCCGCTGGGCGATGGACGTCATCGTCCCGGTCCGAACTCGTCGCGCTGCACGCGAAGCACGCCGATCGTCGTGGCGAGCGAATCGTATTGGCCGACGAGGAGGATGAACGCGACCGCCTGACGCTGCGTCAGATGACGCCGGATGGCCGCCCACGTCGTATCGGATAGGTCGCGATCTGCGATCAGTTCGTCGACGGCGAGCAACAGCGTCCGCTCACGGTCACCCCATCCCGCGTCGGGCCCTTCGATGACGTCGGCGAACGCTGCGTCGTCGATGCCGGCTTTCGCACCGAGGCGACGGTGGTGATCGAGTTCGTACTCGCATCCGCGCTGGTGGGCGACACGGATGATGATCATCTCCGTCTCTCGCCGAGACAGTTCGCCGAACGGCATCATGCGCGAGGAAAAGTGCAGCCAGCCGCGGAACAGTCCCTTGCTTCGGCCGAGTGTGGCGAAGATGTGGGCGTTGTCGGTTCCGGTCGCGGCCGACATGGCCTTGACCACCAACCAGTTGATCGGACCGAGGTCGCCTAACGTACCGGGTGCGACGCGAGGTGTGCTCATGATTCGAAGGTAGACCACGGATCGCCGAACGGACATCGTGCGAGCGACCCTCGCGGTCAGATCCAGGTGGTCAGGTCCCAGGTGGTCAGGTCCCAGGTGGTCAGGTCCCAGGTGGTCAGGTCATCGTGTACGGCGACACGGTGCTGCGATGTTCGTCGATGTTGAGGGTCGAGCCCAGCGGCGGGAAGGCGCGCTGAGGGCAGTCGCGCCGATCGCAGACGCGGCAGCCCGCGCCGATCGGTGTCGCCTTCGCTTCCGTGCCGATCTCGATCCCGTCGGAGTAGATCACCCGGTCCGCGTGCCGCAGCTCGCAGCCCATGCCGATCGCGAACGTCTTTCCGGGCTGCCCGTAGCGCGCGGCCCGGCGTTCGACGGTCCGCGACACCCAGAAGTAGTCGCGTCCGTCCGGCATCTCGGTGATCTGCGTGAGGATCTTGCCAGGCGCAGTGAACGACTCGTAGACGTTCCACAGTGGGCACGTGCCGCCGCTGGACGAGAAGTTGAAGCCCGTCGCCGACTGTCGTTTGGACATGTTTCCCGCGCGGTCGACCCGGACGAACGTCCACGGCACCCCGCGCAGGTTCGGGCGTTGCAGTGTCGACAGCCGGTGGCAGATCGTCTCGTACGAGACCGCGTAGAACGCCGACAGCCGTTCGATGTCGTAGCGGAAGTCTTCGGCCGCGCCGTGGAACTGGGTGTACGGCAGCACGGCCGCCGCCGCGAAATAGTTCGCCAAACCCTGCCGTGCCAGCGCTGCCGCGTCGTCGCTGGAGAATCCGCCGTCGTCGACGAGTTCGGTGATCAGGTCGTCGAACTCCAGGTACGCCAGTTCGGCCGCCACCTTGAACCCGCGCTGACCGGCGCCGAGCGCCGCCGAGAACTCGAGCTGTCGGCGATCCGGGTCGAAGCGGTGCAGCACGTTGTCGCCGAGGTCGACGCGGCGCACGATGCGGACGCCGTGTACGTCCTCGAGGCGGGACGTCAGTTCGGCGCGCAGATCCGCCGAGTGCATCCGCATCCGCGACGTCAGGTTCTCGGCGGCCTCGTCGAGTTCGTGGACGTAGTTGCGGCGCTGATAGAAGAAGTTGCGGACCTCCTCGTGGGGCGCCGAGATGGTGCCGCGCCCGCCGTGGTCGCCGCGACCGGCGGTCGCCGCCGCCAGTTGCTCGGAGACCACGCGGTACCGGCTGTACATGCCGACGAGCGCCTCGGCGATCGCCCGGTGCGCGCCGACCATCGTCGACACCTCGTTGGCGTCGCTCGCTGCTGGGTCGAAGTCGAGGTCCTCGTCGAGGAGCGCCTCCCGCAACTCGGCGACCAGCCGCACGTCGTCCTGCGGGTCGAAGAACCCGATGTCGATGCCGAAGATCTCGGTGATCCGCGCCAGCACTGGGGCGGTGAGCGGGCGGGTGTCGTGCTCGATCTGATTCAGGTACGACGCCGAGATACCCAACGTCGACGCCATCGTCAACTGGGAGAGCCCACGTTCGCCGCGGAGCCTGCGGAGTCGGGCGCCGACGTACATCTTGTTGCCGCTCATGCCTGGATGCTTCCTTCTGTGGGCCTCGGTCCTTCTGTGGGCCCTCGTCTTTCTGGGCCCTCGGTCGACCGGTTGCTCTGGCTGTCTGTCCGTCTATCGTCCACGCCACCACGCGGTACCGTGACCGCGTGCGCAGCAGAACTTCCCGTACGTCGTGTCCCCGTGCGTCGTGTCCCCTTGGATGTGCCCGTCCGTCACGTCCGGGTGCCACCATCATGGCCGCAGTCGTCGCCGGTGTCGCGGCGACGGTTCTCGCGGCGTGCGGGGGAGACGGTCAGGTCGACGCCGGAACGCCGCTCCCCGGTCGCCTCGTGCCGAGCGATCGACTGCCGAAGGGCTTCACCGTGGTGCCGTATCAGGTGGACGACATGATCGCGGCGAACCGGTCGACGCTCGAACAGGCGGAGAGGGTCGGTTTCGCGCCTGCGCAGTGCCGCCCGACGGCGGACGCCGCGTTCAACCCGAAGCTGACCGAGGAGAACACGGTGCTCCTGGTCGCCCAGTCGGATCCGGGAACCCAGTCGGATCCGGGAACCCAGTCGGGGTCGGGCACTCTGACTGAGCTGGTCAGCACGGTGCGGCGCAACATCGACGCCGACCGCCGGGACACGAGTGGTCCGTGTCGGGTCGTGACGTCCACTCCGACGACCGGAGCGCTGGCAGGAGCACGGATCGTCAACACCTCGACGGAGTTGCCCGCGTTGCGCGGTGGCCCGGCCGTCGGCGAGGAGGTGGAACAGGCGTACCTCGTCCGCACGGACTCGGTGACGACGTTCGCCGACGGCTCGGTGCGCGCACGTAGCTCGTATCTGGCGAATGTGCTGGTGGCTTCGCCCGACGGTCAGGTCTTCACTCTGCAACTCGGGGCGAGCGGGGAGGACGCGTCCGAAACGTCGCGTGGCGAGCCCCCGATCTCCGAGGGGGCGTTCACCGATCTGGTGCGGTCGGCTGTCGAACGGGTGGCGCAGCCCTAGAACCCGCACCAGCCCTAGAACCCGTACTAGCGGGTAGGTGAGATGTGTCACACTTGCGTAAGGTTGTGGTCGACGCACGGTCCTAGTAGACGGGGCGTTGCCGCCGTCCTTGCCGGAGTGGGTCGCGATGTTTTCCCAGTACGCGCGTACTTTTTTGTTGCTGCGGGCGGCGCGGTGCACCACCTGATATTTGCAACATTTGCAAAATCTGGCAACAGGGTGCCTCAACTTAACACTGGAACTGTCTGGACCAGGACGTTTCTTGTGTGGCAACCTCGTGTCAGGCATCGCCTCCAAGTGTGAACCGGTTCGCAACCGGTGAACGCTAAGACCGAAAGCAGACACTGCGAATCCGCAGTTCTAACGAAAGCGAAGGCTATGAGCAACGTCGGAAAGCCGCGTACCGCCGCCGAGATCCAGCAGGATTGGGACACCAACCCGCGCTGGAAGGGCATCACCCGCGAGTACACCGCAGAGCAGGTCGTCGAGCTCCAGGGCTCGGTCGTCGAGGAGAACACCCTCGCCAAGCGCGGCGCGGAGATCCTGTGGGACGGCGTCACCAAGGGTGACGGCAGCTACATCAACGCACTCGGCGCGCTGACCGGCAACATGGCTGTTCAGCAGGTCCGCGCAGGCCTGAAGGCCATCTACCTCTCCGGCTGGCAGGTCGCAGGCGACGCGAACCTCTCGGGTCACACCTACCCGGACCAGTCGCTGTACCCGGCCAACTCGGTCCCGAGCGTCGTGCGTCGCATCAACAACGCCATGCTGCGTGCCGATGAGATCGCCGCGGTCGAGGGCGACAACTCGGTCGACAACTGGGTCGTCCCGATCGTCGCCGACGGCGAAGCGGGCTTCGGCGGCGCCCTCAACGTGTACGAGCTGCAGAAGGCCATGATCGCAGCGGGCGCCGCAGGCACCCACTGGGAGGACCAGCTCGCTTCGGAGAAGAAGTGCGGCCACCTCGGCGGCAAGGTGCTGATCCCGACCCAGCAGCACATCCGCACCCTGACCTCGGCTCGTCTCGCCGCCGACGTCGCGAACACCCCGACGGTCGTCATCGCCCGCACCGATGCTGAGGCTGCCACGCTGCTGACCTCGGACGTCGACGAGCGCGACCAGCCGTTCCTGGATGGCACCCGCACGGCGGAGGGCTTCTACGGCATCAAGAACGGCATCGAGCCCTGCATCGCTCGCGCCAAGGCTTACGCTCCGTACGCAGACCTGATCTGGATGGAGACCGGCAAGCCCGACCTGGAGCTCGCCAAGAAGTTCGCGGAGTCGGTCAAGGCCGAGTTCCCGGACCAGCTCCTGGCCTACAACTGCTCGCCGTCGTTCAACTGGAAGCAGCACCTGGACGATGACACCATCGCCAAGTTCCAGAACGAGCTCGGCGCGATGGGCTTCACGTTCCAGTTCATCACCCTGGCCGGCTTCCACGCCCTCAACTACTCCATGTTCGATCTGGCTCACGGCTACGCCCGCAACCAGATGTCGGCATACGTCGACCTGCAGGAGCGCGAGTTCGCTGCGGAGGAGCGCGGTTACACCGCCACCAAGCACCAGCGTGAGGTCGGCGCGGGCTACTTCGACCGGATCGCCACGACCGTCGATCCGAACACCTCGACTGCAGCCCTCAAGGGCTCGACCGAAGAGGGTCAGTTCCACTAGGAACTCCGCCCGACTTCATCAGTGAGGTCGAAGCCATGACGATCCCGGGTCGGGTGGGGCGCTGCCCCGCTCGACCCGGGATCGTGTGCATTCACCCCTCTCCACGGCACGTCAGGAACTCTCCATGGCAAGCGAGAAGATCGCTCGCGTCGGCATCGTCGGCGCGGGACGGATGGGCGCGGGCATCGCCGAAGTGTGCGCCCGCGCGCACTGCGACGTGCTCGTGCATGAGCCTGCTCGTGATCTCGTCGCCGCCTGCCGCAGCCGCATCCTGGACTCTCTCGACCAGGGTGTGTCCAGCGGGACGTTGACCGCCAGGGAGCGAGATCGCATGTCGAGCGGTCTCCGATTCACCACCGACCTCGCCGACTTCGCCGATCGGGAGCTCGTGATCGAGGCGATCGTCGAAGACGAGGCCGCGAAAGTCGACATCTTCGGCAGGCTCGACGTCGTCGTCGGGCCTGCGGCGATCCTCGCCTCGAACACGTCGTCGATTCCGATCGGCACGCTGAGTGCTGCGACGTCCCGACCGCGCATGCTGGTCGGCATGCACTTCTTCCATCCCGTCCCGGAAGTCGCGCTGATGGAACTGGTCACGACGTCCGCGACCGACGACGCGGTCGCTCGACGCGTCCGCGACTTCGCCCACGACGTCCTCGGCAAGCACGTGATCTGTTCGTCGGACCGGTCGGGTTTCGTCGTCAACGCGCTTCTCGTGCCATACCTGCTCTCGGCGGTGCGGATGGTCGAAAGCGGATTCGCGAGCGTTGACGACGTCGACACCGCGATGGTCCTGGGCGTCGCGCACCCGATGGGGCCGCTGCGTCTCGCCGATCTCATTGGACTCGACACCGTCGTCGCGATCGCCGACCGCATGCGCTCCGAGTTCGACGAGCCGATGTACTCGCCGCCGCGGCTCCTGCGCCGCATGGTCGACGAGGGACGTCTCGGCAAGAAGGCCGACCTCGGCTTCTATCGCTACGGTGACCGGGTCACGGCCGACATGTGAGCCTCTCTGCGAGGGTTTTGCTAGCACTGATCTCAACCCGGAACTTGATCGACCGATCGTTTCCGAGAGGTTGATTCCGCAGGTCCACGAGGTTTCTGGGTTGCTGATTCGCGATTGCCAATCGTGACTTCAGCCACGATAGCTAGCAAAGTGCTTGCAGTTGCTAGCGGGCTGGACGATACTCGGGGTGTCAGATAAAAACCTGTGAACAGGAGGCTCCCCATGAGCACCGTCGAACGCACCCTCCCCACCCCGCTTTTCGCCGTCGTCGGCGCGGGCGATGCCGCAGTCCAGGAAGTCAAGGACGCCGTCGCCGAGCTGCGCACCCGCATCAGCGGCCTGCCCGAGGATGTCCCCACCCTCGAGGAGCTGCGCGGCAAGCTCACCGCCGAGGAACTCCGCAAGCGCGCCGACCCGTACATCGAGACCGCGACCGGCCTCTACAACTCGTTCGCCGAGCGCGGCGAGACCACCGTCGCCCGTCTCCGTGAGAACACCGCCGTCGCTGAGAACCTGACCCGCGTCGAGAAGGCCTACAACGACGCCGTGGACCTCACCGAAGATGCGCTCGGCGCAGTCTCCTCGCAGACCCGCGCCGTCGGCGAGCGCGCCGCAGGCCTTGTCGGTCGCGCAGCCGACCAGGTCGAAGACGCCGCCATCGACCTCGCCGACGCCTCCGACAAGGCCGAAGCCGTCGCCGAGCGAGTCGAGAAGGCCTCGACCAAGGTGAAGACCGACAGCGTAACCGCCGCGCAGAAGGTCGCAGGCGCCGCCGGAACCGTCGAAGCCAAGGCTCGCCCGGCTGCGAAGAAGGCGCCGGCTCGCAAGCCCGCTGCCAAGAAGTAGTTTCGAACTGTCGTGGGGGGGGGGGGGGGGGGGGGGGCCCCCCCCCGCCGGGGGGGGGCGGCGGGCCCCCCCCGCACACGGCGCGCG
>NZ_JAKKOR010000006.1:0-186882 GCF_021738805.1 Gordonia liuliyuniae | reverse complement strand
GGCCGCGCCCCCCCCCCCCGCCTCAATTCTTTTTTTTGTTCGGGGGGGGGGGGGGGCCCCCCCCCCCCCCCCCCCGCCGATCGGCGTTCGGCCGGCTTCCCGCCGTCAGTCGTCGAGCGCGGCTAACCGAGCCTTCTCGGCATCGACGTCGAAGTTCGCCGGTGGCCAGGACAGGTCGAGAGACTCGAGGGTCTCCAACAGGATCTGGGCCACGGCGAGGCGGGAGAACCATTTCCGATCGGCCGGGATCACGTGCCACGGCGCGGCGTCGGTGTCGGTCCGATCGAAGATCTCCTGGTAGGCCTGGAGGTATTCGTCCCAGTAGGCGCGCTCGGTGAGATCACTCGGGTCGTACTTCCAGAACTTGTCCGGCCGTTTGAGTCGCTCGGCCAGCCGTGCCTTCTGTTCGTCCTTCGAGACGACGAGCGCGCACTTGATGATCGAGGTTCCCGACGCCGCCAACTCGGCCTCGAACGCGTTGATGTCGTCGAATCGCGGACGCCACACCGACTCCGGCACCAACGAGTGGACCCGCACCGGAAGCACGTCTTCGTAATGTGAGCGATCGAAGACGCCGATGTGCCCCGGCGCGGGCAGCGCTTTACGGATGCGCCACAGGAAGTCGTGCGCCGCCTCGGTTCGCGTCGGCCTTCCGAACCCGGTCACGGCCAACCCTTGCGGATCCACCAGACCGCCGACATGACGCACGATGCCGCCCTTGCCCGCGGTGTCCATCCCCTGCAAGACCAGCAGTACCGAGCGGTCTCCGCCGCTGCGCGCTTCGGCGAACAGCATTTCCTGCAGCGTCGACAGCTTCTCGCCTACAGCAGCCAGCTCGGCCGCGCCCGTCTTCTTGTCGCCGTCGTATCCGGGCGTCGACGCCGGATCGACCTGTGCGAATCCGCCGACCGACCGGGCACGTAGCATCGCTCGCGGGCTCGACGACCAGCCGGTCACGGAGCGTCGCCCGGAAGCGGTGGCATCGGCAACGGGTCCGCCGCGAATGCCACCGGATCACCGTTGCGGGCGACGATGCCGACCAGCGCGCTCCACACCAGCATCGTCAACTCGTCCACGAGTTGTGTCGTCGGCTGATCGCGCGTCACGAGCCACCCGTCGACGGCGCGGATGATCGCGCCGACGATGGCCGTCGCCCACGTCTTCGCGCCGTCGATCTGCGCACCGCGCACCCCGAGACGCTGCTCGATCGTCGACCGTACGGCACCGGTGAAGATCCGTTCCGTGTACGCGGCCGAATTGCTGCCGGCCGACCGTCCGGTCGTGAACACGTACACGTTCGGGTCCGCCGAGACCGTGTCTACATACACGCCGATGACGGTCCGCACCAGGTCGTAATCCGCGAGATCGTCGGTCAGCACGTCGGTGAGCAATGGCAGCAGCGTCGACTCCATGTATGTGACAGTGACCGCTGCGGCCAAGTCGTTCTTGTCCGTGAAGTACCGGTAGAGCACAGTCTTGGAAACCCCGACGTGCGCCGCGATCTCGTCCATTCCGGCATTCGGTCCGAGCGCTCGAATCGCCTCGACCGTGCCTTCGGTCAGTTCGGTGCGCCGAGCCTGCTTGTGGTGTTCCCACCGCTGCTTGCGTCCGTCTCCGGCGACCGCTTCCACCGCGGGTGTGAGGATCCGCTGCTCGAGTTCACGAGTCAGCGTGCGTGCGGCGTTCACAGCGACCGAAGCGGTCGACAACGGGTTCAGGGTAGGCATCACCTAGCAACAGTAGTAGGTGTTCGGGAACACTGTGTACGTGTCGACAACCTTCCGGTCCCAGCCGTCCGCGCCGAAATCGACTCCGACCGTGCTCGGGGCCGCAGGCGACGAGCAGCGGGCGCGTGACCTTCGCAAGATGAAGATCGTCGCCACGGGCTTGCTCGTGGGCGCTGCGGCGATCTACTTCGTGATGCGCTGGATCGAGCACCGCGACGGCTCCGACACGGCGGCCTGGGTCGGATTCGTGCGCGCGGCTGCCGAGGCAGGCATGGTCGGCGCGCTCGCCGACTGGTTCGCCGTGACTGCGCTGTTCCGTCAACCGCTCGGCATCCCGATCCCGCATACCGCGCTGATCCCGCGGAAAAAGGATCAGATCGGCGAACAACTCGGCGAGTTCATCGAAGAGAACTTCATGACTCCCGAAGTCATCGTCGAACGCGCTGTCGGGCTCGACATGCCCGGACGCGTGTCCGGATGGCTCGCCGACCCCGCCAATGGGCCCCGCGTCAACGACGAGGTGTCGCGCGCCATCCGGCTCGGCTCGGAGATGCTGCGCGACGAAGACGTCGAGAAGTTCATCCAGGCAATCCTGAAGTGGGCAGCCGAACCGCTGTGGGCTCCACCTCTCGGCCGGGTCCTCGAGCAGCTCGTCGATGAGAACCGGGTCGAACCGATCATTCAGATGCTGTGCGACCGCGCCCACGAGTGGGCGCTGGACAGTCAAGGGCTCATCGACCGGGTCGTCGACCGTGATGGCCCCGCCTGGGTGCCGTCGTTCGTCAACAATCTCGTCGGCGACAAGATCTACCGCGAGCTCACCGAGTTCACGTACAAGGTGCGGGCCGAACCCGACCACGATCTGCGACGTGCCATGCACGACTTCGTCAGAGACTTCGCGGACGAGTTGCAGCACGACGAGGCGACCATCGCCAAGTTCGAAGAGATCAAGGGCGAGCTCCTCGGCCGTGACGAGGTGACCGGGGCGGCGTCCACCGCCTGGCAGGCGGGCAAGGACGTCATCGAACAGATGCTCGACGACCCGTCGTCGACCCTCCGCACATCGATCTCCGACGCGGTCGTCCGACTCGGCGTGCGGATCAGCCACGACCGACCACTCCAGCACAAGATGAACACCTGGATCGCGCGGACCGCCAAGCACGTCGCCGACAACTACTCGACCGAGATCATCTCCGTCATCACCGACACCGTCCGCGGGTGGGACGCCGAGGAAACCAGCCGCAAGATCGAACTGCAGGTGGGGCGGGACCTCCAGTTCATCCGGATCAACGGCACCGTCGTCGGCTCGCTCGCCGGGCTCGCCATCTACTCCGTCTCCGTTCTCGTGTTCGGGTGACCAGCCCCACCGCCCCGAGTGCTTGCATCTGCTAGCACAGTGTCGGCACACTGGGTACGGGCGAGTAGAGAAGGTAGATCTGACGTGAGCAGCTCCATGCAGCAGTCCGACGACGAGCCGGTCGGCGACACCGGCCCGGCCGAAGTGGTCGCCGCCGCGGCCCAGGACATCGGCGGATTCATCCGTGCGCAGCGGCTGTCGGCGCAGGTCTCACTACGCCAGCTTGCCGAGCGAGCGGGGGTCAGCAACCCGTACCTCTCGCAGATTGAGCGCGGACTCCGCAAACCGTCGGCAGACGTCCTCGCCCAGATCGCGAAGGGGCTGCGCGTCTCGGCCGAAGTCCTCTACGTGCGTGCCGGGATCCTCGAAGAACGGCCGGCTAGCCCGGTTCGCGACGCGCTTCTCGTCGATGAGTCGATCAGCGAACGGCAGAAGCAGATGCTCCTCGAGATCTACGATTCGTTCCGTCGCGAGAACGGGCAGGTCGGCGAGAACTCCGGAGCCAAACGTGTCCCCGCGGGATCGTTCGGCGACCCTGACAACGCGCGTGGGTAAGGTGGCGGAGTGACCGTTCAAAGCGTGGTTCTCGACGCCCGGATGTACATCCTCCTCGTGGTGGGTGTGATCGCCGGGCTCTCGTCGCTCGCCGCGTTCGTGCACGCGCTGATCACGCGGCCGGACGCCTACACTGCCGTGGACGCGCAGTCGAAGACCTTCTGGGTCGCGATCCTGGCCGTCGCGAACCTCCTCATCTGGCTGTTCGTCGTCGGGGGGATGTCGGTTCTCATCCTGTTCCTCGTCGGTGTCATCGCCACGATGATCTACATCGTCGACGTCCGGGTGCGGGTCGACGAGATCCTGAACCGCAGCTGGTTCCGGAAACTCGGATGAGCGTTTCTGCGACGCACAGCATCGACAGGTCGGATCGACAGGCTGGGCAGTGACCGAATACCGCATCAACGAACTCGCAAACGTCTCGGGCGTCAGCGTCCGCAACATCCGCGTCTATCAGGACCGCGGACTGTTGCCCGCGCCCGCGATCCGCGGGCGCACCGGCTGGTACTCCGACGAGCACCTCGTCCGACTCAACCTGATCTCCCGCATGCTCGAGCGCGGCTACACGTTCGCCACCATCAGCGAACTCCTGCACGCCGCCCACTACGGGATGAAGGTCGAGCACGTTCTTCGCGAGTCGCCGAAGAACAGCCGGTTCAAGAACATCAAGCGTGCCGCCACGATCACGATCACCGAGCTTCGCCGGTCGCTCGGGGCGTCCGACCGGTCGATCGCAGTCAGCCAGAAGCTGGGCCTTCTGGCCAAGGACGGCGCGCATTACGCGGTGCGGAACCCGGAGGTCCTCGCGGGTGCGGAAGCGCTCGTCAAAGCGGGCGTCGACATCGATGTGCTGCTCGACATGTGGGTACGCGTCGAACAGGATCTCGAAGACGTCGCGCACAGCTTCGTCTCGCTCATCACGGACAAGTACTTCGACGAGAACCTCCCCGGCCTGGGGGACCAGACGTTCACCCGCATCGCCGAACTGATCCAGACGGTGCGGCCGATGGCCCACGAGATCGTCGAGTCGGCGTTCAGCAAAGCTCTCGACGACGAGATCTCGCGGGCCGTTGGCCAAGCCGGTGAATACTTCGAGAACCCGCGCGATCCGAACTCGGACGCCGCGACGGACTAGATAGGGGAAGACATGGCTGACTCACGACGCGGATGGCGGTGGGGAGCGCGAGCGCTGGCAATCGCAGGAGCCGTCGGTGCAGGGACCGGCGGTGTCGGGCTGGCCGTCATCGCAGGCTCCCTGCTACGTGAGGCGTACCGCTACCCGAGGCCGGTGCAGGACGGGCCGGACCCCATGCTCCAGGCTCCGCCGCACACTAAGTCGTCAGTCGTCGCAGCCTCCGACGGAACACTGCTGCATGTCGTCACCTCCGGTGACGTCGACAGAAGTGACGAGATCCTTGTGTTCGTTCACGGGTGGACCTGCAACACCGGCTTCTGGAACGCCCAGATGCAGCACTTCGGAGACCGTCACGCGACGGTCGCCTACGACCAGCGCGGACACGGGCTCTCCGAACTCGGCAAGACCAGGCTGACCCCCGACGTCCTCGGCCAGGACCTCCAGGCCGTCCTCGAAGAAGTGATTCCCGACGGCAAACGCGCCGTCCTCGTCGGACACAGCATGGGCGGCATGTCAATCATGTCGTGGGCCGCGCAGTTCGGCGCGGGCATGGAGGAGAAGGTGTCGGCGATCGTGCTCACGTCGACCGGGGCGTTCACCGTCGTCCAGCGACAACTGCTGATCCCCGAGGATCTCCCCGCGATCGTCCGCCCGCTGGAGCCGTACGTCGAGCGCGCGTTCGTGTCGACGGCGCTGCCGTTGCCCACGAATCCGGTGAGTGAACGGCTCACGCACTACATCGCACTCGGCCCGGTGGCCCGCCAGGCGCACGTCGACTTCAGCGATGAACAGATCGCGGCGTGCTCACCGACGGCGCGCGCCGCGTGGGGTGCGGCCATGTACGACCTGGACGTGCGCCCGGGGCTCGGCAAGATCACCGTGCCGACGGCCGTCGTCGTCGGCACTCAGGACCGATTGACCAGCCCGGTGCACGCCGAGGAGTTGGCGGGTGTGCTGCGCGCGAACGGTGTGCTCCATTCGCTCACCGAGTATCCGGGCGCCGGACACATGGTGCCGATCGAGCGTTCCGGCCCCTACAACCGCCTGCTAGGCGCCATCCTCGACGATGTCAGCGAGGCAAAGAGCAGTTGACGAACACCGGCTCGGGATGCAGGTCGACGCCGAAGCGTTCGAGCACACCGTCCCGGACGGTCGCCGCGAGTGCCAGCAGATCGGCGGTGGTCGCCGCGCCCCGGTTCGTCAACGCCAACGTGTGCTTGGTCGACAGTCGTGCCGCGGCGTCCTCGTTTGGGTAGCCGCGCGTGAATCCGGCTCGTTCGATGAGCCAGCCCGCGGAGAGTTTCGATCCGCCGTCGGCAGGGAAGCGCGGGATCGGCGCGTCGCCGACCGCGGCTGCGATGCGTTCGAGGACGCGGTCGATCGCGTCGTCGGCGACGATCGGGTTGGTGAAGAACGAACCGGCGCTCCACGTGTCGTGATCGTCGGGGTCGAGCACCATGCCCTTACCGCGTCGTAGTTCGAGGACCATCGCCCGGACCTGCGACGCAGATGTCGTTGCCCCTTCCTGGACGCCGATCCGACGCGCCAACTCGCGGTAGGCGATCGGCGCAGAGACGCCGTCCACGTTGAGGCGAAGACTCACGGCGAGCACGACATGGTCGTCGCGGCCCTTCAGATTGGACGTTCGGTACGCCAGCGCGAGCTCCTCGGGTCGCACCCACCGGACGTCGCCGGTCGCCCGGTCGAGCAGTCGTACCTCACGCAGCAGGTCGCTGATCTCCACGCCGTACGCTCCGACGTTCTGCACGGGGGTGGTCCCGGCGGCGCCCGGGATGCCCGACAGGCACTCGAGACCGCCGAACCCGGCGTCGATGGTCGCGGCGACGAGCGTGTCCCAGTCGGTGCCCGCTTGCGCTGTGACATATGGGCCCGCGTCGTCGGAGCCGAACTCGACGCCCTCGGTCGCGACGACGACCGCCGTTCCGGCGAAACCGTCGTCGCCGATCACCAGATTCGACCCGCCACCGATGAGGAGCACCGGGGTCCCGGCGCGGTCGAGTGACGTGACCGTGTCGATCAGCGCGGCCGTCCGGGTGCATTCGACAACGGCGTCGGCGGGGCCCCCGAGACGCAGCGTGGTGAACGCAGACAGCGGCTGTACGTGACTCATGCCGGTAACGGTAACCTCTCACCCATGTCGAGCAACTTCGAGCACTCGGTCACCTACCCGTTCTCCACCAAGGACTATTGGGCGCTGATCACGACCGAGCAGTACTGGCGTGACCTGTTGGCCGCGACGAACTCCGATCACGGATCGCTCGAGTCGTTCACGCTCGACGGCGACGAGGCGACCGTCGTGACCAAGCAGGGCGTCGATGAGTCGAACCTGCCGAAAGCGGTCACCGCGGTCCGGCCCGGCGATCTGGAGATCCCACGCACGTGTGTCTTCCGACTCTCCGGCGACACCATCATCGGGCGCATGGAGGCGTCGGTGACGGGCGCGCCAGCCACGATCTCCGGTGACATCGTGATCACCGGAGATCCGGCAACTGCCCAGTACACGGGGGTCGTCGACGTGTCGGTCCCGTTCGTCGGCGGACGCATCGAGAAAGCGGTGATCGAGCAGGTCGTGCACCTCCTGGACGCCGAACACGACGCCACCGTCGATTTTCGTCAGAGTTAACCAGCCGGTTACTCTGGGCGTCATGGCACGACGGCTCAGTTATTCCGCCCGCTACGAGCACCCGGCGGAAAAGCTCTACCAGGCGCAGATGCAGCGGCAGTACTGGGACGACCTCATGGAGGGGTTCCGGGAACTGACCCCGATCTCCAACGTCGAGGAGTTCGAGACCGGTGCGGGCGGCATGCGAGTCGTCCTCAAGCAGACCCTGACCCGGGACATGCTGCCGCCGATCGCGCAGACCGTGATGATGAAAGACATGGTCATTACCCGCGTCGAATCGCTCGACGCGTTCGACGCCACCGGCACTCCCGGCTCCTACACCGCTTCGATCCCGGCCGGTCCGGGATCGTTGACCGGCGAGCAGGAACTGTTCGACACGGAGACCGGGTGCACGGTGCGCAAGACCACCGAGGTCAAGGTCTATCTGCCGTTCGTGAACGGCAAACTCGAACAGCTCATGCTGGTGAACCTCGTCGACCTCTTCCGCGGCGAAGCTGAGTTCACCGCCGATTGGGTGGCCAAAAACCTGGCGTGATCAGGATCGGCTGAGCCGCCGTCACGGTGACGCGTGCGGAACGCCTGCCGTCACGGTCCCGTGCAGGCGGCGGGTGGAGGAACCTGTTGACCGTTCCCTGATCGGTCGTCGCCTGATCGGATTGATCGGGCGACTCGGACACGTCCTGGCCGTCGGACGCGGCTAGGATGAGCGCATGTCGAGGCCGGGGCACGGGGAGTCGCAGCAGGATGGTGCGGGCGGGCACGTAGACCACTACGCCGAAACGATGCACGGTGGCACCCTCCCGGAGGTGCCGGGGCAGCAGTACCCTGCGGGGAACTATCCGCCGACCGGCCAGTACGTATCGGGCCAGTATCCCGGCGGCCAATATCCCAGCGGCCAGTATCCGTACGGTGGCCCATACCTAAACGGTGGCCAGCCCGGTCCGCCCCGTGACTCGAATGTCGCGCGTGGCATCGCGATCGGACTGGCGATCGCGTGCGTGCTCGCGCTGGTCGTCGCCGCCGTCGTCATCTGGGCGAAGGTGGCGGGCAAGGACGACCACGCGGACGCGCCCTCCGCCGACCAGGTGACCGTCTCGGTGCCTGCCACGGACACTCCGACGACGTCGACGGTCGTCACCGATCCGGAGGACGACGCGCGAAAGGAACTGTCCTCGGTGTCGCAGACGGACACCGCAGACGTCCGCGCCCGCTACGACGATCGGTGGGTCGCCCAGGTGAGTGCGAAATGGCCTGGCGTCGTCGCGGAGGGCCAGACCTGGGACAACCAGTCGATCCTCGCCGAGTACGAGGGCATGAAGGCCCGCTATCCGAACGTGAAACTCCTGCGGTCCTCGGACTGGCCGGTGTTCTCCAGCCCCGACTGGTGGATCATCGTGTCGGTGCAGCCGTTCGCGAACCCGGAGCAGGCGTTGTCGTGGTGTGCGAGCCAGTCCCTCGACAAAGACCACTGCTTCGCGAAGCTCATCAGTTCGACGCGAGGCCCCGAAGGCTCCACCCGATACCAGCGGTAGGCTCCACCCAATACCAGCAGTAGGGTCCACTCGGTACCAGCAGTAGGGTCCGATCGCCTCCTCAGCCAGGCCCTCTCCGCTGGGTGCGCGTCCTGCATTTCATCGATCCCCTGGCAGTCGCCGGTGACGGCCGACTAGCGTTGACATCCAGACTCGCCCCGGATCGACGACATTCCGGATCGACGACAGTCCAGCCCGACGATATTTCAGGAGGACCCCGCGTGCGCCTCGCGATGGCCCAAATCTCGACAGGCACCGATCCAGCTGAGAATCTGGCCAGAGTTCTCGATGAGACGCGGCAGGCAGCCGCGGCCGGCGCTGACCTGATCGTGTTCCCCGAGGCTGCGATGTGCCGATTCGGGGTGTCGCTGCACACTGTCGCGCAGCCGTTGGACGGCCCATGGGCCTCTGCGGTGTCCGATGTCGCCGATGAGACGGGCGTCGCCGTCGTCGCGGGCATGTTCACGCCGTCCGACGACGGTCGGACCCGTAACACGCTGGTGGTCGCCCGCCCCGGGCTCCCTCGGCTCGCCTACGACAAGATTCATTTGTTCGATGCCTTCGGCTTCGAAGAATCCGCGACCATCGCGCCGGGTGACGAGCCGCTCGTTTTCGACCTCGGCGACCACCGGGTCGGGGTGGCCACATGCTACGACATCCGCTTCCCCGAACTGTTCACCGAACTCGCACGCCGCGGCGCCGATCTCATCGTCGTCCCAGCGTCGTGGGGGTCGGGCCCAGGCAAGATCGCCCAGTGGGAACTGCTGGCGTCGGCCCGTGCACTGGACGCGACAGCATTCGTCGCAGCCGTGGGACAGGCGTTGCCGGAGGACGCTGCGGCGCGAGATTCCGCGGCCCCCACCGGCATCGGTCATAGCCGAATCTCAGATCCGTTCGGTAGCGTGATCGCCGACTATGATTCCGGCGAGCGGGTGGAGCTACACGATCTCGACCTGTCCCGGACTGACAAGGCGCGTGCGGCGCTGGCGACGCTCGCCAACCGCCGGGACATTCCCCGCCTGGATGGGACCGATGCGAAATGACGGACGAGGACAAGAACGAACCGGTCGAGAATCCAGAGACCCCGGAGACTCCTCCGGCCTCGGCTACTCCGACGCCGGAAGGCGTCCATACCCCGGACACTTCAGCGACCTCGGACACTTCAGCGACCCCGGACAGCCCGACAACTCCGCCGACTCCCGAGGACTCGCCGACCGGCGAAGTGGTGACCGGCCCGATCGACCAGAACCGTATCCAGCCTCGTCCGCCCGCGCACGCCCGGCCGGACCCGGCGACGCACGCCTATTCGCAGACGAATCCGTCCACGAAGCAGATGGAGACGCCCGGAACCGGTGAGTTCGGGCCGATCGGGACCGACCCGTCGCTGCCGGCGTCGTCGCCCGACGTGCCGGTGACCCGCTCGGCGCCCGCCGCTGGCAAGCACGGTCGTCGCCGCACGTACGGCCTCGTCGCGGTGGCCGTCGTCCTGCTCCTCGTGATCGCCGGAGTCGGCACCGAGCTGTACATGCGCAACAAAGTGACCAGCTGCATCGAGAACGCGTTCGGCGATCTCACCGGGGCATCGACGGAAGTGTCCGTCTCGCGTAAACCGATGCTGCTGTCCGTGTTCGGAAGCAGTGTGCCGTGGGTGCAGGTAGACACCAGTGACGGTGAACCCACCGATATGCGCCTGCACGCGCGAGCCGAAGGCATCAGCACCGACGGCGGCACGGTGGACCACCTCGACGGCACCGGGTACCTGCCGTACAAACGGATCACCGAGCTGAGTAACGACTCGGGCACCCAGGGCGGCGCGAAGATCACCGACATCGCCGCAGACGACAAGGCTGGGACCATCAAGATCAGCACCGAGGTGCCGATTGCGATCATCTCGGTGCCCGCGACCGTCACCCTGAAGCCGAAGCTGACCAACGGAGCCGTCGACTTCCAAGTGACCGATGCGACCGCACTGATGTTCGGTCTGCCGTCCGACTTCGCTCAGCCGATCGTCGACCAGGTGACCGACTCGATGTTCGGCCCGCTGTTCAAACAGATCAAGGTCGACGAGTTCACGGTCACCAAGACCGGGATCAACTTCAGCTTCGCGGGCGACGACGTGAACATGAAGGAAGCCGCCGAGAGCCCGGACTCGTCGGGCGAGTCGTCGGGCGGCTGCTCGATCTAATTTCGCGGACTAGTTCTACTTCCCCCCGACACAACTAGTTCTACTTCCCCGACACAACTAGGCGAACACGACGGTCTTGCGGCCGTGGACGAGGACACGGTCTTCGAGATGCCACCGGACGCCGCGCGACAGGACCAGAGTCTCGATGTCCCGACCTTGCCGGACCATGTCGGCCGTCGAGTAGTCGTGGTTGATGCGGCTGACGTCCTGCTCGATGATCGGTCCCGCGTCGAGATCTGCGGTCACGTAGTGACAGGTGGCTCCGATGAGTTTGACGCCGCGGTCGAACGCCTGGTGGTAAGGCCGTGCGCCGACGAAGCTCGGCAGGAAGCTGTGGTGGATGTTGATGGCGCGGCCCGCCCATTCCTGACACAGGTCGGCGGGCAGGATCTGCATGAACCGTGCGAGGACGATCGCGTCAGGCGTGTATCCGTCGACGAGCTTCTGCAGAGCCGCGAATGCTGCGGGCTTGCCGTCGGCGGGAAACGGCACATGGTGGAACGGCACACCGAACCGAGTCGTCAGATCTTCGAGGTCGGGATGGTTGCCGACGACCGCGCGAATGGTCGCGGGGAACTCGCCGCGCTCGGCCCGGCCGAGGAGGTCGATGAGGCAGTGGCTGTCGCGGCTGACCAGTAAGACGACGGACTTCTCCACACCCGTGTCGGTGAGGGTCCATTCGGTGTCGGGGCCGATCTGTGCGGCCACCTCGCCGAACCGTCGTCGCAGATCGTCGACGTCGAGGTCGACGCTGTCGGCACGGACCGCCTGCCGGGTGAAGAACCAGCCGGACTGCGGGTCCGAATGGTAGGCGGCCTCGGTGATCCATCCGCCGATCTCAGCGATGAAACCGGAGATGGCCGCGACGATGCCGGTGCGGTCGGGGCAGCCGAGTGTCAAGACGAGACGGCGTTCGTCTGCAGCGACGGGAGAGGCACTTGCGGGGGAGGGCGACGAGGTCGGGGAGGTGCTCACCCTGTCAAGTGTGCCAAGCTCGTATGTTGTGACGAACAGCAACCTGACCGGACCCCACGACAACCCGAATCGGGCGGCCGTCGCGGCCCTCGTCGACCACACGCTCCTCAAACCCGAAGCGACCCGAGCCGACGCCGAAGCGGCCGTCGCCGAAGCCCTCGACCTCGGCGTCTACTCCGTGTGCCTGTCGCCGTCGATGCTGCCCATCGAGACCGGCCCCTTGAGTACCTGTGTCGTCGCCGGGTTCCCGTCGGGGAAGCATCACTCACTGGTCAAGGCTGCCGAGGCACGCTTCGCGGTCGAGAACGGCGCACAGGAGGTCGACATGGTGATCGACGTCGGCTCCGCGGTCGACGGTCGATACGACGAGATCCTCGCCGACGTCCTCACCGTCCGTGAAGGCGTGGGTGCCGACACCGTGCTGAAAGTGATCGTCGAGTCGGCCCTCCTGTTGGAGGCGATCGGCGACGACGGACTGGCGGCCGTCTGCCGCAAAGCCGTCGAAGGCGGAGCCGATTTCGTGAAGACGTCGACCGGATTCCACCCGGCAGGCGGAGCAAGCGTCCACGCGGTACGGGTGATGCGTGCAGCCGTCGGCGGATCGATCGGGGTCAAGGCCAGCGGCGGCATCCGGACGGCCGAGTTCGCGGCCGAGCTCATTGCGGCAGGGGCCACCCGCCTCGGGCTGTCCGGGTCACGTGCGGTGCTTGAGGGGTTCGCCGAGTAGCGACAGTCGCCAGGCGAGCGAGCATCACACTCTCAGACCACGGCCAACGGATCGACGTAGACGGCCGACAGCGCGACGGCGACGGCTGCCGCCTCGGGGACGTGCACACCGAAACACGTCGGGACGATCTCGAGCGGTCGGTCGATCCTGGTCGCCTCGTCGAATGCGGCCTGCACCGGCGCGAGTCCCTGCGGGTGGGCGGCGAACGCGTCGCCCGCCACGACGATCTCGTCGGGGTTCACCACGTCGCGCATCGCAGCGACCGCCTGCCCGAGGACGCGGGCACGTTCGTCGGCGAGCCGATTGGCACCGGGTTCGATGCCGAGGCGGACGGCCGCGTCGACCAGCGCCTGGGTGCCAATCACCGATTGAAGCGGGGCGACGGCTGTCTCGGCGAGAGCTCCAGGGACCACGGTCAGGCCGGCGATCGTGCCGGCCCCGCGCGCGGGCTGATACACCTGGCCGTCGAAGGTCATCGCCATGCCGACGGTCTCGCGGGCGTAGAAGAACAGTCCGGAGGGTCCGCGGACCATGGCACCGGACAGGATCAGTTCGGCGGCGGCCATCGCCTGCACGTGTTCGGACACCGACACCGGCACGCCGAGTGACGTGGTCAGTTCGTCGCCGAGCGGTTGGCGCCGCCACCGGAGGATCGGATGGTCGACGACGCCGGACTCGCTGTCGACGGCACCGCCGATCGCGACACCGCCCCACAGCACGCGGCGCCCGGAGAAGCGGTCGGCGAGCTCGCTCAACTGGCTGCACAGATCGGTGATGTCGGTGGTCCGCACAGCATGCGAATACAGAGTCCGGCCACGCAGGTCGGCGATGACGAGCGCGGTGCGCCGAGCGCCGACGTGCATGCCTGCCACACAGAAGTGGTCGCGATCGATCGTCAACGGCAGCTTGGGGCGTCCGATGGCTCCGGGGTCGACGAGGTCGGGCCGCTCGCTGACGAGCTTCGCGTCGAGGAGCGCGTTGACCTGCCGGTTGACGGTCGCCGGCGACAAGTCGACGGCGGCGACGATCTGGTCGCGAGTGACGGGCCCGTGGACGCGGACCGCGTGCAGGACGGCCGCAGTCGGTCCGGTTCCGACGCGCAGACTTGCCGGAACCACTCCGCTACCGATCATGGCGTCGAATCTAGCAGCCGGGCGCCGCGGCGGGCCGTCTCTTAGACTTTAGATTCATGGGTATCTCAACACAGGCGGCAGACGGGTCCGAACGCAAGGTCGCGGTGGTGACCGGCGCGAGTTCGGGCATCGGCGAGGCGACGGCGCGGGCATTGGCTCACGACGGCTACCACGTCGTCGTCGGCGCCCGCCGCACTGAGCGGATCGAGGCGCTGGCCGCAGAGATCGGCGGTCGCGCACACCATCTCGACGTCACGGACGCCGAGTCGGTCGAGCAGTTCATCGCCTCCCTCGACCGGGTGGACGTCCTGGTCAACAACGCGGGCGGAGCGAAGGGCTTGGCGACGGTCGCGGACGCAGACCTCGACGACTGGCGGTGGATGTGGGAGACGAACGTCATCGGCACCCTGCGCGTCACGAAGGGCATGCTGCCGCTGTTGGAGGCGTCGGGCGACGGACTCATCGTCACCATCACATCGATCGCGGCGATCGAGACGTACGACAACGGCTCCGGCTACACTTCGGCCAAGCACGGCCAGTCGGTGCTGCACCGGACGTTGCGGCCGGAACTGTTGGGCAAGCCGATCCGGCTCACCGAGATCCTGCCGGGCATGGTCGAGACCGAGTTCTCCCTCGTCCGATTCGACGGAGACGCCGAACGAGCGGACGCCGTCTACCGCGGACTCACCCCGTTGACTGCGGGCGACGTCGCCGACGTGATAGCGTTCGCCGCCTCCCGCCCACCGCACGTGAACCTCGACCAGATCGTCCTCATGCCGCGTGATCAGGCGAGCGCCCGCCGCAACGTCAAGACCGGGTGAACCCGGCACGGTCGCCTTACGACCGGGCGAACCCGGCACGGTCACCTTACGACCGGGCGAACCCGGCACGGTCGCCTTACGACCGGGCGAACCCGGCACGGAGCTCGACGACCGCTGCCAGGACCTGCGCCACCTCGTCGGTGTCGGCGATTCGGAATTTGGCTGCGGTCGCGCCGCCGCCGACCTTGACGCTGACATCGCCGGGCAAATTAAGGTGCGCGAACGCCTTCTCGTCGGTGATGTCGTCACCCAGGTACAAGACGGCTTGGGCGTGGACGCGGTCGCGAAGCCGGTCCAACGCATGCCCTTTGCTGGTTTCGATTACGGCGAGTTCGACGACGGCCTTACCGTGAGTGACGTCCACGCCCTTCCATGAGGCGGGGCCCTCGACGGCGAGCGCGAGCGCGGCCCGGGCGTCCTCGTCGGACGCGTTGCGCACGTGCAGCGTGGCGCTCGCCGGTTTCGTCTCGACAGTGGTGCCGGGGAACCGAGCGGTGATCGCGTCGAATTCGGTGACTATCGATGCCAGAAGCGACCGCTTCTCGTCGGTGAGCGGCTCGTCGAAGCCGGATTCGAACTCGGCTCCGTGGCTGCCGACGAGCGTCACCGGGTCGCCGAGCCCGGACAGTGCTGCAAGGTCGGCTCGGGCCCGCCCAGACACGAGCGCCGCCCACGTGTTCGGGAGTTCGGCGGCCGCAGTCAGGGCCGCCGCAGACGCCGGGTCGGGCACCGCGTCCTCCGGACGCGACACGATCGGCGACACGCAGCCGTCGTAGTCGGATGCGATGAGCACCCGATCGAGCGACGCGAACTCGGCGAGTGCGTCGCCGAGGGGCGTCGCCCGAGACGTCGGACTCACCGGGCGGCTTCGTTGGCGGCGGCGGCGCCCGACAGGCACTGTAAGAAGCTCTGCGACCACAAGTCGACGTCGAAGTCGAGGACCTGCTGGTGCAGGACGGCCATCCGCTCGCGACGGTCCTCGGGGGAGTCGGTCACCGCGCGGACCACGACGTCGCGCACATTCTGTCCGTCGTACGGGTTCACCAGGTATGCCTGCTCCATTTCGGCTGCGGCCCCGGTGAACTCGCTGAGCACGAGGGCACCGCCGAGGTCAGCGCGGGCCGCCGCATACTCTTTCGCGACCAGGTTCATGCCGTCCCGCAGCGGGGTCACGAGCATGACGTCGGCGGCGAGGAAGTACGCCAGCAGTTCGTCGCGCGGCACGGGCTGGAGTAGATACCGGACCGGGGGGCTGCTCACCGTGCCATGGGTTCCGTTGATGTGCGCTACCGAGCGCTCGATGCGGTCGCGGACCGCGATGTAGCTGTCGACGTGCTCCCGGCTCGGGCTGGCCAGCTGCACCAGGACGGTGTCGGCCGGGTCGAGTCGACCTTCGCGGAACAGACCGTCGAGCGCGTCGAGCCGGACGTCGATGCCCTTCGTGTAGTCGAGTCGGTCGACCCCCAGCAGGACCGTCGACGGGTTGCCGAGTTCGGCGCGGATCGCTGCAGCGCGGTCGGTCATCGCCGCGGCCTGTTCGGCTACCGCGGAGGCGTCAATCGAGATCGGGAACGACCCGACCCGGATGGTGCGTGAGCCGTCTCGGACGGTGCCGAGTCCGTCGCGGACACCGACGGGGTCCCGCGAGGCGTCCAAGTTCAGGACACGGCGGACCAGAGTCAGGAAGTTCTCGGCGCCGCCCGGCAGATGGAATCCGACGAGGTCGGCCCCGAGGAGACCGCGGAGCAGCTCCTCACGCCAGGGGAGGCGCGCGAACAGTTCGAACGAGGGGAACGGGATGTGCAGGAAGAAGCCGATGCGCAGGTCGGGGCGAAGTTCGCGGAGCATCGACGGGACGAGCTGCAGCTGGTAGTCGTGCACCCACACGGTCGCGCCCTCGTCAGCCGCCTCCGACGCGGCTTCGGCGAACTTGCGGTTGACGACCACGTACGTCGTCCACCAGTCGTGGTCGAAGACCGGCTCCACGAGCAGATCGTGGTAGAGCGGCCAGAGGGTCGAATTGGCGAAACCCTCGTAATAGTCGGCGATCTCATCGCTCGACAGCGGAACCGATCGAATGCCGATTCCGTCGATCCGGGGGTCGTCCGACGAGTCAGGGACGCCGCTCCATCCCACCCACGCGCCCGACCGCGAAGCCAGGGTCGGAGTCAATGCAGTGACGAGCCCGCCGGGCGCACGCTTCCACGTGGTGGTCCCGTCGGGCTCGACACGTTTGTCGACCGGGAGGCGGTTGGCGACTACGACGAAGTCAGCCATGCCGGTTCAGGCGGCCGGCTCGTCCGGTGCGATTCCGAGCATCGAGAGGAGCATCCGGCATTCGTCGGCGTCCGTCGCGTATGCGGCGACGACGCGCCGCGCGGACAGCGCGGTCTCGTCGGCCACGGGCACCAGTTCGTCGTCTGCGGCGATATCAGTTGTCTTAGCAGGCATGCTGCAGATTCTACCCTTCCCCGCTCAACTGCTCCGGTCCGCGTTCGCGACGATCGCATCGCGCACGTACTGCGCCAACCCCGGTTCGAGGTCGTTGTACGTCGCCGCGAACCGCGGGTCGCTGATGTACATCTCGCCCAGACAGCGGTGGAATTCGTGGTCGCAGTCGTAGAACCGCTCGTCCATCTGCCCTCGCGCGCGTTCGGCGATCGCCACCGCGACGTCGCCGTCGGCCGGTTCGCCCGCACGCTTGGCCGCGATGAACGCGTCGTTCGTAGCGTCCTGCTCGTCTTTGATCTGCGCCCAGTCGGCTTTCGTGTAGCGGGCGGTCCGAGCCTGCGACTGGGCCCACCTGTCGGTGTCTCCCCACCGCTCTTGTGCTTCGGCCTGGTACTCGTCGGAGAACCCGTGCCCGAACAGTTCGCGCATGTCCTCGTCGGTCGCCGGTCGGTTGTTCATCTCTCGCTCCAATGCTTGATCGATCGCGTCGACGAGCACCTCGAGCTCGTCACGCCTGGCCGCGACGACGTCACGCTGACGGCGCAGATGCTCGACGGTTCCGTCCGGACCGTCGAGCAGGTCGGCGATCTCGTCGAGCGGCAGCTCCAGCCGCCGGTACACCACGATCTGTTGCAGCCGCACCAGATCCGCCTCGGTGTAGAGGCGGTATCCGGCGCTGCTCCGTTCGGTGGGGCGCAGCAACCCGATCTCGTCGTAATGGTGCAGGGTCCGCACCGTCACGCCGGAACGGTCGGCGAGCCGCCCCACCGTCCAGGTGGCGTCCTTGCGTGTCATCGTCACGCCTTCGATCGTCGACTCTCACGTCGCGTGAGAGTCAAGCCTTCATGTCGGTGCCGTGTCGGCCGGGCCGGCGCATCACCGGTTTAAGCAGGTCAGGTCGCTGCGGTATGCGGATGAGGCCATTGGGAAGACGCGGGCGCCGCAGGGAGCGGGCCAGGAACTCGCCGAGGGTGACTCCGGCGGCGAGCGCGCACCCGGTCGTCAACGCGGCGGCGACCTCACCGAACCCGATCAGCGACTGGCCGCTCATGATTCCGTAGAGGCCACGGTAGATCGAGAGGCCGGGCAGGAGCGGGGTGATGCCAGCGACGGCGACGACGAGCGGCGGGGTGAGCGCCCGGCGGGCGGCGAGACCACCGACGAGACCGACCACGATTGCGGCCGCGGCCGAGCTGAGAATGGTGCCGGAGTCGGTGAGGGCGAGACCGAACGCGACCGCCGCCGCGACGGCGCCCGCTCCGAACGCGACCGGGATGGCGCGTCGTTCGGCGTAGCTACCGACGGCGAACGCTCCGGCCGCGATCGCGCCGCCGACGATGCGCGCGGCGAGGTCGGTTGGGCCGAACGGCATCTGGGTGCCGAGACCGGGCAGGATGACGCCGAAGCTCTCGGTCATCCGCAGACCCAACGCGACGCCTGCGAGGATGCCGCCGGTCAACAGGACGACTTCGCAGAAGCGCGCCGTTCCGGTGATCGGGGCTCCGGTGATCGCGTCCTGCACCGAACCGACGAGCGACAGCCCGGACAGGAGCACCACGATGCCGGCCGCGATGATCTGGGACGGCACGAACGTGTCGTCGAGCCCGAGCGCGTCCCGCCAGTGAAACAGCAGCGCCGCGGGCACGATGGCGATGAATCCGCCCGCGAACTGTTGGAAGAACATCGGGGTCCCGACTCGGGCGAGACGTCGGTTGAGGGTGACGATGACGATCGTCGTGATGAGCGCGGTGATGCCGACGATCCAGGTGCCGCCGAGCAGGATCGAGATGCCCGACGCCATCACTCCCCACCCCGTGTTCGCTATCCAGTACGGGTAGGGGTGCGGGGCCCGGGTGATCTCGTCGACGATGCCGTGCGCCGTCGCAGGGGTGATCGCGAGTTGCCGGATGCGACGGACCAGTCGGTCGACGTGTGCGAGTCGGGTGAAGTCGAGCGACCTCGCGTACACGGTGCGCACACACGTCACCGGCGGCAGGTTGTTCCCGCGCTGCGCGCACACGAGGATCGTGTTGAACGTGACGTCGATGTCGACATCGTCGAGACCGTAGATACCCGCGACGAACTCGATCTGGCGTCGAGTATCGATCGCGCCGGTCCCCGAGTCGAGGAGGACCGCGCCGATCTTGGCAGCGAGGTCGAGGACCTCGGTGATCGCGGCTTCGTCGTCGATTGCGATCGGCTTGCGCGGTGCGACGACGATGCTGCCCGGCTCGATCGTGTCGATCGTGGCCTGGGCTGTTCCGAGGACTCGGTTGAGTCCTCGACGGATGAACGCACGCACGTGCGTGGCCTCCTCTCGGTCCGGTAGGTAGACGGGTGGGTGCGTGGTGTCGCGGCTATGCAAACGATGCTAGTCCCGGCCGGGCGGCGGGCGACCGTTATACTTTTACCCCGCACGCCTCCTTAGCTCAGTGGTAGAGCACTCGCCTTGTAAGCGAGCGGTCGTCAGTTCAATCCTGACAGGGGGCTCCACCACGTTCCCTTCGGTTGTTCGCCGGAGGGAACGTGTGCGTTGCGCACTGTGATGGACGTGGCATATCGCCGAGGTCTCTAGTGCAGAACGCACTGTGCTCACACCGGATTCGCACGGTCTTCTCAGCGGCCGTCCGTAGATTCGCCGCATGAGTTCAACAGCTGACAACTTCGTGCAGACCCGATTCATCGACGGTTGGTCCAGAACGAACGGGGTCCACGCCGCGGTGCTCGCGACTCGCGACGTGGACACCATCGCGCGGGCCGTCGAACGGGTGGCCGACGAGTGCCCCGACGCGCCGAGATATCTACGGCACGGAGTGATCGCGCGAGGGCTGGGACGCTCGTACAACGAGTCGGCGCAGAATCGAGCGGGCCTCACCATCGACATGACCGCACTCGATCGGATCCACCGGATCGACGGAGAGGAACTGGTGGTCGACGTCGACGCAGGCGTGAGTCTCGACCGGCTGCTGCGGACGCTCGTCCCGCTCGGGTTGTGGCTGCCGGTGCTGCCGGGGACCCGACAGGTCACTGTCGGCGGGGCGATCGCCCACGACATCCACGGCAAGAGCCACCACAGCACCGGCAGCTTCGGCGACCAGGTTGTCGACGTCGATCTACTGGTCGCCGACGGCCGCATCCTCACCCTGACGCCGGATGGATCGCCCGACGACCCCGACGGATCGCTGTTCTGGGCGACGGTCGCCGGACTCGGCCTCACCGGCATCATCCTGCGTGCGCGTCTGCGGGTGCAGCGCACCGACAGCGCGTACTTTCTCGCTGACGGTGTCGTCACCACCAGCGTGGAAGAGACGATCGACCTGCATCGCAACGGGTGGGGCGACTCCGCGGACTACAGTGCGGGCTGGTTCGACGCGGTCAGCAAGGAACCCAGGCTCGGTCGCGGCTTCTTCACGCGCGGTCGGCTCGCGACCGTCGAAGAACTGCCCGCGAAGCTGCGGAAGAATCCGCTGACGTTCGACGCCCCGCAATATCTGACGGTGCCCGACGTCTTCCCGAGCGGGCTCGGCAACCGGTACACGTTCGGTCTGATGAGTGAAGCGTACTTCCGCACCGGTTCGACGTTCACCGACAAAATCCACAACATCACCGGGTTCCTGCACCCGCTCGACATCATGGGGGAGTGGAATCGCTTCTACGGTCGGAAAGGATTCCTGCAGTACCAGTTCGTGATTCCGCCGGAGAACCTCGAAGCGTTCGGTCCGCTGCTGCGCGCCGTGCGACGCTCCGGGCACGCGAGCTTCCTCAACGTCCTCAAAATGTTCGGCGACGGCAACCGCGCGCCGCTGTCGTTCCCGACAGCCGGCATGACCGCGACGTTCGACTTCGCAATCAGCCGTGGACTTGACCGCCTCGTCGCCGACCTGGACCGCCGCGTCCTCGACGCGGGCGGACGTCTCTACTCGGCGAAGGACTCGGCGACATCGCCCGCCACCTTCCGCGCGATGTATCCGCGGTTGGACGAGTGGATCGCGGTGCGCCGCCGCATCGACCCGACGGGGGTGTTCGTCTCCGACATGGCGAAACGGTTGAACCTCGTGTGAGAGGAGGCCTCAGCGCAGGGTGAGACGGCCTAGTACAGGGCGATCAGGTCGGTCCGCAGATCCTCCTGCGGGGTCGACGACGGATCGTTTACGTAGATCTCGATCGTCGCGCGGGGCGTCGACCCGCCGTTGGCCTCGTGCACCTCCATCAGCGCCTCCCACGCCGAGCCGAGACCGTCGAAGCCGCCGATGTGGCTCATGATCAACGCCTTGCCGGACGGGAACACCTCGTTGGCGATGTCGTGCGGGTTATCGGGGTCGCCGAAGTCGACGGTGTCGACCGGCGCGTCAACCGGGAAGCCGAGCGTCAGGTCGAACACGTCGGTCGGGTCGCCCTCATACATCGCGTAGCCGGGGCCAGCGGGCCGCGTCTGCGCGAGCGTGTGGAACGACTCGTCGAAAATCTCCCGCAGGTCCTCGAGCCGGACGTCGTAGAACTTCTGAGTGACGACGGCGATCCCGTCGGGCAGCGTCACTTCCATGGGCTGCAGGAACGAGTCGTCACGAAAGAACAGCGGGATGCTCATGCCAACAGAGCGTACGGACGCCCCGATGCGCTCGCACTGCAGGCCGGTGCCGGTGACGGCACAATGGGACTGTGAACTCCGATGATCTGGTCGTCGACACGTCCAACGGACCGATCCGAGGCATCGCCAGCGAATCCGTCGACGTCTGGAAGGGGATCGCCTACGCGCGGCCACCGGTCGGCGAACTGCGGTGGCGGCACGCCGTCGAACCCGCGTACCACGCCGACGTCATCCCCGCGGACACGTTCGGTCCCGTCTGCCCACAACCAGTGATGCAGGTGGTCGAGCTCGCGGCAGGCACTCGGCAAGAAGAGGACTGCCTCTACCTGAACGTCGCGACGCCGCGCGGGGCGGCGGCGAGCGACGCGGAACTCCCCGTCATGGTGTGGATCCACGGCGGAGCCTATCTGTGCGGCGCAGGCTCCCAGCCGATGTACAACCCGGCCTCGTTGATCACGACCGGCAACAGTGCGGGCACCCCGACCGTGATCGTGACCGTCAACTATCGGATGGGCGCGTTCGGCTTCACCGACCTGTCGGCGTGGTCGACGGCCGACCAGACGTACGAGGCCAACTGTGGGATGTCCGACGTCCTGGCCGCATTGGGATGGGTGAACCGGAACATCGCCGGGTTCGGCGGCGATCCGTCGAACGTCACCGTGTTCGGCGAGTCGGCGGGCGGCGGCATCGTCACCACCCTCCTCACCATGCCCGCGGCCGACGGCCTGATCCACCGGGCGATAGCGCAGAGTTCGCCCGCCACCAGCGTGTACGGACGCGAACGAGCGGAGAAGTACGCCGAGCTGATGCTCGCGCCCATGCCACCGGACCGGGTACGGCCGGGCATGCTGCGCAGCGTCCCGGTCGGCGCGCTCGTCGCCGGATCGCAGCGCGCGTTCCTCGACGTCCCGCGAGACTTCCCAGGAACCATCGCGCACACACCGGTGATCGACGGCGATCTGATACCCGACGATCCGCTGCGGGTCTACGACAGCGACGGTGCGCTGCCGGTGCCTCTGCTGATCGGTACCAACCGGCACGAGACATCCCTGTTCAAATGGATGTCGTCGCCGCTGATGCCGGTCAAGTCCGAGCACGTCGACGCGATGTTCGCGCACATCGGCACCGAACAGCCGGAGCTCCCGCTGCCCGAACCCGACCACCTCGACGACTCGTATCAGCATGTGAAGACGCGGGTGCGGAGCATGGCCATCTCGCGCGACATCGGGTTCCGGATGCCCGCGCTGTGGATCACCGAAGCCCACCACCGACAGGCGCCGGTGCACCTGTACCGGTTCGACTGGGCGACTCCGTTGCTCCGATTCATCGGCTTCGGCGCGGCGCACGCCACCGAACTGCCGTACGTGTGGGGCAATCCGACATCCACCAAACGCGACCCGATGTATCGACTCGGCGGCCGCCAGACCGGCGACGACGTGTGTCGCCGCGTACAGCGTCGCTGGCTCAACTTCGCGGCGTCCGGCGACCCCCGAATCGGCGACGGCAGTGATGAAGCCCGGTGGGAGCCGTACACCGACGACCGGCACGCGTCGTTGCGCATCGGCGCGCACGACACGGCATCAGTCGGTCTCGACGACGCATTGCTGCAAGCATGGGGTGAGGAGGTGCTGAGTTTCCGATGACTTACCCACACGTGCGCAGGCACGGTTCACAGGCATTGTTCGACGGCGGATTCGCCTATAGCGCAGAGGTTCTCGACGGTTCGGTGCTCTTCACCGCCGGGGTGTCGCCGTTGGATCGGGACGGCGAGGTCGTCGCTCCCGACAATCCCGTGGCGCAGACCGGGCACACTGTCGCGCTGCTGACGAAGCTGCTCGCCGAGCGCGGCGCGACGATCGGCGACATCGTCAAACTGACCGTCTACGTCGCCACCTCCGATCGGACGGACCTCGCCGCCGTCTGGCAGGTGCTCGCCCCGGAGTTCGGTGCCGACATCCCGCCCGCCGTCATGGTGGCGGTCACCGTGCTGCCGTATCCCGGGCAGCGCGTCGAACTCGACGCCGTGGCAGCAGTCCGATGAGTCGTCCGTTCGTCGACGACGCTCAACGTCGCAGCCGCCTCCAGCGACGGCAGTTGTTGGCCGACGATACGACGCGCGACGTCGTCGACGTGGCCGACGCCGTCGTCGGCCTCCACGCGACCACCGCGTCGACCGTGCACCTGTCGGTGTGGGCGCGCAGCCCGCAGACTCTGCCCGCAACGGTCGACACCGCGCTCTACGACGCCCGCACCGTCGTCAAACAACTCGCCATGCGCCGGACGCTGTTCGTGATGAGTCGGCCGGTCCTGGCCGACGCCGTCGGCGCAGTCGGGAGCCGAGTGGCCGCGTCCGAGCGGACCAGCCTGCTGCGCGATCTTCGGCGGGACGACGGCCCCGCCGACCCGGAGCAGTGGATCGCCGACGCGCGATCCGCCGTCCTCGCACTGTTGGACGGCACCGAACTAACCGCTGCACAGGTGCGGAAGGCGTTGCCCGACTACGACCTATCGATTCTGCGGGACGTCGGCAAGAAGTACGGCGGACCGTCGCCGATGCTGCCG
The DNA here is from genome assembly GCF_021738805.1 of Gordonia liuliyuniae. NCBI lineage: Bacteria > Bacillati > Actinomycetota > Actinomycetes > Mycobacteriales > Gordoniaceae > Gordonia > Gordonia liuliyuniae. The sequence goes on along the minus strand of NZ_JAKKOR010000006.1, from coordinate 162,490 downwards.
CGGCTGCTCAACCACATGGCCGCCGCGGGCGACGTCGTCCGCGGAACCAACCGAGCCGAATGGTTCGTGTCCCGACCGGGGTGGACGTCGATGACATCGTGGCTCGGTGAGCCGCTCGCCGAGGTGACCCCGGTCGACGGCCACCGCGATCTGATCGCGCGCTGGTTGCGAGCGTTCGGGCCTGGCACCGAGACCGACCTCGTCTGGTGGCTCGGGTCAACCAAGTCCGCCGTCCGGGCAGCGCTCGCCGCACTCGACGTCATCGAAGTGGATCTGGAGTCCGGTGACGTCGGATACCTGCTCGCCGACGACGCCGGCCCCGTCGAGCAGGTGGCTCCGCGGGCACTGCTGCTTCCGGGACTCGATCCGACGACGATGGGGTACAAACAGCGGCGCTTCTACCTCGACGACGCCCACGTCCCGCACTTGTTCGACAGCAACGGCAACGGCGGTCAGACGGCATGGTGGGACGGGCGGATCGTCGGAGGGTGGGTGCAAGAGGACGGCCGGGTCCGCGTCCAACTGCTGCAAGAGGTTCCGGTCGAAGCGGTGCGGGCGTTGACAGCGCGCGCCGACGAGTTGGAGCAGTGGTTGGGGGGAGTCCGCCTCGCTCAGGGGGCGTTCGCATCGCCGCTGATGAGAAAGACCTCGACACGCGACACTAGCGACTCGCGTTCACAGGAAGCTCCCAGGGTTCGGCCAGCGGGAGAGTAGGCGGCAGGGGCATCATCGGTTGGTATGAGCGAGACCCCTGCCGCCAAGATTCTTGTCGTCGACGACGAGGAGAACATCCGAGAACTGCTGTCCGTGTCGTTGAAGTTCCAGGGACACGAAGTGCGGACAGCGGCGAACGGGCCCGCGGCCATCGACATCGCACGCACCTACAAGCCCGACGTCCTCATCCTCGACGTGATGATGCCGGGAATGGACGGATTCGGCCTGCTGCGTAGGCTACGCGCGGACGGCGTCGCGGCGCCCGCGCTGTTCCTGTCGGCCCGCGACTCTGTCGAAGACAAGATCAACGGCCTCACCATCGGCGGCGACGACTACGTGACGAAACCGTTCAGCCTGGAAGAGGTCGTCGCACGGATCGGCGTCCTGCTGCGTCGCAACGGCCACGGCGACAAGGCGACCGAACCGTCACGCATCGTCTTCGCCGACATCGAGTTGGACGAGGACACACACGAAGTGTTCAAGGACGGGGATCTCGTCGCGCTGTCGCCGACCGAGTTCACGCTGTTGCGCTACTTCATGGTGAACGCGGGGACGGTGCTGTCCAAGCCGCGCATCCTCGACCACGTGTGGAACTACGATTTCGGCGGCGACGTGAACGTCGTCGAATCGTATGTCTCGTACCTGCGACGCAAGATCGACACGGGCCCGCAACGGCTCATCCACACCCTTCGCGGCGTCGGGTACGTGATGCGCGAGCCACGCACGTGAACGCGCTCGCAGCACGCCTGCGGGCGATGCCGTTGCGGGTGACTCTCGTTCTGTTGACGGTGATCCTGGTGCTCGTCGGTCTCGGGGCGTCCGGCATCGCCGTCACCTCGGCGATGCGCAGCGACCTCACCTCCCGTGCCGACGGGGAGCTGATCGACGCGGTCAACGGCTGGGCGCAGCCGCACGGGCCCCGTGAGGACGACTCTCCGGGGCCGCCCGGCCTGCGGCGCCCGCCGTCGCAGTACTTCGTCGCGGCCTCCCTCCCGAACGGGTTCCAGATCACCTTCAACGACTACGGCTCGGCCCCCGACCTGTCGTCCCTGCCCGACGGCGACGCGGCACCGCGCACCGTCGGCTCGGAAGGGTCCGGCCCCAACTGGCGGGTCGTCAAACGTGTCTTGAACGGGACGTCCAGCGTCGTCGCGATGCCGTTGACCGACATCGACGCGACGATGACCCGGCTGATCTGGCTGCAGGTCGGGGTCGGCTGCATCGTCCTGACCGTGATCGGCGTCCTCAGCTATCTCCTGGTGCGGACCAGCCTGCGGCCGCTGCGTCGCGTCGAGGAGACCGCGCACGCCATCGCAGGAGGCGACCTTCACCAACGTGTCCCGGCGCGCCCAGTGAACACCGAGGTGGGAAGCCTCGGCGAGTCGGTCAACGCGATGCTCGCCCAGATCCAGGGAGCGTTCGCGGCGACCGAGGCCTCCGAACAGCAGGCTCGTGCCTCGGAAGAGAAGATGCGCCGATTCGTCGCGGACGCCTCACACGAACTGCGGACGCCGCTGACATCGATCAAGGGGTTCGCCGACCTCATGTCGATCGGCGCCGCACCGGATCCTGACGACGCGGTCCGTCGGATCTCCGGCGAAGCCGACCGGATGACGATGCTCGTCGAAGACCTCCTCGTGCTCGCCCGACTCGACGCGCAGCGGCCACTGGCCATCGAACCGGTCGAAGTGCTTCCGGTACTCGTCGACTCGGTCGAGGCGGCGCGAGTGTCCGCTCCGGGTCGGGACATCGACCTCGACATCGTCGGGTTAGACCCGGTGACGACGGTGGCGGGCGACCGGTTGCGACTGCGGCAGGTCCTCGGAAACCTCGTCGGGAACGCGATCGCACACACCGGTGGCTCCATCACCGTGTCGGCGAAGGTCGACGGCCCCGACGTCGTCGTCGCCGTCCTAGACCACGGTCCAGGACTCACTGCGGTCGAACGCGACCACATCTTCGAACGCTTCTACCGCGGCGACCCGTCACGCCACCGCGAGGAGGCCGGATCGGGCAGCGGACTGGGACTGTCGATCGTGGCGGCCCTCGTGCACGCGCACGGAGGCCGCGTGGGCGTGCGTTCCGAGCCGGGGGAGGGTGCCTGCTTCTGGTTCGCGCTCGCGCGCACCAGGGAGTCGGCCACGGACACGGACGAGTCCGCGGGCACGGGCGGACGGCAGTAAGGTCGGGGCATGGCTTCGGTATTCACGCACATCATCAACGGAGATCTGCCCGGGCGTTTCGTCTGGAAGGACGGCCAGTCCGTCGCGTTCATGACGATAAATCCGGTCACACCGGGACACGTGCTCGTGGTGCCGCGCAAAGAGATCGACCATTGGGAGCAGATCGACACGCCCACGTTCACGCATCTCATGGACGTGTCGCAGAAAGTCGGTCGCGCAGTGAAAGACGCGTTCGACGCACCGCGGATGGGCCTGCTCATCGCCGGACTGGAGGTGCCACACCTGCACATCCACGTGTTCCCGGCTCACTCGCTGGAGAGCTTCGACCTGTCGAAAGCCGACCAGGATCCGTCGCCCGAGTCGCTCGACGACGCGGCGACCAAGATCCGGGCCAGCCTCCACAGCCTCGGCTACGGCGAATACGTCGCCGACTGACCCCTTTCCATGACCTACGCAGTCTGATGCACGAGCATCGGGGAGACGGCCGAGGCGCCCGCTTCGCGCAGTGACGCCGCGGCCAACGTGATCGCCCACCCCGACGAGGTCTCGTCGACGACGAGCAGCACGGCCAGCCCAGCGACCTCGGGCGGCGCCGACCCCAGATGGTCGCGCCAGTAGGCTGCTTCCGTCGCGCTCGTGGCGTCCCGGCTCGGGACCGGTCCAGCGACGACCGGATACGCCGAGCCCGGGCGTCGTCCGACGCTGCGGAGACGTTCGGCGAGATCGGCTGCCAGATCCCCGCCGCGCAGATCCAGGGACACGATCGTCTCGGGGCGGATCCCACCGCGCCGTCCCCAATCCGCGAGGACAGCGACCGCGGACTCCGACAGTCGGTCTCGCGCGGTCGCGTCCCCGTTCTTGGCGGCGTCGAGCACATCGCCCCACTGCGGCGCGTCAGCGAAGGCCAGGACCCGCCCGGCCTCCGCCGCGAGTTCGGCGGGGATCCGGCCGCGGCGACCGAACGACCCGCCCGGCCACATCTTGCGCGGCGCCAGGATCTGCGCGTCGCGACGGAGGACGGCCGACAGAGTCGCGACCGTCTCGTCGTCGGGGCGCTCGTTGAGCCCCGGAGTGAGTTCGCCTCGGCACACCGAGCAGCGGCCGCAGTCGTCGGCGGCCGGATCGTCGAGCGACTCGGTGAGCAGTCGCATCAGGCAGCGTTCGCCGCGGACGAACGCCCGCATGATGTCGGCTTCGCGTTGGCGCACCGCGACGACACCCTCGTAGTGCGGTGCGTCGTAGACGTACGGTCGGCCGGTCGCCGCCCACCCGTCCGGCGTCCGCTCGACCACGCCGTCGACGGCCAACTGCTTCACCGCCAACTCGACCTTGCCGCGCCGGACACCGGTCGCCGACTCCAGATTAGGCACGCTCACCGGCCCGCCCGCCTCGTTCATCGCGTCGAGGATCCGATTCATCCGCTTCGGGTCGGGGATGGTCGCCGTCGCGAAATACTCCCAGATCGAGTCGTCGAGCCGCGATGCGAGGAGAACGACTACCGCCTCGTCGAGGGCGCGTCCCGCACGACCCACCTGCTGGTAGTACGACACCGGTGACGGCGGAGCCCCGACGTGGACGACGAACCCGAGGTCGGGCTTGTCGAAACCCATCCCGAGCGCGGACGTCGCGACGAGCGCTTTCACCCGGTTGTCCAGGAGTGCGTCTTCGAGCTCATGACGCTCATCGGCCGGCAGCTGCCCGGTGTACGCGGCCACCCGGGGTTCGTCGCCCCACACGGTGCGGATCGCGGTGACCAGCCGGTCGGCATCGGCGACCGTCAACACGTAGATGATGCCGGAGCCGGGCAGGAACGGCAGCTCCTGCGCCACCCAGCCGTACCGCTGAATCGGTGAGAGTCCATCGACGACGTTGAGGTGCAACGACTTCCGCGCCAGTGCGCCGCGCAGAACGAGCGTGGCCTCGCGGTCGAGTTGATCCGGCCCGCTCGCTTCGCTCCCGGCGCCGAGTTGATCCGGCCCGCTCGCTTCGCTCCCGGCGCCGAGTTGATCCGGCCCGCTCGCTTCGCTCCCGGCGCCGAGTTGATCCGGCCCGCTCGCTTCGCTCCCGGCGCCGAGTTGAGCGGCGATGTCATCGGTCACGCGCTGGTTCGCGGTCGCTGTCGTCGCGAGCACCGACGTCTGCGGATTCAAGTTCTGCAGCACATCGGACACCCGGCGGTAGTCGGGCCGGAAGTCGTGTCCCCAGTCGGAGATGGCGTGCGCTTCGTCGATGACGACGAGACCGAGCCGGCCCGCGAGCGCGTGGAGGACGCGAGCGCCGAAACCGGGATTCGCGAGCCGCTCCGGCGAGACCAACAGGACGTCGAGGCTCCCGGCCAGCAGATCGCCCTCGACGGCGGCCCACTGGTCGACATTGCTGGAGTTGAGCGTCGCAGCGGTCAGGCCGGCGCGGCTCGCGGCAGCGACCTGGTCGCGCATCAGCGACAGGAGCGGCGAGACGATCAGGGTCGGGCCGCCGCCCGCCTCCCGGATCACCGCGGTCGCCGCCCAGTAGACGGCGGACTTGCCCCAGCCGGTGGCCTGCACGACGAGCGCGCGCGAACCGGGAGTCGCGAGCGTCGCGACCGCCGCCTCCTGGTCATCGCGGAGTCGGGCGTCGGGCCCCGCGAGCGCGGTGATCACGCGGTCGGCCACAGATCGCTGGGCATCAGTCAGAACCGTGGGTGTGCTCATGCGACCAAGGTATAGGCGACCGGTGACGAGATCGAATGCGTTATCCACAGGAGCGCCACTGACCCTCTCGTTGGTGTCACCAGGTAACACCGTCGAGAGGGCTAGTGGGGTGCGGGCAACGCGACGCTCACCTACCCGCTGCGGTAGCCGACTGCGCGAGCCTGCCTCAGCGATTTCACAGGTCGAACGCAGAGGTGTCGGAGGTTGAGCGGCGAATGTGGTCGCCATGAAGACAACACTCGCCTCCGCACCGGCCGCCGAGGCCGCACTAGTGCCACGCCCGCCGGTCCTCGACATCGTCGTCCCCGTCTACAACGAGGAGGACGACATCGCGACCGCCGTCGAGCGTCTCCGCGATCACCTGGCGCAGCACGTCCCCTACCCGGCCCGCGTCACCGTCGCCGACAATGCGAGCACCGACCGGACCCTCGCAATCGCGGAACGTCTCGCCGAACAGCACGACGACGTACGGGTGGTCCACCTCCCGCAGAAAGGGCGTGGAGGTGCGCTCAACCAGGTGTGGCGAGCGAGCGACGCCGAGATCGTCGCCTACTGCGATGTCGACCTGTCGACGGACCTGAATGCCCTGATGCCGTTGATCGCACCGTTGATCTCCGGGCACTCGGACATCGCGATCGGCACCCGCCTCGCGCACTCGTCGCGAGTCGTCCGCGGACCGAAACGGGAAGTCATCTCGCGGTGTTACAACTTTCTACTGCGCACGACGATGCACGCGCGCTTCTCCGACGCACAGTGCGGATTCAAAGCGATGCGGACCGACGTCGCGCGACGTCTCCTTCCCTATGTGGAGGACACCGGATGGTTCTTCGACACCGAACTGCTGGTGCTCGCCGAGCGGGTGGGGTTGCGGATCGCTGAAGTGCCCGTCGACTGGACAGATGATCCCGACAGCTCGGTGGACATCGTCGCCACCGCGCTCGCCGACCTGCGTGGATGTGCTCGTATCGGATGGGCGTTCGCACGGGGAGCGCTCCCGATCGCCGAACTGCGCGCGACTCTCGGACGTGATCGCCACGCCGGACCTCAGGTCGACGGTGCACCGCACGGAATGGTCGGGCAGCTCGTCCGCTTCTGCGCAGTCGGCGTCGCGTCGACCCTCGCCTATGCGCTGCTGTACTTGGTGCTCCACTCGGTGTTCGGCGCGCAGGCAGCGAACTTCGTCGCCCTCGCCGTCACCGCGGTCGGGAACACCGCCGTGAACCGACGGTTCACCTTCGGAGTCCGAGGATCCGAGCGGGTCGTCCGCGATCAATTCGTCGGACTCTGCGTCTTCGGCTTCGGCTGGGCCGTCACCGCGCTGTCGCTCGTCGTCCTACACGGCTTCGCACCTGACGCCGGACGCATCGTAGAACTCGCCATCCTGGTCGTCGCGAATCTCGTCGCCACCGCGACGCGCTTCGTCGGGCTGCGGACGCTGTTCGCGAGCCGTGAACGCGCTGCGAACACGGGTGTCGCGTGAACGTCACCGGCACGACCGTGCCGGACTCCGCCGAGCGGCCTGAGCCGTCGCGGCGGGCGACGCTCTGGTCGCTCGCCGTGCTCCTCGTCGGCACCGCCGTCCTCTACCTGTGGAATCTGTCGGCGAACGGGTGGGCGAACTCGTTCTACACGGCGGCGATCCAGGCCGGCTCGCAGTCGTGGAAGGCGTGGTTCTTCGGCTCGTCCGACATGGCCAACTCCATCACCGTCGACAAGCCGCCGGCCTCCCTGTGGATCCCGGGGATCGTCGTGCGGGTGTTCGGGTTGAACTCGTGGACAGTGCTCGTCCCCGAAGCCCTGATGGGCGTGGCGTCGGTCCTCCTGCTGTACGTGATCACCCGTCGACTCTTCGGGCACTGGGCGGGCATCGGTGCGGGCGCGGTTCTCGCGCTGACTCCGGTCGCCGCGATGATGTTCCGCTTCGACAACCCAGAAGCGCTACTGATCCTCCTGATGATCGCGGCGTGCGGTGCCCTGTTGACGGCGATCGAGACCGGTCGCCTGCGGTGGATGATCGCCGCAGGCGTCGCGATCGGCTTCGGCTTCCTCGCCAAACAGCTCGAAGTGATGCTGATCGTGCCCGCGATGGTCATCGTGTACTTCGTGGCTGCGCCGGGCAGTTGGAAGCGCCGCGTCGGGCATCTCTTCGCCGCCCTCGGCTCGCTGATCGTCGGCGCCGGATGGTGGGTTTTCGCCGTCACGCTGTGGCCCGCGTCGAGCAGGCCGTACATCGGCGGCTCACCGAACAACTCGATCCTCGAACTGACACTGGGATACAACGGCCTCGGCCGACTCTCCGGCGACGAGGAAGGAAGCGTAGTCCCCGGTAAGGGAATCCGAGAGCAGACCGGCCGACTCGCCGAAGCAGGCTTCGGGGGCGGCGCTGGGGGCGGCCCCGGCGGGGGCGGCGGGATGTGGGGTGAGACCGGCTTCTGGCGCATGTTCGACTCCGAACAGGGCGGCCAGATCGCCTGGCTGATTCCGGCAGCGGTCATCACCCTCGTCGGGGCTCTCGTCGTCCTCGGTCGAGCACCGCGCGCGGACGGTCGCCGCGCCTACCTCCTACTCTTCGCCGGATGGCTGGTCTCGATGGCGGGCACCTTCAGCTATATGGCTGGCATTTTCCACAGCTACTACACCGCGGCGTTGGCGCCCGCGATCGGCGCCGTCGTCGCCGGATCGGTCGCGATCCTCTGGCCACAGCGAGAGAAGCTGTGGATTCGGGCGGTCTTCGCAGTCACGACCTGGGGGACGGCAGGGTGGGGATTTACGCTCCTGGCCCGCTCGTCCGAGTTCCTTCCGTGGCTCCGATGGGTGGTCCTGGTGGGCGGTGTCGTGGCCGGGGCACTGCTGCTCGTCGGCGGCGTTTCGGCGCGGCAGCGGCGGCTCGCCGTCGGCGCTGCGGCCGGCGCGATTCTCGTTGGTCTCGCCGGTCCGACCGCGTACACGCTCGACACCGTCGCGACGGCGAAGGACGGATCGATCATCAGCGCGGGACCGCAGACCGGTGGCCCCGGCGGCCCGGGAGGGCACGGTCCGGGTGGGGGTCACCGGGGCGGAATGCCCGGCGGCCAGATGTCGCCCGGTCAGATGCCCGGCGGCGGGCCGCCCGGAACGTCAGGCGGCGGGCCGCCCGGAACGTCAGGCGGCGGGCCGCCCGGAATGTCAGGCGGAGGCGAGTTCGGTGCCATGGGCGGTGGTGGACTGCTCAGCAGCTCGGAGCCGACGGAGAAGCTCACCGCCCTCCTGCGCGAAGACGCTGACGACTACACGTGGATAGCCGCAGCGATCGGATCGAACGAGGCCTCCGGTTACCAGATCGCGACCGGCTATTCGGTGATGCCGATCGGCGGCTTCAACGGGACCGATCCGTCGCCGACCCTCGCCGAGTTCAAACAGCTCGTCGTCGACGGGAAGATCCACTACTTCATCGGCGGTGGCGGAGGTGGGTTCGGGAGCAGGGAGGGCACTGCGTCCGAGATCACGGATTGGGTTGAATCCACGTTCACCTCGACGACGGTCGACGGCGCGACGCTGTACGACCTGAGTGGCGACACAGACTGACCTCCGGCGCCTGTTGCACGCCCGATCCACGGGACGCAGTCTAGTGTGACGGCGTGCCAAAACGAACTCAGTTGCAGCGGATGGTCGGGCGCGACCCAGACGAGGGCGAACGGGCGGGGAGCGGCCTGGAAGTCTTCTACGACCTGATCTTCGTCGTCCTGTTCTCGGTGGCCGGCGTCCAACTCGCCGACTACCTAGCCGAAGGCGAGGTTTTCGTCGCGGTCATCGGCTATCTCCTCGTCGCCTTCGCCGCGATCTGGGCGTGGATCAACTTCGCCTGGTTCGCGTCGGCGTTCGACACCGACGATCCGTGGTTCCGCCTGGCCGTCCTCGTCCAGATGATCGGCGTCTCGGTGATGGCGGTCGGGGTGCCACCGGTGTTCTCGTCGATCGACGCCGATGCCCACGTCGACGTCAAGGTCATAGTCTTCGGTTACATGGTGATGCGGCTCGGCCTCGTGCCGCAGTGGTTGCGCGCCGCTCGAGAGTCGGCGCGATGCAGGCAGACGTGCCTGACGTACGCGGTGGCGTGCGTCGTCGCCCAGATCGGGTGGACGATCGTCGCCCTCGCCCCGATGGGGTTGCGGATGACCCTGGTCGCGATCGTGATCTGCATCGTCATCGAGTTCCTCGGCCCGTACATCGCGGAGACGAGGCTGACGGCCACGCCGTGGAATCCCTTCCACATCACCGAGCGGTACTCGACGCTGATCGTGATCACCCTCGGTGAGGGCGTCGTCGGCACGGTCGCCGTGCTCCAGGCGCAGATCGGTCGCACCGGCTGGACCCTGCAGACCGTCGTGCTCGGTGCGACCGCGCTCGGTGTCACCTTCGCGATGTGGTGGCTGTACACGGCGATGCCCAACGGCCAGGCGCTCGCGGACCGCCGCGACCGCTGCTTCCCGTGGGGCTACGGGATGGTCCCCATCTTCATGGCGTGTGCGGCAGTCGGCGCGGGCATGGATTTGATCGCCAAGTGGATCGAAGGCGAGACTCATGACTCTTCGCTCATGGTGATGGCCGCCGTCGCCATCCCGTTGGCGGTCTTCACCATCGGTGTAATCGTCGCCCACTACTACCTCGTCGGCCCGTCCGGCATGGAACTGATTCTGATCGTCACCGCTCTGATTCCGATCGTCGTCGGACTCGTGCTGGTCGCGGTCGGGGTGCCACTCCTGGTGACTGTCGTCGTCGGCGCTCTCGCACCCGTCCTGCCCGTCCTCATCATCGAATTTAGCGAGAGGTTCGAACCCGCTACGCTGTGATGCGTGCGCGCACTGGTGATCGGCTCGGGCGGCCGCGAACACGCCCTTCTCCTCGGACTCGGTCGGGACCCGTCGGTGACGGAGCTTCACGCTGCACCCGGCAACGCAGGCACCGCAGCGATTGCGACCAACCACGCGGTCGATGCGAACTCCGGTGACGCAGTAGTCGCGCTCGCTCGAGAGATCGGCGCCGACCTCGTCGTCGTCGGACCCGAGGTACCGCTGGTGCATGGTGTCGCCGACGCGCTCCGCGCCGCGGGCATCGCAGTGTTCGGCCCAAGCGCGGAGGCCGCGCAGATCGAAGGGTCCAAGGCGTTCGCCAAGGATGTGATGGCCGCGGCGGGTGTCAACACTGCGCGCGCGGAGAGCGTCACGGCGGTCGCCGACGTCGACGCGGCCCTCGATCGTTTCGGGCCGACGTGGGTCGTCAAGGACGACGGGTTGGCAGCGGGTAAGGGCGTCGTGGTCACCCCCGATCGGGCTACCGCTCGTGCCCACGCCGTCGACGTCATCGAGAACGGACACCCGGTGCTTCTCGAGAGCTTCCTCGACGGGCCCGAAGTCTCCCTGTTCTGTCTCGTCGACGGCGAGACAGTCGTCCCGCTGCTGCCGGCACAGGACCACAAGCGTGTCGGCGACGGTGACGAGGGCCCCAATACGGGCGGCATGGGTGCCTACACGCCGCTGCCGTGGCTGCCCGACGGCATGGTCGATCGCATCGTCGACGAGGTGGTCCGTCCCGTCGCCGCCGAGATGGTCGAGCGAGGCGTCGGCTTCTCCGGTCTGCTGTACGCCGGCCTGGCCATCGGACCGGACGGCCCGTCCGTCGTCGAATTCAACTGTCGCTTCGGCGATCCCGAGACGCAGGCCGTTCTCGACCTACTCGAGTCCCCGCTCGGCGAGGTCCTCGGCGCCGTCGCGAACGGCACGCTCGCCGATCTCCCCGCGCTGCGCTGGTACGACGGCAGCGCCGTCGTCGTGGTGCTCGCCGCCAAGAACTATCCGGGCAGCCCGCGCACCGGCGACGCGATCAGCGGGGCCGGCACTGTAGGCGTCCTGCACGCGGGCACCAAGATCGATGATTCCGGCGACATCGTCTCCTCGGGGGGACGTGTGCTGTCCGTCGTCGGCCGCGGCGCCGACCTCGCGCAGGCGCGCGCCCAGGCCTACGCCCGCCTGTCCGAAGTGACCCTCGACGGTTCGCACTTCCGCACCGACATCGGCAAAGCGGCCGAAGACGGTCGGATCAAGCTTTAACACTGAGTGCCGGGTTGAGTACGACGCACTTCGGCACTTTCTTTCGGCGTCAGGCCGAAAGAAAGTGCCGAAGTTCTTCTAGCCCGACGGCCAGCCGCGACACCACGATGCCGCGTCTCAGGCGGCCAGCGAGCGACCGAGGAACGCGATCTGATCGGGGAGCGCCGACCGCCAGTAACGGTTGGTGTGGCCGCCCGGCGACGTCGCGAATGCCGCGGGTGGGTGCAAGTCAGCTGTCCACTGCCGCGTGTACATGTAGAACTGGTCCGATGTCCCGACACTGATCATCAATGGGATGTTCGCGAACACATGCTGCTGCCCGAACATCGAGTTCGCACGGTAGTCGGCGTACGAGTCGAACGCGCGCGGTGGGAACTGTGCGGGATCGGCCCACATCGCAGGTGAACTGACGGCGATCGCGGCGACGCGCTGCGGCCCGAGGATCGCGCCGATCCGCAGCGCGCCGTATCCGCCCATCGACCAGCCGAACAGGCCGATCTTGTCGGTGCGAAGATCGAGCTCGGGACTCTGTTCCAGCATTGGAACGAACTCGTCGATGATCATCGCCGCGCCGTCGGCACCGTCGGTCCGCAGGTGGAAGTAGTTGTTGCCGACGTCGGCGCAGGCGACCGCGAACGGCGGGTTCCCGGCGTCGACGTGTTGTTGGACGAAGCCCTGAATGTTCAGACCGTGACTGAAGATCGTCTTCTCGTTGGTGTTGAGGGCGTGCGCGACGACCACGACCGGCAGTTCGCCGGTCACGCCGCGCGGGCGGGCCACCGCCCAGCGCGTGGGCCGTCCGGCCATTTTCGCCGACACGAACTCACCTGTGACGACCGGCGGATCGTTCGGGATCGTCGCGGGCGTCGTCTCGATCGCCAGTTCGTCGTCGGCGCCGACGTGTGCCGCGCCGTGCGGGGTCAGCGGGTCGTTCGACGCACAGGCCCCCAGCCCGAGCACCGCCAGACCGGCGCCGCCTGCGAGGAGCCCGCGCCGTGAGATCGCACGCGGAAGTGCGCCACCGGACGTCAGCGAACTCGAGAACTCGCTGAGGTGAGGTGTCGTTTCAACGGGAGTGGAACGGTCGTCGGCCATCGCCCGCGAATTCTACCGGGACGGCGGCCGTAATCCGACCTGTCAGCGAGGGCAGGTGCAGCGCTGGTCTTGCGGTACCGGAGACATGACTTCGTCGACATGGGCGCCGCAACCGTCCCAGGTGATCTTGCCGCAGGCCTTGCACGTGACGGGATAACACATGAGCTCGAGGATACGGGGCGCCGCGCATGCGATCGATCCCGACTCCGACTCGGCAGAAGGGCTCGATCCCCAGAAGGGGTTCCCCAGAAGGGTTCCGCAGAAGGGTAGGGATTCGGCAGGTGCACTGGACACCACTAGACTGCACAACGTGGGTAAACCTGCTATCAGCAATGTCCTTGCCAATCGATACGCGTCTGCCGACCTGGCACAGATCTGGTCGCCGCAGCACAAGATCGCGTTGGAGCGTCAACTCTGGATCGCCGTGATGAAAGCGCAGCGCGCCCTCGGGATCGACGTCCCTGCCGACGCCATCGTCGACTACGAGCGGGTCGTCGACCAGATCGACCTCGAGTCGATCGCCGACCGTGAGCGGGTCACCCGCCACGACGTGAAGGCTCGAATCGAAGAGTTCAACGCACTCGCTGGGCATGAACAGATCCACAAGGGCATGACGAGCCGGGATCTCACCGAGAACGTCGAGCAACTGCAGGTCCTGTTGTCCCTGCAGCACGTGCGCGCACACGGCGTCGCCGTACTTGCCCGCGTCACCGATCGTGCGGCCCAGTATGCGAGCGTCGTCATGGCGGGTCGTAGCCACAACGTGGCAGCCCAGTCGACGACCCTCGGGAAGCGTTTCGCGTCCGCGTCGGACGAACTGATGATCGCCCTGACCCGTGTCGATGAACTGATCGCGCGCTACCCGCTCCGCGGCATCAAAGGCCCCATGGGTACCAGCCAGGACATGCTCGACCTACTCGACGGCGACGCGAGCAAGCTCGACGAGCTCGAAGGCAAGGTCGCGCAGCACCTCGGCTTCGCGACCGGTCTGACCTCCGTCGGCCAGGTGTACCCACGCTCCCTCGACTACGACGTCGTCTCCGCGCTCGTGCAGGTCGCGGCCGGACCGTCGTCCCTGGCCACCACGATCCGTTTGATGGCGGGTCACGAACTCGTCACCGAAGGCTTCCAGCCCGGCCAGGTCGGCAGTTCGGCGATGCCGCACAAGATGAACACCCGCAGCTGTGAGCGGGTCAACGGCCTCGCCGTCATTCTTCGCGGCTATGCGTCGATGACCGGCGAACTCGCCGGAGCCCAGTGGAACGAGGGCGACGTGTTCTGCTCGGTGGTGCGACGTGTCGCGCTGCCCGACGCCTTCTTCGCGATCGACGGACTCATGGAGACGTTCCTGACGGTCCTCGCCGAATTCGGCGCCTATCCGGCCGTCATCGCTAACGAACTCGACCGCTACCTGCCGTTCCTCGCCACCACCAAGGTGTTGATGGCATCGGTGCGCGCAGGCGTCGGACGCGAGACGGCGCACGAGGCCATCAAGGAGAACGCCGTCTCCGTCGCCCTCGCGATGCGTGAAGAGGGCCGCGAACCGGATCTCCTCGACCGGCTCGCCGCCGACAGCCGCATTCCGCTCGACCGGGCACAGCTCGACGACCTGATCGCCGACAAGTCGGCGTTCACCGGGGCGGCCGAGGCACAGGTCGCGTCGGTCGTCGAACAAGCACAGAAATGGATGGACGCCCACCCCGACGCCGCCGCCTATACGCCCGCGCCGATCCTGTAGCGCCCGCGCCGATCCTGTCACGACGTCTCCGACCCTAAGGTTCACTCACCCCATGCGTCCAGCACTCGAGTCCTACCGACACATCGCGTCCGGCAAGGTCCGCGACATCTACGAGATCGACGAACAGACGCTGTTGCTGGTCACCTCCGACCGGATCTCGGCGTACGACTTCGTCCTGTCGACGCCGATCCCGGACAAGGGGCGGATCCTCACCGCGGCCAGCTTCTTCTGGTTCGATGCGCTCGGCGTGCCGAACCATCTCGCGGGCGGCCCAGACGACGAGCGGATCCCCGCGGACCTCGTGGGACGCTCGATGGTCGTCGAGAAGCTCCCGATGGTTCCCGTCGAGTGCGTCGCACGCGGCTACCTGACGGGGTCCGGGCTCGTCGACTACCGGGCGACCGGCTCAGTGTGCGGGGTGCCTCTGCCCGACGGGCTCGGCGAGTCGGACAAGCTGCCGGAGCCGATCTTCACGCCAGCCACCAAAGCCGCGGTCGGTGACCACGACGAGAACGTCTCGTTCGAACAGGTCGCAGCCACCGTCGGCGATGACCTGGCGCAAGCTTTGCGGCACGCGACACTCGACATCTACCGGCGGGGTTCGGATCTGGCCGCTGACCGCGGAATCATTCTGGCTGACACCAAGTTCGAGTTCGGACAGGCGGCCGACGGGTCACTCGTCCTCGCCGACGAGGTGCTGACACCCGACTCGTCCAGGTATTGGGACGCGCAGGCGTACACGCCCGGACAGGTGCAGCCGAGCTTCGACAAGCAGATCGTCCGCAACTGGCTCACCGGAGACGGTTCGGGGTGGGACAAGGCGTCGGAGCAGCAGCCGCCCGCGCTGCCTGCGGACATCGTCGAGCGGACCCGACAGCGCTACATCGAAGCCTACGAACGCATTTCGCAACTGTCTTTCGCCGACTGGGCGGACCGACTCTGATGCCGGCCGCGCCAGTGGCGAAGAAGGTCCACTCCGAGCGGATCCACCACGGGGACGTGTTCGCCGATCAGTACGAGTGGCTGCGCGACAAGTCCGACCCCGAGGTGATCGCGTACCTCGAAGGTCAGAACGCGTACACCGAGGAGCAGACCGCGGACCTCGCAGACCTGCGGGCGACGATCTTCGGCGAGATCAAAGCGCGAACCAAAGAGACCGACATGGGGTTGCCCACGCGCAGCGAAGGCTACTGGTACTTCGCGCGCACCACTGAAGGGCAGAGTTACGCCACATACTGCCGGTGCCCGATCCGCGGTGACGATGACTGGACGCCCCCAGAAGTGTCGGTCGACGCCGACCTGCCCGGTGAGGAAGTCTTCTTCGACGCCAACGACGAAGCGGCGGGCACCGAGTTCTTCAGCATGGGCGCGCTGTCGGTGTCCCACGACGGCACTCGGCTCGCGTACAGCGTCGACACCGACGGCGATGAGCGGTACACGCTGCGGTTCCGCGACCTGGGGACCGGGAAGGATCTGCCGGGCGAGGTCCGCGACACCGCGGGCGGCGCCACCTGGTCGAAGGACGGCCGGTTCGTCTTCTATCTGACGGTCGACGACGCATGGCGTCCCGACACGGTGTGGCGGCATGAGGTCGGCGCGGGCGCCGACGACGTGAAGGTGTTCCACGAGCCCGACGAGCACTTCTGGGTGGGTGTCGGATCGACGCCGAGTGACGAGTATCTGTTGATCGGCGCCGACTCGAAGCTGACGTCGGAGATGTTCGTGCTGGCCGCCGACGACCCGACCGGTGAGTTCGTCTCCGTCGCGGGCCGGACACCGGGTACCGAGTACGGAGTCGACCACGCACACATCGACGGCGACGACTACTTCCTGATCGTGCACAACGGTGAGGTCGACGGCGTCAAAGCCGTCAACTATGCGGTGGACATCGCTCCCGTCGACGACATCGCGGCGCGTCGACCGTTCATTCCGCACGATCCGGTTCGTCGCATCGAGGACGTCGACAGCTTCCGCGACTACCTGGTGCTGTCGTATCGGTCCGACGCCCTGCCGAAGCTCGCCGTCGCCGATCTGCGTGCGGTAGTGGGTGTTCCGACTGTCGACGACTTCGTCGAAGTGACGTTCGATCAAGACTTGTGTTCGCCGGGACTGGGCTCGAATCCCGAGTGGGGCACGCCCCGGCTGCGGATCGTCTACACGAGCTTCGTGGACCCGGTGGAAGCCCTCGATCTCGACGTCGCGACGGGGGAGCGGATCCTGCTTCGGCGCCAGACCGTCCTCGGCGACTACGACCCGTCCGATTATGTGGCGACCCGCGATTGGGCGACGGCCGACGACGGGACTCGCGTCCCGGTGTCCCTGGTGCGACGGCGGGACCTCGCCGACGGTCCGGCCCCGGTGCTGCTGGTCGGCTACGGCGCGTACGAGACGCCGATCGATCCCGGTTTCGCTGTGTCCCGGTTGTCGCTGCTGGACCGTGGCGTCGTCATGGCGTACGCGCATATCCGCGGCGGCGGTGAGCTCGGTCGACCGTGGTACGAGGACGGTCGGCTCATGCGCAAGCGCAACACGTTCACCGACTACATCGCGGTCGCGCGGCACCTGATCGATTCGGGCCGTACGTCGCCGCAGCAGTTGATCGCCGACGGTGGCTCGGCGGGCGGACTCCTGATGGGCGCGGTCGCAAACATGGCGCCTGAACTGTTCCGAGGTGTCCTCGCGGCGGTCCCGTTCGTCGATGCGCTGACATCGATGCTCGATCCGAGCCTGCCGTTGACCGTCACCGAATGGGACGAGTGGGGCGACCCGTACCACGACGCCGACGTGTACGAGTACATGAAGTCGTACTCGCCGTACGAGAACGTCGCCCCGCGCGACTACCCGGCGATCCTGGCGCTCGCTTCCCTCAACGACACCCGCGTGCTCTTCACCGAGGCAGCCAAATGGGTTGCGAGGCTCCAAGAGTCGACCACGTCGGGCCACCCCGTCCTACTCAAGACCGAGATGTCCGCGGGGCACGGCGGTGTCAGCGGCCGGTACAAGCAGTGGGAGGAGACGGCCTACGAACTCGCCTGGATCCTCCGCGAGTCCGGTGCCGTGACTGTCTGAGGATCGTCCAACCGAGGCCGACCAGCCCAGACAACTCCGCCGTTCTGGACCGCATAGCGGCACAGATCGGCGGAGTTGTCTGTCTAGCCCGCTGTCCTCACAACCGTGGATCCACCGGTTCGGACTCGAGGGCGAGGACGGCGAAGACGCTCCGATGTATCTCCCACAGGGGTTTGCGGTCGACGAGAGCGGCGAGCGCATCGAGACCGAGGCCGTGTTCTCGAGTCGCCATCGACCGTTTGCGCCCGAGGCTGCGTGATCGAAGGGTGTCGAGTGAATCGGTGTAGTCCGGACCGTAGATGATGCGGAGATACTCGCGTCCGCGAACCTTGAGACCCGGCTGGATCCGAGGCGATACGACGTCGGCCGGTTTGACGACCATGCCTTCGCCGCCCGCAGCGGTCAGGTCGAGCCACCACCGGGTGGCCGCGGCGCGCTCGTCCGTCGACGTCAGGTCGACGCTTCGGTGCCGAGTCCGCGTCAACAACGGGTCGTCGAGCGCACCGAGCGTCGCCATCTGCCATTCGTGCGACTGCGACGTCGCGAGCAGTCGCCCCTCTGCGGCGAGGATCGCGAACGGTGCCACCCGCACCGCCTGCGACTCTCCCGGTTCGCAGTATGCGGCGTACGCGTCGCGGAAGGCGCGGGCGTGGTCGAACCGCCGAGAGGTGCGCGCAGACAGCGCGGCGACGTCGAGCCCACGGTCGGCTGCCTGCGCGAGCGCGGCGTGCGCGGCAGGCAGCGTCGCCCTCGCCGCCGCACCGACCGACGCGTACTGCGCGGTGATGAGCGGCAAGGCCTTCGCCGACCAGGGCAGCAGTTCGCAGTCGACGACCAGCCAATCGGTGTCCAAGGCGGTGAACAGTGGGGACATCGCAGTCCTCAGCCGGTCCACGAGATCCGTCGACTCGGTGAAGAACGGTCGACCGGTCCTCGTGTAGATCGCACCGGACGACCCGTCGGAGACGCCGAAGCGGCGTCGGGCGACGTCGCTGTCCGTGGCGAGGACGGCGACAGCCCGCGACCCCATGTGCTTCTCTTCGCAGATCACCCGATCGACACCCCACCCGAGGTAGTCGTCGAACGCCTTCTCGGGATGCTCCAGGAAACCGTCGACCGTCGATGTCGACGCAGGCGACATCGTCGGCGGCAGGTAGGCAAGCCAGCGGGGATCGACGGCGAACCGGCTCATCACCTCGAGCGCCGCCGCCGCGTTCTCCTCGGGGATCTTGATCTTCCCGGCATGCGGGCTGTCGATCCACTGGGTGCCTGCGACGTCGTCGAGCCGCAGCACCGAGGGGTCGCGCGCGGGCTCCACCGGTGCGAGCGGGCGCGTCGGCGCATACCATTCCCGGTCGGCGGGCACCG
Organism: Gordonia liuliyuniae; assembly: GCF_021738805.1. Lineage (NCBI taxonomy): Bacteria > Bacillati > Actinomycetota > Actinomycetes > Mycobacteriales > Gordoniaceae > Gordonia > Gordonia liuliyuniae. The sequence goes on along the minus strand of NZ_JAKKOR010000006.1, from coordinate 143,544 downwards.
AGACCAGTTCGCGCTCCGGATAGCGCAGGGCCGTCAATGATCCGCCGAAGACGACGCCGGTGTCGATGCAGATGGTGTCGTTGATCCACTCCGGAGTCGGCGTCGGAGTGTGCCCGTAGACGACGACGGCCGAACCGCGGTACTCGTCGGCCCACGGATACCGCACCGGCAGCCCGAACTCGTCGGTCTCACCGGTGGTGTCGCCGTAGAGCGCGAATGCGCGAACGCGGGCCGACGAACGGCCGTGGTAGGCCTGCGCCAATCCGGCGTGCGCCACCACCAGTCGCCCGCTGTCCAGCACATAGTGACTGATCAGCTTCTCAAGGAATGTCTGTGCACGGGACCGGAACTCAGTGTCGCCCAGTGCGTCGAACTGAGCCAACGACTCGGCGAGCCCATGCGATACGGTCACCTGCCGTCCGCGGAGCGCACGCGCCAGCTTGTCGTCGTGATTGCCTGCCACACACAGTGCGTTGCCCGCCTCCACCATCCCCATCACCAGCGCGACCACACCGGGGGTGTCGGGGCCTCGGTCGACGAGATCGCCGACGAAGACAGCCGTGCGGCCATCGGGGTGGGTTGCGTTGATCGCCCGCCTGGCATCGTCATAGGCGATCGTGTAGCCGAGGTCCACGAGCAGCGTCCGGAGTTCACCGGCGCAGCCGTGGACGTCGCCGATCACGTCGAACGGCCCGGTCAGATCGGTCCGGTCGCTCCACGAACGCTCGGTGCGCACCGTCGCCGCGTCGATCGCATCCACGCCGCGCAGGTGATGAACCTTCCGGAATCCCTCTTTGCGCAGCTTCTTCAACGACCGCTGCAGGTCCGCATGCTGACGCCGGATCACCGCTGCGCCGAAGTCGCGGTCGTCCCGAGCCAGGGTGCGCTCGACTGCGATCTCTTGTGGCACGTCGAGGACCACGGCATCGACGAGGACGTCGTTGTCCTTGGCGACCTTGATAAACGATGCGCGCGCGGTCCGCTGAACGTTCGTCGCGTCGACGACGGTCAGCAGTCCCCGTCGCAGTCGGATGCCGACGAGGTGGTGCAGAAGATCGAAAGCGTCCGGGGTCGCCGCGAGGTCGTTCTCGTCGTCGGCGACCATCGCACGGCAGGTGTCGCTCGACACGACCTGTGTCGGTCCGAACAACCGTCGTGCGAACGTCGACTTGCCTGCGCCGGACGTCCCGACGAGAAGGACGAGCCCTTTCTCCGGAACACCGATCTGAAATGTGTCAGCCACGAGTGAACACCGCCATCTGCGTCGGCGAGCCGTACGTTTCGTCGGTGTCCCCGACTCCGACGAAACGTGTCCGGTAGCCGTGGTAGTCCGCGACTCGGTCTGCCCACGACGCGAACTCCGTACGCGTCCACTCGAACCGGTGATCGGGGTGCCGCATGCCGACGAGGGCGGGGTACAGCACGTTGTATTCGCTGTTCGGTGTCGTCACGAGCACGGTGTCGGGGCGCGCTTGAGCGAACACGACGTGCTCGAGTGCCTCCAGACGTGCGGTGTCCAGGTGTTCGATTACCTCCATGAGGACGGCCACGTCGAACCCCTCGATCCGCGGATCGAGGTAGGTGAGCGCCGACTGGAACAACTCCAGTCGCGCCGACTGGTGCTCGGTCAACTCGTCGACGTGGAGTCGGTCCGCTGCTCGGCGGAGCTCACGAGTCGAGACGTCGCATCCTGCGATGCGTCCGATGCCGGTGCTGCGAACCACCTTCGACAGGAACTGGCCCGAACCGCACCCGAGGTCGATCACCGACGTCGGACGCAGGTTCTCGATCTCGGCGAGCACGGCTTCGTGGCGTCGAACGTTCAACGTCGGATTCCGCGGCGCTGCATCGTCGTCCCGGATGGTCGCGTCGACGTCGTCGAGTTCGGCGAGCCGCGCACGAGCGACCGCATCGAGGCCGCCCGTGCGCGCCAGATAGCGGTCGACGATCGTGTCCCGGTCGGGGTGAGTCTGGAGCCAGTCGCCGCCGGCCGAGATGAGCTTGTCCACCTCCGCCGTGGTCTGCCAGTAGTGCTTAGCCGAGTCGAATACCGGAAGCAGCACATACAGCTGGTTGAGGGCGTCGGCCAGTCGCAGCTCACCGCGGAGCGTCACGTCGAAGTACCGGGAGTCTCCCCACTCGGGAAACGCATCGTCCAGCGGAATCGGTGTGGCATCGACCTGCCAGCCGAGGGGAGTGAAGAGCCGATCGATGAATGTGCGGCCGTCTCGGCAGCCCATCGCGCGGATGGTGATCTCGAGGTCGATCGCCGAGTCTGCGAGCTCCTGGCGGGAGTCGCAGCGTCCGGTGCGGGCGGTGCTGAAGATCTTGCCGAGAGCCACCGCCAACAGTGACGACGCCGCGTACGGGCGATCGTTCACGTACTGGCCGAGAGCGAAGTCCGGTGACCGCTTTCCTCGCGAGCGGGCGAGCGCTATCGGATCGACCTCGAGCATGAGTGCCGCCGTGCACCGCTGCGGTGTCGCCTCCGGGTAGAAGACCGTCGCAGTCCCGGTCGGCTCGGCGAACTCCTGGACTCGATCGGGATGCTTGTGCAGCAGGTAGCCGAGGTCGGTTGCCGGTAGGTGAGTGGTCGAGACGGTCAGCAGCACCCGATCAGTCAAACATCGGAAGCACCGGACGTCCAGGCGATTTCGCTCGCACAGACGACTGTGCCCCGCTGCTAGTCACAGCGGGGCACAGTCGGTGGATGCTTGGACGTGTCAGTGCACCATGACCGGGGCAGCCTCGACGCCCTCGGTAGGTGCGATCTTCTTGCGGGGCAGGAAGATCGCCGGGATGATCGTCAGTGCGACGAGGACGGTGCTGACGATGAACGTCGTCGCGAACGCCGACGCGGCGTCGTCGAAGCCGAGGTCGAGCACGCCTTGCGGGATGTTCGCAGGAACCCGGTCGGGTGCGACGTGGGACGTGATCGCCAAGCCTGCGCCTGCCGACAACAGTCCGGTGTAGATGACCGTGATCACCGACGAACCGATCGACGACGCGGTCTGCTGGACGACGTTCACCAGGGTGGAGCCGTCGTTGACCTGCTCGGGCTTCAGCGTGGCGAGGGCAGCCGACATGATCGGCATCATCGTCATGCCCATACCGAGTCCCTGGATGAACAGCGCGCCGCACAGGTACAGGTACGACGTGTCGGGGCCAAGGAAGACGAACGCGCCGACACCGATGACGAGCAGCACGAGGCCGCCGAGCACGAACTTGCCCGGACCCATCTTGTCGGTCATCTTGCCCGCGATCGGCATGGTCAGGATTGCGCCGAGCCCCTGCGGCGCCAGCAGCAGGCCGGCGATCAGGGTGGTCTCGCCGCGGACCCCGATGAAGTACTGCGGGTAGAGCAGCGACGACCCGAAGAACGCGATCATGAACGTGACCATCGTGAGCACTGAGACCAGCATGGTGCGGTTCTTGAACAGTCGCAGGTCGAGCAACGGGTTCTTGGAGCGCAGCGCGTGGAAGACGAAGGCGACGATGAGCAGGGCGCCGATGATCATCGGGATGTACACCTTGGGTGCGCCGAACGTCTGCTCCTCAGCGCTCGAGGAGACACCGAACAGGAACAGGGCGAGGCCGGGCGACAGCAGCAGCAGACCGATGCCGTCGATCGACGGGCGGACGGTGTCCTTGTCGGTCGGCAGAGCGAACCACGCGTAGACGATGGCGATGATGCCGATCGGGATGTTGATCAGGAAGACCCAGTGCCAGGAGGCGACCTCGATGAGCCAGCCGCCGAGGATCGGGCCCGCGATCGGACCGAGGAGCATCGGGATGCCGAGGACGGCCATGACCGAACCGACGCGAGCCGGGCCGGCTGCGCGAGTCATGATCATCATGCCGATCGGCATGAGCAGGCCGCCGCCGAGACCCTGGATGACGCGGAACGTGACCAGGGTGCCGATGCTGGTGGCCATCGCGCACAGCACCGAGCCGATCAGGAACAGGACCAGCGACACGAGGTAGACGTTGCGGGTGCCAAATCTGGATGCCGCCCAGCTCGCGATCGGAATCACCGCGGCCAGCGCCAGGGTGTACCCGGTCATCGACCATGCGACGCTGGCGGGCGAGGACGAGAACTCCTCCGCGAAGGTGTTCTGTGCGACACCGACGACGGTCACGTCGAGGATCGACATGATCGCGCCGAGGACGACCACACCGGCGACGATGAACACATCGCGGCCGAGTTTGTCCGGCGCAGGGGCCGAGACGGATGAAGTCATGAGGTCACTTTCTCTGGTGAGAGGTGGGTGAGAACGTCGGACAGAGTGTTGCGGAAGGTGTTCCGCAAATCCTCTGGCAGTGTGGCGACCACGTCGGTCAGATCGTCCGCGTGCTGGGTGAACTGTTCGTCCAACAGTGCGCGGCCCTTGTCGGTGAGTGACAGGCGCTTCACCCGTCGATCCTCCTGGTCTTCTCGTCGATCGACGAGTTCGAGCCCGACCAGCCGGTCGGCACCGCGACCGGCCGCCGCGAGCGACAGTCCGACGGCGTCGGCCAGCGTGTTCACTGAGACGGCTTCGTTCTCCCGATGTAGGACGAAGAGCATGCGTAGCTGGGACAGGGTCATGTCCGTCGCCGCGAGCGAATCCGCAGTGCGGGCGCTCTGTTGGCATGCGAGGGTGTCGAGGAAACGAAACAGGACAGCGCTCGTCGCACTCACTGATTCGTCGATGTCATTGATCGCAGGCACCTGAGAGAACTTACGGGCACGCAACTATTGCTGCAACACAATTAGCCGTGAGGTTACTCACGCTGATTACTGTGTGGGGTATGAGTCACTCCAACATCAAGTCCATCCCGGTCAACGCTCTCGACGGAACTCCGTTTAACCTCAGCGACCTGCCCGGACCGCTCCTCGTAGTCAATGTCGCGTCCAAGTGCGGGCTCACTCCGCAGTACACCGCGCTCGAGCAACTGCAGAAGGACTACGGCCCGAAGGGCCTCACCGTCGTCGGTATGCCGTGCAACCAGTTCATGGGCCAGGAGCCCGGAACGGCCGACGAGATCGCCACCTTCTGCTCCACCACGTACGGAGTCAGCTTCCCGCTGCTGGAGAAGGCCGACGTCAACGGCGAGCACCGGCACCCGCTGTACGCAGCCCTCACCGAGACGCCCGACGCCGACGGCGAGGCAGGCGACATCCAGTGGAACTTCGAGAAGTTCCTTGTCTCCTCCGACGGCGGGGCCATCGCTCGGTTCCGCCCGCGCACCGAGCCCGACGCACCCGAAGTGGTGTCGGCGATCGAAGCCGCGCTCTGACTCGCCGCCCGCGGCCGGTGAAAGGCCTGCGGCCGGGTACGATACGGCCGTAGGACTTTCTCACCGAAGGAGCGGTTGCCTGATGGCACGTGTAGTGGTCGATGTCATGCCCAAGGCCGAGATCCTGGATCCGCAGGGGCAGGCGATCGTCGGCGCGCTGGGGCGTCTCGGATTCGCCGGCGTCGCAGACGTCCGGCAGGGTAAGCGGTTCGAGTTGGAGGTCGACGACGCGGTCAGCGACACCGACCTCGAGCGCATCGCCGAAGATCTCCTGACCAACACGGTCATCGAGAACTTCACCGTCTCCCGCGCGGCGGAGTGACGGCGGATATGACCGCACGTATCGGAGTCATCACCTTTCCCGGCACCCTCGACGACGTCGACGCGGTGCGCGCGGTTCGCCTCGCGGGCGGCGAACCCGTCGAACTGTGGCACGGCGACGCCGACCTGAAGGGCGTCGACGCCATCGTCGTCCCCGGCGGCTTCTCGTACGGCGACTACCTGCGAACCGGGGCCATCGCCAAGTTCGCCCCCGTGATGGGTGAGGTCGTCGCCGCGGCCACGAACGGCATGCCGGTCCTCGGGATCTGCAACGGCTTCCAGATCCTGTGCGAAGCCGGCCTGCTGCCGGGCGCGCTCACCCGCAACCTGGGACTGCACTTCGTGTGCCGCGACCAGTGGCTGCGCGTCGAGTCGAACGTGACCGCATGGACGAGCCGCTTCGACGCGGGCGCCGAGATCCTGATTCCGCTCAAGTCGGGGGAGGGGCGCTATGTCGCGTCCGACGAGACCCTCAAGGAACTGCAGGACGAGGGGCGCATCGTGTTCACCTACGCGGGCGACAACCCGAACGGCTCGCAACTCGACATCGCCGGAATCTCGAGCGCAAACGGTCGCGTCGTCGGCCTCATGCCGCACCCGGAGCATTCGATCGAGGCGCTGACCGGGCCGTCCGACGACGGTCTCGGGCTCTTCTACTCGGCACTCGACGCGGTCGTCGCCGCCGTCTGATCGGTATGACGACGACGGCGAGTGCGGTCGGGCTCGGCGAGTTCATCGACTCCTCGCCGTCGCCGTTCCATGTGTGTGCGACGGTCGCGGCGACGCTCGATGACGCCGGCTACACGCGAGTCTTCGAGGACCGTCCGTGGTCCGGTGACGCTCGGCGCGGCTACGTGGTGCGCGGCGGATCGATCATCGCGTGGGATGCGTCCGTCGTCGACTCGTTCCGGCAGCCGGGAAACCTGCCGTTCCGTATCGTCGGCGGTCACACCGACAGTCCCAATCTTCGTCTCAAGCAGTATCCGGACCGTCGTGCCGCCGGACTGTCGACAGTCGCGTTGGAGCCGTACGGAGGAGCCTGGCTGAACTCGTGGCTCGACCGCGACCTCGGACTCTCCGGACGGATCGCCTACGCCGACGGCGCGTCCGTCGCGCACACGCTCGTCGAGATCGACGAACCGATCCTGCGTGTTCCGCAACTCGCGATTCATTTGTCCGAGGACCGCAAAGGCGTACATCTCGACCCGCAGCGGCACGTCGACGCGCTGTGGAGCCTGGACGAGACGGCCTCGATCATGACGGCCGTCGCCGAGCGCGCAGGAGTCGATCCGGCCGCCGTCCTGGGCTGGGAGCTCATGGCGCACGACGTGACACCGTCACGCATCATCGGCGGTGCAGGAGAGTTCCTCAGCGCACCGCGACTGGACAACCAGGGCACCTGCTATTCGGGCCTGCGGGCGCTCCTCGACGCACAGCGGAGCGACACCGTCGCCGTGCTCGCGCTGTTCGACCATGAAGAAGTCGGGTCGGGCTCCGAACGCGGGGCCTCCAGCGATTTCCTCGTCACCGTGTTGGAACGGCTCGTGGCCGTGAACGGCGGCGGTCGGGATGAGTTCCTGCAGGTCATGGCCGCCAGTGTCTGCGCATCCGGCGACATGGCGCACGCCACGCACCCCAACTATCCGGACCGGCACGAGCACGGCCACCGCATCGCAGTGAACGGCGGACCGGTCCTCAAGGTGAATCAGAATCTTCGGTACGCCTCGGATGCGACGGGCGAAGCTGAGTTCGCGATGGCGTGCCGTGACGCCGACGTCCCGTTGCAGCGGTACGTGCACCGCGCCGACCTGCCGTGCGGTTCGACGATCGGTCCGCTCACCGCGACGCGCACCGGACTGCTGACCGTCGACGTCGGCGCTCCACAGCTCGCCATGCACAGCTGCCGTGAACTCATGGGCGTCGACGACGTCGTCATGTACTCGAAGGCCCTGCGCGCCTTCTTTGAGCGTCCTTCTCGCTGATCAGACAGAGCTGTTCGACCTATCTTGCGTCGTAGGCTTCGCGCGCCTTCTCGACGTCGGGGAGACGACCTTCGACGAGGTCGATCAGCCCGTCCAGTCGCTCCGCGACATCGGCTCCGAGCTCAGTGAGCGAGTATTCGACTCGCGGCGGAATAGCTTGCAGCACTTCGCGAACGACGAAGCCGTCCCGTTCGAGTGACTGCAGGGTCGACGACAGCATTCGTTCGCTGACACCGTCGACGCGACGTCGGAGAGCGCTGAAACGAAGCTCGCCCTCACGCAGTGCCACCAGGGCGAGCAGGCCCCACCTGCTCGTCGCGTCCTGCAACACACCGCGCGACGCGCAGGCGCGTGAGAACACGTCCGGCTCCAACGTCGGGTCGACGTCGTCGGACGGGGCTGAGGCTGTCATGTCCGCCATCTTACACCTACGATTGTGCGCGTGCTGATCAAATCACTTGCACTATCAAAATAGTAAGTGCACGATTGTGGGGATAACTCAACCGATCGTAGGAGAACCTCATGACCACTTATGCAGTCACTGGCGCCACGGGCGGCCTCGGCGGTGCGGCGATCGCCGCACTCATCGCCCGCGGCGTCTCCCTGAGCGACATCGTCGCGATCGCACGCGACGAGGCGAAGGCGGCTCCGCTCGCGGAGTCCGGCGTCACCGTCCGCATCGCCGACTACGAGCAGCTTGAGACCCTGGTCGCGGCCCTGGCCGGAGTGGACCGGCTCCTTCTCGTCTCGGGGTCGGAGGTGGGGCGGCGCACCCCGCAGCACCGCAATGTCGTCGACGCGGCGAAGACGGCAGGAGTTGGTTTCATCGCGTACACGAGCCTGCTCGGCGCGGATACGTCGCCGCTGCTCCTGGCCGACGAACACCGGGACACCGAGGCGTACCTCGCCGAGAGCGGTGTCGATCACGCGATCCTGCGTAACGGCTGGTACTCGGAGAACTATGCGGCGTCCGCTGCAGCAGCGGTCGAGGGTGGCGTCTTCTACGGATCGGCGGGCACGGCGACCGTGGCGCCTGCCGCGCGTGCCGACTTTGCGGACGCGGCCGCCGCAGCCATCATCGCGCCGGAGACCGGCCGCGTGTACGAGCTCGCCGGATCCCGGCATCTGACATACGCCGACATCGCCGCGGTGTTCGGCGAGATCGCCGGCACGACCGTTCGTTACCAGGACCTTCCGGCCGCCGACTACAAGGCGGCGTTGCTCGCCGCAGGCCTCCCCGAGGAGGCGGCGGAGATCGTGTCTGATTCGGACGCGGGCGCGGCCGCAGGCGCACTCGACTCGTCGTCGACCGAATTGGACGATCTGCGGGGCGGAGCCGCGCAGACGCCGTTCGCCGACGTGATCCGGGCGGCGAGCGCTATCTGAGCACGCTGAGCGTCGAGCCCTGGACGAGGACGATGCGGCCGTCGATGACGGACGCGTCACCGTTGATCGGGAATGTCCACGCCTGGTCGCCGGTGGACGGACGGAATGCCGTCAGCTGACTTCCGTTGCCGAAGACCGCGACCTCGTCGGAGGCTCCGACGCACGACAGCATGTCGATATCAGCCTCCGGATGGCCAAGCGCGGGCTCGGGGAGTTCGCCGACCCGCGCGCCGTCGGCGAGCGTGAAGAACACGCGCGAGCGGTCCTTCCGGGCGAACGACACCTGTGGACCGCACGGGCGGGTGTGGACCTTCGAGAGTTCGGCGTCCGCCACCTCCCAGACAGCGCGGCCGGTTCCCGGGTCGAGGATCTGGTAGCGGCCGTGCGACTCGAGGACGGTGTCGCCCGCCGCGGTCACGACGGGCAGCGTCGACGGGCCGGGCACCACCTGCAAGCCGTCGGCACTCCGGGTCCGATCGGGGTCGACGACACCGTCGGAGACGCGATAGAAGTCGAGGGTGGTGGTGCCGTCGTGGCTGCGCGAGACGACGAGGCCGGTCGGATATGTCGTCACCTCGCAGTCCTGGCAGGCGACGACGTCCTCGCCGGTCGCCGGGTCGAGCACGAACCGAGCCCCGTCCGAGGTCGTGACGACGAGGACGCCGTCGGAGACGGCCGGCGTCGCCGACGATGCGAAGGTGCGGCTCCATTGTTCGTCGCCCGACGGGGAGCGGCGGGACACCCCGTACCCGCTGTCGTTCACGTGGATGTAGTCGGCGCCGATGCCGACGAGGTCGGCCGTGTCCGAGCCACGCGACGCCGGCTCCAAATGTCCGGATTCGCGGTCGACGAGGAAGAAGCCGTTGTCGGGTCCGTCGGTCCGGGTCCGCACCGCGCAGCCGATGTCCCCCGACTCGTCGAACGCGCACGCGCCGAATCCGGCGTTGACGGGGGCGTCCCACCGAGACGCGCCGGTGTCGGCGTCGACGAGCACATACACCCGTCGGATGCCCGCAGTATAGGAGACGAGCCAGTCGTCGCCCGAGGTGTCGGCGACCTCGATGTCCCCGTCGCCGGTGAGCCCGGGCAGCGACTGCTCGTCGAGGGTCCATGCCGTCTCCGGCGCCGATGCGTAGCCGTGCAGAACGCCGTGACCTCCGGCGATCTCGTCCTCGGCCGGCTGACCCAGGACGAGGCCCGCAGTGATCACGAGGGCGGCCGAGCCGAGGGCGGCGACGGTGCCCATGCCGAGCGGGAGGAGGCGGGAACGGGTCTGGATCGGCATACGGTCAGTCAATCACGCGGTCGCGCCGCGGGCGCGCAGGAGAAGCGTCATTTGTCCGACCTCGTCGCCCTGCTCGGTGATCATCGACAGCGCCAGCCGTCGGGTCGGCGCCGACGCGGTATCGGAGTTCTGAGCGGCCGTCGCCATCTCGATGCCGCCACGGTGGTGCCGCACCATCAGTTGCAGAAACAGGACCTCCGCGGCGGTGCCCCGCGCATCCGACAGTCGCGCGAGCTCGTCGGTGCTCGCCAGTCCCGGCATCGGCGGCTCGTCGTCGTCGACGGTCGTCTGCTCATGATCGTGGTCGCCGGGATGCATCCACGCCATGGGCCGGTCCGAGGTTGGCGGGAGACCGAACCAGTCGAGCCATCCGCGCATGGTCGCCGCTTCGGCGGCCTGCGTCGCGGCGATTCGGTCGGCAAGCCCCTTGACCTCCGGTGCGACGTCGGCGTTCACGGTGTTCGCGATCAGGATCGCCTGATCGTGGTGCACGCTCATGTCCTGGGCGAACCCGATGTCGACGGCGTTCGGTTCGTGGGAGTTCTCTTCGGCGCGATGGTTCTCCCAGGCGATGCCGCCGAAAAGGCCTGCAGCTGCCATGACGAGCGCCAGCAGGACGGCGCACGCGATCGTGGACGCACGTGTCATCCCGAGACGGACTCTTGATCTGCGGGCGGGGTGTAAACGGACGGACTCAACCGCAACGCGTAGAACCCGCCGTCGGAGCACGTAGTCCACAGTTGGCTGCCGTGGAACTCGGGCGGCGAGAAACACCAGTCGGTGGACATGTCGCCGCCGACGACCATGCCCGAGCGTGGCCCGAGCGCGTCGTTGAGCTTGGCCTTGCCGTTGACGATCGACATGCCCAGACTCAGGAATTCGATCGCGGGAACGCCGATGATCGAGCTGAGGACGTGCCCCGAGTTCGGCAGGTCTGCGATGGTCGAGTTCTTCTGCGCGGGCGGGTTGAAGTAGGCGATCTCTCGGATCTTCGTCAGATCGCGGATGTCGAAGACGCGGATTCCCGACGACTCCCAGGAGCAGGCGAGCGTCGTCGGGTCGTCGGGGCGGTCGGCAGCGCAGTAGTGCGGGTTGCTGCTGAAGAGACTGTTGCCCATCGAGTCGCGAAGATTCGAGTCGAGATTCTCCGGGAGGTTGATCTCCAGTTTGATCTGCGCGGCGTATTTCGGTTTGTTCACCCTCGTCACGTCGAACACCTTGACGCCGCCCGACCCGCCTTCGTCTGCGGTGATGATGTGCGGCCGACCGTCGTACGTCACCGGAATCGAATGCTGATTGAGCTGGCCGTCCGGCCACAGATAGGCCGCCAGATGTCTGACCTGCGGGAAGCGCGCTCGGCGTTGCACGGAGCTGATGTCGAGGACCGTCACGCCCGCCATGTTGGACAGGTACATCCGGTTCCCGTCCGGGGAGATGCCGAAACCGTGGCCGAGGAAACTGTGCAATCCCTGCCAGATGACGCGCGGCGACGACGGGTTGGAGACGTCGATGGCGCTGAGATGCCCGGGGAAGACCCCGGACGCCCAGTAGGTGCGGCCGTCGGGCGACCAGCCGCCCTCGTGTGAGGTGAACGGCAGCGGTGTCGCCGTCCCCGCGCCGTGGTTCAGCAGGCGGGGGTGTTCACAGTCGGAGATGTCGTAGACGGCGAAATACCCGCCGCCCCACAGCAGTGGAACCGAGGTTGCGGCGAGGAGCTTCCGCTTCTTGTTGACCTTGAGCGTCTCCCAAGTGCCGCCGCGCATCGCGGGCGCAGTCAGGGAGTCGACGACCTTCGGCGCACTCGGATCGGCGACGTCGACCACCTGCACGCCGGGTTGGCGGACGAGGTTGTTCCCCGGGAACAGGCTGCCCGTGTAGCTGCAGTGATCGTATGTCGCAGACACGATCCCGCCGCCCGCACCGCGCACGTTGCCGACCTGCGTGAGGTTGCAGTCGTACCCTCGCCGCGAGCGGCCCGAGTTGCGGTCCTCGGCGGTGACCTGGCCCTGCAGGGCGCGTTCGGGGCGCGATCCCGCGCCGCACTCGGCCCGTGGAACGGCGACGTCGGAGATGTCTCCGAAGAAGTGGTTGGCGGCGTTCGCGGCGGGCGCGACCGCCGTCGAACCGACTAATGCGATCACTGATCCGATCGCGATGACGGCGGCGAAACGCCCCTTGGAAGTCCGTGCACGCGCCATGGCCAGTCCCCGCAGTCCGGATGATTATGGTGTGCCGCAAAGTAACACGCAGAACTCGTGGTCCGCGGCCTGTTCAGGGAAATCCGGTCGCGCTGCCGCTGCGTTGAGTGACGTTCGCTCACGGCGTAGACGGCCGGGAACATCATTCCTGCGTGCAGCGTTGTCAACCTCAGACCCCCATCGTGGTCGACGGCATCCGCCCGAGACCGGAGTAATGCGCGGTCGGCTCGCTGCGACCACTAGAGTGGACGTAGGGCTGGTCGTCATACTCTGCCGCGGCTGCGCGGCAACGACCGGGGCGCAAGCTATCGAGGGAGAACAATGTTCGAACGGTTCACCGACCGCGCACGCCGGGTTGTCGTCCTGGCGCAAGAAGAAGCGCGGATGCTCAACCACAACTACATCGGCACCGAGCACATCCTGTTGGGCCTCATCCATGAGGGTGAAGGCGTGGCAGCGAAGGCGCTCGAGTCGCTCGGCATCTCGCTCGAGGCCGTGCGCAGTCAGGTGGAGGAGATCATCGGCCAGGGCCAGCAGGCTCCGTCCGGTCACATCCCGTTCACCCCGCGCGCCAAGAAGGTCCTCGAGCTGAGCCTGCGTGAGGCGCTGCAGTTGGGCCACAACTACATCGGCACCGAGCACATCCTGCTCGGCCTGATCCGCGAGGGCGAAGGCGTCGCCGCGCAGGTGCTCGTCAAGCTGGGCGCCGACCTCAACCGGGTCCGTCAGCAGGTTATCCAGCTGCTGTCGGGATACCAGGGCAAGGAGCCGGAGACGGCGGGCACCGGCGGACGTTCGTCCGACTCGGGCACTCCGTCGACGTCCCTGGTCCTCGATCAGTTCGGCCGAAACCTCACGACCGCGGCGTCGGAGGGCAAGCTCGACCCCGTCATCGGGCGCGAGAAAGAGGTCGAGCGGATCATGCAGGTCCTCTCGCGTCGTACCAAGAACAACCCGGTCCTCATCGGTGAGCCGGGCGTCGGCAAGACCGCCGTCGTCGAAGGTCTCGCGCAGGCGATCGTCGCGGGCAACGTCCCGGAGACACTCAAGGACAAGCAGCTGTACACGCTCGACCTGGGTTCGCTGGTCGCTGGCAGCCGGTACCGCGGCGACTTCGAGGAGCGCCTCAAGAAGGTCCTCAAGGAGATCAATACCCGCGGCGACATCATCCTGTTCATCGATGAGCTGCATCAGCTCGTCGGTGCGGGCGCGGCCGAGGGCGCGATCGACGCTGCCAGCATCTTGAAGCCGAAGCTGGCTCGCGGCGAATTGCAGACCATCGGAGCCACCACGCTCGACGAGTACCGCAAGTACATCGAGAAGGATGCGGCGCTGGAGCGTCGTTTCCAGCCGGTCCAGGTCGGTGAACCGTCGGTCGAGCACACCATCGAGATCCTCAAGGGTCTCCGCGACCGCTACGAGCAGCACCACAAGGTGTCCATCACCGACGGTGCGCTCGCCGCTGCCGCATCGCTGGCCGACCGGTACATCAACGACCGGTTCCTGCCGGACAAGGCGATCGACCTCATCGACGAGGCGGGCGCGCGCATGCGCATCCGTCGGATGACCGCTCCGCCAGACCTGCGCGAGTTCGACGATCGCATCGCCGACGCGCGCAAGGAGAAGGAGTCGGCGATCGACGCGCAGGACTTCGAGCAGGCAGCCAGCCTTCGCGACAAGGAGAAGAAGCTCGTCGCCGAGCGCGCCGAGCGCGAGAAGCAGTGGCGTGCGGGCGACCTCGACGTCGTCGCTGAGGTCGACGACGAGCAGATCGCCGAGGTCCTGGGCAACTGGACCGGTATCCCCGTCTTCAAACTCACCGAGGAGGAGACCAAGCGTCTGCTCCGCATGGAGGACGAGGTGCACAAGCGGATCATCGGCCAGGAGGACGCCGTCAAGGCCGTCTCGAAGGCGATCCGTCGCACGCGCGCCGGTCTGAAGGACCCGAAGCGTCCGTCGGGCTCGTTCATCTTCGCCGGCCCGTCGGGTGTCGGTAAGACCGAGCTGTCGAAGGCGCTGGCGAACTTCCTGTTCGGCGACGACGACGCGCTCATTCAGATCGACATGGGCGAGTTCCACGACCGGTTCACCGCGTCGCGTCTGTTCGGCGCCCCTCCGGGATACGTCGGCTACGACGAGGGCGGGCAGCTGACCGAGAAAGTCCGCCGCAAGCCGTTCTCGGTGGTCCTGTTCGACGAGATCGAGAAGGCGCACCCGGAGATCTACAACACGCTGTTGCAGGTTCTCGAGGACGGTCGTCTCACCGACGGCCAGGGGCGCACGGTCGACTTCAAGAACACGGTGCTGATCTTCACGTCCAACCTCGGCACCGGCGACATCTCGAAGGCCGTCGGCATGGGCTTCAGCAACGACGACGGCAGCGGCAACAACTACGAGCGGATGAAGCAGAAGGTCAACGACGAGCTGAAGAAGCACTTCCGCCCCGAGTTCCTGAACCGCATCGACGACGTGATCGTGTTCCACCAGCTGAAGCGGGACGAGATCCTGCAGATGGTCGATCTGATGATCGCCCGTGTCGAGACGCAGCTGAAGAACAAGGACATGGCGATCGAGGTGACCGAGAAGGCCAAGAGTCTGCTCGCCAAGCGTGGTTTCGATCCGGTGTTGGGTGCGCGTCCGCTGCGTCGCACCATCCAGCGCGAGATCGAGGACCAGCTCTCCGAGAAGATCCTGTTCGAGGAGGTCAAGGCGGGCCAGATCATCCTGGTCGACGTCGAGAACTGGGACGGGGAAGGGGACGGCGAGGACGCCAACTTCACCTTCACCGGTTCGGAGAAGCCGCGCGACATCCCGGACGACGCGGTCGAGCTGACCAAGTCGGTCGGCTCCGGCGACGACGCCTAGGCGATCTGACTCGGTAGCGATCTACGACGAACGGCCGACGGGTACATCCCGTCGGCCGTTCGTCGTGTCCGGCCGGCGGGGCTGGCAGTGTCCCGAACAAATGACGGCGATCTGTGTGGACGACCGTTCGTATGTTTAGGATTCACTTGCGAAAGATCCGGCCTATCCGGCCGATCGTGATCAACGAGTCGGGAGACGAACCATGACATACGGACCGCCGAACCAGCTGCCGCCCAATTTCGGGCAGCAGCCGCCGTTTCCCGGTGCGCCTGTGACGGCAGGACAGAACGGGAAGCCGTCCGTGCAACGGGCGATCCTCGCCCCGACGGCCGCGCCGAACAAGAAGAGTCTGCTGGTCGGTGTCGGTGCCGCAGTCGTCGGCGCTCTGCTGATCATCTTCAGCTTCCTGAACTGGTTGTCGGTCAACGTGTCGTCGTCGCAGTCGATTCCGGGCGCAGGCACGATGTCGATGAACATGGAATTGTCGGTCAACGGTGTCGGCAGCTATGCGACCGACGTCGACGTCGACCTGCCTGATGGCATACCGGACTCCATCGCGGACGACGTGAGGACGAGTGCCGACGAAGGATTCGCGGAAGGCGCAGACGACGGACCGGGCTCGCCCGCTGTCTGGACGATCATCTTCGGCGTCCTGCTCATCATCGGTGGTGCGTTGATCGCGGCTCGTCGGTTCCCCGGTATCGGGTCGATCATCGTCGCCGTCGCGGGTCTGGCGACGACGCTCGCGACGATCGTGTTCGTCGCCGACCCGCTCGGCGCGTTCGGCGGAGACATGGGCGACATGGACGGCGGCGGAGCTGAAGCCAGCGCCGGTTACGGCTTGTGGCTGATCCTGGTGTTCTCCCTGGTCGCTCTCGTGGTGGGGGCGCTCGCTGTGCTCATGACGGTGGCTCCCGAGAAGTTCGGCACCGCGTCGCGGCCTGCCGGGCCGGGCGTCGGCGCTCCGCATCAGTTCGGCGCCCAGCAGCCGGGCTTCGGCCAGCCGCAGCCGGGTCAGCCTGCTCCGGGCCAGCCGCAGGGCGGCTTCCCGCCGGTGCCGCCGCAGGGCCCGAACTACGGTCAGCAGCCGCCGAACTACGGTCCTCCCCAGGGCTGACGTTCGGCGCGACGCCACTGATTCTCTTTTCGTCCGAGAGTTCGGACCACTCGGTGGTCTCAACTCTCGGACGAAAGTGTGTGTGGTCTCGAGTGCTGGTCGAACATCACACGCGAGAGGTCCAGCAGATTCGTGATGTTCACAGGTTCCTATGTGAAACTACAACTCATGTCCTCGTCTCGAATCCCATTGTCGCGCGTCCTGATCGTCGTCATCACGATGGCGATCGTGGCGGGCCTCGGCGTGGCGATCGCGACTGCGCGGGACGCTGACGGTGCCGCCGTCGCCGAACCGTTGATGGCGGCCAAGAACTCACCGGCCGACAAGCCCCGATACGTCGCAATGGGCAGTTCGTTCGCGTCCGGCCCGGAGTCGAACAAACGCGGTCCCAACAACTGTGGCCGCAGTCAAGACAACTACCCCAATCGGGTCGCCGACGCCCTCGGTTACCGGCTCGTCGACGTCACCTGCGCGGGGTCCACGACGTCGGAGATCCTCGGGCCGTCCAAGAGGTACCACAAGCCCGCGCAGATCGACGCCGTCACATCCGGCACGGACGTCGTCACCATCACCACCGGCGGCAATGACGTCGGTTACATCGGCCGGCTCGGCGTGCAGAGCTGTGTGAACCTGGCGATGACCGGCAAGCGTCCGTTGCGCTGCAACGCCAACCGGGTGCCGTCGCCCGCCCCGGTCACCGAATCGTTCGTCTCCGTCGAGCGCCGCATGGAGAAGATGGTGCGCGCGGTGAAAGCCCGCGCGCCCAAGGCTAAGGTCGTCTTCGTCGACTATCCGCCGGTGGTGTCCGTCGCTGACGTCGCCTGCCCGAAGCTGCCGCTGGCGCCGTGGGAGATCGTCGAAGCGGGACTCGTCGCAGACTCGTTGGCCGCAGCCACCGCGCAGGCCGCACGCGCGACCGGCTCGGTCCTCGTCCAGCCGTCCCAGGCGGGCAAGGCGCACACCGTGTGCTCGGCCGATCCTTGGCTGCAAGGCTTCCCCGGCACTCCGCCGTACCATCCGACCGAGTCGGGCAAGGACGGCGTCGCGGATCTCGTCATCAACGCGATGCGCTGAGACGCCGAACAATCCTGGAAAGAACTTCGTCCGCCGATCTGGACCACAGAGTGGAACAGATCGGCGGACGAGACGTATGCGCCGTCAGACCCGCGGACTGGGGTCCACCGACGACTCCGCGTCCTGGTCGATCGGTGCGTCGGTGACTGGGTCGTCGAGTTCGTTGACCTGGGACGGTGCGTCCGCAGCGAGGGCCGTCGCGATGTCGGCGGCACGCTGTTCGCGCGTCTCCGACAACTGGCGGTAGGCGACGACCGCAGCCGACAAGAGGAGCAGCGCGCTGATCGCGGCGATGAGCGAGCCGATCGATGTGTTGCCCCAAAAGCGCAGGGCGAGACCGAACGCGATGCCGCCGGCGGCGACGAGAGCCGACTCGAAGGGGCGCTGCTGACGCCAGTCCTCGCGCTCCCGGCCCGTCGTGATGAGGCTGACCGGGCTGCGGCGCAACGTCTCCACCAGTGCCACCGTCAGGAGGATGGTGATCAGATACGTGAAGAAGATCATCCAGAACTGGCTGAGGTTGATCCACTGACGCGTCGTGCTCATGACCTCCGACAGCACGAAGACGTGCGCCAGATAGATGCCGTACGACCGGTCCGAGCCCTTGCGCAGGATCGTGTCCGGAACCGAGCCCGGAGTCCGGCGCGACTGCCATACGGTGCCCAGGATGTACAGGATGCAGATGATCGACAGCAGCGCGAACGCGTTGTGCAGCATGAAGACGTTCGTCGCACGGAACATCTCCTCGGTGCCGGCGGCCGGATCTTCCATACCGGTCGCGATGTTCGCCTTGCGGGCGAAGTAGACCAGCGTGGTGATGATCGTGGCGAGGCCCGCGCCCACGATGAACCAGCGCCACCGCTTCATGAAGCCGGTGAACGCGTCGAAGTGGTAGGCGGCCAGGCAGCCGGCGAAGATGAAGAACTGGTACGGCAGGATCGTCACCGGCAGGTAGCGCCACAGCGCACCCAGGACGCCCGACTCGAACAACGCTGTCGGAGCGCCGCGCACCATCTGGTACATGAACCACGCTTGGATGAGCGCGCTGAGCGCCAGCAGGTAGCGGTGATAGCCCCACGTCCGTTTGATCATCCACAGGACGGCCGGGAACACCAGGTAGATCTGCATGCTCACCGACATGAAGTACAGGTGATACGCGGCATGGCCGGTGATGAGGTCGTAGCCGATGCTCTTCACTGCGAGCCCGATGTCGTGGGCACTCGAGAAGATCTGGGTGACCCCGTCGATGCCGCCGTGGTCGTAGTGCTTCTTCAACCAGTAGAAGAGCGACCAGACCAGGAACGGCAGGCCGATCAGTTTGTACCGCTTGCGCCAGAACGTCGGAGCGTGCAGTTCGCGGTTGCGGTACTGGTAGGTCAGCACGAAGCCGGTGAGCGCGAAGAAGCAGTAGCGCGTGTACCGGAGCATCAGACCGACGCCCTGCGCGACGACCGCCGTGTACGGGACCATGCCCAAGATCACGTGGTCGAGAATCACTCCGGCGAACGTGACCAGACGGACGAAGTCGATCTGGTAGAGGTGCCGGTCCTTCTTGGCGGGCTTGGCCTGTACCGGGGTCTCGACCTTCTCTTCGGTGAGGTCGCCTGCTTTATCTGACATAGGTGTAGCGGTCCGTCTCGTCCTTCGGGGCGCGCGCGGGCGCGTTTGGTGACTGTAGGCAGGCTACTCGCCCGGCGGGTGACTTTCCGCATCGCGATGGTCGGAGGACGGCGTGTTGCCGGGATTGGGGCGCTGCTTCCGATTCCCGAATCACGTCCGGGCACGCTAGACTGCTGGGACAGATGTTTCTAGTGAGGCTGGTGGGGTTAATGATGCGAGTGTCTGTCGTGCGTGGGGTCGCCGCACTCTCTGTTGCTGTCGCGGCGTGCTCGGGAGCGGGCACCGCGTTCGCCGAGCCGTCGTCGACGACGCCGCGCGTCCCGGCGACGGCGCAGTTGCCGTCCCGCATCATCTCGACCACCGCCGTCACGCCGCGCGAGGCGCTTCTCGAGGTGTACTCGGCGTCGATGGGGCGCAACATCTCGCTCACCGTGCTGCGACCGACCGACCGGGCGCGCCCGGCCCCGGTGCTGTACCTCCTCAACGGTGCGGGCGGTGGTGAGGACTCGGCCACGTGGAAGGCCAAGACTGACTACAAGGCGTTCTTCGCCGACAAGCACGTCAACGTCGTCACGCCGAACAGCGGCGCGTTCTCGTACTACACCGACTGGCAGAAGGACGATCCGGTGCTCGGCCGCAACAAGTGGCAGACGTTCCTCACCCAGGAGTTGCCGCCGCTCGTCGACAAGGCGTTCGACACCACCGGCGCCAACGCGATCGCGGGCATTTCGATGTCGGGAACGTCGGTGCTCAACCTCGCGATCGCCGCGCCCGAGCTCTACCGCTCCGTCGCCGCGTACAGCGGGTGCGCCCGCACGAGTGACCCGCTGGGGCAGGCGTACATCCGGACCGTGGTCGGCGACCGCGGCCGCGGCGACGTCACCAACATGTGGGGTCCGCTTGACGGCCCGGGCTGGAAAGAGAACGACCCGTACCTGCACGCCGACAAGCTCAAAGGCGTCAAGGTGTACATGACCAGCGGCACCGGGCTGCCCGGCCGGTACGACGTGCCGAGTGCGCGACTGATCGACGGCGACCCCGCCGTCCTCCTTGATCAGGTCCTCATGGGAGGGGCTATCGAGGCCGTGGTCAACAGCTGCACTCAGCAGATGAAGCAGGCTCTCGACAAGTCAGGCGTCGACTCGACGGTGACCACTCGACCGACCGGCACTCACTCGTGGGAGTACTGGCAGCGTGACCTGCACACGACGTGGCCGTCGATCGCGAAGGACCTCAGCGCCCCTGCCTGACGGCCTGGGGCCGGTCACTTGGGTGCCGTCAGCTGGGCGCCGTCTGCTGGGCGCCGTCTGCTGGAATGTCGGCTACTTGTCGAGGAGTAGCCGAACGGTCAGTTCCATTCGGTTCGTGACGTCGGTCGCCGAGACACGGCGGGTGAGCCATTGGACGAGGTTCGACATCCACACGTCCGAGATGACTCGGGCGATCGCCAAGTCCTGCTCCGACGGCTCGCCGGGGTCGGACGGGTCGAGGATCGCGCCGGCGAGGAGCCGGTCGATCGTGCCTGCGACGCGGTCGACCTCGGCCGTGGCCGAGGCGTCGGCGAACATGAATGCGCGCGTCATGGCCTCGGTCAGCAACGGGTCCCGCTGCATCGAGTAGGTGATCATGCTGAGCACATGACGCAGACGTTCCATCGCGTCGTCGCCCGGCAGCTGGGTTCGGTCGACGCGTCCCTCGACGCGCTCGAACTCGCGAGCCAACGCGGTCACCAGAAGGTGCACCTTGGACGGGAAGTAGCGGTAGAGCGTGCCGACGGCCACATCGGCCTTCTCAGCGACAGCACGCATCTGAACCGCGTCGTAGCCACCCTTCGATGCGAGCGCGAGCGTCGCGTCGAGGATGCGACGGCGTCGCTCCCGCTGGGCGGCCGAGCCGACCTCGGCGCCCGAAGTCGGGGTGGCGACGGGCGGCGCCGCCGGTGCGTCGTTCTCGCTCGTGGTGCTGGCCGTACCTGCCATGTGCGGCGTCCTCCTCGGATGTCGGGTGGTCGCTGGTTGGCAGCGGCACTTGGATGGTGTACACCCTAGGTGTCATTAGAACAGGTTCTAATTGGCCGCACCAACAGAAACGCAGAGGAAACACCCGTGACAATCGCCACCTCATCCGACCAACTTGCTGTGTACGACAGTGTAACCGAGTGGGCGAAAGCGAAAGCCGTGGTCGACGCGGTGCGGGCCGACGTCGACGGGGCGGGCCCGTCGTGGCGCGGGCTATTCGTCGAGCTCGGCGAACTAGGGATCTTCGCGGCTGCCGTCGACGATTCTCGCGGTGGCGCAGGCGGGACTCTCGTCGACGTCGCGGTGATGTTGGAGGCCTGCGGTTCGTCGCTCGTGCCGGGGCCGCTCGCGGTGTCGGTCGCGGCGGCGTACGCCGCCGCCCAGCAGGAGTCGCCCCACGCGCCGTCACTGCTCGCGGGCGAGCGGCCCGTGGTGGCTCCGGCCGCCGCGATCGCCTCGGGACGACCGTTCACGCCCGTCGACGGCGTCGTCGACCTCGGCCCGGTGCCCGGATGGGTGGACGACGCGTGGATCGCGGCGCCGCTCACCGCTGACGACGGCAGCTCTCGTTGGTGCCTGATCGACGCTGCGACGGTGACGGCCGATGTCGCCGAGATGGCCGGTCCGCTCGATGGGACCGCTGTCCCGCGTCGAGTGCGGTTGTCGGGCGTCGACGACGCGACCATCGTCGATCTGGTCGACGGTCAGTCCTTCGGTGCGGTGCTCACGCTCGGCATCGCCGCCTATCAGGCCGGCGTCGCCCGTCATGCGCTCGATGTCGCGGTCGACTACGCGAAGGTGCGGACCCAGTTCGGCGCGCCGATCGGGTCGTTCCAGGCGATCAAACAGATCTGTGCCGACATGCTGTGCCGCAGCGAGCAACTCGCCGCAGCGACCTGGGACCTGGCGTCCGCGCTGGACTCCGGCGACCGCGAACAGGTCCGGCTGAGTCGGCTCGCCGCCGCGGTCCTCGTCGCCGACCTGGCCCCCGCCAACACGAAGGACGCGATTCAGGTCCTCGGCGGCATCGGATTCACCTTCGAGCACGACGCCCACCTGTACCTGCGGTCGGCGCTGGCGGCACGCATGATCCTCGGGCAGGGGAAGGCGGCGCGGACCGAGCTCGCGCAACTGGGACGAGACGGCGCGCGCCGTGAGTTCTCGCTCGACCTCGACTCCGTGGAATCCCGTCGAGCGGAGATCGCGGCGGCCGCAGACGAGGTGGCCGCGGTCCCCGAAGCGGAGCAGCGGGCGGCGCTCGCGCGGACCGCACTGCTGGCCCCACATTGGCCGGAGCCCTACGGCCTCGGCGCGGGGCCGGCTCTGCAGCTGCTGATCGACGCCGAGCTGGACCGCGTCGGCGTCGTCCGGCCTGATCTCGTCATCGCCGGGTGGGCGTTGCCCACGATCCTCGAGCACGGGACCGACGCGCAACGCGAGAAGTTCGTGGCACCGACGCTCGCGGGCGACATCCGTTGGTGCCAGCTATTCAGTGAGCCCGAAGCTGGATCGGACCTCGCGTCGCTGCGCACCAAGGCCGTGCGGACCGACGGAGGCTGGTTGCTCACCGGGCAGAAGATCTGGACGTCGGAGGCGCACATGTCGCAGTGGGCCGTGTGCCTGGCGCGCACCGACTCCGACGCGCCCAAGCACAAGGGCATCACCTACTTCCTGGTCGACATGGCAGCCTCGGGCATCGACATCCGCCCGCTGCGCGAACTGACCGGCCGTGCGATGTTCAACGAGGTGTTCCTCGACGGAGTGTTCGTTCCCGACGAGATGGTCGTCGGCGAGATCGACGGCGGGTGGCGACTGGCCCGGACGACTCTCGCCAACGAGCGTGTCGCCATGGGCGGATCCGGGCTCGGGAAGGAGGTCGACGCACTGCTGACGCAGATCGACGGCGTCGACCTCGACGACGACCAGACTCGGGCACTCGGCGGGATCGTCGCCGACGCCCACATCGGTCGCGTGCTGGACGCGCGCGCCGTCGTTCAACGTCTCTCGGGCACCGACCCGGGCGCCACGTCGAGCGTTCGGAAGCTGATCGGCGTCGTTCATCGCCAAGCCGTTCCGGAGTTCGCGACCGATCTGCTCGGCGTCGAAGCGCTCGCGTCGACCACAGCGACGGAGCTGCTTCTGCTCAACCGCTGTCTGTCGATCGCCGGCGGTACCACGCAGATTCTCAAGAATGCGGCCGCTGAACGGATTCTAGGTCTGCCTCGAGGCTGATCTCGTGACCAGCGACACCCTCCATCTGATACAAATAGAACAAGTTCTAGTTATTCAGATTGGAGGCACGGGTGGACTTCACCCTGGACCCCGCGGCTGCGGCCGTCGGCGAGGCTGCGGACGAGGTCGTGCGACGTCTCGAGCCCGATTGGGAGAGCAGATTCGCCGGGAACGGATTCGACGCGGACGCGTGGCGCGCGTTCGTGGAGGCAGGCTTTCCGGTGATGCCGCTGCCGGAGAGTGTCGGCGGTGACGACCTCGATGTCGACTCGTTGCGCCCGCTCGTCACACGGGCCGGACGCGACGCCGTCGTCACGCCGCTGCTCGGAACACTGGCCGCCGGACTGATCGTGCGCGCGGACGTCGGTGCGGTCGCGGTCGCGATCGGTGAGCCCGGTTCGGCGCTCGGCGACCGGCAGGCCACAGTCCTGTCGGACGGCGTCGTCACCGGCGTGAAGACCGGCGTCCTGCATGCCGACGCGGCCGACGCCCTCCTGGTCACGACCGACGGCGGCGTCGCGGTCGTGGCGGCAGACGCCGACGGCGTGCAGATCACCCGGACCACCTCGTCGTCGGGGTGGGGTGAATGCACGATCCGCTTCGACGGCGCCCGCGCCGATCGTGTGCTCGCCGACGACGTGTCGCGACTCGTCGACGTCTACCGCTCGCTGCTCGCCGCGTACGCGTCTGGTCTGCTCGCGGGCGCTATCGCCCGCACCGCCGAGCACGTCAGCACGCGCAACCAGTTCGGCAAGCCGATCGCCGCCTTCCAAGCCGTCGGACAGCAACTCGCCGACGTCTACGTGGTGTCGGCGACGCTCGACCTGGTCGCGACCGCGGCCGCATGGGAGCTCGCACAGGGGCGTGACGCGGCGACGGACCTCGCCACCGCGGTCTACACCGTCGCCTCCGAACTGCCCGCCACGATGCGAACCATGACGCACCTGCACGGCGGGATCGGCGTCGACGTGACGTACCCGCTGCACCGCTACTTCTCCATCGCCAAAGACCTCGCCCGACTGGTCGGCGGCGCAGACCGCACTCTGGGGGTGCTCGCGTGTTCATAGCGCTCACCGACGATCAACTCGCGCTCCGTGACGAGCTGCGCACCTACTTCTCGACCCTCATCAGCGACGACGACGCTCGGACGATGAGGACCGAACGCCACGGGCCCACGTACCGCAAGGTGATCAAACAGATGGGCTCCGACGGGTGGCTCGGCGTCGGCTGGCCGACGGAGTTCGGCGGCCGCGGGTTCGGCGAGATCGAACAGCAGATCTTCACCAACGAAGCGGTCCGCGCGGACGTGCCGCTGCCGTCGGTCACCCTGCAGACCGTTGGCCCCACCCTGCAGAAATACGGGACCGCCGAACAGAAGGACATGTTCCTGCCGCGGATCCTGGCAGGCGACGTGCATTTCGCGATCGGCTACACCGAGCCGGACGCCGGAACCGACCTCGCCTCGCTGACCACGAGAGCAGTGCTCGACGAGACCGGCGAGAACTACATCGTCGACGGTCAGAAGATATTCACGACCGGCGGCCATGACGCCGACTACATCTGGCTCGCCTGCCGCACCAACCCGGATCTGCCCAAGCACAAGGGGATCACCATCCTCATCCTGGACACTCGTGATCCGGGTTTCTCGTGGACGCCGATCATCACCGCGGACGGCGCCCACCACGTGAACGCCACCTACTACAGCGGAGTCAAAGTCCCGGTGTCGATGCGGGTCGGCGACGAGGGCGACGGTTGGAAGCTGATCACCACCCAGCTCAACCACGAGCGGGTCATGCTCGGCCCGTCGGGCCGAATCAGCGGGATCTCGGACAAGGTCCGCCAGTGGGCGCAGGCCCACGACGTCGACGGCGAACCGGACGTGCGGCGGACCCTCGCGAAGATCGACGCCTACGAACGGCTCAACGAGTTGCTCAACTGGCAGGTCGCCTCCAGCGGCGAGATCTCGATGGCGTCGGCGGCCGCGACCAAGGTGTTCTCCACCGAGCGCGTTCAGACCATCCACCGGATGGTCGACGAGATCGTCGGCCGTCACGGTGACTTGACCGATCCGGCCACCGCCGACCTCGCCGACTGGCTCGACATGATGGCCAAGCGCAACGCGGTCATCACATTCGGCGGCGGCGTCAACGAGGTGATGCGAGACATGATCGGCACCGCCGGTCTCGGCCTGCCGCGAGTGAAGAGGTGACCCCGTGACGAATGTGACTGTGACGAATGCGAACACGACTGCGTTCGGGACGATCACGCCCGACTCGACGGACGACGAGATCCGCGCGGCGGCCGACGCCATCAAGGCGGCGGGTGCGAGCGCACCCGCCGCGGGGCGCGACCCGGTCAACCGGCCGATGATCCACAACTGGGTCGAGGCGATGGGCGATACGAACCCGATCTACGTCGACGACGACGCGGCACGTGCCGCCGGACTCGACGGGATCGTCGCACCGCCTGCCATGGCTCAGGTGTGGACGATGCGCGGACTCCGCGGCGCCCGCACCGACGACGACCCGTTGGGGCGGGCGACCGCGCTGTTCGATGCGGCCGGTTACACCTCCGTCGTCGCCACGAACTGCGACACCGTCTACCACCGGTACGTTTCGCCCGGCGACGAGGTGACCCTCTCGGCAGAGCTCATCGACATCGTCGGCCCCAAGCACACCGCCCTCGGCGACGGCTGGTTCTTCACCACGAAGAACACGTGGAGACGGACGAACGGGCCGGACGGCGACGGGGGCGGCGAGATCGTCGCCGAGATGAACTTCCGAATCCTCAAGTTCGCGCCCGGTCCATCGAAAGCCGAGAACCCGGCGCCCGACCTCGACCCGTCGAAGCTGATCCGTCCGACCACCTCGCGGGACACCGCGTTCTTCTGGGAGGGCGTGGCCGCCCACGAACTGCGCATCCAGGAGCTCGCGGACGGTTCGCTGCGACACCCGCCGATTCCCGCCACCTGGAAGCCACGCGGTGACGACGGCGAGTTCGGGACCACCGACTATCGTGTCGCATCCGGTCGCGGAACCGTGTACAGCCACGTCGTCCACCACGCGCCCAAGGTGCCTGGACGGTCGTTGCCGTTCGTCGTCGCACTCGTCGAACTCGAGGAGGGCGTCCGCATGCTCGGCGAGCTGCGCGGCGTCGACCCCGCCGACGTGCGGATCGGGCTGCCCGTCGATGTCACGTTCCTCGACTTCCCGGCAGACGGCGACGAACCCGCGTGGACGCTGTATGCGTTCACGCCGAGCGAGGGAGACGGCCAGTGACCGCACCGACGATCGCGGTGGGCGCAGCACTCACCCCCTTGACGATCGAGGCGACCCCGACGTTCGTGGTGTCGACTGCGATCGCCACACGCGACTTCCAGGACGTCCACCACGACCGGGATCTCGCACACCAGAAGGGGTCCAAGGACATCTTCGTCAACATCCTCACTGACACCGGGCTGGTGGAGCGTTTCGTCACCGACTGGGCCGGACCGACGGCGAGGATCGCGTCGATCGCATTGAAACTCGGGGTCCCCTGGTACGCCTACGACACGTTGACGTTCACCGGTGAGGTGACCGAGATCGAGTCCGCGGGCGTGGACGGCGAACGTGTGACGGTGGCCGTGACCGGCACCAACTCACTCGGTAAGCATGTGATCTCCACTGTGGTCTTCACCAGGAAGGATGCCGCGTGATGACTGACCGCGCACTGTCGGGGAAGGCGTCGATCGTCGGCATCGGCGCGACTGACTTCTCCAAGAACTCTGGTCGCAGCGAACTGCGACTGGCCGCCGAAGCCATCACCGCCGCCCTCGACGACGCCGGGCTCACCGCAGCGGACGTCGACGGCCTCGTCACGTTCACCATGGACACCAACATGGAGATCGCCGTCGCCCGCGCCGTCGGGATCCCGCAGCTCACGTACTTCTCCCGCATCCACTACGGCGGCGGGGCAGCGTGTTCCACGGTGCAGCAGGCGGCGATGGCGGTCGCGACCGGTGTCTGCGACGTCGCGGTGGCCTACCGTGCGTTCAACGAGCGCTCGGGCAACAGGTTCGGCCAGGTCAACGCGGCCGTCGCCAACCAGGAGAACTCGTCGGGCACCGACAACGCGTTCTCCTATCCGCACGGCCTGTCGACGCCCGCCGCATTCGTCGCGATGACCGCCACCCGTTACATGCACGAATACGGGGCGACCAGCGAAGACTTCGGTCGGATCGCCGTCGTCGACCGCAAACACGCGGCGACCAACCCGAAGGCCTTCTTCTACGAGAAGCCCATCACTATGGAGGACCACCAGAAGTCGCGGTACATCGCCGAACCGCTGCACCTGCTCGACTGCTGCCAGGAGTCCGACGGTGGTGTCGCGATCGTCGTGGTCTCGGCTGAACGCGCCAAGGATCTGCGCCGGACGCCGGTGTCGATCGCGGGCGCCGCCGCGGGCAGCGGCAGCGACCAGTTCATGATGACCAGCTATTACCGAGACGAGCTGCCGGCTCTCGAGGAGATGGGCCTCGTCGGCCGCCAGCTGTGGGAGCAGTCGGGCCTGCGTCCGGACGACATGGACCTGGCTATCCTCTACGACCACTTCACCCCGTACACGCTCATCCAATTGGAAGAGCTCGGCTTCTGCGGTCGCGGCGAGGCGAAAGACTTCGTGTCCGAACCCGGCGCCCTCGAAGTGGGCGGACGGTTGCCGTTGAACACGCACGGCGGACAGCTCGGCGAGGCCTACATCCATGGGATGAACGGCATCGCCGAAGCCGTGCGCCAGCTGCGCGGCGACTCGGTCAACCAGGTCGACGGAGCGTCGAAAGCCATCGTCACCGCGGGAACCGGCGTTCCGACGTCGGGCCTCGTCCTCACCCTCTGATTCCACTCCCCTCTGATCCCACTCCCCTCTGATCCCACTCCACTGCCACCATCAAGGAGACACCGAGATGAAGTTCAACCTCGCCGACGTGTTCGAGACCGTCGCCGACTCCGTGCCCGAACGCGTCGTTCTCAGCTATGAGGGAACCAACTACACCTACGCGGAGATGGACGTCCTCACTACGCAGGTCGGCCACATGTTCGCTGGGCACGGGATCGGACTCGACGACCATGTCGCGTTGTTCCTCAAGAACAGCGTCGAACACGTCACCAGTCTGCTCGGGCTGATCAAGGTGCGGGCCGCCCCGATCAACGTCAACTACCGGTACACCGACGCAGAGCTCGAGTACATCTTCGAGAACTCGGATTCGTCGGCGATCATCGTGGAGCTGCCCGAACACCAGCAGGCGGTTGCCCGGCTGCTGCCGAAGCTTCCGTTGGTGAAGAGCGTCTTCGTGATCGGCGACGTCGACGACGAACTGTCGGCGACGGTCGCGGGCCTCGGCGACGGGCGGACGGTCGAGATCGTCGACTTCGCCGAGCACACGAGCGCCTCGACGGAACGCGATTTCGAGCCGCGCACCGGCGAGGAGCGCTATGTGCTCTACACGGGCGGCACGACCGGCTACCCGAAGGGTGTCGTGTGGCGTCACGACGACTTCTTCCGTAAGCCGATCTCCGGCGGGAACCCGTACGGCGACCCTCGCGAGGACCTCGCCGAGATCACTCGGGAGGTCAAGAACTTCCCGTCGATCGCGGCGCTCATCGCGGCGCCCCTCATGCACGGTGCGGCGTCGTACCTGCTGTTCACATTCATCTCGCTCGGCAGCCGACTGATCGTCGAACGTGACTTCAACGCCAAACAGATCATCGAGAACATCCCCCGCGACCAGACACAGATCATCCTGATCGTCGGCGACGCGATGGGCATCCCGCTGGTCGAGGAGATGGAGAAGCAGAAGGACACCACCGACATGTCGTCGCTGTTCTCGATCACGTCGGGTGGCGCGATCTGGAGCAGGAGCGTCCGTGATCGGATGGTGGCGGTGAAGCCGGAACTGCTGATGCGCGACAACTTCGGTGCGTCGGAGTCGGGCAACGACGGCGAGATCATGATGGACGAGAAGGGCAACCTGTCGGTGCCGCCGTCGGACAAGATGATGATCGTCGACGAGCGTTTCAACGAGATCACCACACCGAACGAACCGGGCCTGCTCGCCCGCATCGGCAACGTCCCGGTCGGCTACTACAAGGATCCGGAGAAGTCGGCGCGCACCTTCCCGACGCTGCCTGACGGCCGTCGGATCTCGGTGCTGGGTGACATGGGCTACGTGACCGAGGACAAGCACATCGTGTTCCTCGGCCGCGGCAGCCAGTGCATCAACTCGGGCGGCGAGAAGGTGTACGCCGAGGAGGTCGAGGCTGCGCTGCACGGTCATCCCGCGATCGCCGACGCACTCGTCGTGCCGGTTCCCGACGAGCGGTACGGGCAGCGTGTCGGCGCCGTCGCCAGCCTCAAGGAGGGTGCGGACGAGCCGTCGTTGGAGGAGATCCAGGTGCACTGTCGGGAGACGATCGCAGGCTACAAAGTGCCGCGGAGCATCGTGTTCGTCGACGAGGTGAAGCGCACGCCAGCCGGCAAGGCCGACTACCGATGGGCGAAGTCGGCGGCGGCCGCGACCGCCGAGACGGTCTGATCGACTGGCCCCGACAGGTCAACCGACCGACAGCGGACCCCGCCCGTTCTAGGATGTTCGACGTACATCTTCTGAATGGACGGGGTCCTTATTATGCGTTTCCGTGCTGTCACCGGCTCCGGTCTGGCCCCCGCCGCCCTCATTCCCGCCGCCCTGGCACTATCTGCTCTGATCCTGTCTGGGTGCTCGTCCGTCGACGGCACGCCGACCGTCGCCGACTCTGAGCGGGCGGGCATGTCGACGTCGACGTCGTCCACGGCTGGCCAAGACGGCCCGTCGGACGACATCCCGGGGAGCAGTTCGCCGACCAGCAGTGACGAACCGTCCTCAACGGGTAGTACGTCGGGTGAGGGAATCTATCTGAAAGTCGTCCGACAGGGTGGCGCCTTCTCGGATGTGAGCGACAGCGACCTGATCGAGCAGGGCGAGAAGGCCTGCGCGGATCTGCGTTCGGGCAAGAAGTTCCTCGATGTCGTGGACGATGTCGAAGTCGCCAAGGGCGACATCAGCAACGGCGCACGTCTCGTCGGCGTGGCGGTCGGTGCGATGTGCCCCGATCAGACAGACAAGATCAGCAGCTAGTCGCGGTCGGCAGGTGGGCACGATCAGCAGGTAGGGCTCGGGGCGGACGGTAGCGCGGTTAGAGTGAGATGACCCTTCCAGATCGGAGTCCATCCATGCGTGTGCGTACCCTGCTCATCACCCCGCTCATCGCGAGTGTCGCGCTGCTGTCCGTTGCCTGCGGGTCCGACTCCGACTCCGACTCGGACACGAACTCGACGCAACGACAGGCCTACTTGTCCGCCGTGAAATTGAGCGGCGTCACATTCGCCGACGACGACGAAGCGATCTCGGTGGGCCGCAAGATCTGCGAAGACGTCAAGAGCGGCACGAGCATGTCTGACGCCGCGAAGAGCGTGAGTCAGGCGTCCAACACCGCGCAGGGCGCCGCGGTCGTCGGCGCCGCGATCGGGTCGTTGTGTCCGGGCGCGGCGAGCGAGATGCTGCCGGACTCGTCCGACCTGCCGACCATGCCGAGCATCGATCTGCCGGGCTAGAGTTCGGGTGACCTGCCGACCATGCCGAGCATCGATCTGCCGGGCTAGAGTTCGGGTGACCTGCCGACCATGCCGAGCATCGATCTGCCGGGCTAGAGTTCGGGGCGCTACAGTTCCGGACGCTGCCGCATCGATCCGCTCGCGTCGAGTTCGAGCACGGTGTCGATGCCGATCCGCTGCAGGAACGGGTAGTCGTGGCTGACGACGACGAGTGCGCCGCGATAGGCGTCGAGCGCCTCGGCGAGTTGCTGCACGCTGGTGACGTCCAGGTTGTTGGTCGGCTCGTCCAGGATGAG
This sequence comes from Gordonia liuliyuniae, assembly GCF_021738805.1. Taxonomy (NCBI): domain Bacteria; kingdom Bacillati; phylum Actinomycetota; class Actinomycetes; order Mycobacteriales; family Gordoniaceae; genus Gordonia; species Gordonia liuliyuniae. The sequence continues at coordinate 112,244 of NZ_JAKKOR010000006.1, read as the reverse complement.
CAGCTGGGGCGGCGGTTCCGCGAACAACAGCTTGGCGAGGACGACGCGAAAACGTTCGCCGCCGGACAGTGTGGACACTGGACGGTCGACGGCCGCTCCGCGAATCAGTAACCGCGCGAGGCGGTTCCGGATGTCGCCGGGTTCGGCGCCGGGGGCGGCTGCCTGCACGTTGGCGAGAGCACTCGCCGCGTCGTCGAGCCCGTCGAGTCGCTGGGGGAGATAGCCGTAGGAGTCGGTGAGCAGTCGCCCCGCCACCCGCCCGGTGACTGGATCGGCGCCCGTCACGAGATGAGTCAGCAGCGTCGACTTGCCCGATCCGTTCGGCCCGACGACCGCGACTCGTTCCGGACCTTGAACGACGACGACGCCGTGCGCGGTGGTGAACTCAATCAGACGTCGGCTGCGCGGCAGGTCGGGTGCAGGCAGGTCGAGGCTGATGTGGTCGTCGTCGCGGATACGGGCGTCTGCGGCGTCGACTGCCGCCTGCGCCGCATCGACCTTGCTGTCGAGGGTGCCGCGCAGAGACCCCGCCGACTCCTGTGCCCGACGCTTGCGCGCCCCGGCGAGGATCTTGGGCAGCCCGCCGTCGGCTTGCGCCTTCTTGCCCGCGCGGGCGCGGTGCGCGAGCCGGGTTTCGGCGTCGACGCGTTGGCGCTTCTCGGCCTTCAACGTCTGCTGGGCGGTGCGCGCGGCTTGGACCGCCGCCGACTGCTCGGCTTCGACGGACTCGCGCCACGCGCTGTAGGGTCCGCCGAACGTCGTGATCGAACCGCCATACAGTTCGGCCGTCACGTCCATGCGTTCGAGGAGTTCGAGGTCGTGGCTGACGACGATCAGGGTACCGGGCCAGTCGTCGACGAGGCCCGCGAGCCTGGCCCGGGTGGCTCGATCGAGGTTGTTGGTCGGCTCGTCCAGCAGGGTGATCGGGGTGCGGCGCAGGGACAGGCCGGTGACGGCGAGGAGCATGGCTTCCCCGCCGGACACGTCGGCGACGCTCCGATCGAGGTGTTCGGCGGAGAAGCCGATCCGGTCGAGGGCCGCTTCGACGCGGGACTCGATGTCCCAATCGTCGCCGACCGTTTCGAAGTGGGCTTCGTCGACGTCGCCGGACTCGATCGCGCGCAGGGCGGCGAGCACATGATCGACACCGAGGAGTCGAGCGACGTCGGTGGCGGCGTCCAGCGTGAGAGTCTGGGGCAGGTAGCCGACCTCGCCCGCGGTGTCGATGTGTCCACTCGTCGGGGTGAGGTCACCGGCGATCAAACGCAGGAGCGTCGACTTGCCCGAGCCGTTGCGGCCGACGAGACCGGTGCGCCCCTCGGTGAACGCGCCGTCGACGTGCGCGAGAGCGACTGACCCGTCCGGCCAGGTGAAGGAGACGTCGCGCAATGCGACGGAGGAGTGCGTGGAAGTAAGCATGTGGCGGCGACCTTACCGAGGCGCCCGGCAGCGTGCACCTGATTTTCGCCTGCGACATATGCCCGGTTGTGAGACGGATGAGGGACTCACTAGACATAGCGTCAGTGAAACTCATACGGTGGATGAGTGTGACTCGGACCACCGCGTGACGGGGGACAGCACGATTCGGACAGGAGCGGACTCATGACAGACAAGAGGGTTGCGATCATCGGAGCTGGGTGCTCCGGCTTCACGACCGCGAAACGGCTGAAAGACCACGGTATCGACTTCGACTGTTTCGAGATGTCCGACGACGTCGGCGGCAACTGGTACTACGGAAACCCGAACGGCCGGTCGGCCTGCTACCAGTCGCTGCACATCGACACCTCAACAACCAGGCTGGAGTTCGAAGACTTTCCGGCGCCGTCGGACTGGCCGCATTTCCCGCACCACACGCTCATCCACCAATACTTCCGCGACTACGTCGACCACTTCGGCCTCCGCGACTCGATCCACTTCGGTACCGCCGTCGAACGGGCAGCGCGCCGCGCCGGAGGCGGGTGGAATCTGACCCTCAACTCCGGTGACGAACAGTTCTACGACGCATTGGTCGTGGCCAACGGGCATCATTGGAATCCGTTCGTCCCCGACTACCCCGGGCATTTCGACGGCGTGATCGTCCACAGCCACGACTATCGAACACCCGTAGACCCCGTCGACATGCACGGCAAGCGCGTGATGGTGGTCGGTATGGGCAATTCCGGACTCGACGTCGCGTCCGAGGTGTCCAATCGGACCGTCGCCGAGCACGTCTGGGTGTCGGCGCGGCGCGGAGTCTGGGTGCTCTCGAAGTACCGCGGCGGAAAGCCAGCCGACAAGATGATGATGCCGCCGTGGATGCCCAAGAAGCTCGGTCTCGCGATCTCGCGGCGCGCGATCAAGAAGTCGCTGGGCAGCATGGAGGATTACGGACTGCCCAAGCCCGACCACGAGCCCCTGTCCGCGCACCCGTCGGTCAGCATCGACTTCCTCGCCAAAGCCGGCTCCGGCGACCTGACGTGCGTGCCGGCGATCGAACGGTTCGACGGCGACGCCGTCGTCCTCACCGACGGACGCAGGATCGACGTGGACGTGATCGTGATGGCGACCGGCTACCGGATGTCGTTCCCGTTCTTCGACGACCCGGCCCTGCTCCCCGGCGATGACCACCGGTACCCGCTGTTCAAACGGATCGTGCGCCCCGGTGTTGACGACCTGTACTTCGCGGGTCTCGCGCAGTCGTCGCCGACCATCGTCAACCTCGCCGAACAGCAGAGCAAGCTTATCGCCGCTCATCTCGCAGGGCGCTACCGACTGCCGACGGAAGACGAGATGCGGACCGCCGTCGCGCAGGACGAACGACGACACCTCGGGCAGTACTACAACGCACCGCGTCACACCATCCAGATCGACTTCGCCCGGTACACCAGGGATCTCCTCGCCGAGATCGAGGCCGGTGCGCAGCGGGTGCGCGAACCGGTAGGCACGCGGTGACGGTCGACGGTGCCTGTGCCGCCGAGTTCGCCGGGGTGCGTGCGGCTTTCGAAGCCGAGTTCGACGCCGGACACGAGGTGGGGGCCTCGCTGTGCGTCATGGTCGGCGACGACGTGGCGGTGGACCTGTGGGGCGGCGTCGCCGACATCGCAACGGCCCGGCCGTGGCAGCGGGACACCGTCGCCACCACCTACTCGGTGACCAAGACGATGACGGCCCTGGTGATCCTGGCCCTGGCCGACCGCGGTCTGCTCGACGTCGACCAGCCCGTCGCCCGATACTGGCCGGAGTTCGGCCGGGCGGGCAAGAGCGAGGTGACGGTCGGCCAGATCCTCGACCACACGTCCGGTGTCTCCGGCTGGGAGAAGCCGATGACGATCGACGATCTCTACCGACAACACGACGCGGCCGCCGCGCTCGCCGAGCAGGCGCCGTGGTGGCCGCCGGGCGACGGCTCCGGCTACCACGCGCTCACCTTCGGCACGATCCTTGGCGAGGTGGTGCAGCGGGTCACCGGTACGACGCTCGGACAGTTTCTCGAAGCCGAGATCGCTGGCCCGCTCGGAGCCGACTTCCGCATCGGCATGCGCAGCGGTCTCGACCGGATCGCCCCACTGGTGCCACCGCCTCCCAGCGGATTCGACCTGGGTTCGCTGGCCCCGGACGTCGAACCCCGGCGAACCCTGGGCAATCCGGTGTTCTCACCGACAGTCACGGCGGATCCGGCGTTCGTCGCCGCCGAACTCGGTGCAGTGAACGGGCAAGGGAACGCACGGTCGGTCGCGCTCGTCCAATCGGTCGTCACAGGTCGCGGCCAGGCTCGCGGTCGTGCGATTCTGTCCTCGGAGACAGCGGACCGCCTCTTCGAACCGAGAACCGACGGGACCGATCGGGTCCTCGGCGTGCCGGTCAGCTTCGGTCTCGGGTGGGCCCTGTCGAGTCCGGCGATGCCGGGCGCGCCCGACGGACAGGTGTGCTGGTGGACGGGATTCGGCGGCTCCGTCGTCTCCTGCGACGCCGGCCGCGGCATCACCGTTGCCTACGTCATGAACGCGATGTCGCCTCAGCTGATCGGCGCCGAACGTCCGAACAGGTATCTGGCCGCTGTGTACGAGTCGCTCTGACCGGGCGCACGTCGCGGCGCGCAGTGCCCGGAAACAACTTCGGCACTTTCTTTCGGCCGTACGCCGAAAGAAGGTGCCGAAGTGCATTCAGGCGTCTTGGACGCGGAACGACACGGCCTTGAGGAGGATGTCGCCGATGTCTTTCGGGTCGTGGGCGATGAAGGAGCTGCCGCCGGTGGCCTCCGAGATTCGCTTGAGGGCGTCGGCATCGGCGTCGTCGGAGATCCCGATGGTGATGATCGGGATACGTCGCGCCGGGTTCTTCATGATGTTCAACTCCGAGACGAGCTGGTTGAGCGTGATGCTGTGCGCCACCTCGTTGCGGCCGTCGGTCATCAGGATCACGCTGTTCGAATAGGCGGGATCGTACGTGTCGTAGACCTTCTTGAACGCGGCCAACGCGGTGTCGTAGAGGCCGGTGCCGCCGCGCAGGTTCTTCAGGCTCGAATCGATGGCCTTGCCGAGGACGTCACGGTTGAGGACGCCGCCGGTCTTGTCCATGATCGGTGCGATCGGTGCGACCTCGCGGTAGGGGACGCCCGGGCCGCCGCGGTCGATGCTGAACTCCCAGTAGCCGAGCGCGGTGTTCTTGGGAAATGCGGCCAGGCCGTAGATGGAGGCGTCGCGCAGGAGTTGCGCACGTGATCGTCCGCCGGCGTCGAGACGCATCGACCCCGACACGTCCTGGACGACGAGGGCGCGGATCGGGCGGGTCAAGGCCGCCCACTTGCGTTCGATGTTGTCGATGAAGGCCCGCTCGGGCGCCTCGATTATGGTGACGTCGCCGACGCCCTGGCCGTCGGCGAGCGGCGACCCGCCGGCCGGCCGGATGTGGTGCGCTGCGCGGATCCGCTCGCCTTCGCCGTCTCTGCGAGCGCACCGATCGCGCCATTGGAAATGACCGCTCTGGCGGAGGGTGCGACGTTCGCGATGCGGTAGTCGAGGGCGACCGTGCCGGTCTGCGGGACGGCCGCGGTCAGCGGAGAGTCGGAGTCCCCGTCGGTGAACCCGGCATAGGTCCGCTCGGAGACGAGGGCGAGCGACGGGGCGTCGTCGTCGGCCATCTTCTTCAGGTCCGGTGCGCCGTCCTCGTCGTTCATGCGCAGCGCGCGGCCGGTCAGCGTCCGAACCAGCTCGGTGTGCGTCATCGATCCCTGCGACATCTCAGCGAGCGCACCGACGACCGCGGCGTTGCTGACATCGCTGACGGCGGGCGGATCGACGCGGAGCGCGGGCATCGAGAGGACCTTCGACCACGACGGGAGGCCGGGCAGGTCACGCCCCGCGACGACGATCGGCGACGTCCCGATCGACGGGCCGATACCCGTCCACGAGTGGCCGAGTGCCGTCCCGACCTGACGGATGCGCGACTGTGACTCGGCGACCCAGATGTCCGGGATCTCGTCGCCTCCGAGCCGGTCGCTGACGTGGCTGGCGGGCACCGCTTCTACGGTGTAGTCGAAGCAGGAAGTGCTCTCTGCCTGGTTGGCGAGCTCCGTCACGTAGGCGGCGAGGTCGCCTTCGGCGATGACCGACACGGGTCGGACCTCGTCGCAGGTTGACCGGGTCTTGTCCCAGACGACATAGGCGCCGACCGCGAGGACTGCGACGAGTGCGACGGACAGTCCGACCCGCAGCCCGGCGCGGCGCGGTGCGCCGCCGTCGGTGTTGTTGTCGTGTCGACCCATCGGGGGCGCCTCCTTGCGAGAATGTCGTGATCGCGAAGAAGGCTAGCGCACGGACGTGAGACGCGGCACATCGGTATGCCCGAGTGGTGGAACTCGACGATCCTCCGCGTGTCGCGGCGTGTTTGCCGAGACGCGCCGACATGTATGCCGATTCAGTTCTCGGTGGCCCGACGCTCGTAGTCGGCTCGGACCGTGGATCCCTTCACAGTCGAGACCTGGTCGGGGACCATGACGCGCATCAGGCGGTCGCGCACCGGCTGCGGCAGAACCCCCGAGAAGGCGACGAGGGGGCCGACGTACGCGGGCACCCAGGTCTGGAAGCGGCGACGTCCCACCGTGCTCACCACGGCGTCCGCGACCTCCGCAGGCGCAAGCGTCCGCACCGAGCCTGACGAGGTGCCGGCCGCGAGTTCGGTGTCGACGACGGTCGGCATCACGACGGAGAGGGTAACGCCGCTGCCGCGCAATTCCTCGCGGACGCCGGTCAGATAGCCGAGCACACCGTGCTTGGTGGCCGCGTACGTCGATTCGCCGGGCGGTGCGAGGCGGGACGCCGCCGACGCGACGGTGACGATCTGGCCTGCACCGCGCTCGCGCATGGCGGGTGCGGCGAGTCGGACGCCGCGGATGACGCCGAGTAGGTTGACCGACACCATTGCCTCGGATGCTCGGGCGGGCTCGGTGTCGAACGGACCGACCCGCATGACGCCCGCGTTGTTGACGAGGACGTCGATCGGTCCAAGGTCGGTCGCGACGGCGTCGAGGAACGACTGGAACGACGGGTCGTCGGTCACGTCGAGGGCATAGCCGCGGACCGTGCCGCCGTCGGCCGACAGCGATGTCGCAGCCTCGCGGGCTGCGTCGGCGTCCACGTCGCCGATCGCGACGCGCGCGCCTTCGTCGACGAGTCGTCTGGCGATCGCGAGACCGATGCCGCGGGCCGCACCAGTCACTGCGACCGTCGAGCCTGCGACGGCTCCACTGTGCTTGTCCCTCGAGCGCCCGATCACCATGCGCACATCCAATCATGGCCGGAACCTTCATGACGGTGGGGGTTCGCCGGGGTCGTTCGGCGCGCGGCCATGAACGTGCGGTCCTACGTTGCGTCGGAGGTGGCGGGCGCGTCCTCGACGACCTTGCGCGGAGTGAACCAGCCGAGGAACACGGCTCCGACGGCCAGCACGCCCCCGAGCACCACGAACGCGGTCTGTAAAGGTTCCTCGAACGCGGACCGCGCCCCGGCGGTGATGTGGTCGGCGATCGGTGAGGCCATTGGAGGCAGTTCGTCGCTGACCTTCACCGCACCGGCCATCGAGCCGCGGATCGCGTCGTCGGCGATGGCGGCCGCATCGGGGTCGATCTTCTCCAGTCGAGCTCTCGCCTCGTCGGCGGTGGGGCCGATCCGGTCCTCGTAGCCTGCGGCCATGATGCTGCCGGCGAGGGCGATGCCGATCGCGGCACCAAGTTCGCGAGCTGTGTCGTTCACTGCCGACCCGACACCCTGGTTGTCCAGAGGCGTGTTCGACATGATGGCCGTGGTCGACGGCGCCGTCGACAGGCCGATACCGACGGCGCAGACACCGAGCAGCACGCCGACCTTCCAGTACACGTCGATCTCGAAGACGCCCAACGCGATCACGCCGACGGCGGCTATGCCGATGCCGATCGCCAGCACGAACCGCAAGGAGTCGAACCGCACGGCCACCCAGTTGCCGATCATGGCGAAGGCGCCGACGCCGACAACCATCGGAAACAGGGCGACCGCCGACTTGAGCGGGGAGTAGCCGAACACGAGCTGCAACTGCTGGAGGATCAAGAAGAACGCGCCGAACGAGGCGAGGAACTGCAACGCCACCGCGAGCGACCCGGATGCGAACGCGCGGTTCCTGAACAAGTCGACATCGAGCAGCGGATCGGCGCGCCTGCGCTCGATGACGATGAACGCCGCGATCAACGCGATGCCGCCGATCAGGCAGACCAGGATCAACGGATCCGACCAGCCGCGGTGCGGCGCCTCCAGGAGACCGAAGACGACGCCCGCGATGGCGGTCATCGACGTGAGCGACCCGCCGACGTCGAACTTGCCCGGATTCTCGTCCTTCGACGAGCCGACGGTCAGCACGAGCACGAACACGACGGCTGTGGACGCGGCGAAGGTGATGAAGACCGAATGCCAGTGGAAGTAGCTGAGGAGGACTCCGGTGATGAAGAACCCGGCGATCGCGCCCGCACCTGCGACGGCCGCCCACACACTGATCGCCACGGCGCGCTTGTCCGTCGGGACGCCCGCGGTGATCAGCGACAGCGTGGTCGGCATGATCAGCGCGGCGCCCGCACCCGCGACGACGCGCGTGATGATCAGCTCGGTCGGTCCGTCGACCCAGATCGCGGCGACTGATCCGGCACCGAACACGACGAGTCCCACCAGGAGGACGCCACGTCTGCCCACGCGGTCGCCGATCGCACCGGCCGGGAGTAGGAGCGCGGCGAGGGCGAGGGTGTAGCTGTCGAGGATCCACGTCATCTGCGCGTTGGTGGCGCCGGTGTCGGCTGCGATATCGGGCAGTGCAGTATTGAGAGCGGCCATGGCGGCGACGACGAGGCTGACCGCGGCGCACGCTATGAGGACGAGCCACGCGGCGCGGACGGTCGTCGTTTTGTCATCGGTTCGATACCCGACACGCATCGTCAGTTCACCTGTTTCTCTAGCAACTTGTGTAACTGTAGTCACACGGGAAGATAACCACCCCGAACGAGCGAAAGTGGATGATCATGGCTGCAGATCGAGTCGCGCGGTCTTCCGAACTGAGCGAGGTCCGACTCCACATCGGACGACTGCTGGTGTTGGTGGCGGGGGTGGTCGGGATCATCGCCCTTCTCGTCCTCATCGTCACCACCGCCGCCTGACTGATATTGCGTACCCGGTATCACCTGACCGGGTACATGATTGACGGCAAGACGCCGCCCGACGCGAAGCGCGTCGAGCGGCGTCAGAACCGGGCATCGTCAGGCAGCGTACTTCTCAATGACGCCGCCCACCGGGACGAGCGCGTCGATGACGTAACCCTTCGCCTTGCCACGCAGGCTCTTGTAGGCCTTCGTGAGACCCGACGGCGCAGACTGCGCCCGGCCGTCGGTCACGGCGAGCAGTGCCTCGGCCGCGGCGTCGCCGTTCGCGGCCAGGTGATTGCCGAACGGTGTGCCCGCGGGCTTGGAGTCCCAGAACGGAGACAGGGCGGTCAGGAAGTCCGGCAGCATCTTGTTCGTCGCGCTCGCGACGACGCCGGGCTTCACCTTCTGGGCAGCCGAGTAGGCGGCCTTGACCGCGGTGCCGGACAGGCCCGACTGCTTCTTCACCTCCGCGTCGATGACGTCGGTGAAGTCGGACGTCATCGCCTCTCGGTTGGCGTCGAGAACGGGAAGCAGGGACGTGGACATGCAGGTCCTTTCGGCTAGGAAGTGCTGAATACGACATTGCCCAGGGCCGCGGCGCCGTCTCGTTCGACGACGCTCACCGCCGCGAGCAGTCGCTCGCCATCTTCCCAGGCCTCGATCTGCAACGTCTCGCCGGGGAACACGATTCCGGCGAAACTCACGGAGTAGTCGACGATCTTCGACGCGTCACCGCCGTAGATCTGGTCGACGACGGCCCGGCAGACCGAGCCGTAGGTGCACAGCCCGTGCAGGATGGGTCGAGGGAATCCGGCGCGCTCGGCGAACGCCGGATCGCTGTGGAGGGGGTTGCGGTCGCCGCACAATCGGTACAGCAGCGCCTGTTGCGGCAGCGTCGGAACCGCGATGGAGTGGTCGGGCGCGCGGTCGGGGAGGTCGACGCGTGTCGATGCGCCGCGGTCGCCGCCGAACCCGCCTTCGCCCTTCGCGAAGATCGACGACCGGGCCGTCCACAGCGGGGCGCCTGCCTCGTCGACGGTCTCCGACTCCTGGATGATGACGGCGGCCGAACCCTTGTCCTGGACCTCGGCGATCCGGGTACGCATGGTCGCGGCGCCGGTCGCGGGAAGCGGTCGATGCACGCGGACCTGCTGGCTGCCGTGGACGACCTTCGCGAGGTCGATGTCGACGCCGGGGAACTCGACCTTGGGGGCCTGCGTCGCAAGGAAGTTCGCGGCGACCGTCGCGAACGACGGCAACGTCTTCGGTTCGACGTCGTCGACGTACTGGAGGCCGACGACGTCCATCGGGTCGGCCGCGCCGCCGACGGCGAGGTTGTAGAGCGCGATCTCGCGCGGCGTCCACGAGAAGGTCTGTTCGCCCAGGTCGGCGCCGACGGCGATGGCGGGATCGATGGGCATGTCAGGCCTCCGCAGCGGTAGTGGCCTGCGTCTGCGACTTGGCGGCGGCGTCGAGCGCAGCCAGGTAGCCGAACACGAGAGCCGGACCGATGGTGGCGCCGGGGCCCGCATAAGTGTGCCCCATGACGGGGGCGCTGGTGTTGCCCGCCGCGTACAGCCCCTCGATCACCGAACCGTCCTCGCGTAGGGCGCGTCCGTGGACGTCGGTGTCGATGCCGCCCTTAGTGCCGAGGTCGCCCGGCACCATCTTGGCCGCATAGAACGGACCCTTGTCGACCGGGCCGAGGCTCGGGTTCGGCTTGTTCGTGATGTCGCCGTAGTAGTGGTCGTACGAGCTGTCCCCGCGATGGAAGTCGTCGTCCTTGCCCACGCGAGCGAACTCGTTGAAACGCGCCGTGGTGGCGGCCAGCTCATCGGCGGGCAGGCCGGTCTTCTCGGCGAGCTCGGCGAGGGTGTTCGCCTTCACCACGACGCCCGACTTGAGCCAGCTCTTGGGTAGCGGCTGGCGTGCGGTGACACCGGCGAACATGTAGCGGTTGCGGCAACGCTGGTCGAAGATCAGCCACGACGGCACGTTGTCGCCGGGGCCCTCGCCCTGGCCGAACTCGCCGCCGTACATCCGGTGGACGGCTTCGACGTACGGAAGCGACTCGTTCATGAAGCGTTCCCCGCGGAGATTGACGATGAACGTGCCAGGCACCGACCGCTCGGACAGTGCGAACCACGGACCCTTGGGGAGCGGGATCGTCGGACCCCACCATGCATCGTCCATGATCGAGACGCCCGCGCCGGTCTTGAGTGCTGCGGTGATGCCGTCACCGGTGTTCGACGACGCGCCGGTCGTCCACTCGGTGCCGATCGGCGCCCGCTGGTGCTCCGCACGCATCTTCTCGTTGTGCTCGAAGCCGCCGGACGCGAGGATCACGCCGCGCCGCGCACGCAGTTCAGTCCGGACGCCGTCAACCTCGGCGACCACGCCGACGACCTTGCCGTCTTCGGTGAGGAGATCGACGAGCGGCGTGTCGAACCGGATGTCGACGCCTGCCTCACGGCAGCCGAGCAGCAGTTCGGCTGCCAGTGCCGCGCCCATAGCGATCAGCTTCTTGCCGCGGGTACGGGCCCAGAAGAAGCGAAGACCGACCTTCATCATCCGCTGGATTCCGCGCCAGTGCCGCATGCCGATGTTGAGCCAGCGGTAGTCGGACTGCAGCACCACCATGTTCAGTGGAGCCTTCGTGTACTGCGGGTGCAGTGTCTTCAGATCGTCGCCGAGGCGGGCGGCGTCGAACGGCTTCGGTTCCACCGAGCGCCCGCCCGCACGGCCGCCGGGGGCCTCGGGGTAGTAGTCGGAGTAGCCGTTGACCCATTCGAGGTCCAGCGGGGCGTGCGCCATCAGATAGTCGAGCGCTTCGGGGCCGCGATCGATGTAGGTGTCGATCCGTTCGGCGGGCGCGTGCTCGCCGATGATCGCGTGGACATACTTGCGGGCTTCGTCGACGGTGTCGTCGACGCCGTCACGGCGCAGCACGCTGTTGTTCGGGATCCAGACGCCGCCGCCGGACCGGGACGTCGAGCCGCCCCAGTACGGTGACTTCTCGATCAGGACGGTGTTCAGGCCCTTGGTCTTCGCGGTCAGCGCTGCGGACAGCCCCGCTCCGCCTGCACCCACGACGATGACGTCGAACTCTTCGTTGGCCATGTACTTCCCTTCGTCCTCCAGCGTGGACGGATCCACAAAACTAGAACAAGTTATAGATTTCGCTACTGGACAGGTTAGACCAGTCGCGGGGACGGCGGAAGAACACGGTCCGGTGATTGAGTGTCGGTGATCACACCTTCACTGTCACACCTTCACTTGGGTCAGCAGCGGAGTGGTGGGACCGGTGGAACCGCCGCGCGGTTCGACGGTGATCGCGAACGCGCTGGTGGAGTCGAGCGCATCGACGAGGATCGGCGTGCTGTCCTCGCCCGCGAACAGACCGGCGGAGACGGGCTGCTCCTGTTTGCCGACCATCCACAACTGCAGCGCGCGGTCGTCGGGCACCGGGTTCCGCACGTCGCGCAGGGTCGCCACCGCCTGATTGCGGGACTTGGAGCTCACCACCGTCAACACGCCGCGCGCACCGTCCAGATCGCCGACCGAGATCGTCGCGTCCTGCGCGCCGAACACGGCCGCCGCCGCCTCAGCCTGGACGTTCGTCGACGACTCGGGAACGGTGGTCCGGCCGACGAGCACACCGGCTCCGAACAGGACAGCGATCGAGGCGGCTGCGGCACCCACCGCGACGGCGATGCGGCGTCGGCGACGCGTGTGCAAGGGGGTGGGGCCGGTGCGACCGATATTCGCATCGAAGTCGGCGAGCACCCGCGCGCGCAGCGCGTCGGGGGCCTCGTGCGTGTAGCGCCGGCCATAGTCGTGCATGAGGTTCCGGAGGTCGGCGACCTGTGTCTCGTACTCGGCTCGCGCTGTCGGGGCGAGCATGTCCAGCTGTGCTTCGACCTCGTCGCTCTCGTCGACGGGAAGCGCGTCGATGGCGTAGAGGTCGATGTGGTCGGCGAGCCACTCGTGATTCGACTCGTGTCTCGTCTCGTCGTTCGTCATAGGTTCTCCGGTCTACACTTCTTCGGTCTTCACACAGTGGCGCAGACTACGCAGTCCGTCACGGATACGAGACTTGATGGTCGGCAGCGGGGTCGCCGTGTATGCGGCGACCTCGGGGTACGTCATCCCGTCGAAGTACGAGAGTTCGATGCTGTCGCGTTGAAGGTTCGTGAGCCTGCCGAGGCAGCGACGCAGCGTGAGCGTCTCCTCGTGCTGTTCGACCACCTCGACGAGCGGCGTCGACGGGACGGCCGCGTTCGCGCTGGTGTACTCCGAACCACGCCGTCGATACAACTCCTCGGATCGGATCCGATCCACCGACCGGCGGTGAGCGATCGTCAACATCCAGTTCACGACGCTGCCGCGTCCGGAATCGTAGCGATGCGCCTGCTGCCAGAAGTGCAGGTATGACTCCTGCACGACCTCCTCGGCGTGGCTTCGATCGTTGAGCACGCGCAGGGCGAGACCGTACACGCGTGCATTGGTGAGATCGTAGAGCCGCGCGAACGCCGCGTGGTCGCCGGCAGCCGACGCGGCCAGCAGTCGCGACAGTTCCGTGCCGTCAGTCGGACTTCCGTGCATGGTCACCTCTTCGTCATCTGCTCGCGGACCGTCGATACAGCCAGAGCGAGAGCGGAATGCAAATGACCAACAGGGTTCCGCTCCACGCCAATGCGTAAACCAGTGCGTGGTCGGCGGGCCAGCCCGTCGGCTCCGGGAAGTCGGGCGGGGAGGCGTTTCCGAACAGGTCTCGGCATGCGGTGGCGACCGCCGTCACCGGATTCCATTCGGCGATCGTGCGGAGTGGTCCGGGCAAGCTGGCCGCCGAGATGAACGCGCTCGACAGGAACGTCACCGGGAACATCCAGAGGAAGCCGACACTCTGTGCGACCTCCACGTTCCGGGCGACGAGGCCGGTGACCGCACCGACCCACGCCATCGCGAGCGCGAAGAACAACAGCAGCACGAACGCGATCACCGCGTCGGCTGCGCTGCCACGGATGCGCCACCCGATGGCGAAGCCGCACGCCACCATCACCACGAGCCCGACAGCGCCCAGCACCATGTCGGACGTGACGCGGCCCGCGATCACCGCGAGTCTGGACATGGGCAGCGACCGCAACCGGTCGACGATCCCCGCCGACAGGTCGTTGGCGAGCCCGACGGTGGTGAACGCCGAGTTGAACAGGACGGTTTGGGCGAAGATACCCGCCATCAGGAACTCCCGGTACTCGCCGCCGCCGAGCGTTGCCCCGAAGACATATGCGAACAGGAACACGAACATCAACGGCTGCACGGTCGCGCTCAGCAGTAGCGTCGGGATGCGTCGAACAGTGATCAGGTTGCGTTCGACCAGTACCGCGGTGTCAGCGAACATCATCGACTCTTTCTGTTTCGTCGCCGGGTTCGCCTGCCGCTCGCTCGTTCGGCTCGGTGAGAGCGAGGAAGACGTTCTCGAGTGTCGGAGCGGTCACGGAGGCGTCGACGACGTCGGCGTCTATCTCGTCCAGCGCCCGCACCGCGGCCACCGCGCTGCGGGTGCCCCCGTCGACCTGGACTCGGAAGCGCACCTCGTCGAGTTGTTCGGGGTTTCCCGAGCCGACGTGGGCGAGCGTCGTCATCACGTCGACCGCGTGTCGGAGTGCGCCGGTCCGCGTGAGTTCCACGGTGAGGCAGGCGTCCCCGAACTCGCGTTTGAGTGATTCTGGTGTGCCGCGGGCATGCACGGCGCCGCCGTGGACGACGGTGATGTCGTCGGCCAGCTCGTCGGCCTCCTCGAGATATTGCGTGGTGAGCAGGATCGTGGCACCCGTCCGGGTCAACTCGTCGATCGCACGCCAGATCTGTCGGCGACCGCGCGGGTCCAGACCGGTCGTCGGCTCGTCGAGGATCACCAGGCTCGGTCGGTTGATGATGGCGCCCGCGAGGTCGAGACGTCGCCGCATCCCGCCCGAGTACGTCCGCATCGGTCGGTCGGCAGCCGCCGTGAGATCGAGCTCGTCGATCATCTCGCGCGCCCTGGCCGACGCCTCACGACGCGACATCCCGTACAGCTGGGCCACCATGCGGAGGTTCTCGAACCCGCTGAGGTTGCCGTCGACCGCAGCGTACTGGCCGGACACTCCGATGAGCCCGCGGACGGCGGACGGGTCGGCGACCGCGTCGACGCCGTCGATCAGAATCTCGCCCGAATCGGCGCGAAGGAGGGTCGCCACCATCGAGACGGTGGTCGTCTTGCCCGCGCCGTTCGGTCCGAGGATCGCGTGAATCGACCCGGCGGGCACGGTGAGGTCGAGGTGATCGACCGCGGTGTGCCTCGTGCCCCGCCCGAACGGTCCGCTCGCGAAGGTCTTGGTGACGCCTCGCAGGACGAGGGCGTGGCTGATCGAAGTGGGGCTGATCGAAGTGGGGGTGATCGAAGTGGGGGTGATCGGTGCTGGGGTGACCGATGTGGTGGCCGTCCCCTCAGCGTCGCGGTCAGCGGATGAGGCGCCCCGATCGATGGTGTCTGTCCCGTCGATCGTGCCTGTCCCGTCGCTGGTGGATACCCCGTCGCTGGCAAATACACTGTGGCGTCCCACGGACTTCCTCTCAGTGGTCGTTTCGCGGCGTCGACTCGGCCGCGGCTCGGTCCATGGACGCGATGAGGCTCGCCGGGCGCATGTCCGTCCAGTTGGCCTCCACGTAGTCGAGGCATTCGGTCTGCCCGTCGGGACCGAACACTCTCGTCCAGCCGTGCGGCACCGGAGCGAATTCGGGCCACAGCGAGTGCTGGCGTTCGTGGTTGACCAACACCAGGAAGGTTCCGTCGGCGTCGTCGAACGGGTTGGGGGTCATCAGATCTCCTTTCGGGAGGCAGCGCGGCTGGCGTCGGCTGCTCAGTTCGGTCGGCGGTTCTCGACGATGTACCCGAACTGTGCGACGTTGCCGGGCAACAGCATGCGGGCGTGGGTGCAGTCGGCGCGGACATCAGTGAGGGTCCCCGTGACGCGGTCGGTCCAATCGGCGCGGGGATCGATCCCGGTGTCGGAGCTGGTCGCGGTCACGAACACGGCGTCGCCGGTGAAGACGCGTGGCCGCCAGTGCCGGGCGAGTGGACCGGCGGCTTCGAACGTCGCCCGGACCGCGTCGAGGTCGTCGGGTGTCAGCTCTGCCAACGGCCCGCCGGATGCCCGGACCGCCGCCGACATCGCGGAGGGATCGGGAATCTCGGAATCGTCTGGCAGAGCGGGGGCGTCGATGCCGAACTCACTGAGCAGGTCGCTCACGGACTCGTGGGGTAGATCCGCGTGATCGGCGAGCACGTAGGAGTCGAGCAGCACCAGCTGCTCCACTCGTTCACCGGATTGCTGCAGGGCCACGCCGATCTCGTGCGCGATCAGCCCGCCGAGCGACCACCCGAGGAGCCGGTACGGCCCGTGCGGCGCGACCTCGCGGATCCGTCGCACATAGTCGGCGGCGAGTTCGTCGATCGACTCGGCGGCGTCGGCGCCCGACAGAGCTGGGCTCTGAAGACCGTAGACGGGGCGGCCGTCGTCGACGTGAGGCAGCAAGGTAGTGAAGCTCCACGCGAGTCCGATCGCCGGGTGCACGACGAACAGCGGGGTCTTCGTCGTGCCCGGGTCGCCCCGGCGGAGCGTCAACAGCGGCGCGAGCGCAGGCGACACCGCTGTGGATGTGGACGCTGTGGATGTGGACGGGGCGGATGTGGAGGGGGCGGATGTGGAGGGCGCGGAACGGTCACCGTCGTCGAGGTCGGTGACGGCGGCCGCCAGTTCGACTGGCGTCGGTGCGGCAAACACATCCGGCACGGTGAGCGCGAAGCCGGCCTCCCTCAGCCGAGTGGCGAGCGTGGTGGCGAGCAGTGAGTCGCCGCCGATGTCGAAGAAGTTGTCGTCGCGGCCGACTCGGTCCACGCCGAGGACGGCGGCGAACGCGTCGGCGACCCGTTGCTCGGTCTCCCCGACGGGTGCGTCGCCGACGTCCGACCGTGCGGCCGGGGCCGTGAGTGCACGTCGGTCGACCTTTCCGACGGCGGTCAACGGGAGATGCTCGAGGGCCGTGACGGTGCTCGGCACCATGTGGCGTGGCAGTCGGCGAGCGACCGCCCGGCGCACCGCGGCCGTGTCGAGAGGCCCCGCGTCGGCTTCGGGCGTCACATAGCTGTGGAGAACCGTCAGACCGGACGTGGTGTCGGCGATCGTGACGGCGGCGCGTACCCGGGAGACAGCGGTCAACGCATCGTCGATCTCGCCGAGCTCGACGCGGAAGCCGCGGACCTGCACCTGGCCGTCGGTGCGTCCGATGTACTCCAGGCACCTGTCCTCCCGACTCCACCGGACGAGGTCTCCGGTCCGGTACATCCGTTGGCCGGCGAACTCGGGACCGAGGACCATCGGAGCCGCTGGATAGCGGGTCGACGTCAACGCTCGGCGCCCGTGATAGCCGCGCGTGATTTGTGGCCCGAGCAGATAGAGTTCGCCCGCGACGCCGGCGGGGACCGGGTGCAGACGGTCGTCGAGGACCACCGCGGACACGCCGTTGTTCGGGCTTCCGATCGTCACCCGGGCCTCGGGGGACAGCGGTGCCGAGCCAGTGGTGATGATCGTGGTCTCTGTCGGGCCGTACACGTTGAGCAGCGTCCGGCCCGGCGACCAGGCACGCACCAGGTCGGGTGCGACGGCTTCGCCGCCGACGGCGAGCGAGGTGAGTGAGGGCACCGCGTCCGCCGACATGGTGGCCACCGCCGCCGGGGTGATGAAGGCGTGCGAGACCCCGCTGCGCGCGAGGAAGTCCTGCAGGTCTGTTCCGCCGTAGACGCTCGTCGGCGCCACGACGAGGGTGGCCGCGCCGGCCGCCGCGAGCAGGAACTCGAGCACGGAGGCGTCGAAGCTCGGCGATGCGAAGTGGAGGACTCGCGACGTCGTGTCGGGTGCCATGCGGTCGGCGAGCTCGTCGTGGACGGCGGCCAGACCGCGGTGCGGCACGAGCACTCCCTTGGGCGTGCCCGTGGACCCCGAGGTGTAGATGACGTACGCGAGCTGGTCGACGTCGATCGGGCGGGGCAGTTCGTCGTCGTCGATCGGCGTGGCCGGAGTCGCGGCCAACCGCCGCCGCATGTCCGGGTCGTCGAGCACGAGCGGCAGGACGCCGTCGGCGGGCAGGGCGGCCGCGTGCGCGGCGGTTGTGACGATCAGGTCGGCGCCGGAGTCGTCGAGCATGTGCGCGATCCGCTCGGCCGGGTACGTCGGGTCTACCGGGACGTAGGCGGCTCCGGTGCGCACCACCGCCCAGATCGTGACGATCGCCTCGAGTGATCGGGGGATGGCGACGGCGACGACTGATTCGGGTCGACGCGCCACGCCCTGCGTGAGCAGACGACGGGCGAGACGGTTCGCCCGCTCGGACAGGTCGCGATAGGTGACGTCCACGGTGGAGCCGTCGGCGTCCTCGGCGCTGACCGCGACGCCGTCGGGGTTGCGGCGGACCGCGTCGTCGAGCAGGTCGGCGTATGTTCGCGCGGTCGTTGCCGCGGGGCCCGACACCGGAGCGAGGCGGTCGACTTCGAGGGGGTCGGTGATCCGGATGTCGCCGACGCAGCGCTGCGGATCGGCGACGAGAGCGCGGACGACCCGCAGTAGACGCACGCCTAGTTCCTCCGCGCCCGCACGGCTATACCGGTTCCGCGCGTACGTCAGCGACAGACCCGGGGCAGGCGATTGGGTGTTCATCCCGGTGACGGTGAACTGCAGGTCGAACTTCGCGGTGTGCGTGTCGAGTTCGGCTATCTCGCCGACCAGGTCCGCGGAGACCGGCATCTGCTCGCCTGCGATCGAGTCGGTGAAGTCGTGGACCGACAGGGCCACCTGGAACAGCGGGCCGCGACCGGGGACGCGTGGCGGGTTGACCGCGGAGACGACGTCGTCGAACGGTGCGGTGAGATGGTCCCAAGCATCGAGGTCCTGGGATCGGACGCGTTCGAGCAGCGACTGTGCACTGGCGGTCCGATCGATCTCCGTGCGCAACGCGACGGTGTTGACGAACATGCCGACGGTCGCCCGGAAATCCGGGTCGCCGCGGCCGCCGCTCACCGCTGCACGAGTGTCGACGGGGGTGCCGATCACCAGGTCGTCGCCGGTCCCGAGCCGGTTGAGCAGCATCGCGAGGGCGGTGTGCAGAACGGTGAACGGCGATGTCGCGTTGCTGCGAGCGAATGCGGTGACCTCGTCGCGCAACTCATCGTCGATCGGCAGGTCGACGCGAGCGCCGCCGGTCCGGTCGGCGACCGCGGGGTCGGCGTCGACACTCGTGGCTGCAGGCGCTCCGGTCAGGACCGACGTCCAGTAGCGCAGGTCGTCGGATTCGCGGGCGGTGTCGTGCGCGGAAGCGTAGTCACGATAGTCGGGGACCGCCGGTGCGTGGGCGATCTGCGGGTCGGCGGCTCCGGTCCGGGCGCGATACGCGTCGAGGAGGTCGCCGATGACGATCGGCATGGACCCGCCGTCCGCGGCGATGTGATGCAACACGATGATCAGTGCGTGCGAATCGCCGTCGCCGGTGAGCGCCGCGCGCAGCGGCGCGTCGCGGGTGAGGTCGAAGGGACGTTCGAGTAGGGCGGTGACCACAGCGCCCGTCCTCTCTGTTCCGGCCCTCTCTGTTCCTGAACTGTGACTGTCGACTTCGATGTCGCCGACCACCTGTTCGGGATCGTCGGATACGACGCCGACGGGGCCGGTGTCGGTGTCGGTGTACGTCGTGCGGAGCACGGCGTGCCGCGTGACTACGTCGACCAGGGCGCCGCGGAGAGCCGCCGCGTCGAGGCTGCCGTGTAGACGCAGGACGAACGGCATCGCGTAGTCGACGCTGTCCGGATCGCTGCGGTGCAACGACCAGATCCGCTTCTGCATCGGGGCCAGCGGGAAGCGGGTCGGGCGGTCCGGCACGGCTTCCGGAGTCGCGACCCCAGGCGGTCGGGCGGCGGGCGTCCCCGTGTCCGGCGTGCCGACGTCCAGCAGCCGTGCCAGGCGCGCGATGCTCGGGTCGTCGAAGATCGTGCGGACCCGGATCGGCTCACCCCGATGGACGGCGTTGATCCGGCTGACCAGCGTCGTCGCTTGCAGCGACGTTCCGCCGAGCGCAAAGAAGTCGTCCTCGGCTCCGACGCTGCCGGCGGGCAGCCCGAGCGCGTCGGCCACGAGGCCGGCGAGCACGCTCTCGGCGCCCGGTGCGGGACGTCGTGACGGGACGCGTTCGGCGCGGCGCGGCGCGGGCAGAGCGGCATGGTCGATCTTGCCGTTCACCGTCAGCGGAATCGTGTCGATCTCGACGACGGTCGACGGGACCATCTGGCGGGGAAGTCGCTGCGCGGAGAAGGCGATGAGCTCGTCCTCGTTGACGCGGGCGTCGCCGAGTCCGGTCACGTAACTGACCAGGTGCGCGGCGTCGCCGGAGCCGACGACCTGGGTGACCGCGGCTCCGACGTTCGGGTGCCGGGCGAGCGTCGCATCGATCTCGTCGAGTTCGATGCGGAAGCCGCGCACCTTGACCTGGCGGTCGTTGCGGCCGTGGAATGTGAGGGTCCCGGACAGATCGGTGGAGGCGAGGTCGCCGGTCCGGTACATGCGGTCGCCCGAACCGTCGATCGCGCTGACGAAGGCCGCACAGGTCTGCGCGGGACGGTTCAGGTATCCGCGCGCCAGCCCCGGACCCATCAGATACAGGTCGCCGGGCGCGAATGGGGGGACGGGCCTCAGCCGTGCGTCGAGGACGACCGCACGGGTGCCGTCGACCGGCTCGCCGATGGTGATAGGGCGGTCGGGCGAGAGCGACGACATCATCACCACGACGGTGGTCTCCGTGGGTCCGTAGCAGTTCAGGAAGGTGCGGCCCGGAGCCCACCGCGCGACCAACTCCCGGCCGAACGACTCGCCTCCCACACCGAGGCAGCGCAGGTCCGGCAGTTCGCGCGGCGCTGCCGCCGCCAGTGCTGCGGGGGTGACGAAGGCATGGGTGATCCGGTGTTCGGCGAGGAATTCGGTGAGTTCGTCACCGCCGTAGATCGAGGGCGGTGCGATCACCATCGTCGCGCCCGCATCGACCGCGAGGAGCAGTTCCAGCATCGAGGCGTCGAAGCCGGGCGACGCGAAGTGGAGGGTCCGGCTGTCGCCGTCGACGCCGTAGCGACGCGTCTGGGTCGCCGCGAACGCGGCGAGGCCGCGGTGGGTGACCGACGTGCCCTTCGGGACTCCGGTGGTGCCGGAGGTGTAGATCACGTACGCGCATCCGTCGACTCGGCGTGTCGGGCGGTCCCGCAGTCGTCCTCGTGCACCGGGCAGATCGGCGGTCAACTCGTCGATGGTCAGCCACGGCAGGTCGTCGGGCGCCGTCGCGAGAACCTCCGGCGTGGTGACGCCGAGGACTGCTCCGGAATCGGTCAGCATGTGGCGGACGCGGTCGACCGGGTGCCGCGGATCCACGGGTAGGACGGCGGCGCCTGCCTTCGTGATCGCCCAGACGGCCAACACCGAGTCCGCCGACCGGCCGATCGCCGCGGCGACGACGTCGTCGGAACCGACGCCGTACTCGGACAGGGTGCGCGCCCACCGGTCGGTGATCCGGCCGGCCTCACGGTAGGTGAGTCGTCGGACACCGTCGTCGAGCGCGAGGTCGTCCGGCCACGTCCGCACCGCCCGATCGAGGAGGTCCGCGAGGTGGCGGGGCTCAGGGGCCGTCACATGCGGGTCGGCGGGGCCGTCGCCGGGCCGGGCCACGTCGAAGTCGCCGATCCGGCGTTCCGGGTGGTCCGCGATCTGCTGAGCGAGAGCGGCGAACCGTTGAGCGAGGTCGGTGATCCGCTGCCGGCTGTAGAGCCCGACATCGTAGGTGAAGCGGGCGATACCGTCGCGGATCCGCAACTCGAGGTCGAAGCGGGCTCCGCCGGTGCCGATCTCGCGGGCCGTGGCAGTCATGTCGGCCAACCGGACGGCGACGTCGTCGGACGGGGCGTCGACGGTGAGTGCGACACCGAACAGCGGATGTCGTCCGGTGCGCGGCGGTGCGAGCGCGGCCACCAGCTTCTCGAACGGCATGTCCGCGTGCGAGATCGCGTCGAGATCGGCGTCCCGGACGGCGGCGAGCAGGTCGGTGAACGGGGCGGCGGAGTCGACTCGGGTGCGCAGCGGGACCGAGTTGACGAACATTCCGACGAGATCGGCCAGCCCCGGATCGGGTCGACCGGCGACAGGGGTACCGATGACGAGGTCGCTGACTCCGGTCTCGACGTGTGCGGACGGATCGGCCGACATCCGGTGCAGCAGGGTAGCGAGGACGGCGTGCACCGTCATGAACTCGGTGGCACCCGCGACGGCACCGATCGCCGAGGATTGGAGGCGGTCGGGGAACTCGACTTCGACGACGCCAGCCCGGCCGGTCGCGGTCGGTTGGTTGACGTCGGACGCCAGCACGGCCGCGTGGTTGATGCCGTCGAGGTTCTCGCGCCACCAGGACGTGAGGTCGTCCAGCCTCGTCGCCCCCGCACCGGACTCGGCCGCGAGTTCTGCGGCCTGCCACCGCAGGTAGTCGCGGTAGGTGAACGACGTCGGGCTCTGTTGCGGCGCGCGGTCGGCGTGCAGGTCGGCGTACGCCGTGGCGATGTCGCCTGCGAACGGAGCCATCGACGCGCCGTCCGCGGCGATGTGGTGGACGACCAGGGTGAGCCGGTGTCGAGTGGGCTCGCCGCCGCCGCTGGGAAGGCGATGCAGGACGGCACGCAGCGGTCGGTCGACGGTCAGGTCGAACGGCTGTGTCGCGAGCGCGCGGGCGTGGTGCTCCCACTCGTCGTCCGTGACGGGGGCGGGAGACAGCGTGATGTCCGCGTCGGGCATGACGTCCAGCGTCGGGCGGCCGTCGTGTGCCGGATACCGGGTGCGGAGCGGCTCGTGCCGGGCGATCGTGTGGCGCAGCGCGCCTTCGAGTGCCCGCACGTCGAGGTCGCCGTCCAGGTCGAGCGCGAACGCGATGTTGTACGCGGCGCCGCCGTCCGGGCCTGCGAGCTGGTTGAGGAACCACAGTTGCTGCTGCGCCGGGCCGGGCGCGACCGGGGCGTCCGACTCGTCGTGGACGAGCGGAGAACGGACATGCTCGTCGTCGGGTCGAGCGCTTGTGTCCGCCTCGCCGATCAGCCTGCTGATCGCCGTCACGGTCGAATTGTCGAACAGTGCGCGGACCGGGACGCGGGTACGGGTGTGCTGCTCGAGTGCGGTCGCCAACTGGGTGGCCAGCAACGAGTTGCCGCCGAGCTCGAAGAAGTCGTCTTCGCGGCCGAGCCGGTCGGCGCTGATGCCGATGACCCGAGCGATCGCGTCGGCCACCGTGTGCTCGGCACGGCTCTGCAGCGGGCTGTGCTGATGCGCCTGTCCGGTGCTCTCGGGAGCGGGGAGCGCGCGGGTGTCGATCTTGCCTGCCGGGGTCACCGGGATCTCGTCGAGCGCGATGATCGTGGACGGCAGCATATGCCGCGGCAGCCGGTCGGCCAGCCGATCGCGGACGCCGCGGATGGCGGACTCGTCGAGCGAGGAACCGGCCGGAGCAGTGGCGTACGCGACGAGGTGCGCGGCGTCGTCGGTACCGGACACGACGGTGACGGCGCTTCGGATCGCGGCGTCCGCGACGAGCGCGGCGTCGATCTCGCCGAGTTCGATCCGGTGGCCGCGCACCTTGGTCTGGTGGTCGACGCGGCCGCGGAAGTCGAGAGCGTGGGCGGCGCTCCACCGAACCAGGTCGCCCGTGCGGTACATGCGGTCGCCGGGCTCGCCGAACGGATTCGCCACGAAGCGTTTGGACGTCAGCGGTCGCACACCGTGGTAGCCGCGGGCGAGATGCGAGCCGCACAGGTACAGCTCGCCGACCACGCCGGGCGCCACGGGCCGGAGCCGCTCGTCGAGGACGAGGGCCGACACGCCGCGGATGGGCCTGCCGATGGTGACCGAGTCGGTGGGTTCGATGCTGGGCGACATGGTCGCGACCACGGTGACCTCGGTGGGGCCGTACGCGTTGATCAGGCGACGGCCGTCCGACCAGCGGCGGACAGATTCCGCGTTGGGGTGTTCGCCGCCGATCACCAGGGTGTCGAGTGCGGGCAGGTCGTCCGGGGACATGGTCGACAGGAGCGACGGGGTGAGGAAGGCGTGGGTGATCGCGGCGTCGGCCATCAGGTCGGACAGTTCGCTGCCGCCGACGATGTGCGCCGGGGCGATGTGCATGCACGCCGCCGAGCCGACCGCCATGATCACTTCGAGGACCGAGGCATCGAAGCTCGGGGACGCGAGGTGCAGGGTGCGGCTCGTCCGGGCCAGTGCCAGACGGGACACCTGTTCGGCGGCGAAGTCGGCCAGGCCGCGATGGCTGACGACCACGCCCTTGGGACGGCCGGTGGTGCCCGACGTGTAGATCAGGTAGGCGGGCTGGTCCACGTGGATCGGGGCGATGCGGTCGGCGTCGGTGACCGGCGAGCGGTCCTCGTCGCGTCCGTGCGCGCGAACGTCGTCGGAGCCCACCAGGACCACGCGGTGGTCGGTCGTCGACAGCCGAGGCGCGGACGCCGCGTCGGTGACGACGATCTCCGCACCGGAGTCCGCGAGCATGAAGTCGGTGCGGGCCCTCGGGTAGGCGGGGTCGACCGGCACCCACGCCGCGCCCGACTTGGTGACGGCCCACAGTGCGACCATCCAGTTCGCGCCGCGCGGCAGCGACACTGCGACATAGCGTTCAGGTCCGGCGCCCTCGTCGATGAGAATGCGGGCGAGGCGATCAGACGCCTCGTCCAACTCGCGATAGGTGAGCCGGTGGCGATTCGCCTCGTCGACGATCGCCCGACGGTACGGTTCCGCCGACGCGGCGGTGTGCAGCAGCTGCGTGAGATGCTCCACCGGGCGGGACCCGCCGCCCATCGCTGGCACGAGGTCGAGGCGGTCGGCCGGGTCGAGAGTGCACGCGTCGCCGACGGACGTGCCGGGGTCGGCGGTCACCGTCTGCAGGAGCCGGACATACCGTGACGCGAGCCCGGCTGCGGTCGCGTGATCGAAGAGTTCGTCGGCGTACCCGAGGTTCAGTTCCATTCCACCGCCGTCGCCCGACCGGTCGGTGACGGTGAACTCGAGATCGAACTTGCTGGTGGCGGTGTCGATCCTGGTGGCGGTGGCCGCGAGCCCAGTGATGTCGAGTGACACCTGCGCGGCGTCCTCGAGCGTGACGGACACGTCGAAGTAGGGCTGACCGCTGCTGCTGCGGGCCGGGTTCAGTTCGGTCACCAGGCGGTCGAACGGCACGTCGGCGTTGTCGAACGCCGCGAGATCGCGGTCGCGCACCACCGCGAGCAGGTCGGCGAACGACGCGTTCTTGTCGACCGGGGTGCGCAACGCGAGAGTGTTGACGAACATGCCGATCAGCGGATCGAGTTCGTCGTCGCCGCGTCCGGAGACCGGCGTCCCGACGAGGATGTCGTCGGTCCCGGACACGGTGCGCAGCAGTGCGGCGACGGCGGCGTGCACCACCATGAACGGTGTGGTGCCGTGGTCGTCGGCCAGTGCGAGGATCCGCGCGCGGGTGTCCGCGTCGATCGGTGTGCGGACCGAAGCACCCGAGCGTCCGGCGGCGCGTGACGGCGGCCGGTCGTACGGCAGTTCGGTGCCGATGGGTGCGTCGGCCAACGTCTGCGTCCAGTGCTCGATCTGGGCGCCTGCGCTCGACGTCGGATCGTCGAGCCAGGCCAGTCGGTCCGCCGCTGCCTGCCGGTAGGTGACCGGCAGAGCGGGCCATGCCGGAGCGGCGCCCGATCGGCGGGCACGGTAGGCGTCGGCGAGGTCGTCGGCCAGCGGCCCGAACGACCAACCGTCCGCGGCGAGGTGGTGGACCACGACGGCGAGCGTGTGGTCGCGGTCGCTGTGAGCGATCAGACGAGCTCGAATGGGGAGATCGACACCGAGATCGAACGGTTCGGCAGCGAACGCTTTGAGACTGTCGGCCGAGACGGTGTCCCGGCGTTCCACGTCGAGGAGCCGGCCGTCGGCGGGCCGGATGTCCTGGCAGGCGACGCCGTCGACGTCGGTGACGGTGGTGCGCAGCGGTTCATGCCGGTCGACGACGTCGTTGCACGCGGCGACCAGCGCGTCGGCGTCGAGGTCGCCGATGAACCGGACGGTGAACGGCATATTGTAGCCGGCGGCCGACTCGGGGTCCAGACGCGAGGCCAGCCAGAGCCGGTGCTGTGCGGGCGAGAGGGGGACCGGACCGTCGATCGTCACGTGCCTCGATGTGTCCGCCGTGTCCGGGAGTTCGTCGGGTACGCCGTGAGCGCGGACGGCGTCGACGATCCCAGCGACGTCGGCGGAATCGAGCACGGTGCGGATTCCGAGACGTCGGCCCGTCGCGGTCGACAATCGCGCGGCGATGCGAGTCGCGGCCAGCGAGTTGCCACCGAGTTCGAAGAAGCCCGCCGACATGGACGTCTCGGTGACGCCGAGCACCGCGCACACGGTTCGGTGCACGAGTCGCTCCAGGTCGGTGGCTGGCGCATCGGCTGCGGCGGTGCGACCGTGGCCGCCCAGGTCGGGATCGGGCAGTGCACGCCGGTCGAGTTTCCCGTTCGCGGTGGTCGGCAGGGCGTCGCATACGACGACGGCGGTGGGGATCATGTGCGGGGGGACGTGTGCCGACAGTTCATCGCGCAGGTCTCGCTGGTCGAGTCCGTCGCCGCTGACGTATCCGATGACGATCCGCTCGGACAGGAGGTCGTCGCGGGCGACGGCGCCCGCCGTGCGGACACCGGGCAGGGCGGCGAGCGCGTTCTCGATCTCCCCGAGCTCCACCCGCTGGCCGCGGATCTTGATCTGCGTGTCGCTGCGGCCCACATAGTCGAGTTCGCCGTCGGGGCGGCGACGGACGAGGTCGCCGGTGCGGTAGAGCCGACCGCCGCCGTGCGGGTCGGCAACGAACCGGTCGGCGGTCAGGTCGGGGCGTCCGAGGTAGCCGCGTGCGAGCTGGACGCCCCCGAGGTACAGCTCGCCGATCGCGCCGGTCGGCGACGGGTCGAGACGCCGGTCGAGCACGTACGCGCTGGTGTTGTGCACGGGCCTGCCGATGGGGACCGTCGGATCGGTCGGGTCGCAGGCATCGTGGTGGGTCACGTCGATGGTGGCCTCGGTTGGGCCGTACAGGTTGTGGATCGGCGCCGTGGTGAGGGCGGCGGTCGCGCCCACGACCCCGGGGGTCAGGGCTTCGCCGCTGGTGAAGACTGCGCGTACCGAGGCGAGCGCGGTTCGAGTCCGGACGCTTGTCTCTGGGTCGGCGGCCAGGGTCTCGGTGAACACGGCGAGCATGGACGGCACGAAGTGCAGGGCGCTCACCTCAGCCAGCTCGACCACCCGTCGCAGATACCACGGGTCGCGATGGCCGTCGGGCGCAGCGACGACGGCTGCGGCGCCGACCGACAGCGGCCAGAAGTACTCCCACACCGACACGTCGAAGCTCGCGGGCGTCTTCTGCAGCACCCGGTCCGCGGGGGTCAGCGCGTACTTGTCCTGCATCCACTTCAACCGGTTCACCAGGGCGCGGTGGGTGATCAGCACGCCCTTCGGGGTTCCGGTCGAGCCCGACGTGAACAGCAGGTAGGCCCCGTTGTCGGGGGCCACGCGCACGCTGGCGGAGTCGACGACGGAGTCGCCGTCGTCGTTCGTGGCGAGGTCGTCCAGACGCGCGGTCGAGGCCGCGATCGGCTGGTCGTGGTCGTGGTCGACGATCACGAGCGAGGGAGAGGCGATGTCGAGGATGTGGTCGCGTCGTGACCCGGGCTCGTCGGGGGCCAGCGGAACGAAGACGGCGCCGGCCGCGAGGATCGCGTGCAGGGCGATGTGCTGGTCGATGCTGCGGGGAAGCATTACGCCGACGACGTCTTCGGGCCCGATGCCCCGAGCCTGCAGGCCAGCGGCCGCGGTGGTCACTCGACGGCGGACGTCGTCGTAGGTGAGGCGGTCGCCGTCCGGATCGATGAGCGCGGGCCGGTCGGCGAAGCTGCGATACGCGTCGGCCAGCAGGTCGGTCACCGTGAGGTCGCCGTAGTCGGCGGTCGGGCCGACGGCGCAGCGGTCGGCGATCGCGATCTCGTCGGAGGTCGTCACCGGGATGCCGGTGACGGGCAGCTGCGGGTCGGCGGCGACGAAGCGCGCGACGAAGTCGACGAGCCTGTGGTGGTGGGCATCGACTTCGGCGTCGTCGTAGACGTTCGGGTTCGCTTCGAGGTCGAGGTGCATCCCGCCGGAGATCGAGTCGTACACGTTCACCGACGCGTCCTCGACGGGACCGGTCGACATGATGTGCAGTGCGCCGGTGAGGGGCCCGAAATCGATGTGCTTGAAGAACAGCATCACGTTGAGCATCGGACCGAAGAACCCGCGGCGGCCGGCTGCGGCGCTGAGGACGTCGGACGTGATGTCCTCGTGCCGGAAGTGCTGGTGGCGGACCGCGTTCTTGATGTCGCCGTTCACCTCGCGGATCAGTTCGTCCACCAGGCGCGGACGGTCTGCGTCGTCGACGCAGGCGAGGACGGGCACCACGTTGGAGGTGAGACCGGCTGACGTGCGCAGCGCCGCGGTGTCGCGCGCGGCGACGGGGAGGCTCAGCATGGCGTCCGCGGTGTTGTTGAACCGGGCGAGGTACACGGTGAGGGCCGCGGCGATCACCGACGCCGGTCGGACACCTAACTCGGCTGCGCGCGACCGGATCTTCTCGACGACGGCGTCGTCGAGGGCCGTGGACACGACGGTCGCCAGCGGGGCCGCCTCGTCGCTGCGGGTCGAGAACGACGTGTTCGGCAACGCGGCCATGTCGTGCCCGAGTCGGTTCGACCAGAAGTCGCGGTCGGCGGTGAACTGCGCCGATCCGCGGTAGTTGGCGTCGAGGTCGGCAACGTCGGCCATCGACGCGATGTCGGCGTCGGGGAGCGGACTGCCGTCGGCCGCCGTGTATCGCTGGGCGACGCGAAGCATCATGTACATCGCGGCGTAGCCGTCGAAGGCCAGGTGGTGGCCCCAGCAGTACCAAATGCTGTGGTCGGGCCCGAGCGTCAGCAGGTACGTCTCCAGGAGGGGGTCGGTGAACAGGTCCGGGACGTGCGAGCGGTGCTCGTCCATCCATTGCTGCGCTGCCCGGAGTGGGTCGGCGTACCGGGAGAAGTCTCGTCGCCCGAGCGTGACGTCTCGGTGGTCGTCGACGAACGCGGTCGGTTCGTCCTCCCCATTCCATACGAGGCGCAGGAGACCGGACTCGGTCTCGACGACGGCGTCGCCGACCGCGCGGTCCAAGCGGTCCGCGTCGACGTCGCCGTGGAATTCGACGTACGCGGCGACCGACATCGGCACGTGCGGGTCGATCTGCTGGGCGTAGTAGATGCCGCGCTGGGCGGCCGTCAGCGGCAGTTGCGCCCGGGTCTGGACGGAATGGATCAGATTGTCTGTGCTCACGCGTTCCTCCTTCGGCAGCTGTCATAGGGTCTTCGGCTGCAGACCGGCCGCGGATGGGTCGTATCTGAAATCGATGAAACGACGCTGGAACTGTGGCGTCGGAGGAGGCGCCAACTCAGCTAGCTCGTCGCAGCCTCGACTATCTCGCCACAACATGAATGTGTCTTAGCAGCCTGGGCCAGGCTGCTAAGACACATTGAGGTTGCGACGACGGAGGTGAGGGTGCGGTAGCGGCAGATCGACTCAGGCCCGTGCGGACACCAGCCAGCAGTGGTTGTCGTGCGCGACGACCCCGTCGACCCGGTCGTCGCGAAGACTCTCACGGACGCGGTCGAGCAGGTCGGACCATCCGTTCTCGCCGAGCCGCGTCCGAACCTTCTCCTCGACGAGTTGGCCGGTGCTTGTGGCGAGGATGACCGCGAGCCGCTCGTCGACGCCGTCGCTCGTCGGGGTCGAGTAGTCGGCGCGGAAGGCGAAGTCGTCGAGTGTCGTGTTCGACCAGCCTGAGTCGGCGAGGATGCCGCGCAGATGGCCCGGGTCGGCGAACGCGACCGGTCCGGGGCTGCCGGGCGCCGGGCGGGACGGTTTCTCGTCGAGCGCTGCGATCAGGGTGCGCGTGCCGAGCGTGAAGATCGGATTGATGCGCCCGTCCTGCCAGCACATGAACGTCATCGATGCGTCTGGGGTGGCCGCGCGCCGGATGTTCGTGAACGCGGCGACCGGATCGGCGAAGAACATGACGCCGAATCGGGACACGATGCGGTCGAAGGCGTGATTCGCGGTGAGGGATCGCAGATCAGCGGTCTGCGCGTCGGCGACGGCGACGCTCGCCCGCGGGACCCGTCGGGTCGCCGCATCGATCATGGCGGGCGAGATGTCCACACCGACCGCCGACGCCCCGGCGTCGACCGCCCGCTCCAGGAGAGTTCCGGTGCCGCAGCCGACGTCGAGCACGGCGCCGGACAGGTCCGCCGCAGTCACGATCGCGTCGGTGACCGGTGCGAAGATCGCGTCGAAGATCCCATCCTGCGCGGCCCAGCCCGCTCCGTGCTCGGTCCAGTTCGGCCGTAACGCGTCATCCGCCATATGGTCGACGGTATCGGAAGCCTCAGCTCCGCCGTCGCACGCTCACGCTCGCACGCTCACCAGTACCCTTCCGGGTCGGCGTCGGGCGACTGGCGAGGGACGATGCCCTCGGCGACGCCGTGCTCGATGGTCGCCGACATGCGCGGACACGTCGGGAGCATCGCCGGGTTGCCGCCTTCGGCGCGGATCTTCGAGATCTCGTCGCAGCGGTCGAGTGCGTCGTCGGTCCACTGGACGCTCGTGTGATGCGGACTCGTCTTCTTGACCATCACGCAGGCGTGGCAGGTCCGACACTCGATCTCGGTGAGACCGCCCGCCAGATAGTGTCGACGATCGCGGGCAGTGGCGGCCGCGATCGTCGACAGACGCTCCGGGTCGGCCGAGTAGTCGGGCGCTTTGGCCCAGCCGCTCGCCCTAGAAGCATCCACGGTCATCAGACCGACGCGCCGGAGTCTTCGGAAGCCTCCTCGTCGGCCTTCTCCTCGGCCTGCACCCGCAGGTTCTCCTCGATCTCGATGCCCCAGTTCTCGAGGGCCTTCTCCGTGTCGATCTCGTACTCGAAGCGTCCGCTCATCTCGTCGGTGACATCGTCGACGTCGACGTAGAACTGCTCGTACCAGCGACGCAGCTGGTAGACAGGGCCGTCCTCCTCCACGAGGAGGGGATTGTCGATGCGTGTCTTGTGCTTCCAGATCTCGACGTCCTGCAGGAAGCCGACCTCCACGCCAGAACTGATCTTCGACGCCATCCGTGCGCCCTGCTCGGGCGACAGGCCTTCGGGGATCTTCGCCATGACACCGAACATCAGGACGAACGAGTTCGAGTCGATCGGGTAGTGGCAGTTGGTGAGGATGGTCTCGACCGCGTACTCGCCGTAGTACTGCACCATCGGGTTAAGCATGTACGACGGGCCGTAATAAGCGGCAATCGACTCGAGTCGGCTGTCGCCGTACGCCGACGTCAGGCTGATGTCCGGGCGACCGCGGCTGTTCATGTACTGCGCGGCGGTCTCGCCCTCGAAGACGTTCTTGAAGTAGTCGGGCAGGGCGTAATGCACGTAGAAGAAGTGCGCCATGTCGACGACGTTGTCGATGATCTCCCGGCAGTTGGACCCGCTGATCACGAGGCGGTTCCACGTCCAGTCGGTCCAGCCTTCGCCGCCGTACTCGGCGAGTTCCGGGATGATCACGTCCTCGGGCGGCGGGTTGCCTTCCGGATCGTTGTAGATGAACACCTGCCCATTGCGGTTCATCGTCGGCCAGGTGCGGGTCTTGGCAAGCTTCGGGTGGCGTTTGGCGTACGGGACGCCTGCGCATCGTCCCTTGCCGTTCCACTGCCAGCCGTGGAACGGGCAGGCCACGTTGTCGCCGCGGACCTTGCCCTGCGAGAGGTCGGCGCCCATGTGCCTGCAGTAGGCGTCGAGGGCCTTCACGTTGCCTTCGGAATCGGCCCACACGACAAGCTTGGTGCCGAAGATCTCCAGGGAGTGCGGCTTGCCGTCGGTGTAGTCGGTGGTGAGGCCGATGCAGTGCCATCCACGCGCGAAGCGGGTCGGCGGGGTTCCGGTGTCGATTTCGCGGATGTCGACGTCAGTCATCTGTTGCTCCTCGATGTCTGTTGTTGATCGGGCTGTCGTGCTGCTCGTATGAATCAATAGTAGAACAGGTTCCAGTCAGAATGAGAACGTGTTCTAATATTGGTCTAGAAGGATCGTCACGAACACTGATTAGGAGAGGCCCATGGGAGCACAGCGGAGCGAAGCCGCACAGGGGGTTCTGAACAAGATCGACGCGCTGCTGCCTGAGCTCGCACAGCGGGCCCAGTCGACCGAAGACGCACGTCGCGTCACCGACGAGGTCGCCGAGATGCTGGCCGACACCGGCTTCTTCAAGTTGATGCAGCCGTCGCAGTGGGGCGGCTACGAGACCGATCCGGTCACGTACTACGAAGCGGTTCGACGGATCGCGACCGCCTGCGGATCCACCGGATGGGTCGCAGGCATCGTCGGCATCCACAACTGGCATCTGGCGCTCTTCCCGCAGCAGGCGCAGGAGGACGTGTGGGGCGACGACCCGACCGTCCGCATCTCCTCGTCGTACGCGCCGATGGGAGTGGGTGAGGTCGTCGACGGCGGCTACAAGGTGAACGGCTCGTGGGCCTGGTCGTCGGGTTGTGAGATCGCCGAATGGGTGGTCGTCGGCGGACCGGTCATGAAGAACGGCAAGCCGGTCGACTTCGTCAGCTACCTGATCCCGCGCAGTGACTACAACATCAAGGACGTGTGGAACGTCGTCGGTCTGCGTGGCACGGGTTCGAACACCATCGAGGTCAAGGATGCGTTCGTGCCCACGCACCGCATGCTGAGCTTCCGCGCGATGAGCATGGGCACCGCCGAAGGTCTCGAGCGCAACACCGCACCGGTCTACAAGATGCCGTGGGGCACCATCCACCCGTCGACCATCTCGACGCCCATCGTCGGCATGGCCTACGGCGCCTACACTGCCCACGTCGAACATCAGGGCAAGCGAGTGCGCGCCGCGTACGCAGGCGAGAAGGCGAAGGACGATCCGTTCGCCAAGGTCCGGATCGCCGAGGCGAGCAGCGACATCGACGCCGCGTGGCGTCAGCTGTCGGGGAATCTGCAGGCCGAGTACGACCTGATCCTCGCGGGTGAAGAGGTGCCGATGGAACTGCGTCTGGCAGCACGACGCGACCAGGTCCGCGCCACCGGTCGCGCGATCGACGCCATCGACCTGCTCTTCGAGAACTCCGGAGCCCACGCTCTGGAGAACGGCACGCCGATCCAGCGGTTCTGGCGTGACGCCCACGCCGGGCGCGTCCACGCGGCGAACGACCCCGAGCGGGCCTACGTCGCGTACGGCAACGGGGAGTTCGGGCTCCCCATCGGCGACACGATGGTCTAAGGATTCCGGGTTCACGGGATCGGCCGCTCCAACTTTTGAGGAATGAGAATGACTGACGAGCAGGGCCCCATCCGGTCGCTGGGCTACATGCGGATCGACGCAACCGACATGGATGCGTGGCGTGAGTACGGACTGAAGATCCTCGGCATGGTGGAAGGTAAGGGGACCATTCCCGGTGCTCTCTACCTGCGGATGGACGATTTTCCGGCGCGCTTGGTGATCGTCCCGTCCGACCGCGACCACCTCGCGTGCTCGGGCTGGGAGTGTGCGACAGCCGCTGGGTTGCAGGATGTTCGGGACCGCCTCACCGCGGCGGGCATCGACTTCCGGGAAGGTACGGCGGACGAGCTCGTCGACCGGGCCGTCGCCGAACTGATCGTCTTCGCTGATCCCGACGGCAACGTGCTCGAAGCGTTCCACGGCGTCGCCCTGCAGCATCGCCGAGTGGTCAGCCCCTACGGCCACACGTTCGTCACCGGGGAGCAAGGACTCGGCCACGTCGTGCTGACCACCACGGACGACGCGAAGGCTCTCGCGTTCTACCGCGACGTCCTCGGCTTCCGGTTGCGCGACTCGATGCGGCTGCCACCGCAGGTCGTCGGCCGGGACGAGGGCGAGGAGCCGGCGTGGCTGCGCTTCTTCGGCTGCAATCCGCGCCATCACTCGCTGGCGTTCCTGCCGATCCCGAACAGCACCGGCATCGTCCACCTGATGGTGGAGGTCGAAGAGACCGACGACGTCGGACTCGCGCACGACCGTGCCCTCCGCAAGAAGGTGCCGATGTCGGCGACGCTCGGGCGTCACGTCAACGATCTGATGCTCTCGTTCTACATGAAGACGCCCGGCGGGTTCGACGTCGAGTTCGGCTGCGAGGGACGCCAGGTGGACGACGACGAGTGGGTCGCACGCGAGTCGACGGCGGTCAGCCTGTGGGGCCATGACTTCACCATCGGATTGAAGGGCTGAGGCGATGGTCGCGCGCTCACCGTTCGGCACTGACGAGTTCGACTCCCGGCAATTCCGTACCGCGATGGGACAGTTCTGCACCGGCATCACCGTCATCACGTCGAAGAACTCCGACGACGAGCCGGTCGGCTTCGCCTGCCAGAGTTTCGCCGCGCTGTCGTTGGCCCCGCCGCTGGTGATCTTCTGTCCGATGAAGACCTCGCGGACCTGGCCTGCGATCGCCGAGCGCGGGACGTTCGTGGTGAACATTCTGTCGAACCGGCAGCAGGCGGTGAGCGCGGTGTTCGGTGCGCCCGGCCAGGACAAGTTCTCGTCCGTCAGCTGGGATTCGTCGCCCGCGGGCATGCCCGTGATCCGCGACAGTCTCACCTGGGTGGAGTGCACGGTCGAGACGGTCACCGACGGCGGCGATCACTACGTCGTCGTCGGTCGCGCGAACATCCTCGGCGACGTACTGCAAGACAAGCCGCTGCTGTTCTACCGCGGCGGGTACCTGTCGACCGAGCATCCGCGCGTGACGCCCGCACAGGAGGAACTGGACAATTTCCTCACCTGGAACGGGGGCGACACATGGCTGTGACTGACGGTGGGGCCCGTGCCGATGGCGGGGTGACGAAGCCGTTCACCGATGCGATCGCAGAAGCGGAGGCGCTCGTCGCGTCCGCCGAGTTCGCCGAGACTGACGCTGATCGTGCGGAGGGCCTCGACTATCTGGCAGGCGGGATCTCGTCGATCCTGCATTTGGCCGGCACGTACAGCAAGACGCACCCGACGTTCGTGACGTCCACCGGACCGTACTCCAAGATGGGGTTGGACAACCCCGACACGATCTATTACCACGCGAGCGTGGTACCGGACGCGACGTACGTTGTGCGCGGTGTGCGCGGGTCGACGACCGACCTGAGTTTTCAGGTGTTGCGCGGCGACTACACGCCGACCGATGTGCCCGGCGGCGACGATGCGTTCGACGATCGGCGCATCACCGTCGCCGCCGACGGGTCATTCGAGATCACGTTCGGGCCCAATCAAACGGGCGCCGGGAGCGGAGTGAGCGGGCCCAATCAAACGGGCGCCGGGAGCGGAGTGAGCGGGCCCAATCAAACGGGCGCCGGGAGCGACTGCTTCGGTCTCGGCGAGGGTGCGTCGATGCTGGCGGTGCGGGAGGTCTACTCCGACTGGGATACCGAGCGTCGCGGGTCGGTGACGATCGAGCGGGTCGATTCGGTGGGGACCGCGCCGCCGGAGCCGACGGAGGCGAACCTCGCGCGACGGTATCGGATCGCGGCGTCGATGTTGAAGACGCGGGTCAACACGTGGTTCAACTTTCCGAAGTGGTTCTATCTCGACGAGCCGGTGAACACGTTCACGGCGCCGCGCACCACTCCTGGCGGCTTGTCGACGCAGTATTCGTCGGTCGGCCATTTCGATCTGCCGGCCGGGAAGTCGATGGTGGTGACGGTTCCGCGTTCGAATGCACCCTATCAGGGATTCCAACTCGGCAGTCTCTGGTACATCTCTCTCGACTACGTCAACCATCAGACGTCTTTGAATTCGGCTCAGGCGCAGACGGATCCGGATGGAATGATCCGGATGGTGATCTCGGCGAACGATCCGGGCGTCGCGAACTGGGTGGAGACGACGGGGCGTCGTCGCGGCATCCTGCAGTTCCGGTGGCAGCGTGTCGACGACCCGATCGGCCCGGAGTCGGGCCCGACGTGTGTGGTCGTCGACGACGCCGACGTCCCCGCCCACTTGCCGTTCTTCGACGACAACCGGATCGACGCGGCGGGCTGGTCGGCGCGTATCGCGGCCCGTCAACGCGCCTTCGCGAACCGCATGCTCGGCTAGCTCTGCTGGTCGAGAGGGGGCGAGACCTACCCGCTTAACCGAGAGGACTGCACACCAATGACACTCTTGACCGACAAGGTCGTCGTCGTGTCGGGCGTCGGGCCCGGCCTCGGCCGATCCCTCTGCCTTCGGGCGGCGGCGAACGGGGCCAAGGTGGTCCTCGCTGCACGCACCGAGTCGCGCCTCAACGACGTGGCCGTGCAGGTCCGCGACCTGGGGGCGCAGGCTCTCGTCGTCCCCACCGACATCACCGACGACGACGCCGTCGAGCGGTTGGTGCGCCGGACGGTCGACGAGTTCGGCCGCGCTGACGTCCTCGTCAACAACGCGTTCGCGATGCCGTCGATGAAGCCGCTCGGGCGGACTGACTTCGAGCAGATCGAAACCAGTCTGAATCTCACGGTGGTCGGCACGCTGCGCGTGATCAAGGCGTTCACGTCGACTCTCGCGGAGAGCCGGGGGTCGATCGTCAACATCAACTCGATGGTGATCCGCCATTCGGAGCCGCGATACGGAAGCTACAAGTTGGCGAAGTCGGCGCTGCTCGCGATGTCGCAATCGCTTGCGACCGAGCTCGGCGGGCAGGGTATCCGGGTCAACAGCGTCGCGCCCGGTTACATCTGGGACGACCAGCTCAAGTGGTACTTCGGGGAGATCGCGAAGAAGTATGAGATTACGCCGGAACAGGTGTACGAGCAGACTGCGTCCAAGAGCGATCTGAAGCGACTGCCGGAGCCTGATGAGATCGCCGACGCCGCCGTCTTCCTGGCATCGCCGATGGCGAAGGCCATCACCGGGCACACCCTCGACGTGAATTGCGGTGAAT
Source organism: Gordonia liuliyuniae (assembly GCF_021738805.1). Taxonomy (NCBI): domain Bacteria; kingdom Bacillati; phylum Actinomycetota; class Actinomycetes; order Mycobacteriales; family Gordoniaceae; genus Gordonia; species Gordonia liuliyuniae. Next base: position 75,422 of record NZ_JAKKOR010000006.1, on the reverse strand, counting down.
ACCATGACTGAACTGCGTACCTCGGTCGGCACGGTCGATGACCTGCATGCTGCTGCGGCTCGGACCGTCGGGCTCGACGACTTCGGCGATCGCGACTATCTCGACGGCTTGGAGGTGCTCCTCGAGTCGTATCGGAAGGACGCGGGGCTCACCGAGCTCGGCAGCAAGATGTTCCGGTACTTCCTCAAGGGTGCGCTGATCGCGCGTCTCCTCAGTGAGGCGGGCTGGAAGAACAATCCGGGCTACGTCGACGTCGCGGTGGAACGGCCGGTGTTCGTGACGGGCCTGCCGCGGACCGGGACGACGGCGCTGCATCGGCTGCTGGCTGCCGATCCCGCACATCAGGGTCTCGAGATGTGGTTGACGGAGTTCCCGCAGCCGCGTCCGCCGCGGGAGACGTGGTCCGACAATCCGGTGTTCGCGCAGATCGAGGCGGGAATCGCCCAGCACCACGTCGAGAACCCCGAGTTCATGGGCCTGCACTACATGAGTGCGAGCGATGTCGAAGAGTGCTGGCAGTTGCTGCGCCAGTCGCTCATGTCGATCTCGTACGAGTCGCTCGCCTACCTGCCGACGTACTCGCAGTGGCTGCAACAGCGGGACTGGACTCCCGCCTACCGTCGCCATCGGAAGAATCTGCAGTTGATCGGCTCGAACGACCCGGGCAAGCGGTGGGTGTTGAAGAATCCGAGCCATCTGTTCGCGCTCGATGCGCTGTTGGAGGTCTACCCGGATGCGATCGTCGTGCAGACGCATCGTGCGCCGGAGACGATCATCCCGTCGATGTGCAGTCTCGCCGAGCACGCGACGGAAGGCCATTCGACGGTGTTCACCGGGGCGACGATCGGACAGACGCAACTGGACCTGTGGTCGCGCGGACTGCGGGAGTTCTCCGCCGCTCGAGCGAAGCACGATCCCGCGCAGTTCGTCGACGTCGACTTCGACGAGTTGCGAGCCGACCCGTTCGCTGCGGTCGGTCGGGTCTACGACGCTCTCGGTGCTCCGCTATCGGAGGAGGCGCGCGATGCGATGGTCGCGCTCGACTCGGAGTCGAAGTCAGGCGACCGTAAGCCCGCACACAAATACTCGCTGGAGGACTACGGTCTCACCGCGGATCAGGTGCGAGACGCATTCGGGGGCTGACCTCAAGTTCCCCGCTCAGGGGCGGCATCGCTTAGGGGTGAGATCCCGGAGCTGAGTGGGGAATCTGACGTCAGCGAAGATGGTTTCGGTTGACCGAACTTTAATTAGGCAGCTACCCTAATCACATGTTGCGGAGTCGTCGAAACAGTATGTTCGTGCGGACGGGGGCTCTCCTGGGTCCGGCGTTCGTCGCGTCGATCGCGTACGTCGATCCGGGCAATGTCGCCGCCAACATCACGGCGGGTGCGAAATACGGATATCTGCTGGTGTGGGTGCTCGTGTTGGCGAACGGCATCGCGGTGATGGTGCAATATCAGTCGGCGAAGCTCGGTGTCGTCACCGGTCGGACGCTGCCTCAGACGCTCGGCGATCGACTCCCCGGCAAGTCTCGCCTGATGTACTGGGCACAGGCCGAACTCGTCGCGGGCGCCACCGACATCGCGGAAGTGATCGGCGGGGCCGTCGCCCTTCACCTGCTGTTCGGACTGCCGCTGCCGGTCGGCGGAGCGATCGTCGGCGTGATCGCCATGGTCCTGTTGGTCACCGCCAACCGACGCAGACAGCGCCAGTTCGAGACGATCATCGTCGGACTGCTCGCCGTGATCGTCGTCGGGTTCCTAGCGGGGCTGGTCGTGAGCCCACCCGACGCAGGCGGAATGCTGGGCGGGATGGTTCCGCGCCTGGACGGGACCGAGACGGTGTTGCTCGCCGCGTCGATGCTCGGCGCGACAGTGATGCCGCACGCGATCTACCTGCACTCGTCACTCGTCATCGACCGACACGGTGAGCCGACGAGTCCGCAGCGGACACGCCGGCTGCTGTCCGCGACGAAGGTCGACGTCTGGGTGGCGCTGGTCCTGGCGGGCGCCGTCAACATCGCACTGCTCGTGCTGGCCGCGACCAGCCTGTACGGACACGAGGGCACCGACAGCATCGAGGGCGCCCACGCTGCGGTCCGCGATGCGTTGGGGCCGGTCGTCGCGGGTGCGTTCGCCGTCGGTCTCCTCGCCTCCGGGATCGCGTCGACGTCGGTCGGTTCGTATGCGGGCGGCGCGATCATGGCGGGCATGCTCCGCCGACAGTTCCCGATGATCGTCCGGCGGGCGGTGACCCTGATCCCGGCGCTGGTCATCCTCGGCGCGGGCATCGACCCGACGACCGCGCTGATCATCTCCCAGGTGGTCTTGAGCTTCGGTATCCCGTTCGCGATCATCCCGCTGCGCCGCTACACGTCCGACCGTGCGCTGATGGGCTCGTTCACCGACGGTCCGTGGCTGCGGTGGGCGTCCCTGGCCGCGGTCGTCGCCGTCGTCGTGCTCAACATCGCGCTGATCGGATTGACGCTGACCGGAGCAGGGTGACGCCCGCCGTGCCTACTACAGGGGCACCGACTGCAGGGCCTCATGTGGCTGCCCGAACAGCTGGGCGTCGGCCTGCGCGCGCTTGAAGTACAACCCGATGTCGTGTTCCCAGGTGATGCCGATGCCGCCGTGCAACTGGATCGCCTCTCCCGTCACGCGCATGTACTCCTCGGAGCACTGTACGTGCGCGACGGCCGCGAGCCGTGCCGCGTCATCGCGTCCGGCGACGACCGCGGCCACTGCGGCCGCCGACATCGAGCGCATCGCTTCGACGGACACGTACATGTCGGCCATCCGATGCTTGAGCGACTGGAACGACCCGAGCGTCCGACCGAACTGCTTGCGGTCCGACGTGTACTCGACGGTGAGCGCCAAGGCTCGTGCCGCGCCACCGACCTGTTCGGCCGAGAGCATCGCCCACGCCAACGTGCGGATCCGGTCTGCGATTCCCGGTGGCGAACTGACCGCGGTCGCAGGCACCTCGTCGAAGGAGACGCGTGCCAGCGGGCGCGTCGGATCGAGTACCGGGAGCGCGGTCACCGTGATGCCGGGAGCGGACGCGTCGATCTCGTGCAAGGTGATGTGCCCGTCGTCGCCCGCTCGGGCGAGGACGAGGAAGACGTCGGCGGATTCGCCGTCGATCACGTACTCCGCCGTCCCGGACAGCAATCCGGCATCGGCCGAGACGCCCGGTGTGTTCCATCCGGCCGCGCCCGCCCAACAGAGCGCGCCGATCGTCTCGCCCGACGCCAGGCCGGGGAGTAGACGTGCGGCCGCCTCGGAGTCCTCCGACGCGAGGACCGCGCCCACCGCGAGAACCGCCGACGAGAACACCGGCACCGGCGACAACGTCGCGCCGACCTCTTCGACGGCGAGCGCGGTCTCCGCCCACGAGGCGTCGGCGCCGTCGTACTGCTCGGGCACGGCCAGCGCGGAGACACCGATCTCGGCGCACAGCGTGTCCCAGAGGTCGCGGTCCACACGGCCGTCGCTCTGCATGGCCGTGCGAACGGCTTCGGACGTCGACCGTTTGCGCAGAACGTCACGGATCGAGTCGGTGAGGGCAGCGCGTTCCTCGGCGCCGACCTCCGAACTCACAGCGACTCCAGGATCAGGGCCCGATGATGGGCTGGCGTGCCCCACGCGGACAACAGCGCGCGCGTCTTGGTCAGATACAGCGACAAGTCGTGCTCGGCCGTGTAGCCGATCGCGCCGAGTACCTGCAGGCCCTGCCGCGACGCCAGGTACGCGGCCTCGCCCGCCGCGACCTTGGCGGCCGAGACATCCCGGCTGACGTCGGTCCCGTCCGGTACCTGCCCGTCGATGCCTGCCGCCGCGCCGTGCACCAGCGGGCGGGCCATCTCGATCGCGATCGCGACGTCTGCCAGGTGGTGCTTCACCGCCTGGAACGAACCGATCTCACGGCCGAACTGCTTGCGCGACTTCGCGTACTCGGCGGCCAGATCGAGCATCGCCGAGCCTAGCCCGAGGAGCTGTGCGGCGGTCGCGAGGGCGCCGAGGTCTCGACTCCGCTCGATCGACGTGGTGGAGGCCCCGGTCGAGCGCGTGCCCGCCGACAGCACGGCCACGCGCCGCGTCGGATCGACGGTGTTGAGGAGTTCGCCCGCCGTCGCGGTGAAAACGCCGTCGGCGGTGATTAGGTAGGGCGTGGCCGCATCGGGGTCGACTGCGCGCGGACAGACCGGCGGCAGCGCGCACGTCGCCGGAGCGCCGCCGAGCAGAGCATCGAGGTCGTCGCCCGCACCCAGCGCGGCCGGTACGACGGCGAAGGTCTCGGCGATCGGGCCGGGCAGTGCGCCGTAGCCGAGTCGCTCGACACCGGCGACCATCTCCACGGCGCCCGCGCCGCTGCCGCCGAGTTCGTCGGGCACGAGCAGTCCGGTGATGCCCGCCTCGGCGAGCTGCCGGTACACGTCGAGTGCCGCGGACCGGTCGTCGTCCTCGGCCCATGCGCGCGCGACGGCGACACCGCCTGCCCGCTCGAGGATGCCGTCGACCGTCTGCGCGAGATCGGTGTGGATGTCACTGAGGAGGAAGTCCATGATTATCGGTCTCCGCGGGGCAGGCCGAGCAGTCGCTCGGCGATCACGTTGCGTTGGATCTCGTTGGTTCCCGCATATATCGGACCCGACAGCGAGAACAGGTAACCGTCCATCCAGCCGGTGTCGAGTTCGGCGTCGGGGCCGAGCAGCTCGAGTGCGGTCTCGTGCGTGGCGATGTCCCACTGCGACCAGAACACCTTGTTGATCGACGACTCCATGCCGAGTTGTCCGCCCGCGGCGAGACGGCTCACCGTCCGGTACGTCGACAACTCGTAGGCGCGCGAACCGATCCATGCGTCGGCGACGGCCGCGTCGGACGTGGACACCGCATCGCGGCGGCTCTTCCAAAGCGTGATGAGTCGATCAGTCGCGGCGAGGAAACGGCCGGGGGAGCGCAGCGACAACCCGCGCTCGTTGGCCGCGGTACTCATCGCGACCTTCCACCCGTTGTTCACCTCGCCGATCACCCCGGATGTGCCCGGATCGGTCGGGTCGTCGGCGACGAACACGTTCTCCAGGAACAGTTCCGCGAACCCGGGCTCGCCGTCGAGCTGGGCGATCGGCCGGACGGTCACGCCCTCGGCGCGCAGGTCGAACATGAAGTAGGTGATGCCGCGATGCCGCTGGGCCTGTTTGTCGGTCCGGAACAGGCCGAAACCCAGATCCGCGAAACTGGACCGCGAACTCCACGTCTTCTGCCCGTTGAGCAGCCAGCCGCCCTCGGTGCGCGTCGCCGTCGAACGGAGTGACGCGAGGTCCGAGCCCGCCTCGGGCTCGCTCCACGCCTGCCCCCAGATGTCGTCAGCGCGGGCCATGCGCGGCATGATCCGCGCCAGCTGCTCGGGGCTGGCGTGTTCGAACAGGGTGGGGGCGAGCAGGAAGATGCCGTTCTGGCTGACACGTCCGGGCGCGCCTGACCGGTAGTACTCCTCCTCGAAGATCACCCAGTGGAGCAGCGGAACGTCGCGCCCGCCGAACTCCTCGGGCCAGCTCACCACCGACATGCGGGCGTCGGCCATCGTCGCCTCCCAGCGACGATGGGCTTCGAAACCCTCGGCCGTGTCCATCGACGGGAGGGGCTCGGCGGGGACGTTGGCGGCCAACCACGACCGGACTTCGGCGCGGAACTCCTGCGCTGTGTCGTCGAACAAGAGGTCCATCAGCGCTCTCCCGCACTCTTCATCGACTTGGCGTCCATGCCGCCGAGTGAGTCGCCCTGTTCGGCGTTCGCGGCGTGCGCGTAGTGATGCCAGCCGAACACCGAGTCCATCGCGTTGCGCATGCCCATCTGGTCTTCGCAGATGTTGACGGCCTTCTTGCTCAAGAACAGTCCCTGCATCGGCATCTGGACCATTCGCTCGCAGATCGCGTCGACCTTCGCGGCCAGTTCGTCGCGGGGGACCACGTGGTTCACCATGCCCCAGTCGAGTGCCTGCGCTGACGTGAAACGGTCGCCGGTGAACAGGATCTCTTTGGCGCGACGCGGTCCCAGAACGAAGGCGTGCGCGAAGTATTCGACACCCGGGATTCCCATGCGGGCAACGGGATCGGAGAAGAAGGCGTCGTCGGACGCGACGATGAAGTCGGCCGACCAGGCGAGCATCAGGCCGCCTGCAATGCAGGCGCCGTGGACCTGTGCGATGGCGGGCTTGGGCATGTCGCGCCACCGGCGGCACATCCCCATGTACACCTCGGTCTCGCGCGCCAGCCGCTGATCGGCGGTCATGTCGGTTCCGCTGCGGCCGCTGGTGTCGGTGTGGTCCCAATGCAGGGTCGCCGCGTTCTCGTAGTACGTGTCGAAGTCGCGCTCCGGGGTGCCGATGTCGTGGCCTGCTGAGAAGTGCTTGCCGTTGGCGCGCAACACAATCACCTTGACGGCTGCGTCGTCGACGGCCTTGCGGAAGGCGGCGTCCAGCGAATACGTCATCACCGAGTTCTGTGCGTTGCGGTAGTCGGGGCGGTTCAGCGTCACGTATGCGACGGCGTCGTCTGGGCCGCCGACTTCGTAGGCGACCGGGCTGGTGTCGGGCCCGAGGTCGTCGGGGCGCAGTGCGGGAGGGATCACGGCATCGCTCATGCCCTCGACTATAACCGAGCAAGTGCTTGGTTGGTTAGACGGCGGGTAGATCCGCCGTCAGCGCGTCGTCGTCCGCGCGGCGTCGATGTGAGCCACGCAGTGATCGCCGTCGACGAACGGATCCAGCCCCACTCGGGTATCCGACCCGTGGGCGTCGAGGACGCCCTGCATCAGTCCGCGGTGGACCGAACAGGTGATCTCGGGACTCTCGCGGGCCGTCTCCAGAAACGGGCATCGGCGCAGTCGGATCTGCGACGGCGGCGCGACGACCGGGTCGAAGCCCATCGAGGCGAGCATGTGCAGCAGGTCGGACGTGGCGTCGTCCGTGCGGTGGGCGCGGTCGGCGCCGAGCGCTCGTCCGGCGTCGGCGGCGCGTCGCGGCCCGTCTGGGATCACGGCGAGCGCGGTCACCAGCGCTCGTGCCAGGGTCCCGTACTCGCGGGAGCCGGACGGGTCCATGCCGGGCCGCGCGCGGTAGCGGATGCGCGGTCGGCCGGGGCCCACCGCGGACTCGGTCTGTGCGTCGGCGAGCCCGTCGTCGGTGAGTGCTCGTAGGTGGAAGCGAACGGTCGTCGCGGGCACGCCGAGAGTCCCGGCCAGGTCTGCCACCGTGACCGATGAGCCCGCGTCGCGCAGCGCGCCCAGGACGTCCGCGCGCGCGGTCATCGTTGCGCCTGCGGTTCCAGCGACGTCACCAGCGGAGCGTCCGACTCCGCCGGCCCGAGTTTTGCGGCGCCGCCCGGCGACCCGAGTGGAGCGTCGCGGCCGGGGAGCGTCTCGGTGAAGAACTCCGCGTTGTCGTTGATGTACGGCTCCCACTCGTCGGGGACGTCGTCCTCGTAGAAGATCGCCTCCACCGGGCACACGGGTTCGCATGCGCCGCAGTCGACGCATTCGTCCGGGTGGATGTACAGGCTGCGGCCGCCCTCGTAGATGCAGTCGACGGGGCATTCCTCGACGCAGGCGCGATCCATCACGTCGACGCAGGGGAGTGCGATGACGTATGTCATGGCCGGGCTGCTCTCGGCACGATCGGATCGATGGTCAATGTCGGCTCGCGGTGCGTGTGGACCGTGAGGTAGCTGAGCCCCTCCGGTCCGGCGCGGAACGCTCGTTGCGAGCGTCGCGGCAGCCAGAGGAGATCGCCCGCGGCCACCGGGATGTCGTCGGCCTCGGTGCCGAGCGTTCCGGACCCGGCCACCACGTGAACGAGGACGTCCACCTCGCCGCCTGCGTGCTCGGCGATCTCGCCGTCGCCCGCGAGCCGGATCAGATTCGAATCCAGGTGTCGGTCGGCCGACTGCAGCTTCCATGCGACGTCCGCGGCGTCGACGGCAGCGTTCGTCAGCTCTGCGGTGTTGCCGAGCTTGCGGGGCGGTGTCGTCGCGGTGGCCTTGCCGATGCGGATCCGGTAGTCGCGCTTCTCGCGCACGAGGTACTCCCACGAGTAGCCGCCGGCCCGATCGGTCTCGAACTCGTCGTGCAGATGGCGCGGGTCGTGATCGTTCACGAGGATTAGTGCTTCGCCGACGTCGAGGTCGTCGAAGATCGCGAAGATCTTCGGATGACGCTGGGGCTTGGGGATCTCGCGGACGTCGAGCGTGATGTCGGGCATGACTAGCGTCTCCTGTGGGCTGGTGGGAATTAATACAATACCTACTTGTAAAAATACACCCGGGTGTCGAGGGTGGCCAGGGTCTGGCCCATCGAGGTGCGGCGGGAAGCCCGCAGCAGGCGGATCCGGATGTTCAGCGGTGCGACGCGGACCGCGCGGCGTCCGCGACCAGTTCGCCCCATCGCTTCAGCTCGCGCCCGTCCATCGTCGTGTGCGGGCACGAGACGAGCGCGCCGACCACGCGGCCCGTCCCGTCGGTGATGGGCGCTCCGATGGTGACCGCGCCGACCTCGGCGTCGTCGGCCAGTTCGCCTGCGAGGTAGTCGATCGTCGACAGTTCGCCAAGCAAGTCGCGGACGCGATCGCGAAGTTCCGCGGGCACGGTGTCGAGGCCGGCGAGAGTGTCGATCACGGTGCGGTGCCCGTCGGTGATCCGTTCGATCGAGTAACCGCGATCGGCGATCTCGGCGAGCACATCGCGCAGCCGGGCGCGGTCGCCTTCCGGTGCGCGGGCGAGCCATTCGTCTCGTACTGTGCCGTCCGCCCACGCGACGAACTCGCGACAGATCGGCGGGTGCAGTCGAATGGGGCGCCCGGGCTGGGCCCAACTGTCGGTGGCCGGCGCCGCGGCGCCCTCCGGCGTGGCGTACTCGACGACGGTGATCGTGCGGTCGTCCACGGGGCGGGCGAGAAACGCGATCACGCCGGTGTCGGCCACGAGTCGGGTCAGCGCGGGGCGTGCGGCGACGGCGAGGGAGTCGTCGCCGATCGCGGTGCGCGCCGTCGACAGGAAGGCCGGGCCGACGGTGATCGTCAGGTCGTCGTGGCGCGTGAGCCATCCGAGATCGGCGAGTTCGGCCACTATTGCGTGCACCGTTGCGCGCGGCAACGCCGTCTCGCGGACGATGTCGGCCAGAGTGGGAGGATGACCGGCGAACGAGATGACGCAGTCGAGAACGACGGCGACTCGTCGCGTCGGCGGCGACGGTTGACGACGCGGTGATCCTGCACCTAATGTCTGTGACACATTTGCAACACTAAGTGTCGAATATTCGACACGTCAAGGAGGCTTCTGGTCGTGATCGAGGAACTCGAAGCCGAATCGGTGCACATCTTCCGAGAGGTCGCGGCCACCTTCGAACGCCCCGTGATGCTGTTCTCCGGCGGCAAGGACTCCGTCGTGATGTTCCATCTCGCGCGCAAAGCGTTCTGGCCTGCGCCTGCCCCGTTCCCGCTCATGCACGTCGACACCGGACACAACTTCGACGAGGTGATCGAGTTCCGGGACCGCATCGTCGAACAGACCGGTGCTCGCCTCGTCGTCAGCAGCGTGCAGGACGACATCGATGCGGGGCGTGTCGTCGAACAGACCGGCCCCGGCACTTCGCGGAATCGGTTGCAGACCGCGGCGCTGCTCCGCGGCATCCGCGACGGCAAGTACGACGCGGTGTTCGGCGGCGCGCGCCGCGACGAGGAGAAGGCCCGCGCCAAGGAGCGCGTCTTCAGCTTTCGCGACTCGTTCGGCGCCTGGGATCCTCGCAACCAGCGGCCCGAACTGTGGAGCCTCTACAACGGGCGGCACGCGCGCGGCGAACACATCCGCGTGTTCCCGCTGAGCAACTGGACCGAACACGACATCTGGGAGTACATCGCCGCCGAACAGATCGACCTGCCGTCGATCTACTACGCGCACGAGCGCCCGGTGGTCCCGCGCGACGGGATGCTTCTCGCCGACACCCGGTTCCTCGAGAAGTATCCCGGCGAGACTGCGCACCTCGAGCGGGTCCGCTTCCGCACAGTCGGCGACGCGACCTGCACCGGATGTGTCGAGAGTGATGCCGACACCCCGGCGAAGGTGATCGCCGAAGTCGCCGCCACCCGAGTCACCGAACGCGGTGCGACGCGCGCCGACGACCGGATATCCGAAGCCGGGATGGAAGACCGCAAGAAGGAAGGCTACTTCTGATGACCGGCGACATGCTCCGCATCGCGACCGCAGGCAGCGTCGACGACGGGAAGTCGACGCTCATCGGTCGGCTGCTCTACGACTCGAAGTCGATCTTCACCGACCAACTCGAAGCGATCGAACGCACCAGTTCACAGCGCGGCGACGAGAGTGCGGACCTCGCGCTCCTCACCGACGGGTTGCGCGCTGAACGTGAACAGGGCATCACGATCGACGTCGCGTACCGGTACTTCTCCACGCCGGAACGCAAGTTCATCGTCGCCGACTCGCCCGGGCACGTGCAGTACACGCGGAACATGGTGACCGGTGCGTCGACGGCGGACCTCGCGATCATTCTCGTCGACGCGCGCAAAGGTGTGCTGGAGCAGACGCGGCGGCACGCGTTCCTGTCCTCGCTGCTGGGCATCCCGCACCTGACGGTGTGTGTCAACAAGATGGACCTGGTCGACTACTCGGAGGAACGCTACGACGAGATCGTCGCCGAGTTCACGGCGTTCGCGGCCAAACTGAACGTGACCGACGTGATGTTCATTCCGATCTCGGCGCTGCGCGGCGACAACGTCGTCGACCGGTCCGAGACGATGGGCTGGTACACGGGCCGCTCGCTGCTCGGGCATCTGGAGACCGTGCACATCGCGTCCGACAAGAACCTCATCGACGCGCGCTTCCCCGTCCAATACGTGATCCGGCCGCAACGCGCCGACGGTCTCGACCATCGGGCGTTCGCTGGCACGGTCGCGGGCGGTGGGCTCTCGGTGGGCGACAAGGTCGTCGCGCTGCCCGGCGGCTTCGGCACCGAGGTCGTCAAGATCTGGGGGCCGGGCGGCGCGGAGCGGTCGGAGGCGTCGGCAGGCGACGCCGTGTCGGTCGAGTTGGCCGATGAGATCGACATCGTCCGCGGCGACATGATCGTGCGGCCCGGCAACCGTCCGCACGTCGGCCGCGACCTCGACGCGATGGTCTGCTGGTTCTCCGAGACGCGCTCGCTGTCGGAAGGTGACACGTTCTGGATGCTGTGCGGCACCCGTGAGACGCGGGTGTCGGTGACCGGCATGAACTACCGGCTCGACGTCAACACACTGCACCGTGACGGCGCCGCAGACGAGTTGGAGCTCAACGAGATCGGCCGGATGACGCTGCACTGTCAGCAGCCGATGATGTTCGACGAGTATCGCCGCAACCGGCAGACCGGCAGTTTCATCCTGATCGACGAGGCGACCAACGCGACCGTCGCGGCGGGCATGATCGGCGCGCCCGTCGCCCACGATTCGAACGTCGTCTGGGAGGCCGGGAAGGTCACGCGCGAACACCGCGCGTACCGCGGTGCGACCATCTGGCTCACCGGGCTGTCCGGGTCGGGGAAGTCGACGATCGCCACCGAACTCGAACGACGACTCGTCGCCGAAGGCAGACCCGCATACCTGCTCGACGGCGACAATCTGCGACATGGGCTGAACGCCGATCTCGGGTTCAGCGACGACGACCGTCGCGAGAACATCCGGCGCACCGCCGAGGTCGCGTCGTTGTTCACCGACTCGGGAGCCGTCGCCCTCGTGTCGTTGATCAGCCCGTTCGCCGCCGAACGCCAGCGCGCGCGGGAAATCCATGCGGCCCGCGACCTCCCCTTCTTCGAGGTCTTCGTCGACACACCCCTCGACGACTGCGAGGCCCGCGACCCGAAGGGTCTGTACGCGAAGGCTCGCGCGGGCGAGATCGCACAGTTCACCGGCATCGACTCGCCGTACGAGCGCCCTGTGACCCCCGAGTTCGTGATCCGGCCGTCCGACGGCGGCCCCGCGGATATCGCCGAGATGATCCTGCAGCGTCTGGGGATGTAAGTCGCCGTGAATCCCGTTGCACAACGGTCGCTCAGCGACCGTTGTGCAACACTAATCGGCTCGCCGAGAGAGCGCGGCGCGCACATCGGCCGCGGTGAGCGTCATCAGATCGGCCTCCGACAGCGCGTCGACGTTGTTCGACGTGGCGAGACGGTGTTCGCGCTCCTCCTCGGCGGCCTCGATCAGGTTCCGGACGTGGCGGCCGTTGCCTGCGACGTCGATGGCGCGGCGGGTGCCGATCGACGTGGTGCACAGCCTCTCGAACGATGCTTCCAACACCTGGTAGGCATCGGCGGCCAGCCGGGAGTCGCGGCCGGCCGCCATCGATTCGGCGATCCGCACCAGTTCGCTCGGCGAGTACGAGTCGAACCGGATCCGGCGCGCGAACCGGGACGCCAGACCCTCATTGGCAGCCAATAGGCGATCGATCTCGTCGTCGTAGCCGGCGATCACCACGACTAGCCGATCCCGGTCGTTCTCCATTCGGGCGAGCAGCGTGTCGAGGGCTTCGCGGCCGAACGCGTCGCCGCCGGAGAGTCCCTCCTGGATCAGGGTGTACGCCTCGTCGATGAACAAGACACCGTCCAATGCCGAGTCGATCACTGCCGACGTCTTGGGCGCCGTCGACCCGAGATGCTCGCCGACGAGATCGCCTCGGCTGACTTCGACGACGGTATCGGTGGCGAGGATCCCGAGGCCGCGATACATGCGCGCGATGACGCGTGCGACTGTCGTCTTCCCCGTTCCCGGCGGGCCCGTGAAGGTGAGATGCAGGCTGCGCGGTGCGGTCCGCAGCCCTTTCGAAGCACGCAGATCGGCGAGCAGCACAGACGAGCGCAGGCGTTCCACCTGTTCTTTGACTGCAGCCAAACCAACTTGGGATGCGAGCTCGGTGTCGGCGGCCGCAAGGTCTGCGTGCCGATCGACGACCGCAGGTGCGGATTCCTCGTCTGGAACGTCGATCACCAAACGGTACGACGGGTCGTCCAGTGCGCGCCGTGCATCGGATAGACGAGGATCGAGCGCGTACGCCTCCTGAAAGCACGCTCTCGCCGCAGCTTCGTCACCCCGCGTGCGCTGGGCCATCCCGATGGCGAACGTTGCCGCCGCGCGTGCGTTGTCGAGACCACTGTCCCGGGTCGCCGACAGGAGGCGGACGCCCTCGTCGAACATGCCGAGCTGGATGCACGCCGTCCCCGCCACATACTCGGCCGCGGCCATCAGCACGGGGTCGGCCCACGAGTCTCGGGCGGCCAGCGCGCCGAGTGCGGCCCGCCACTCTCCGGCCCTGAGATGCAGCACACCGCGGCAGTAGCCGATCACCGGTTCGTCGGCGGTCGAGTCCAGGGTCCGTCGCGCGCCGTCGAGGTCGCCGCCATCGATCAGCGACGAAGCGTATGCGGCGGCGGCACGGTCGGCCGTCGTGATCGGGTAATCGACGAACAGGCCGACAGGCGCCAGCCCGGCGAGTGCTCCGCGCGGCAGGCCGACCCGCCGCTGCTGCACCCCGATGCTGTCGTGGGCGCGATGCAGGCCGAAGAGGGTGGAGCCGGAACGGTCGCCCGCGGCGAGCCGCCCCAACCAGGCGTCGCCCATCGTCGGATCGATCTCGCTGGCGCGCGTGAACGCGGCGAGCGCACGGTCCTGGTCGGGTGGATCGTCGCAGACCAGGTGGCCGAGCGCCGCCATGCCTGCGTCGAAGAGTCGTCGGGCGTCACCGACTGCGATGCGCTGCCTCGTGCTTGTCATCTGGTCCCCCCGAACCTCGACACGGTGCAGCGACTCTAACCCTCCGGACCTCGCCGATATCAGATTTTCACGAGTATTGCCGGACTCGATGGCCAGTCTGATCGACGTCCTTTTTGTCGGGAACAGGCAGTAGCGTCGACGTCCTACCTCGGTAGGCCGATCGAGAGACCCGGGTGACGGGCCGAGCACTCCGCGCCCTCGCATAGACTGTCCGGTGTGAGCGCCCAGGTAGATACCGTTTCCCACGCCGCCGAATCCCCCGACACCGCGCAGCCGTACGCCGAGCTGGGTCTGAAGGACGACGAGTACACACGTATTCGCGAGATCCTGGGCCGCCGCCCGACCGACGCCGAGCTGGCGATGTACTCGGTGATGTGGTCCGAGCACTGCAGCTACAAGTCGTCGAAAAAGCATCTGCGGTACTTCGGCGAGACCACCACCGACGAGATGCGGGCCGGGATGCTCGCGGGCATCGGCGAGAACGCAGGCGTCGTCGACGTGGGCGACGGCTGGGCCGTCACGTTCAAGGTCGAGTCGCACAACCACCCGAGTTACGTGGAGCCCTACCAGGGCGCGGCGACCGGCGTCGGCGGCATCGTGCGCGACATCATGGCGATGGGCGCACGGCCGATCGCGGTGATGGACCAGCTGCGCTTCGGCGCTGCCGACGCGCCGGACACGCGGCGCGTCGTGGATGGCGTGGTGCGCGGCGTCGGCGGCTACGGCAACTCGCTCGGCCTGCCGAACATCGGCGGCGAGACCGTCTTCGACGCCAGCTACCAGGGCAACCCCCTCGTCAACGCGCTGTGCGCGGGCGTCCTCCGCACCGAAGACCTGCACCTGGCGTTCGCGTCGGGCACGGGCAACAAGATTATCCTGTTCGGCGCTCGCACAGGTCTCGACGGCATCGGCGGAGTGTCGGTGCTCGCATCCGAGACGTTCGACGACTCCGATGACGCGGGGCCGTCGCGCAAGAAGCTGCCGAGCGTCCAGGTCGGCGACCCGTTCACCGAGAAGGTCCTCATCGAGTGCTGTCTGGATCTGTACCGCGAAGGCCTCGTCGTCGGCATCCAGGATCTCGGCGGCGCAGGTCTGTCGTGTGCCACGAGCGAGCTCGCGGCCGCGGGTGACGGCGGCATGCGTATCGACCTCGAGCAGGTGCCGATGCGCGCCGAGGGCATGACGCCCGCCGAGGTCCTCTCCAGCGAGTCGCAGGAGCGCATGTGTGCGGTCGTGACTCCGGAGAACGTCGACAAGTTCATGGACGTGTGCCGCAAGTGGGACGCGCTGGCCACGGTGATCGGTGAGGTCACCGACGGTGACAACCTCGAAATCATGTGGCACGGCGAGACCGTCGTCGATGTGCCGCCGCGCACCGTCGCCCACGACGGACCGGTGTACGACCGTCCGCTGGCCCGCCCGGACTGGCAGGACGAGGTCGTCGCGTCGACCACGGCCGGACTCACTCGTCCCGAGTCCGGCGATGAACTGCGCGCGACGTTCCTGAAGATGCTGGCCAGCCCGGCGCTGTGCAGTCGCAAGTTCATCACCGAGCAGTACGACCGCTATGTCCGCGGCAACACGGTTCTCGCCGAACATGCCGACTCGGGCATGATCCGCATCGACGAACAGACCGGCCGAGGCGTCGCGATCTCGACCGACGCGTCGGGCCGCTACACCTACCTCGATCCGTACACCGGCGCGCAGCTCGCGCTCGCCGAGGCTTTCCGCAACGTCGCCGTGTCCGGCGCGGCGCCCGCGGCGGTCACCAACTGCCTCAACTTCGGCTCGCCGGAGGATCCCGCCGTCATGTGGCAGTTCAGCCAGGCCGTGCGTGGCCTCGCCGACGGATGCGCCGAACTCGGCATCCCGGTAACCGGCGGCAACGTCAGCTTCTACAACCAGACCGGCAGCACCGCGATCCTGCCGACGCCGGTGGTCGGTGTGCTCGGCGTCATCGATGACGTGCGACGTCGCATCCCGACCGGGATCGGCACCGAACCGGGGGAGACGCTCATTCTGATGGGCGACACGCTCGACGAGTTCGACGGCTCGGTCTGGGCGCAGGTGGAGCATGATCATCTCGGCGGCGTCCCGCCGAAGGTCGACCTCAAGCGTGAGCGGCTGCTCAGCGACATCTTGATCGCCGCGTCGCGCGACGGTCTGGTCTCCGCGGCGCACGATCTCTCCGAGGGTGGTCTGATCCAGGCCGTCGCCGAAGCGGCGCTCGCGGGCGAGACCGGCTGCCGGGTCCTGTTGCCCGAGGGGGTCGACCCGTTCGTGTGGTTGTTCTCCGAGTCGACGGGACGCGTCCTTGTCGCGGTGCCGCGGACCGAGGAGTCGCGGTTCACCGGCATGCTGACCGCGCGTTCGATGCCGTGGACTCGTATCGGCGTCGTCGACCAGGGCAGCGACGAGCTCGAGGTCCAGGACCAGTTCGCGGTGAAGCTCGACGAGCTCCGCGACGTCCACGAGGGGACGCTGCCGAGACTATTCGGCTGATCCGACGACGATCGAGGGCCGGGCAGTCGACACGTCTGTCGTTCGAACGTACGGCTCTCGATCGTGGGTGGTGTCGGCGGTTACGATCAGTCGACGTTGACCGCACTCGGTGGTCAGACGACGAGGGGAAGACATGACGAACCCGCCCGGAGACCACGGCGACCCCACATCGGGGGGCGACCCGAACGCCGAGCCGGACCCGTTTGCCGAGACGCAGTTCGGGCAGACGCCCAACTTCAAGAAGGAACCCCAACAGCCGGAGACACAGCAGCCGGGGACACCGCAGCCGGGGACACCGCAGCCGGGGACGCCGCAGCGGGGGACCCAGCAGCCGGGGACACCGCAGCCGGGCTTCGGACAGTCGGCGCCCGGGCAGCAGCATTTCGATGCAGCGTCTCAAACCCCAGGCAACCCGTACCCCGGCAGCCCGTATCCGACGAACCCGTATCCGGCCAGCCCGACGGGCAACGCGGGACCGGTGCCGGCGAACAGTCTCGTCTCGGCGATCCTCGTGACCGTCATCGGTTTCGTCGGAACCTGTTTCACCTGCTTGAGCCTGGTGGCCGGCATCTTCGGCATCGTCGCAATCGTGAAGGCAAATGCGGTGGCCGGTCAATGGCAGCGGGGTGACACGCTCGGCGCTCAGCGTTCGGCCGACGAAGCGAAGAAGTACTCGACCTATGGGTGGATCGCGATCGGCGTGTCCATCGCGCTCTGGGTCATCATGATGATCGTGTTGATGGCCACCCACACTTCTGCCGGCTACTACGACTTCAGCTGATCGCGGACTGACCATCTAACGACCCCGCCGCACTCGGCGCACGACGAAAGACTCCTATGACCACGCCGCAGAACCCGGACGGTTTCGGGCAGGACCCGTTCAACAAGCCCGACTCGGGCCAGCCCCAATACGGCCCGCAATACGGTCAGCCCCAATACGGTCAACCCCAATACGGTCAACCCCAGTACGGCCAACCCCAGTACGGGCAGAACCCGTATCAGGGTGGACCCCCCGGTATGGAGCCCGACAACAACCTGGTGTGGGCCATCCTGAGCACCGTGCTGTGCTGCTTGCCGTTGGGCATCGTCTCGATTGTAAAGTCGACGTCCGTCGGCAAACTGTGGGCGATGGGCGACTACGCCGGCGCTCAGCAGGCGGCCGACGACGCCAAGAAGTTCGCCATGTGGAGTGCGATCGCCGCCGTCGCGTGGTGGGTGATCTTCGTGATCTTCTACGCCGTGGTCATCGCGGCTGCTGTCTCGAACACTGCGTAGGACATGAGCGTCGCCGTAGGGACCGCCGACCGTGTGCTGGGGACCGTGCAAACGGTCTCCCGGCACAGGGTCGCCGGTCCCGCGTCGGTTTTCGTCGGCGTGGCGGTGGCCGGGACCCTCGTCTGGTTCGCTGATCCGACCACGCCGGGCGGAATCATTCCGCCGTGTCCGACGAACGCACTGCTGCACATCAACTGTCCGGGGTGTGGGGCCTCGCGCGCGGTGTACTGCCTGCTGCACGGCGATCTCGGCGGCGCATTGCACTACAACGCGGTCGGCGTCGTCGCCCTCGCGTTCCTGGCCGTCGCTTTCGTCACGTACACCGTCGGGCTGTGGCGTGGACGCCGGGTGCGCGGCTGGCAGCAGTGGCGATACACGCCGGTGACAGTGCTCGTGGTGACACTCGTCTGGTTCCTCATCCGAAATATTCCGATCTCACCGTTCGACAGTTTGAAAGTGTGACCCGACTTGACTACCCCTGATGATCCGTCCGGCCAGCCGTCGAACGACGAGGACTGGACCGCGTACGAGCCGACGCAGGTCGGCACCCCGAAACCCGATCTGACCAAGCGCGACGTTCCGGCGCCCGCGGAGTCGGCGACGAACGGGCCACCCGCGTACGAGCCGACGCAGACCACTCCGACGCCACCGCCGCTGCCCGAGCCGGGATTTGCCCAGCCGGGATTTGCCCAGCCGGGATTTGCCCAGCCGGGATATGCCCAGCCAGGATATGCCCAGCCAGGATATGCCCAGCCGGGGTACTCGGAGCAGGCTTATGCTCAGCCGCCGGTCGTCGCGCCGGGGCCGTACGGTGCGGCGTACCCGTATCCAGGACAGCAGTTCGGGGCTGCACAACCGGGGCCCGCGCCGCAGACCGGGCAGATCTCGTCGATCGTCGCGCTCGTGTTCGGCGGCATTCTGACCGTGAGCTGTTACGGCACGCTGATCGGTATCGCACCCCTCGTGCTGGGCATCATCGGCCTGACGAAAGCGAACTCCGTCGGTCGTCTCTGGTTCGCGGGGCAGACTGCCGAAGCCTCGCAGGCCGCGGAGTCGTCGAAGAAGGCCGCGATGTGGGCGTGGATCAGCCTGGGCATCGGCGTGGTCCTCGCGATCATCGTGATCATCATTCTCGTCGTGTGGGCGGTCAACAACGATCCCTCACCGGATACGACGTACACGTACGACACCTGATCGGTGTCCAGCCGCGTCCTGCGGTAGGTCAGTAAACGCCTGCGCTGAGCGTCCGCGCGTAATTCACGCGGTTGTTCAAATCCATCACGACGGCCCGAGATCCAGCCGGGATCATCGTCGTGTAGCTGCCTGCGGCGGTGTTGACCGTCACCTGGACGCTGCCGGTGGTGCGCTCTTCCTTCGCTAGAAGAAACAGCAGGCTCAGCGCGCACACCAGGAAGAACCCGAGGATCGCGCAGATGATCGCCCACTGGGGGATCTCCTGCTTCGTGTACGTCGTGTCCTGCAGGCTCCACTGCGCGCCTTGGACGGGGAAGATCCCGGCCGGAGTGATGATCTGCGTCTGCGTCACTTGGATGTCGTTGATCACGACCAGGGGAGGCGACACGCTCGGGCCCATCGGGAAACTCATGGATGGAATCTAACCACGCGTCGACCAGCCTGGTTCGCACCGCGATCGGACACCTGTCCAGTCAATCGACCACGAGACTCGGTGATGGCCTTTAGCGTGGGGGCATGACTCTACGCGTAGTGGAATGGTCCACCGGAACTGTCGGACGGCACGCGATCGTCGGAATCGACGCTCACCCGGATCTCGAACTCGTCGGGGTGTGGGTGTCCGATCCGGCGAAGGTCGGGAAGGACGCGGGACGCCTCGCCGGACTCGACCGTGACCTCGGTGTCCTGGCAACGAACGACCGCGACGCGCTGTTCGCGTTGAAACCCGACGCGATCGTGCACACGGCGATGACAGACGACCGGATCGTCGAGGCGATCGCCGACCTCACGTCTTTCGTCGAGGCCGGGATCAACGTGGTCTCGTCCGGGCCTGTCCTGCTGCAGTTCCCGTACGGCGTGATGCCTGACGCGATGATCGGGCCGATCGAGGACGCCGCCCGCAGGGGCGGCGCGAGCCTGCACGTGAACGGCATCGATCCGGGCTTCGCGAACGACGTCCTGCCATTGTCTATGACGAGCCTGTCGCAGCAGATCGACGAGGTGCGGTGCATGGAGATCGCCGACTACTCGACCTACTATCAGCCCGTCGTGATGGGCGACCTGTTCGGTTTCGGCAAACCGATGGACCATCAGTCGATGCTTCTGACACCCGGCGTCCTGTCGATGGGGTGGGGCAGCGTCGTGCGGCAGATCGCGAAGGGACTGGACATCACGCTCGACGAGCCGCTCGTCGAACGCGTCGAGAAGGTCGCCGCCGACCGCGATATCGACACAGTGTCTGTGAAGATTCCCGAGGGGACGCTCGCCGCTCTCCACTTCGAAGTGGTCGGACAGGTCGACGGTGTTGACCGCGTCGTCCTTGAGCACTACACGCGTACCAGCGCCGACCAGTGCCCGGACTGGCCGCGGCCCGACTCCGGTGACGGCTCGTATCGCATCGAGATCCACGGGGAACCGTTCATGCGCGTGGAGATGACGCATCACGGCCGCGACGGCGACCACAATGTGTCGGGCATGATCGTCACCGCGCAGCGGCTCGTGAACGCGGTGTCCGCCGTCGTCGACGCCGAGCCGGGCCTCGTCACCGCCCTCGATCTGCCGCTGGTCACCGGGCGCGGCCTCGTGACGCGGTAGCGGAGTTCACGGCGCGACGACGACTGATGCGGTTGCGGCTTACAGCGGCCAGCTGTGGACGGGCTCGCCCTCGTGCATGAGGGTCGTGTAATCGGCGAGCATCCCGTGCAGTGCCTGCCTGCGGCTCTCGCCCGCGTCCTCGCGGGCCTTCACAGCGCGCCGCTGCCACACCGATCCGGTCTGCCTGGTGGCGCATCGTCCTTCGATGACGCCGAGGTAGCGGCGCCGAGCCTTCTCCGACACCCCGAACGATGTCAGCCCCTTCTCGGCGAGCGGAAGCAACCGCCGAAGGGCGAGTTCGTCGGGGCTCACCCAACCGATGTTCGGCCAGTACAGCTGCGCGTCGAAACCCCACTGGGCGCCCGCCGCGAGGTTCTCGCGCGCCGCGTCGAACGACATCTGTGACCACAGGGGACGATCGGCCTCGACGAGGCCGCGCACCACCCCGTAGTAGAAGGCGGCGTTCGCCATCACGTCGACGACCGTCGGCCCGGCGGGCAGCACACGGTTCTCCACCCGGAGATGTGCGTGGCCGTCGATGACGTCGTACACGGGCCGATTCCAGCGGTAGACGGTTCCGTTGTGCAGGCGCAACTCGGTGAGTTCCGGAGCCCGGCCCGCGTCGAGTTCGGCAAGTGGATCGACGTCGGTCGACACGGGCAGCAGGGCGGGGAAGTAGCGGGTGTTCTCCTCGAAGAGATCGAAGATCGTGGTGATCCACCGTTCGCCGAACCAGACTCGCGGTCGGACTCCCTGATTGCGTAACTCGAGCGGTCGAGTGTCGGTCGCCTGCTCGAACACGGGGATCCGCGTCTCATGCCAGAGTGCTCGTTCGGCAAGAAACGGCGAGTTTCCGGCCAACGCGACCTGGACTCCGGCGATCGACTGGGCAGCGTTCCAGTGGGCGGCGAAGTCTTCGGGCGCGACGCGCAGGTGCAGCTGCAATGATGTGCACGCGGCTTCCGGGAGGATGGAGTCCGACGTCGTCGCCAGGCGTTCCGGTGACGTCCGCGCCGACAGCGGTACACCGGCGATGTCGAGTTCGAGGTCCTCGCCGCGCGCCGCGAAGATCTGCTCGTTGAGGACGCTGTAGCGCTGGTTCGTCGAGATCCACTGGTGCGTGAAGTGTTCGCGCCGGAGCGTCGGCAGCATGCCGATCATCACCAGGTGGTTCCCGGTCGACGCCGCACGCGCCTCCGCCCGATTCAGTGACGTCCTCAGCGTCTGCTCGAGACTCACCGTGTCCCCGCCGACGAACGGTCGAGGCGACACGTTGATCTCGACGTTGAACTGGCCGAGTTCAGTCTGGAAGTCGGGGTCGGCGATCGCTTCGAGCACGGTGGTGTTCGCCATCGCGGGTTCGGCGTCGGCGCCGATGAGATTGAGTTCGACTTCCATCCCGAGAAGCGGTTCAGGCGGTCGGCCGTGGTCGGTGAACAGTCCATCCGTCAGCATCCGGGCGATCGCGTCGGTGCCTCGCGACACCTGCGACCGGAACCGGACGCGATCGGATCCGCTGAACTTCTGTTGGCTCACTTCAGCGCCCATGGGTTCATGGTGCCTGAAAATGCCGAACGAGTTCATTGGATAGGTGCAACCGCAGATCCCCGCCACTGTGGATACCGGGGAGTTCATCCACAGATCGCGGTGATCGGCGGTCAAGCGGGGACACCGACCTCGCCCGTCGGTGACGCTAACCGGCATGATCACGATTCCGTCCGGCGTGTACCGGACTCGGCAACTGGCAGATCTGGTCGGTCGCACCGGGCTTCGAGCGATGCTGACATCCGGTGACGCCCGTCTGCTCCGCTTCGGCTGGTACGAGGTCGGCACGGGGCGTCGCGACGAAGTCGAAGCGGTGCGGCGGCGTCCTCAGCTGCGTGAGCGCACTTCGCCGACACGGTGTGTGGGTGCCCGACCACCACGACGTGCATGTGCGCGGGAACTCGTCGGCGGTCCGGACCCAGCCGGGGCCGTTCTGTCGCGAGTTTCGTCGTCCGTCGCCGGAAGGTCCTGCGGCCGTCGACGACCTCGACATCGTGGTCCGTCATGCCGCGCGATGTCTCGATGACGAGGGCACTGTTGTCGTGTTCGACTCGATCCTCAACAAACAGCTCATGTCGTGGGACGAACTGCAGTACCAGTTCCGCGATGCGCCGGAGTACATGCACGGTCGGCTCGCCAAGTGCGACGGCGCGGCCGACTCGGGGCCGGAGACGATGGCGCGACTCCGGCTGCGGCGCCAGAACATCAAACTGCGCGTTCAAGTGAAGATCGACGGGCTCGGCACGGTCGACATGCTGGTCGGCAAGTACCTGATCATCGAGATCGACGGTTGGGAGTGGCACAGCGGTAGGCGCCAGTTCCAGAAGGATCGGACCCGCGATGCGATCGCCCACGAACTGGGCTACTGCCCGCTGCGGTTTACCTACGACGACATCGTGTTCGACTGGGACAAGACGAACGCGAGAATCCTCACCGCAATCCGTGCGGGTGCGCACCTTCGGTCGTTCCTTCCGGGCATTGAGGAGGGTGCGTGACGTCAGATTCCCCGCGCAGCGCCGACATCGTCCGTACCGCCGACGGTGATCCCTCACGGGGAATCTGAGGTCACGGCTCACTACAATCGACCCATGCTGACCGCCGACCTCCACACGCACACTCGTTTCTCGGACGGGACTGACACGCCGGAGGAGTTGCTGACCGCGGCACGGGGAGCCGGACTGACGACGGTCGGGCTGACCGATCACGACACGGCCGCCGGATGGGATCAGGCCGCCGAACACGTCCCGACCGGAATGCGCGTGCTTCCGGGGGCGGAGTTCTCCACCAAGCACCCGGGGCCGGACGGAGCGCTGGTCTCGGTCCACCTGCTCGGCTACCTGTTCGACCGCCAGCATCCTCGGATCACCGCCGAGTGGCAGCGGATCGTCGACGAGCGCACCAGTCGCGGAGCGCGGATCGTCGAGAGCCTGGTGGACGCCGGGTACCCGATCAACATCGATGACGTCCGCGAGAAGGCGGGCCGCGGCAACATCGGGCGACCGCACATCGCTCGCGCCTTGATCGACGCAGGTGTCATCGGCACTGTCGGGGAGGCGTTCGACGGACTCTTGGAAGACGGCGGACCGCACCACGTCTCGCTGCGGTCGACGTCGCTGATCGGGGGCATCGAGATGATCGTCGCGGCGGGCGGCGTTCCCGTGATCGCCCACCCGCGCGCGAGGGGCGCGGCAGCGATCCTCACTGGACCCGTCCTCGAATCGCTCGTCGAAGCCGGACTCGCCGGACTCGAAGTCCGTCACCCCGACCACGACGACGCCGCCCGTGCGGAACTCGTCGGGATCGCGACCGACCTCGACCTGCTCCAGACCGGGTCGAGCGACTATCACGGCGGCAACAAGACGCTGCGCATCGGCCAGGAGCGGACCGACGACGACGTCGTCGAACAGATCATCGAGCGGGGCGCCACCGCGCCGTTCGTCGGATAGAGCGATGGCACCCAACGACAAGGTCGACCCTGCTCAGACGCGTGCGGCGGTCCTCGCCGTCGCCGACTGGCTGCGCGACGAGACCCTTCCACCGCCGCCGCGGCAGGCACTCGCCGCAGCGGTCCGGACGACGGCGCGCACCGTCGGACAGGACGCGCCAGGCAACTCCGTGGAACTGCGCGTCCCGCCGTTCGTCGCAGTCCAGTGCATCGAGGGTGTTCGCCACACACGCGGGACACCGCCGAACGTCGTCGAGACGACGCCACGGCAGTGGCTGCTCCTGGCGACCGGCCTCGAATCGTTCGACGATGCCGTCGACGCGCACCGCGTCAGCGTGTCCGGACACCGGGCTGGCGACGTCGCCGCCCACCTCCCGGTGGTCCCGCTGCGGCGGTGAGCCGGAAGCCGGAGCGTTCAGTACGCCTTCATCTCGGTGCCGCACTGGCCGGTGGTCACGCGCTTGGCATCCACTGCGCTGGTGTTGGAGACGTTCGCCTGGAACGTGATCCGGCCGACACCGGTCTTCACGCCCGGGAACGTCACGGTGTTGGTGGGGCCGACGACCCGCTTCGACCACTGCTCGCCGCCGTTGCGGCCGGTGTCGAGATTCGCCCAGGTGAATGAGACGTGCTGCCGGTAGCCGACGACGGATACCGCATCGGTCCGCACCTTCATCGTCATCTTCCCGTTGCCGCCCGCGCTCGCCTCGAAGACCGAGTTCGCTTGGAGAGGCAGCGGCGCGACGTTGGGGTTCAGGTAGGCCATCGTGCAGGTGGTCGCGGGCGTCGCGGACGCTTGCCCGGCGCCGACGGCCGGTGCGACGACGACGCCGACTCCGACCGCCGTGATCGCCAATATCGCGGATCGTGATTTCATCAATAGTCCCCTCCCAACGGTGTTGCGGCCGCGGCATCTGCAGGGCCGCATACCCTATGTCGTCGATCACACGTGGATCGTTAGTCTGCACACGTCGGGGCCGGAAGGTTTTCCCAAGTCGCCCCTCGGTAAGTACCCTTGGGGTACGCCCGTCCAGCCCACGACTTGGAGCGTCGCCTCGTGACTGATCTGTCGATCAACTCCCGCAATCTGCTCGCAGCCCAGCAACCAGACGAAGTCGAGAACGAGCCGCGCGAGGAGTGCGGCGTCTTCGGCGTTTGGGCACCGGGCGAGGACGTCGCCAAGCTCACCTATTACGGCTTGTACGCGTTGCAGCATCGCGGGCAGGAAGCCGCGGGCATCGCCGTCGGCGATGGCGCGCAGGTCCTCGTGTTCAAGGACCTCGGCCTCGTCAGCCAGGTGTTCGACGAGCAGACCCTCGCCTCGATGGTCGGACACGTCGCGATCGGACACTGCCGCTATTCGACGACCGGATCGACGACCTGGGAGAACTCGCAGCCGATCTTCCGGCACACCGACGCGGGCAGCGGGGTGGCGCTCGGTCACAACGGCAACCTCGTCAACACCGCGGAACTCGCGTCTCGCGCTCGCGAGCTCGGCGTGTACGGACCGCGCACCACGGCCACCTCCGACTCCGACGTCGTCGGGGCGCTCCTCGCGCACGGCGCCGCGGACAAGACGCTCGAGCAGGCGGCCGTCGACCTGCTGCCGACCCTCAAGGGTGCGTTCTGCCTCACCTTCCAGGACGAGAGCACGCTGTACGCGGCGCGTGACCCGCACGGTATCCGTCCGCTCTCGCTCGGCCGACTCGACCGCGGGTGGGTCGTCGCCTCGGAGACCGCGGCGTTCGACATCGTCGGCGCGTCGTTCGTCCGCGACATCGAGCCCGGTGAGCTCCTCGCCATCGACAGCAACGGCGTCCGCAGCACCCGGTTCGCCGAGCCGACGCCGAAGCTGTGCATCTTCGAGCACGTCTACTTGGCACGCCCGGACAGCGTGATCCACGGACGCTCGGTGCATTCGACGCGTGTCGACATCGGCCGCAGTCTGGCCCGCGAACAGCCCGCCGAAGGCGACCTCGTGATCCCGGTGCCCGAATCGGGTACGCCTGCGGCCGTCGGCTTCGCGCAGGAATCGGGGATCCCGTACGGCCAGGGCCTGATGAAGAACGCCTACGTCGGCCGCACGTTCATCCAGCCGTCGCAGACCATCCGTCAGCTCGGCATCCGCCTCAAGTTGAATCCGCTCCGCGAGGTGATCCGCGGCAAGAAGCTCGTCGTGGTCGACGACTCGATCGTTCGTGGCAACACCCAGCGCGCCCTCATTCGGATGCTGCGGGAAGCCGGAGCCGTCGAAGTGCACGTCCGTATCGCGTCGTCGCCGGTCCGCTGGCCGTGCTTCTACGGCATCGACTTCGCTTCGCCCGCCGAACTCATCGCCAACGGCATGGAGTCCGAGGAGAACATGGTCGACGGTGTGCGCCAGGCGATCGGCGCCGACAGCCTCGGCTACATCAGTGTCGAAGGCATGGTCGAGGCGACCGGCGAGAAGTCGTCGGACCTGTGCGCGGCATGCTTCGACGGCACCTACCCGATCGAGCTGCCGACCGAGACAGCGATGGGCAAAGCGGTGCTCGAGACCATGATGTCGACGTCGCAGGGCACAGCTCCCGATTCGTTGATCGCGAAGAACGATAACGTCAGCGCGGTAATGCGCCCCTGACCGCCGATCGCGGAGAGAGATTTAACCTCGCACTCAGGTAGCGTGAGTGCGTTGACCATGGCGACGGTCGGTGCTCGACCACGCCTTTAGCGAGTGTGTAGGAGAAGCACCACCATGACGGACGGGGCTGCCGACCAGGCATCCGGGAATGCAGCGGGCGGTGCGTCGTACGCAGCGGCCGGTGTGGACATCGACGCGGGCGAACGCGCAGTGCAGTTGTTCGCGCCGCACGCAAAACGGGCGACGCGCCCGGAGGTCATGGGCGGGCTCGGCGGTTTCGCGGGCCTGTTCTCCCTGAAGGGTGACTACCGCGAGCCGGTCCTCGCCGCGTCGAGCGACGGCGTCGGCACGAAGCTCGCTGTCGCCCAGGCGATGGGCGTGCACGACACGGTCGGTCGAGACCTGGTCGCGATGGTCGTCGACGACCTGGTCGTCTGCGGCGCGCAGCCGTTGTTCCTGCAGGACTACATCGCTGTCGGCAAGGTGATCCCCGAAATGGTCGCCGACATCGTGAAGGGCATCGCGGACGGCTGCGTCGACGCGGGCTGTGCGCTGCTGGGCGGCGAGACCGCGGAACACCCGGGTGTCATGGAAGACACCCACTACGACATCTCGGCGACCGGTGTCGGCGTCGTCGAAGCCGATTCGATCCTCGGGCCCGACCGCGTCCGTCCGGGCGACGTCGCGATCGCGATGGGGTCGTCGGGCCTCCATTCGAACGGGTACTCGCTGGCACGGAAGGTGCTCCTGGAGTGGGGTCACCTGGACCTCGGCGGCCACGTCGAAGAGTTCGATCGTACGCTCGGGGAGGAACTCCTCGAACCGACCCGCATCTACGCCAAGGACTGTCTGGCGCTCGCCGCAGAGACCGAGGTCCGGACCTTTGCGCACGTCACCGGCGGCGGTCTCGCCGACAACCTGGGCCGTGTCCTCCCGGCCGGTCTCGAAGCGGTCCTCGAACGCAGCTCGTGGACGCCTGCCCCGATCTTCTCGATGATCGCTCAGCGCGGTCGCGTCGAGCGCGCCGAGATGGAGCGCACCTTCAACATGGGGGTTGGCATGGTCGCGATCGTCGCTCCCGAAGACACCGACCGCGCGCAGGCGATCCTCACCGCCCGCCACGTCGACAACTGGGTCCTCGGTTCGGTCAAGCGCGCAGACGACGCTGGACCCGGATCCGCGCGTCTCGTCGGAGACCACGCGCGTTTCTGACGACAACAAGTCCGCCGATCCGTGCCAGATGGTGGCACAGATCGGCGGACTTTGTTCGTTGAGTGGGAACTCAGTCAGCGAAGCGAGTGGTGGGACCTCGTCAGCTCATGCGTGCCGAGGTCGTTCGCCGTAGCGCGTCAGGCGTGTCGCCACTCGTCTTCAGAGTCCCGGCTGTCCTCATCCGACCAGGTGTCGGTGAACGTGTGTTCACCACTGCCACCGGACAACTCACGCTGCAAGCTGTCGAAGTCGGTGTTTTGGGTGGAGTACTTCAGCTGACGTGCAACCTTCGTCTGCTTTGCCTTAGCCCGGCCGCGGCCCATTCGGGACCCCCTCGCACAATGACGGGGCGGCCATCGTGGTGGCGGCCCCGTTCTATTCGTTAGTAGTTCTCGTACTGACAGTCTAGCGCGCGGACGCAATTAAGTCTCCTCGCGTCGGGCCGAGAACGCCGCGAGAGGCATCACATGACGTGTCTCACAAGGTCAGGAGCGTCCTCGAAGCCGATCCTGAGCGGCCCGCCCGGCAGGGACCGTGTCGTCTGAGATGTACCGATCGCCGTCGATCCGAGCGGCCGTCCCGGATGCGGGGTCGCCGGCGATCAGGTCTGCATCGGCCGGGACGGAGCGTTTCACCAGGGCCAGCGCGATGGGGCCGAGCTCGAAGTGGTCGACGACGGTGCCGACGCGACCGACGGTCCGCCCCCCTGCCGACACCGGGTCGCCGGTCGCCGGCCGTGCGTCGGAACTGCCGTCGAGGTGGAGGAGGACGAGCCGTCGAGGCGCCCGGCCGATGTTCGCCACCCGCGACACGGTCTCCTGTCCGCGGTAGCAGCCCTTGTCGAGGTGGACCGCTCCCTGCTCCTGTGGGCCGCCGATCCACTCGGCCTCGTGGGGGATGGTGCGTTCGTCGGTGTCGAGGTGGAGTCGGGCCCGGCCAGCAGCGACGCGCAGTGCTTCGAAGGCCCACGCGCCTGCGGGGTGAGCGCCCGCGGTCGTCAGTTCCTTCCACCAGCGGGGGATGTCGTCGCGCGGGACGACCAGGTCGACGACGGGCGTCGTGCGCCCCTCGCCGATCGGCGGCATCACACGCCAGAAACCGAGCGGTTCGTCGTCGTGGTGGAGTTCGGGCAGATTCCCGGCCGTGTAGACGTCGGCGTCGGCCGGGATGTCGAGGAGTTCGGCGATCGCCCCGGACCGCACCTGCGGTCCGACGAGGGTCAGCACCGTCATATCGGTGCGCAGGGCCGGTGTGACCTGCGCCCAGAACACCATCTTCGCTAGGAAATCGTGCAGCGGGACGCTGCGTTCGGCTCCAGTGTCGAGCCACGTGACCTCGTCGACGTCCGTCAGGACGAAGTGGTCTTCGACGCGGCCGTTCAGATCCAGCGACAGGTTCTCCGCGCTGCGGCGGTCCGGGAGGTCCGACACGTGCTGCGAGGAGATCGTGTGCAGCCACGTGAGCCGCTCGGGGCCGGCGAGTTCGATCACGCCGCGATCGCTGCGGTCGACGACCGAAGCTGTCCGGGACGCGGCACGTTGCTCACCGAGCGGATCACCGTAATGCCACGCGACGCCGGGACTCGGATCGCCGTCGGGCGTCGGAACGGCTCCGGACGTCGAGGAGAGGATGGGAGAGCGGGCGGGCTGAACTGAATCCGCGGACATGCCGTCAGTCTACGGTGGACGACGTGATCGTGGTCGATGGTGATGGACGACTCCTCAGCGAGGCTCAACCGCTGCTCTTCGCGGACGACCTCGGTGTCCTGCATGGCGACGGGGTCTTCGAGACGATGCTGGTGCGCAGCGGGCGAACTCGGCTCGTCGACGCACACCTCGCGCGGCTGGCTGACGGCGCCGCCCGCCTCGACCTCCCCGCACCGGATGTCGACGGGCTGCGGCGCGCTGTCGCGCTCGCGGAGGTCGAGTGGACGACGAGTGGGCCCTATTCGGTGGACGGCGCGCTGCGTGTGGTCCACACGCGTGGCCGCGAGTCCGATCCGGGCGTCCCGACGTCGTACGTGACGGTGTCGCCGGTCCCCGAGCGGTCCGTGCGCGCCCGCCGCGACGGTGTGCGCGTGACACTGCTGTCGAAGGCGCACGACCCGGACGTCGCCGCACCGTGGGAACTGTCGGGCGCGAAGGCGTTGAGTTACGCGCGGAGCACGGCCGCGCTCCGGTATGCGCGTGGCCGCGGATTCGACGACGCGATCTATGTGTCGTCGGCTGGCACTGTTCTGGAGAGTCCACGCGCGAACGTCGTCGCCGTCGTCGACGGCGCGCTGACGGCGACGCCCACCGGTGACGGCGTCCTCGCGGGCACCACGCAGGCCGCGGTGTTCGATGTCGCGGCCCGGCACGGACTTGCGGTGCGGTACAGGCGGATGACTCCCGCTGACCTTGTCGCCGCGGAGGGGGTGTGGCTGCTCTCGGCGTTGACTCTCGCTGCGCGCGTCCGGCAAGTGGACCGCCACGTGTTGCCCGAACAACCGAAAAATGCCGTTGATGTCGAAAAGCTGATCATTGAAGCTATTTCCACGCCATGATGTGACCGCGGACACAGTGATGTAGGGCCCGGCGAATGTGTGCCCTTCGTCGCCTGGGTCACGATGAGCTTGTATTCCAGCCCATCGCTACTACGCTACGTAGTAGCGCACTCGGAATTGACGTGCTCTTGGAACTGACGATTGTGAGGCGAGCGTGGACGTCGTTGACATATCCAGATGGCAGTTCGGAATCACGACTGTTTATCACTTCATCCTGGTGCCGCTGACCATCGGTCTGGCGCCACTGATCGCGGTGATGCAGACCGTCTGGCATCGCACCGGAAACGAACAATGGTTGCGCGCCACCAAGTTCTTCTCCAAGTTGTTCCTCATCAACTTCGCGCTCGGCGTCGCGACCGGCATCGTGCAAGAGTTCCAGTTCGGGATGAACTGGAGTGAATACAGTCGGTACGTCGCCGACGTGTTCGGTGCGCCTCTCGCGATGGAGGGCCTCGTCGCCTTCTTCCTCGAGTCGACGTTCATCGGTCTCTGGATCTTCGGCTGGGGCAGACTCCCGCGGCGCGTGCACCTGGCCTGTATCTGGCTCGTCGCCATCGGCGTCAACGCGTCCGCGTACTTCATCATCGCCGCTAACTCGTTCATGCAGCATCCGGTCGGCGTCGTCTGGGACGACGTCCGGATGCGGCCTCGCATGAACAACTTCCTCGCCGTCATCACCAACAACACGACGCTCGTCGCGTTCCCGCACGTGATCGCGGGCGCGTTCCTCACCGCGTCGACGTTCGTGGCCGTCATCTGCCTCTGGTGGATGGCGCGCAACGGCTACCGTGCCCGCAAACTCGAACAGGCGTCGCTCTCGGGCGACGACACCCAAGTCCCTGCCACGACGTCGCCCAGTCAGATCGATGCGACCCCCGAGCGTCTCCGCCACGACAACGTGACCCTGTGGAGACCCGTCGCCCTCCTGGGGCTCTGGGTGGTGATCGCGTCCGGCATCGCGCTGTTCATCACCGGCGACCAGCAGGCCCGCCTCATGTTCAAACAGCAGCCGATGAAGATGGCGGCCGCCGAATCGCTGTGTGAGACCGAGACCGGTGCGAGCTTCTCGGTACTGAGCATCGGCCGCCAGAACAACTGCGACAACATCGAACACGTCATTCAGATCCCCAACATGCTGTCGTTCCTGTCCGATCATTCCTTCGACAGCACCGTCCAAGGCGTCAACGAACTGCAGGCCCAGTATCAGCAGGCGTTGAACATGCCGAACCAGAACTTCGCGCCCAACCTGTTCGTCACCTACTGGGGCTTTCGCGCCATGATCACGTGGGCGCTCGGCTCGGTGGTCGTCGCCATCGGTGGGCTCTGGTTCCTGCGTCGCGGTCGCAGTGAAATACCGCGCAAGGTCGGCACGGTGATGCTGTGGATGCTGCCGACCCCGTTCCTGGCCAACGCGTCCGGCTGGATCTTCACCGAGATGGGCCGTCAACCGTGGGTCGTCGTCCCCAACTGGGCCGATGCGGACGGTGACCCGCTCCGCATCCACATGCTGGTGCAGGACGGCGTCTCCAACCACACGCCACCGATCGTGTGGACGTCGTTGATCGGCTTCACTGTGCTGTACGGCGCGCTGGGCGTCGTCTGGTTCTACCTGCAGAGACGGTATGTGATCGAGGGTCCCGGCGAGAAGGATGCGATCGCCCCCGACGTCGGAGCCGATTCGGACTCCGACAAACCACTGTCGTTCTCGTACTAAGGAGTGCACCGATGAGTTTGGAAACATTCTGGTTCGCGCTCGTCGCGGTCCTGTTCGTCATGTACTTCGTCCTCGAAGGGTTCGACTTCGGCGTCGGCATGCTGCTGCCGTTTCTCGGGCGCCACAGCGAGCCCGACGGCGACAAACGTCGGCGGGTGCTGCTCACGGCCATCGGACCGGTCTGGGACGGCAACGAGGTGTGGCTGATCACCGGCGGCGGTGCGCTGTTCGCGGCGTTCGGCGGGTGGTACGCCACCATGTTCTCGGCGTTCTACCTTCCGCTGTTGTTGATCCTGGTCGGGTTGATCGTCCGCGTCGTCGCCATCGAGTGGCGCGGCAAGATCAACGACCGGAAGTGGCGCATGTGGTGCGACGTCGGGATCGGGCTCGGCTCGTGGCTGCCCGCGATCCTGTGGGGCGTGGCGTTCGCGAACGTCGTGCGCGGCATCCCGATCGGCGCCGACGCCCAGTACACGGGCGGCTTCTTCAACCTGCTGAACCCGTACGCGTTGCTCGGCGGGCTGACGATGGTGCTGGTGTTCATCACGCACGGCGCCGTGTTCCTGGCGTTGAAGACGACCGGCGACCTGCGCCACGATGCGCAGAGCGTCGCCCTGCGTCTGGCGATCCCGACCACTGCCGTCGCCGCGGCGTTCCTGCTGTGGACTCAGCTCGAATACGGCGAGGGTTGGACGTGGGCGGTCGTCGCGATCGCTGTCGTCGCCGCGGTCGTGATGGTCGCCGGCGCGTATCTGCGCCGCGAAGGGCTCGCGTTCGGCGCGACCTGCGTCGCCATCGCGGCCACCGTGGGACTCCTGTTCTGCGTGCTGTTCCCGAACGTGCTCCCGTCGACCACCGATTTAGCGTTCAATCTGACTGTGGCGAACACGTCGTCGAGCCACTACACGCTCGTCATCATGACGTGGGCAGCCGTGATCATGACGCCCATCGTGCTGCTGTACCAGGGGTGGACGTACTGGGTGTTCCGTCAGCGGCTCGCGGTAGAGCGCATCCCTGAGCACGGCGGGCTTCCGCTGCGCGAGGAAGCATCGCGTGCCGGACGAAGCTAGCGCCCGTGCGCTGCCGGTCGAACGGAGCCGAGACGGCGACCGCACACCCCCGTTCGACCCGCGGCTCCTGCGCTACTCGCCGTCTGCGCGTCGGTACGCGGTAGCGATCGCGGCGTTCTCCGTCGGCACCGTGATCGCGGTGATCGCGGGTGCGGTCGCGCTGGCCGGTCTGCTCGGCGAACTCGTCACGGACCCGGCGTCGCGCACGTTCGGCGCTCAATCCGTGCACCTGTCGGTGATCGCGGCGGCGTTCGCGGCCCGCGCCCTCATGACGTACCTGCAGGAGAGATACGCCCACCGAGCCGCGTTGGCGACCATCGCCGAACTCCGTTCGGCGGCGGTCGACGCGCTGACCGATGCGAGGCGGACGTCGCCGCACGTCCTCGCCGCCGACCGCGACAGGTCGTCGACGGTGCTGCTGCGCGGTCTCGACGCCCTCGTCGACTACCTCGCCGACTATGTGCCCGCACTGTTGTCGACTGCCGTCATCACCCCGCTGGTGGTGATCGTCATCGGCTGGGCCGACTGGCCGTCCGCCGTCATCATCATCGTGACGATCCCGTTGATCCCGCTCTTCATGGTGTTGATCGGCCTGCTCACCCGCGACCGCACGCGTCGCCGGCTCGACGCGATGAGCAACCAGAGCTCGCAGCTCCTCGACCTGCTGACCGGGCTGCCGACGCTGCGCGCCATCGGTCGCGCCGTCGGCCCAACCAGGCGGGTCGACGAGCTCGGGCGCGAGTTCGGCCGGACGACGATGTCGTCGTTGCGAATTGCATTCCTGTCCGGGGCCGCGCTGGAACTGCTCGCGACGTTGAGCGTCGCGCTCGTCGCGGTCGGCATCGGACTGCGTCTGGTGTTCGGCGACATGAGCCTGTACGCAGGCGTCCTCGCCCTCGTTCTCGCGCCGGAGGCGTACCTGCCGCTGCGGCGGATCGGGTCGGCGTTCCATGCGGCGCAGGACGGCATGGAGGCTTCCCGCGAAGTGCTCGACGTCTGCGCGCGCACCGGCAGACCGGGCGGTACCCGGACCGTCGAAGTCGCCGGAGCGCCGATCGACCTCAGCGAGGTGGGCGTGCAGACCCGCGACGGGTGGACACCGCGCGGCGTCACCGCGTGCTGTTCGCCCGGGCGGGTCACCGTCGTCGCGGGCCCGAACGGATCGGGCAAGTCGACGCTGTTGTCGACGATCCTCGGCTTGGAGACGCCCGACGAGGGGGCCGTCCGGATCGGCGGCGTCGACGTGCACGAGCTCGTCCCGGACGAATACCACGCACAGGTCGCGTGGCTGCCGCAGCATCCGGTGATCATCGCGGGGACCGTCGCGGACAACCTCGCAGTGTTCGGCACGCTCGCCGACGCCCCAACCGCGCGAGCCGCACACGCGGTCGCCTTCGACGAGGTCCTGGCCGACTTGCCGAACGGTGCGGCCACCCCCCTCGGCTCCGACGGATCCGGACTGTCGGCGGGGCAGCGGCAGCGGCTCGCCCTCGTCCGGGTCCTCGCGTCCGACGCGCCGCTGGTCCTCCTCGACGAACCGACGGCCCACCTCGACGACGACACCGCCGAGCGCGTTCTCGACGCGATCTCCGGTCGCGCCGCCGACGGCGCGACCGTCGTTGTAGTCTCGCACCGGACAGCGGCACTCCGGATCGCCGACACCGTCGTCGATATCCGCCGGGAGGTTGTCGATGCGACGCGATGATCCGCTGCTGCGAGCGCTCAACTTCGCCGGCGTGCGGCGACACACCCCGCTCGTCGCGATAGGGCTCGGCGCCGCAGGCGCGCTGTCCGCGCTCGGACTCGCCGCGTTGTCGGCGTGGCTCATCACCAGGGCTTGGCAGATGCCACCCGTCCTCTACCTGTCGGTCGCGGTCACCGCCGTCCGGGCGCTGGGCATCTCCCGCGCCCTGTTCCGCTACCTCGAACGCCTAGCCACACACGACGTCGCGCTCCGCGCGATGGCGACCGCGAGAGCACGTCTGTACCGTGCGCTCGCCGGTGGCGACCCGGCGGTGACCGTCCGATCCGACCGTTCCGCGCTTCTGGCGCGCACCGCCGACGACGTCGACGAGATCGGCGACGCCGTGGTCCGCGGCCTGGTCCCGATGGCTGTCGGTGCGGTCACGTCGGTCGCCGCGGTCGCGATCATGGCCGTCGTCTCTCCGCTGTCCGCCGTGGTCCTCGCGGGTGCACTGGTGATCAGCGGCGTCGTCGCACCATGGTCGGCGGCCCGCGCGTCGACGCGGATCGTCGCCGACGGGGCGCACGCCCGTGAACGCGTCGGAGCCGACGTCACCGGGCTTCTCTGGCATGCGGGCGAACTGACCGTCGCACGGCGACGGGAGTCCGCGCTGGCACGGCTGCGCGACGCTGACGCCGACCATGCTCGGGCCGTCGACGGTGCCGCCGCACGGCAGGCGGGTGCCGCGTCGCTGACTCCGGTTGCGATGCTCGTCAGTGTCGTCGCCGCCGCGGTGATCGCCGTCGACCTCGCCTCGCGCGTCTCCGGTTCGTTGATGGACGTGTCGTCCACCGACGGCGCCGTGACGCCGATGCTGTTCGGTGTCCTGGTGCTCCTCCCGTTGTCGTCGTTCGAGTCGACCGGGCCCTTGACCGACGCCGCGATCGCGTGGGAGCGCGGACGGCAGAGTGCGGCGCGGGTCATGGCGCTGGTCGACGCGGCGGGCCCACCGCGGGTCGCCGCGGACCCGGTGTTCGACCCCCGCCCGGCGACGGTGACCGTCCGCGGCCTGCAGTGGGGTTACGGCGTCCCGCTCGGTCCCGCGGACGGCGTGGACCTCGACCTGAGCCCCGGCGACCGTCTCCTCGTCACCGGTCGTAGCGGGGCGGGCAAGTCGACGTTGGGGATGACGTTGGCCGGGCTGCTCGAACCGCTCGACGGTTCGGTGACGAGCGATCCCGCCGACCTGCGATGCGCGGCCGCGTACTTCGCGGAGGAGGCGCACCTGTTCTCGACGTCGGTCCGGGAGAATCTGCGCGTGGCCCGCGGCGACGCGACCGACGGCGAGATCGTCGACGCACTGACCGGTGTCGGTCTCGGTCCCTGGCTGGCGGGTCTGCCGGACGGGCTCGACACCGAGCTCGCGGGTGCGGCGTCGGTGAGCGGCGGCCAACGTCGGCGGATCCTGTTGGCGCGAGCGCTGGTGCACACGGCACCGGTCGTCGTGCTCGACGAACCGACCGAGCACCTCGATCGCGACGACGCGCCGGGTCTCCTGCGACGGATCTGTGATCGGACGGATCTATTCGGACCGGACCGGACCGTGGTGGTTATCACGCATCAGTCGTCAGACGTCGAGGGTGTGCCGGTAATCAAAATCGACTGACCTGCATCTGAAGGGTTCAACGCTATTTAGCCTTGCCTTTAATAAGGTAGGAAAGCCTAAAGTGAATTCGCTGAAATATCGCCTTGACCTGCAAATAAGGTATGCCGTACCTGGCTGGACGGATCTGAATTCGTGGCTATTCTGGATTGTGTCCGAAAGAATGCGGAAGACTCCGAATTCTCTCTTTGAACGTTAGGAAGCCGCCATGAAGATGAGCGAAGAACTCGAAGCCCAATTCATCAAGCAGATCAACCGCGAGTACGAGTCGTCTTTCCTGTACCGTCAGCTCGCCATCGAGATGGAAGTCCGTGACCTGCCGGGCATGGCGTCGTGGCTGCGTGCACAGTCGGCGGAGGAGCTGACGCACGCCGACCGTCTCATCACCCACCTCACCGACCGTGACAACCATCCGGTGATCGGTGACATCACGATCCCGTCGATCAAGGTCGAGAAGGTCGAGGACGTCTTCGAGATCGCGCTCGACGCCGAGCGTGCCGTCTCCGAAGGCGTTCGCGACTTGTACCGCCAGGCCGAGGATGAGCGCGACCTCGACTCGCGTCCCACCATCGACTGGTTCATCTCCGAGCAGGTGGAAGAGGAAGCGACGGTCTCCGAGATCCTGGGCCGGCTCCGCATCGTCGACGGCGATGGTTCCGGCGTCCTCCGCATCGATGCGGAACTGGCCTCGAGCGGCGTCTAGCGATACTCGGTACCAAGTCTTCCCGCACCGAGAACGAAGCGAGTCGAAACCCGTCTGGGCTTCGACTCGCTTTGTTTAGTTCGGGTCTATCCGATGACTCTGTGCAGTTTCGCGGACAGCCGGGGCGTGAGTTCTCCGTCGGCGTCGACGCGTTCTTCGACGTAGGCGAGATCGCCGTCGGGCACGAGCCCGTACAGGCGCTTGGCGCCGCCGGTGTGGACGCCTGTCTCAGTGCGGAGAGTGACGTCGGTCGTCAGATTCCACGACGTCTGGTTGAGCGGTCGTCCGTAGAAGAGTTCGATCACGCCTTCGGCATGTGTGAGAAGCAGTTCGATGTCGTCGCTCTCGCTGATCCGCCAGAAGCCGGACTCACGGAGGTCGGGGCGCACGTATGCGCCGTCGTCGTCGAGCACCCACGAGCGCGACTGCCACACGAGGTAGTCGCCGCCGTCGTGGCTGATGACGATCTGCTGACCGAACTGGTAGTCGTCGCCGGTTATCGGGTTGTGGCCTTCGCCTTCGCCCTCCCAGACACCGACCAGCGGCAGCAGTGCGAGAAGCGCCGGACTCAGGTCCGGACCCTCGCGGAGGTTCGCAGTGTCGATCGGGAGCGGAAGATCGCCGATCGCCGGCACGTTCTTGCCGGCGGTCTCCTGAGCGCGGAGCTCAGCGTCGGAGATCGCCTCGTTGCCCGACCGAGTCATGACTCGTCGTTGACCAGGCGGTAAACGGTGTACAGCGCGAACCACACGATGAGCACGGACGCGAGACCAAGCAGGATTTCGAAGAAGAGGACCACGTATCGGATTCTACCGCGCACTGGCGCGACCCGATAACGGTGGTCGGTGAGTGCCGGATATGTCACACGCCGTCGCGGATCACGCTGCCGGGGCCGTCAACCGTCGGCGGTGTTCGTTGCGATGTACGAGTTCGTTGGTGAGTGCGCGGACGTCCGGCCAGCAGTACATCACCTGCCGGTAGCTGAGCCGGACCACGCGATAGCCGAGAGCCTGGGCTCGCAGGTCGCGCTTCCGGTCGTTTTCGAAGGCGGTCGACGACGAGTGATACTCCTCGCCGTCCACTTCGATGATGAGCGAGCAGCCGATGAGAAGGTCCACACGGCCGACGTCGGGAATCTGAACCTGCGGTCGGATCTGCAGGTTCGGCGCCGAGAGCCGTAGGCGGACCATGGTCTCGGTGCCGGACTCCGCACGTCCGTCGACCCGATCGAGTGCGGCCCGGACGGGTCGCGGCGCGTGCCGAAGTATGTCGTCGACGTCGGTGGGAGCCAGTAGTCGCTTGTTCAGAAGCGAGTCGCAGACCATCACGAGGTCTTCGGCGCGAAGGCAGCGTGCGGCGTGCGCGAGGGCGGCCGGCAGGTCGTCGACCGCGTCATTCTCGGCGGGTTGCCTGCCGAGCCGTCGGCACCATCTCGGATGATCCCGCGCCGTGTTGCTGTTGCCTCGGATGTGGACGCGGTCCGTCGGAGGGTGGATACCGCATACGTGCTGGTAATTCTGGACGGACGACGATGCCCCGGCTGCGTGTTGTGGCCGGGGCATCGTGAGCGTGCGGAATGTACTACTTCGAGACGGTGACGTCCTGGTTGTAGACGCCGGGGCCCTCAGGTGAGACGGTGACGTCGCCGTTGCCCTGCGAACTGAGCGCACGGAGCGTCCAGGTGCCGGGGGCGGCGAAGAACCGGAAGTCGCCGGTGGCCGACGCGACGACCTCGGCTGTGAACTCGCCGGTGCCGTCGAGCAGACGCACGAATGCGCCCGCGACCGGGTTGCCCGAGCCGTCCACGACCTGACCGGTCAGGACGGTCTCTTTCTCGACGTCAACGCCTGCCGGCAGGGACTGACCCTGCTTGGGTGCTGCACACATGTGGGTATTCCTCTCAGATGAAGTCGGAGCTCTAGAGCTCGACCGGTGCGCCGACGAGGGAGCCGTATTCGACCCAGCTGCCGTCGTAGTTCTTTACGTTCTTCTTGCCGAGCAGTTCCTGCAGCACGAACCAGGTGTGGCTCGAGCGCTCACCGATGCGGCAGTAGGCGATGGTCTCCTTGGCGTCGTCGAAACCCTTCTCCGCGTACAGCGCGGTGAGGTCGTCCTCCGACTTGAAGGTGCCGTCTTCGTTCGCGGTCGACGACCACGGGATGTTGATCGCGCCCGGGACGTGACCGCGCTGCTGTGCCTGCTCCTGCGGGAGGTGGGCGGGTGCGGCGATCTTGCCGGTGAACTCGTCGGGGCTGCGGACGTCGACGAGGTTCTTGGAGCCGATCGAGTCGATGACCTCGTCGCGGAATGCGCGGATCGAGGTGTCTGCTGCCTGTGCGACGTACTTGGTGGGTTCGCGGGTGACGGCGTCACTGCTCAGCTCACGACCGTCGAGCTCCCACTTCTTGCGGCCGCCGTCGAGGAGGCGGACGTCCTTGTGACCGTAGATCTTGAAGTACCAGTACGCGTAGGCGGCGAACCAGTTGTTGTTGCCGCCGTAGAGGACGACGGTGTCGTCGTTGGCGATGCCACGCTCGCTCAGCAGTGCGGAGAAGCGGTCGGCGTCGAGGAAGTCGCGGCGGACACCGTCCTGCAGGTCCTTGCGCCAGTCCAGGCGGATGGCGCCCGGGATGTGGTTGAGGTCGTAGATCGAGGTGTCCTCGTCGACCTCGACGAAGACGACCTTGTCGGTGTTGAGATTCTGCTCAGCCCAATCGGCGCTGACCAGGACATCGGAGCGTGCCATGTGTGTTCCTTTCGAGGGGATACGAGCGCTGTCACCCTTGGGCGTGACGCAGTAAGGGTGGAGACGTCGAAGACGGTACAACACTGAAGGCTGGCTGGGACGTCGCGCCGAGCGTTCAGTAGTCGATCGGCTTGACAATTCGCGCATCGTTGTTCCCGGCGACGATGAGGTCACTTCCCCTGCTCAGAGCGTTGCTCGCGGCGATGTTCCACGCCATCGGGAGCGTCGGCAGGGTCGCTGAGAAGCGCTCGAGAACGTGTGCGCGAAATTCTGGCGGGACGTCCGCGGAGTAGTGGTCTTCGGGGCCGTCGTACAGTCCGGTCGCTTCGACGTGCACGCGGCCGTCGACGACGAAGACCTTCGCGCTGACACTGATCTTCACCTTCGGCGCCGTGTACCCGGACGCGGACGGCGGAAGACCGTCCGCGTACTCGGGCGATCCCGGGTAGGGGACGGTCCCGCTGAGCATGATGCCGTCGGTCCGTTCGAGGAGCCCGTCGCCGGGACCTCCGCCGCCCGCCTTCCCCTCGGGGGCAGGCGTGTTGATGTACAGGTCGGTGATCCCCATCAGCCTGCCGAGGTTCACTGAGTCGATGCGGGTCTCGGCGGTGATCGCGGCCGCGCGGATCGGGGTCGTCGCGTCGACGTCCCAGATATCGCCGGTCGTGACGTCGTCGAGTCGGGCGTCGACGGTGGCCGTGCAGGCGCCGCGGTCGCCGCACCCGGTGATCGTTACTCCTCGCGCGCTGACGAGCATCGACGGGAACCGCCCGTCGCCCGCCCGTGTGAGGAATCCGAGGCCGCCGAGGTTCACCTCGGGTTCGAAGTCGACGCGGCCGGATTCTTCGATGGCAACCGCGACGCGGTGCTCGGCGCGCGACGCCGCCAGATTGTCTGCCAGAAACGCGATGACCAGCACAATCACGACGACGACGGCGCCGATGGCCGCGATCTGTGCGGCACGGCGCGAGGGTCGGATTCGGGCGGAGGTGGACATCGGGTCTATTCTGTCATCACATCTTCACGAGCTGCGACCAGCGTCGATCGACAGTTCAGCCAAGAGGCCACGACGAGAGCGGAGTGGTGAGTGGACCTGTTGCTGTTGACGTCGGAGTCGTCGCCGGACTCTGTACTGGAATCCTTAACGCTGCTACCGCACGATGTGACCTTGGCTCCGGTCGACACATCGTCGCTGGTGAACGCGTCCGAATCAGAACTGGTGCTGGTCGATGCCCGCACCGATCTGGCCAATGCGCGCAGTCTGTGCCGCCTGCTGGAATCGACCGGTTCCCGTGTGGTCGCCGTCGTCGGCGAGGGCTCGCTGGTCGCGGTGAACCAGGACTGGGGGATAGACGACTTCCTCCTGCCCGGCACCGCCCCCGCAGAACTGGACGCCCGTCTCCGGTTGACATTGGCGCGAGGCACCGCAACCGAACCCGAGCTGTCGGACAAGGTGACGCTGGGCGAACTCGTCATCGACGAGAGCACGTACACGGCTCGGCTGCGCGGAAAGCCGATCGACCTGACGTACAAGGAGTTTGAACTCCTCAAGTACCTCGCACAGAATGCCGGTCGAGTGTTCACCCGCGCGCAGCTGTTGCACGAGGTGTGGGGCTACGACTTCTTCGGCGGCACCCGCACCGTCGACGTCCACGTGCGACGTCTGCGCGCCAAGTTGGGCTCGGACCACGAATCGTTGATCGGCACGGTGCGCAATGTCGGCTACAAAGCGGTGAAACCGTCCGTCGGCCGTGCCGCCGACGAGTCGGGGGCAGGCGAACCCGACTAGTGCCAGACTGTCGGCCGGATCGAGTCGAGGGCCCGACCCACTACCCTCGGAGGCTATGAGCAACTCGTTCCCGATCAGGATCGTGCGCGGTGCGTTGACCGCGGCCGACGTGGACCATGCGCTGGCAGCGCTCGATGCGGCCGAGGCCGCGGACGGGGTCGAAGCACTTAGCGAACAGCATCGTCTGGCGGTTCGGAACGGTGGGGCGTTGCACGTCGTCACCGAGCACGGCTACGCGAACGTCCTCGAACCGCGCGACGGGGAGGCTCCGATGGCCGAAGCCGTCGTCCACCCGGACCACCGGGGCGACGGGGAGGGGCGGGTGCTGGTCGGCGCGGTGCTCGACGCGGGAGCCGAACTCGGCGACCGTCCGCAGGTGTGGGCGCACGGCGATCTGCCCGCCGCACGCCGCGTCGCCGCCGCGCTCGGGTTGGACCGCCATCGGGAACTGCTGCAACTGCGTCGCCCGCTGACCGAGACGCTGCCGGAGCTGCCGGAGCGTGACGACGTCGTAGTCCGCACATACCGGCCTGGCGACGACGACGAAATCCTGCGCGTCAACAACGCGGCCTTCGACTGGCATCCCGAACAGGGCGGGTGGACACCGCAGGAGGTCGACGAGCGGACCGGGTCGTCGTGGTTCGATCCGGCAGGCGTCTTCCTCGCGTTCGACGCGGCCGATCCGGACACACTTCTCGGCTTCCACTGGACGAAGGTCGACAAGCCCGGACTCGGTGAGGTGTACGTCGTCGGCGTCGACCCGGCAGCGCAGGGCCGCGGTCTCGGCAACCTGTTGACACTCGCAGGCCTGCACTACCTGGCTGGACGAGGCCTGG
Source organism: Gordonia liuliyuniae (assembly GCF_021738805.1). Lineage (NCBI taxonomy): Bacteria > Bacillati > Actinomycetota > Actinomycetes > Mycobacteriales > Gordoniaceae > Gordonia > Gordonia liuliyuniae. Next base: position 32,974 of record NZ_JAKKOR010000006.1, on the reverse strand, counting down.
CCGAGGTGGAACTGTACGTCGAGGGCGACAACACTGCGGCCCTGCACACCTACGAACGACTCGGGTTCACGCGGTACCGCGCCGACATCACATATCGAAGGCCGTGAGTCGGCAGCAGGTGATTCTTCCGCCCGACACCTGCTGTTCGCCTAGTCGACCCGATTGTTCGTCGGCCGGCCACCGACGCGTCGACTCCGCCTAACCAGGCGTGGATAGGTTCGCTTCGAATCCCCCCGAAGCAGACCGAAAGGCCATGGACTCCCATGAGCGTCAACCCCAAGCTCGTTCGCAGCGCCGGTGCCGCAGCTGCCACCGCAATGGCAGCCACCCTCGTCCTGTCCGCGTGCAGTTCCTCCGGCGAGGGCTCCATCACCGGTGAGGGCTCCACCGCTCAGCAGAAGGCGATGGAGCTGTTCGCCGACGTGCTCACCGACGACGGCGCCGTCAACCTCGACTACACCGGATCCGGGTCCGGCGACGGCATCAAGAAGTTCATCGCGGGCGACGTCGACTTCGCGGGCTCCGACTCGCCGCTGAAAGACGACGAGGTCGCCAAGGCTCGGGAACGGTGCGGTGGCAACGACGCATGGCACCTGCCTCTCGTCGCGGGCCCGGTCGCGCTCGCCTACAACCTCGACGGCGTCGACAAGCTCACACTGAACGCGCCGACTCTCGCGAAGATCTTCGACTCGAAGATCACGCGGTGGAACGACCCGGCGATCGCCGCCCTCAACCCGGGCGTCGACCTGCCGTCGACCGAGATCATCCCGGTCCACCGTAGCGACAGCTCCGGCACCACCGACAACTTCACCAAATACCTGCACGCCGCAGCCCCGCAGGACTGGCCGTACGAGCCGGGCAAGGAGTGGACGGGCCACGGCGGTTCGGCCGCAGCCAAGTCGACCGGAGTCGGCGACACCGTAAAGAAGACGGCCGGCTCGATCGCCTACGTCGAGTGGGGCTTCGCCACCGAGAACGACCTCGGCGTCTCGCAGGTCGACTTCGGTGCCGGAGCGACGCCGCTGACCGCTGAGACCGCAGGCAAGGCCCTCGACGCGGCCGAGTTCGTCACCCCGGGTAGCAAGGACCTCGTCGTCGACACCGATGCGCTGTACAAGATGAAGGAGCCGGGCGCCTACCCGCTGGTCCTCACGACGTACGAGATCGTCTGCTCCACCGGCTATGAAGATGACCAGGTGTCCGGCAATCTCAAGACCGCGTTCAGCACCATCCTCGACAACGGCCAGGACGGACTCGCCGAAGCCGGCTATGTGCCATTGCCCGAGGCGTTCAAGCAGACTCTGCGCGGCACGATCGACGCGCTGTGACGACTCCACACACGACTGTCGAGGATACGGTGGACAGCAGAGCATCGACGGCTCCGGAGGCGGGGCGAGCTGCAACTGAGCAGCCCGCCCCGCCTTCGGGCCGTCGGGGATCGTCGCGCCTGACGGACTCGGCCGTATCGCGGACAGGCGACCGCGTGATGCGCACGCTGTCGACCGGTTCCGGCCTGCTCGTCTCCGTCGTGATCGGTCTGATCGCGATCTTCCTGCTGATCCAGGCAGTGCCCGCGCTCGCGGGCAACACGCAGAACTTCTTCACCTATCAGGGCCCGTGGGCCACGTCGGGCGATCTCGCGTTCGGCATCCCCCGCCAGTTCTACGCGACGGTCCTCGTATCGGTGATCGCATTGATCATCGCGATGCCGGTCGCGCTGGGCATCGCCCTGTTCGTCACCGAGTACGCGCCGAAACGTGTCGCGACGCCGATCGCCTACGTCGTCGACCTGCTCGCCGCCATCCCGTCGATCGTCTACGGACTGTGGGGCATCCTGGTGCTCGGCCCGGCGATGGTCGGGGTCAACACCTGGCTCGTCGGCAACCTCGGATTCCTACCGTTCTTCAGCGAACCGGACAACGCCGCCAACATGTCGACCGGCGGCACCGTCTTGACGGCGGGCATCGTGCTCGCAGTGATGATCCTTCCGGTGATCACCGCGGTGACGCGAGAAGTGTTCGCGCAAACCCCGCACGGCCACCGGGAGGCTGCGCTCGCACTCGGCGCCAGCCAGTGGGAGGTGGTTCGGTACGCGGTCCTGCCGTTCGGCTTCTCCGGCTACATTTCGGGTTCGATGCTCGGCCTCGGTCGCGCACTCGGCGAGACGATGGCGCTGATGCTCATCATCTCGACGGCCGGCCCGATCAACTTCAACCTGATGGAGAGCGGCGAGACGTTTGCGACGATCATCGCCAACAACGCCGCCGAGTTCGACGACCCGTTGAAGACGGGCGCCTACATCTCGGCGGGCCTGGTGCTGTTCGCCCTCACCTTCATCGTCAACGCGGCCGCGCGCGCGGTGATCGCCAGGAAGGCGTGAGCATGGAACTCTCCACTATGTCGACCCGGCGGAAGCTGACCGACACCACGGCGCGCGTCGGCGTGACACTGGCCGTCGTACTGGCGGTCCTGCCGCTCGGCTGGCTCTTGTGGACGCTCGTGTCACGCGGGATCGGCCCGGTCCTCGACCCCGACTGGTGGCTGCAGTCCGAGCGGTTCGGCGGTGCGGCCAACGCGATCGTCGGCACCCTGATCCAGACGGCGATCGCGGCGCTCGTCGCCGTACCGCTCGGCGTGCTCGTCGCGATCTACCTCGTCGAATACGGGTCTCGGAAGAGCGTGCTGACGCGGGTCACCACATTCATGGTCGACGTGCTGTCAGGTGTGCCGTCGATCGTCGCAGCGCTGTTCGTCTACGCCGTCTGGCGTACGACGCTCGGCCTGCCGCGGTCAGGCCTCGTGGTGGCGCTCGCGCTGGTCCTGTTGATGGTGCCGCTCGTGGTGCGCGCCACCGAGGAGATGCTGAAGATCGTCTCGCAGGATCTGCGGGAGGCGTCGTACGCCCTCGGCGTACCGAAGTGGAAGACCATTCTGCGCGTCGTCCTGCCGACCGCGATGTCCGGGATCATCACCGGCGTCATGCTGGCCGTCGCCCGCGTGATGGGTGAGTCGGCGCCGGTCTTGATCCTGGTGGGCGCCACGCGCGCGATGAACGTCAATCCGTTCGACGGAAACCAGCAGTCACTGCCGCTGATGATGCTGCAGGAGTACAACAAGGGCCCAGGCGGCTACGAGACGGTGTGGGGTGCGGCGTTGACGCTGGTGATCGCGGTCGCGATCGTCTACCTCATCGCCCGATTGATCTCGCAGTTCACCGGCCCCATGAGACAAGGACGTTGACCATGGCGAAAAGCCTGACCATCGAAGACCTGAACGTCTACTACGGCGACTTCCACGCCGTCCAGGACGTCTCGGTGAAGATCCGCCCGAAGTCAGTGACCGCGTTCATCGGACCGTCGGGGTGCGGCAAGTCGACGGTGCTGCGCACGTTGAACCGCATGCACGAGGTGACGCCCGGCGCGTACACGACGGGGTCGGTGAAGCTCGACGACCTCGACCTGTACGGCAAGAACGTCGACCCGGTCGGGGTCCGCACCACCGTCGGCATGGTGTTTCAGCGCGCGAACCCGTTCCCGACCATGTCGATCCGCGACAACGTCGTCGCCGGGTTGAAGCTCGGCGGGGTCCGCGACAAGGCGAAGCTCGACGAGGTCGCCGAGGCGAGTCTGCGCGGAGCGAACCTCTGGAATGAGGTGAAGGATCGCCTGGACAAGCCGGGCGGCGGACTGTCCGGCGGACAGCAGCAGCGTCTGTGCATCGCCCGTGCGATCGCCGTCTCGCCGCAGGTGCTGTTGATGGACGAGCCGTGTTCGGCGCTCGACCCGATCTCGACGCTCGCGATCGAGGACTTGATCGCCGAGTTGAAGAGCGAGTACACGATCGTGATCGTCACCCACAACATGCAGCAGGCGGCCCGAGTCAGCGACCAGACGGCGTTTTTCAACCTGAAGGCGACCGGCAAGCCCGGTCAGCTCGTCGAGGTCGGTGACACGTCCAAGTTGTTCTCCAACCCGGACCTGAAAGAGACCGAGGACTACATCTCCGGTCGCTTCGGGTAGGCACGGCCGGGCGGCGGGCAAGCCCCGCCGCCGGCCGAGTCGAGTGGTTGGTCAGGCGAAGCCGAGCAGCGACTTCACTTCGAGGAACTCGTCGAAGGCGTAGTCGCTCCACTCGCGACCGTTACCGCTGCGCTTGTAGCCGCCGAACGGCGCGGACGGGTCGGGCGACGCCGAGTTGAGCGAGATCGAGCCGGCGCGCAGCTTGGACCCGATGCGGCGGACTTCGTCGACGTCCTCGCCGGAGACGTACCCGGCGAGCCCATACTCGGTGTCGTTGCCGATGGCGACGGCCTCGTCGACATCGTCGTAACCGATGACCACGAGGACCGGACCGAAGACCTCCGTCTGGGCGATCTCCATGTCGTTGGTGACGCCGGTGAAGACGGTCGGCTTCACGTAGTAGCCGGTGTCGAGCCCGTCGGGACGACCGGGGCCGCCGACGACGGGGGTCGCACCGTCGTCGACCGCGCGTTCGATGAGGCCCTGGATCTTGTCGAACTGGACTTCGGAGACGACCGGACCCAACTGAACCTTGGTGTTGGGGTCGCCGACGGTGATCGCGGCCGCCGCCTGCTCGATGGCGGCCTGTACCTCGTCGAGGCGCGCGGCGGGCACGATCATGCGGCTAGGCGCGTTGCACGACTGCCCCGAGTTCAACATCATCGTCGACACACCCGCAGCGACGTTGGCGGCGAGCGACGCGTCGTCGAGGAGGATGTTGGGGCTCTTGCCGCCGAGTTCCTGGGCGACCCGCTTGACCGTGGGCGCCGCGTTCTTGGCGACCTCGATGCCCGCACGGGTCGAACCGGTGAACGAGATCAGATCGATGTCCGGATGCGAGGCGAGAGCGGTGCCGACGCCCGGGCCGTCGCCGTTCACCAGGTTGAACACGCCTGCGGGGACGCCTGCCGCGTCGAAGATCTCGGCGACGATCGCCGACGAGAACGGTGCGACCTCGCTCGGCTTCAGGACCATGGTGCAACCGGTCGCGAGTGCCGGAGCCACCTTGCACATCACCTGGTTGAGCGGCCAGTTCCACGGCGTGATGAACCCGCACACGCCGATCGGCTCCTTGACGATGCGCGAGGTCCCGCGATCTTCCGCGAACGAGAACGTCTTGAGTGCTTCGGCTGCGGTCGCCAGGTGGGCGAGGCCGAGCGGCACGTGGGCGGCGGCGGCCAGTCCGGCAGGCGCACCCATCTCTTCGGTGACCGCGGCGGCGAGATCGTCCGCACGCTTCTGGTATTCGGCGATGACGGCACCGATGACGGCGACCCGCTCGTCGACGGTGGTCTGCGACCACGAGTCGAATGCGCGTCGTGCTGCGGCGACGGCAGCGTCGACATCGGCCGATCCGCCGATCGCGACGGTTCCGGCGGCCTTCTCTGTCGCCGGGTTGATGACGTCCAGGGTGCCTGAGCCGCGCGCGGGCGCGACCCACTGGCCGTCGATGTAGAACTGGTTGAGGTCAGGCATGTAGTCCGCCGTTCTATGAGGAGGGTGGGTCTCTTCGATTACAGACGCTCGGCGGTCGGATTGGGGGCCGAACGCGTAACACCACGGGTCTGATAACGCACGTTATCAAAAAAGTCGGATCCGGAAACGGCTGCTGGGGAATGAGATCAGTCCGCTCATCGGGCGTCGGCGGCAATGTGCCCTCACGGCGCGATGAGCGGACTGATCTCATCGGTACTCGTCCGCGGATCGCGACGTCTACGACGCTTCGAGCAGTTGTTCCGGCGTCTTGCCGGTGGCCTGGAAGACGACCCGTCGAGCGATCAGTACCGCGTGATCCGCGTACCGCTCGTAATATCGGCCGAGGAGGGTCACGTCGACGGCCGCGGAGACACCGTGCCCCCATTCGCGGTCCATCATGACGGTGAACAGGTGGCGGTGGAGGTCGTCCATCGCGTCGTCGTCGTCGATGAGTGCGAGCGCGTCGTGGTAGTCCTGGCTCTCGACGATCCGGCGCGCGTTTCCGGCGAGTTCGACGGCGAGCCTGCCCATCTCCTCGAAGTAGCCTGCGACTTCGTCGGGGAGAACGTTCGCGGGGTGTCGGCGGCGCGCGACTTTGGCGACGTGGAGTGCAAGAGCGCCCATCCGGTCGATCTCGGAGACGAGCTGGAATCCGGAGACGATGGACCGGAGATCGCCTGCGACGGGTGCCTGCAGCGCCATCAGTTGGAAGGCGAGGTCTTCGGCTTCGACAGACTTCTCGGTGACCGTGTCGTGGTCCGAGATCACTTGCTCGGCGAGCTCCAGGTCGGCTTCGAGGAGCGCCTGGGTGGCCAATTCCATCTCACGGCCGACCTCGTCGATCATCTGGCCGAGAACAGTGTTCAGGGCAGCCATCTGCTCCTGGTACGCGTCACGCATAGACCGAGTGTACTGATCGTCGGGGGAACGAATGTGCAGGCCGGAGTGAATCCGACGTGAACTCTGGGAGGCGTGTCAGCTGCATGTGGTGTCGCCGGCGTTCGTGACGGATAGGTCGTTGGGCAGGTCCCCGTGCGACGTGTTCTCCGGGAGTTGGCCAACGGTGAGAGTCGATCCGGCGTCGGGAAGCGTACCCATCGACTCGACACCGGTGAAGTCGCTGCCGATGATCACCTGGACGCCAGTCTTCACGGTCTTGTCGAGTTGGATCTTCGCGCCGGGGAACAGCGCGGCGACGGTGGCGGCCGAGTCTCGTTCGCCGGGGCCGTAACGGACGACGGTCGAGTCGACGTTGACGGAGGCGTCGCCGATGCCCGAGACCTCGACGCCTTGGCGAATGAGCTCGTTCATCACCGTGTCAGCGAGCCCGGACTGCTCGGTGCCGTTGAGGACGCGCACCATCATGTTGCCCGCGTACTGAGCGGTCATCTCTTTGGCCTCGGGCGCCTTGCTCGTGGTGGTCGCGGGCGCATCCTTCTTCGGCTGCTTCTTCTTCTCGCCAGGCAGCGGCTCATCGTCGATGATGGCGTTGAAGATGGCGTCGATGTCTTCGGTGCGCGGGATCTCGTTGTTCTGGCCGTCGGTGGACGTGCCTGCCGTCGGGACCGTCAGGAACGTGACGGCGCCCGCGTCCATCCCCTGCATAGATTCGGCGAGATTGATGAGAGCGTCCGTGTCGACGTTGTCGACATAGCTGTACTCGGTGAACGTGGAGACGATGCTGTTGAGCTTGCTCGGATTGGTGATGACGTCGCTCGACAGGGTGGACCGCAGGAGAGAGGACAAGAACAGCTGCTGCCGCTTGATGCGGCCGTAGTCGCCGTTGCCCTCCACCGCGATGTGGCGTGCGCGCACATAATTGAGCGCCTGCTTGGGCGTCAGTTTGATGTCGCGGCCCGTCGTCTTCACGATATAGCCGATCTGGTCGTCGAACAGCGGCACCTTGGAGCACACCTCGACGCCGCCGATGGCGCGGACGACGTGTTCGAAACCGGCGAAGTCCATGGCGATGAAGTGGTTGATGTTGAGCCCACTCATCTGGGTGACGGTCTTGACCAGGCACGACGGCCCGCCGTCGCCGAAAACACTGTTGATCTTGACGTCGTTCGCCGCGGGGAGCGGCTCGCCGTACTCCTTGGTGCCGAAGTCCCATTGGTCGCAATCGGGGCGATCGACGGCGAGGTCGCGCGGCCACGACACGGCGACGACGCGGCTGCGGTCGGCGGGCACGTTGACCAGGAGGATGGTGTCGGCGCGGGCGCCTTCGACGGTGCCGGCCTCGCCTGCGCCGACGTCGGCGTTCTTGCCGTTGCGAGTGTCGGTGCCGACGATCAAGTATGTCTCGTCGCCGTACTGACCCTCCTTGTTGCGGATGTTCTCGTCGTCGGGATCGAGCGCGTTGACGACGTTCCAGGCGCCGTTGAGCGTCCGGTTCAGGTTCCAGACGTAGCCGGTGCCGACGAGCGCGAGGGTGCAGACGAGTGCGAGGAGGACGCGACCGGTGTTAGTCGCTGTCCTGCGTGCGCGCGCCTTGGCGGTGATGGGCCGTTTCTGCGGACGGATCCGCTTGATGGCCGCGGTCAGGTCGGGAGTCGGTTCGAGCGGGCGGCGCCGAGGCCGCTCGTCCTCGACGGCTGCTGTTTCGGACGGATCCGTCTCGGGAGCGCTGGGCGTGGCCGCGGGGATCCGTTCGGTCCCGGGCGCGTCGGGATCGGGGGATGTCGGTTCGCCCGTGCGCGATGTCGGCGACTGGCCGCGCGACTCGCTGGTCGCTCGAGCGGCGGTCACCTCGTCGGACAGATCGACGGGCTCCCACTCGTATCCTGCGACGGGCGGGATCGACTGTGTCGGTTCGGGTTTGGCAGGGCCCGGAGTTTGGGTTCCGGAAGTTTGGGGGCCTGAGCTCTGGGGACGCGGGGCCTGCGGGCGGGCAGGCGGCACGGGACCGCGCTGGGGCGCGTTCTGTTGCGGAGGCCCGGGACGGCGCGGCGGGGGAGGTGCTGGACGGTTAGAAGGCTGGCGGTTCGGACGTCCGGGCCGACGAGACGGTTCGGGGCTCGGGGGATCGGCTGGGGGCCGCGCCGTCTGTGCTGCGGCGTCGTCGACGCCCATCTGCTCCATGAGCTGCCGGACGGTGAGACGGCCGCGCGGGCGGACGTATTCGTCGCGGGCGGACGGCTCGCGGAGGCCTTCGGCGCGTGGCAGCGATCCGGTGTCGCCGAAACGGTCACGGAAGTCGAAGGAGTCAGACGATCGTCCGGCGCGACGAGACCGCCGGGGCGGTGTCGGCTGGACGTCCGGCTCGTCGTCGCCGGGGCGGTCTGAACTCACAGAGGAACCTCACTGGTCAGGGGCTTCGAACATGATAGAGGCCCGACCTGAAAGTTCAATAATGACGAGCCTGCGACGGCTCGCTCAGCCGCCCGAATGCATGATCTCGGCGCCTTCGGGCACGATGTCTTCTTCGGGGTCGTCGAGCCATCCCTCCGGGAGGGCGACCGCGGCCGGCGATCCCTGCCGGCCGCGCGGGCCGTGGGCGTCGTCCGGGAACGGCGTGTCGGTGGGTAAGCCGTCGATGAGTCGTCGCAGGTCGTCGAGTGTCTTCACGAGCGACAGCTGGGAACGGAGGTCAGAGCCCGCCGGGAACCCGCGCAGGTACCAGGCGATGTGCTTGCGGATCTCGCGCATGCCCTTGTCCTCACCGTGGTGTGCGGCGAGGAGTGAACCGTGGCGGAGCATGATCTCGCCCACTTCGCCGAGATTCGGCGGCTCGGGGGAGTCGACGCCGCGGAGGCGGGCCGACAGTTCGGCGAACAACCACGGGCGGCCGAGGCAGCCGCGGCCGATGACGACGCCGTCGCACCCGGTCTGCTCCATCATGGCGACCGCGTCGTCGGCTTCGAAGATGTCGCCGTTGCCGAGGACGGGCACCGTGGTCACGTGTTCTTTCAGGCGGGCGATCTCGTCCCACGCGGCGGTGCCGGAGTACCGCTGGGACGCGGTCCGCGCGTGGAGTGCGACGGCTTGCGCGCCTTCGTCGGCGGCGATCCGTCCGGCGTCGAGATGGGTGTGGTGTTCGTCGTCGATGCCGATGCGGAATTTGACGGTCACCGGGATGTCGGTGCCTTCGGTGGCTTTCACCGCGGCGGCGACGATGTTGCGGAACAGTCGGCGCTTGTAGGGGATGGCCGAGCCGCCGCCGCGTTTGGTCACTTTGGGGACCGGGCAGCCGAAGTTCATGTCGATGTGGTCGGCCAGGTTCTCGTCGACGATCATCTTGGCGGCCTTGTACGTGTATTCGGGATCGACCGTGTACAGCTGCATCGACCGGGGCGTCTCGCTCGGGTCGAACGTCGTCATGTGCATGGTGACGGGATGGCGTTCGACGAGGGCGCGCGCCGTCACCATCTCGCAGACGTACAGTCCCGACACCGTGCCGGTGCGTTGTGCTTCGAGTTCACGGCACAGGACGCGGAATGCGACGTTGGTGACCCCTGCCATCGGCGCGAGGACGACGGGGCTGGCGAGTTCGATCGGGCCGATACGCAACGGATCCCGACCGGTCAGGAAGTCCGGTCGGGAGTCTGTCGCGTCGAGTGTTGCGGTGTTCAGGACGCCTTCTTCTCGCGCTTGGCGGCCTCTCGGGCCAGGGCGCGGTCGCGCATCTCTTCGAAGCGTGTGGCGTCCTTGTCGAGTTGGTCGAGGAACGTGGCGAGTTCTTCGCGGGTCTTCTCGCCCGCGGGGGAGAAGTCGTTGCGTTCGAAGACATTCCACTTGCGCAGCACCGGCTGGATCACTTCTTCGAGGTGCTGTCGCAGATCGTAGATGCCGTGCTTGGCCATGAGGACGCCGTGGCGACGGAAGTTCGGCATGCCTGCACCGGGCATCTGAAAGTTGGTGACGATGTCGGTGACGGCGCGCAGCGTCTGGTCGGGCGAGATGTCCATGCCCGCACCGCAGATGTTGCGGTAGAAGATCATGTGCAGGTTCTCGTCGGCTGCGATGCGCTGCAGCATCCGGTCGGCGATCGGGTCGTTGCACGCCTTGCCGGTGTTGCGATGGCTGACGCGCGTCGCGAGTTCCTGGAACGTCACGTAGGCGACCGAGTGCAGAAGACCGATCTCTTCGCCGTTGGCGAGCATCTCGTCGGCGCGGTCGGCGGCGGCGAGGATCGGGTCGTAGCCGTTCGTCATGTGGATCATGCGCGCTTCTTCGAGCGCGTTGGGGTCGACGCCGCGGGTGACGACGAGGTAGTCGCGCATGGCGATGCCGTGGCGGTTCTCTTCGGCCGTCCAACGGCCGACCCAGTGTCCCCACGCGGAGTCCATCGAGAAGTTGTCGGCGATCACCCGGTGGTACGAGGGCAGGTTGTCCTCGGTGAGCAGGTTGGTGATCATCGCGGCTTTGGCGACCTCGTCGAGCTTCGACTGCTCGGGGTCGTAGTCGACGCCGCCGAGCGCTGCGAAGTTCTGGCCGTCGTCCCACGGCACGTAGTCGTGCGGGTTCCAGTCACGGGCGGTCTTGAGGTGTCGGTTGACGTTGTCCTCGGCGACCGTTTCGAGCTCCCGGAGGAGTTCTATCTGAGTCAATTCGCGTGCCATCGGTGAAAATCCTCCGGTCGGTTCTGCATGCGGCATGTTCGGGCGTGTGTCGGCCCGCTTCCGGTCGACGTGCACTTATCACGTCCAGGCTACGTCAGTTGGGCAGTGGCCCCAAGTCTGTGGCCTACGTGTTTGTCGTCTCGCGCGGTCTCGTTGTTACTCAACCGTAGGTTTCTGGAGGTCGAGCGAAGTTCGGAGCGTCAATCGGTCAACGCCCGCAGCGGTGCGGGCGTCCAGAGCAGCCAGTCGACGGGTCGAGCGGTGCCGTCAGGACGGGTCGAAGAGTTCGGCGGAGAAGCGAGTCGCCCGGTCGGCTTCCTTCCTCATCGGCTTGCGCCGTGCTTCGGACCGGTCGGCCGATGTCGCAGTCATGACGGGCAACGCTTCGTGGGCGGGAGACTTTCCACAGTTCAGGCAGCTTCCAGGTGTGCTGCAAGCCAGGCTTCAAGTGCCGAACCGGATCCGCTGGGCGGGCTGTGCGGCAGGTATTCGGGCTCTTGCCCGACGTGGTGAATCCGATTCACCTGCAGTCGGCGGGCGGATCCGTGTGGCCGCCAACCGACCCGACCCTTGTTGGGGCCGTTCGGGACGATCCGCGTCTCCCATTTGCCCGGGCCTTTGCCTTCGGAGCGGTTGTGCTTGCCGCATGCCCCGGCGAGGTTGACGATGTCGGTTTGGCCGCCGTCTTCCCAACGGATGACGTGGTGGGCTTCGGTGCGGGCAAACGGGACGTCGCATTCGGGGGCTGTGCACCCGCGGTCGCGGGCGAACATGGCGAGCCGTTGGGCTTTGGAAGCGAAGCGTTTGCCTCGTCCGAGGTGCAGCACTTCGCTGGTGTGGCCTTTGAAGATCGCAAGGTGTGGGGTCGCGTGGGCGGCGATCTCCACGAGGTCTTTCACCGGGATGCGCGCCCCGGTGGCGGTCAGCGCGACGCCGGATTGTGCGGCCAACTCTGCATCGGTGATGGTGATTACGAGTTCGGCAGGGATCCGCTCGGGCCTGCCGAGAGCGTTGTGGCCGAGAACGAAGTCGAGCATCGCGGCGAGCGCGTCGTGGTTGCGCTGGGCCGTCGTGCGGGTGTCGCGTTCGGCTGCGGCGGCGAGGGCGCCCTCGTCGAGTTCGGCTTGGTCGACGGCACCGGAGGGGGATTGGTCGTCGGCGGGATTGTTCATCCCCGGCGCCGCCCACGCGGTGAGCAGGACGTCGAGCTTGGCGCGGACGGCTGGCGTCAACGAGCCTTTCAGCTTGGACATTAGCCGCGCATCTTGCGGAGCGAGGGTGAACCCTCGCGTCCGCTTGCGATCTAGGTCGTCCGTCAGTTCGCCGTCTGGGTCGAGATGGCCGAGCAGACGAACTCCAACTTTCCGGACGCTCTCCGGCGTCAGGGTTCGAGCGGCGTCCGCGAGCTGCTGTTCGGCAGATGCAACCGTTTCGGCGTCGATTGCGGCAGGAACCCTGTCCACGACATCGGCAATGTCGCGGACGTGTGCGCGGTTGATTGCGCCGTCGCGCAGCGCTTGCGCGGTGGCGGGGTGTTGTGGTGGGAGCGGATCGCCGCCGATGCCGATGAACTCACCGGTCGCGTACATCAGCTTCATCCGGGTGCTTGCTTCCGGTGTGCCGAGACGCAGGCCGGTGGTCATGTACTTCTGCACGGTTTGAAATCCGGCCGCGTGGAACGCGAACTGGTTGTTGATCTCGATCATCAGCGACGTCGTCGCAGCTTCCGTGCGGGCGCGTGTCTGCTCGTTGACGTCGGCCACAGCCAGAAGGTCTTCGCCCGACAGCGACGCGAACGACGTACCGACGAGCTTGGCGACGGCCGCGTCGATGTGTTTCACGAGCTCGGCCGGTGAATCCGGGAGGGCGCGGCCGCTGTAGGTCGGTTCGGTCATCGGATTCACCTCCTGGGAAAAACGTGTTCGTACAGTTCATAGCTTCTTTCTGAAGCTTTGACACGACACGAACAGGAGGGTCCGACAATTCTTTTTCGGCGGAAATGCCAAGGTTGCAGCGTCCGCTACTTCCGTCGTCCGAACATCGCGCCGGTCGTCTCCAACCACTGGCGGGCGGGCGCGTCGAGGGTGCCGAGTTCGGCGGCGCGGTCGCACCACTTGCGGGCCATGAGACCGAACTTCATCGGGTTGTAGACGTCTTCTTCGCAGCTCCACAGGCCGTCGCCGGCGTAGGTGAGGATGGTGATGTTCGTGGCGGTGAACTGCGAGCCGTCGCCCGGATCGCGCATCGGGTTGTCGACCTCGCAGATCACGCGTCCCGTCGACGGATCGGTCACGTGCCACAGTGACGGGTATCCGGTCATGTGGCTGCCCGGGAACTCGTTCATCGTCTTGTTGATCCAGACGCGGATCTCCTCGCGCCCGTGCATGGTGCCGTACGCATGCTCGACGTAGTCGGCGTCTTCGGTGAACTGGTCGGCCCACACGTCCCAGTCACGGTGGTCGGCAACGTCGGCGACGGTCTTCTGGAACTGGGTGAATGCGGCGTCGAGTTCTTCTGCACTGAACGTTTCGGTCATGTTCGCCGATCGTAAGGGAGTCGGTGCGAGCGGTGCAGCGAGTTCGGAATGTCGGTCGCGGACTTGCCAGTTCGGTGTTCGGGTCATTCACCCGACCTGCGTCGATTCGGGGCATTGACCACTACTGCCGGTAGCATGCGGCGCATGTTCGAAGTCGGAGACGAGGTCGCGGGGTACCGCATCGAAGCCGTGCTCGGGGCGGGCGGCATGGGTGAGGTCTATCGCGTCCGGCATCCCCGGCTTCCGCGCAGCGACGCGCTAAAGGTGTTGAGGTCGGCGCACACGGGCGACCCGGTGGTGCGCGCTCGGTTCGAGCGGGAAGCGGACCTGGTCGCGCCGCTCGTGCACCCCAACTTGGTGCGGGTGTACGACCGCGGCGTCTTGAACGACGTCCTCTGGATCGCCATGGAGTTGGTCCCGGGCACGGATGCGTCGAAGATCGTGAAGCAGTCGCCGGGCGGTTTGGACGCTCGGCTGGTCGCCAACATCGTCGATGGTGTGGCGGCGGCGCTCGACGTCGCGCATCGACACGGCATCCTGCACCGCGATGTGAAGCCGGCGAACATCCTGATCACGCCCGGCCAGGATCCGATCCTCCCGGATGCGGTGAAAGTGACGGACTTCGGCATCGCGCAGGCGCTCGGTGACGCGGGCGCTGAACTCACCAGTACCGGCACGACGGTCGGCACCATGCGGTACTGCTCGCCCGAACAGATCGACGGCCGGGGCGTCGACGGCCGCGCCGACCTTTATTCGCTCGCCGCCACAGCGTTCGAACTGGTGACGGGTAGTTCGCCGTACGATTCGACGAGCATCCACGGGTTGATGACGGCGCACATGTTCGCCGAGCCGCCCCGGGCGAGCGAACGCAACCGGAGCCTGTCGCCTGCCGTTGACGCAGTATTCGCCGTCGGACTCGCCAAGGATCCGGCGCAGCGTCAGCCGTCGTGCCTGGCGTTCGCGCACGCTCTGCGCGTCGCACTCTTCGAGGGCCGCGGGCCGGTGATCCCGCCGTCGTTCGCGAACACGCCGGGTGCGCCGGTCCGCAACATCGCGCCCGGCGCTTACGCGCCGAACGTCATCCACACCGGCATGGTGCCGACCCCGAGCGGGCCGCACGAGAACGCGTCGCCGCCTTGGTATCGCCGGACCCCCGTCGTGGCGACCAGCGTGGTCGCGGTTGCGGCGGCCATCGGCATCGGCAGCGGTTTCGCGTGGGCGTCGGGCAGTGGGCTGTCGGCCCCGTCCGGTGTCGAGGTCACAGCGTCTCCGAAGGGCGTCGAGATGTCGTGGGACGACGTCTCCGGCGCCAGTGAGTACCTCGTCAAAGAGGACGACAAAGTGATCCGGACGGTGAGCGGTACGTCGTTCACCTATACGAGTCCGTTTCCCGGCGAGCACACGTACTCGGTCGCCGCGCGCAGCACGACGACGAAGGGGTCGGACTTCACGTCGTCCGACCCGGTCGACGTCTACCTGACTTGGGGAGTGCTTGGTGATGTCGCCGCCATGTATCCGGAATTGCTGCCTGCGACGCCGGTCAGCACCAACGGATTCGGCGGTATGAAATGCCGTGCGGAAGGCCCGAAGACGTCCGACTACAAGCCGGGGTCGCTGATCACATGCTCGAAGATCGACAGCGCAGACCAGACTGAGTTCGTGGTCCGGATCGGTGTTTACACGGACGCGGACACTGCGAGTTCGGCTGCATACGGTGAGACGCCGATCGACAACGAGGACGAGTACAACGTCAAGTCTCCGCAGAACGCGAAGGGCAGCATCCAGACGGGGGAGAAGGGCGGAGAGTCACGGTCGGTTTTCATCTTCAGCAGCGACGATGAACCTCGGAGTAGGACGTTCGTGGAAGTCGCCTATCCGGGACCGAAGAAGACCAAGCAAGCTCGCGACCTGCTGGGAAGGCTGCCGTTCTGATGACAGTTCATCATCCGGGCGCCATGCCCGGCCGCGAGCAGTCGGATGGGATTCGTCGCACGTGGTGGATCATCGCGGCAGCAGCCGTCGTGGTTCTCCTCGCCTGCCTGTTCGGAGTTCGTTTTGCAGTCGGCGGCTCCGGCGCGGTCGATACCCCGTCGGGTCTGACCACATCGGTCGACGAGGCAGTGGTGAAGGCCGCGTGGACCGGCGTCTCAGGAGCCGACCGGTATCAATTGGTTCGTGACGACTCGGTGGTCGTCTACGACGGCGCCGCGACGACATACGTCGACGATCAGGCGGCGACCGGAAAACACAGGTACACAGTGCGCGCGGTGTCGGACGATGTCGTGTCGGCGTCTAGTACTGCGAGCGAGACGACCGTCGGTTCCAGTTGGGGCGCCTATACGACGTTCGTGAGGCAGTTCCCCGAATTGTTGCCGCAGACGCCCGACCTGTCCGGTTGGAAGAGCATCGAATGCTACTGGATGCTCAGCGGGTTCAAAGGCGAGACCGGTGCCGCCGTCGACGGCAGCGGGAACGCCCTTTCCCGTGCTCGTATAGCGTGCGACGGACCCGATGTTGCGGTCTCGGTGGCCTGGCTCGACTCGAAGTCGGCCACTGATGCGATATTCGTGAACGCGTCGAAGCGGCCCGGGATCGAGGCTGTCAAATGGCGATTCGGTACGGGATACTTCGACGGCGCCGAGCACGTCATGCATCTCCGTCCGGACAACCACGAGAACGTGTGGATCGGAATCGGTGCGAATGGTGCAACTAAAGACCAGTTGCTGGAATTCGCGAACGGCATTCCGTTGGATTGAGTGGGTTCATCACCGCGCTGGGAACACTGCCACTCGCGATGTGACGGAATGCGCTGGAGTCCAGCAGCCCTACCGTATCGCCAGTTCCGGGAACCCGGCGACGATCGCGGCAATGTTGTAACCCGCCGTGGATAGCACGTCCTTTCCGTCTTTTCCCTTCACGAGCCTCGGGTATCCGGCATGCCCGCTCGCTGCTTGATGGTGTGCGCCCTTGGGGTCTTCGCCTTCTTTAGTGGACAATTCTTCTATGCCGTCTATCTCGTAGGGATTGGTCCCCCAGAAGTGCAATTTCGTGTGGGCTGCGAAATAGTTGACGGTGGGATCGTCGCTCGTGCGCATGATGTACGCCGAATTTTCTGGAAGGCCGAGCTCGTCGACGCGGTCTATCACCAACCCCGGGGATCCATAGAATACTGCGCTGCTCACCACCTGCGGCGCGCAGTCCGCCTTCTTTGATTTCAGCATCTGCAACGCCAACGACGCAGCCAGCGATCCGTAGGAGTGACCGAGTAGCGACAACCGGCCTGTCGGATTGTTCTGACGGATACCACTGAGGAACTCGGCGAGGTTGGGCGCCGCTTCACGGGCGCGCCGCGTCGTCGCCATGTTCCAGGCATCGATGATGCGACGTGTCTCCACAGCATCGAGCGGCGGGTCGTAGCCGAGCCACGCGATCGTTGCCGTACTGGCCGGGCGGGCCTCCGACGTCAGGATCTCCTTGACGGCCCTGTGAAGCTGGACCGCTTCAAACACCATGCCGGGCAGCGACCGCGAGTCGGTGTCGACCCCTGGAATCGTCACTGAGACGGTGGCCGCCGTGTCCGGGTCGCCGACGGAGATGACCGCGTGCATCTGCCGGTGGCCATCCGGCTCGTACAGCATCAGGAATTTTGGTCGAGTTGGCCCGTCGAGCGCTTTGCCGATCGGATGCAGCTGCTCGAGCTGAGCCTCGGCCGACTGCAGCCGTGAGGCCGCCTCGCGCATCCGGCGTCGCGTCTTCGCTCCGCGGTCGCCGCGTTGCGTCTGCCGAGTCAGTTCGTCGAACTCGGATCGGGACTGCTCCCGAATGGCTTCGTTGCGCGAGATGTCCTCAGCGAGCCGTCGCCGGTTGTCGCGATCGGCTATCTGTGTCGGCGTGTCGACCGACGCGGACTCCGGAATCGCCCCATCGATCTGACCCCCACTGGTCATCGCTTGAATCCTCCCGAGGTACGCGCAAGCCGGTCTGCATTCGAGGCTACCGCCGCGACGCAGCGGCACGACGCGCAGTGTTCGAGCTCCTCGTCGCCTCGGATCGATGCGGTCCGCCAACCGAATGAGCAGATTGCGTGGTCCGTCGGCAGCGCATGCGAAGATCTGTCGGAGCTGACCGCATTCCTTGATCAGGTGGGGAGAACCGATCCGTGCGTACGAACCTTCTGGCCGCAGGCGGAGCCGCAGCAGCGGTGATCGCCGTGCTGGCTGTGACGCTGTCCGGCGTATTGACTCCATCGTCGGACGGGACGGCGGTGCCCGACGAAGAGATGCAGGCGCTGAAAGGCCTCGTGCACGCGTCGACGTCGCTCGCCGACGCGCCGGCAGTGAAATACAACGGGACGATCACGTCGACGTTGGCGAGCGGAAGTCTCACTCTCACCGTCACCGACCTGACCGTCACCGCGGCGGGCGACGTGCACGGCACTGTGAAGCAGGAGGGGAACGGCTCCGCGGAATGGTTGCAGATCGCGGGCAAGACCCTAGCGAAAGGCAACAAGGAGTTCTGGCAGAAGCGGCCCGACAAGAAGCAGCCCGCAGGCGTTTTCATCGCAAGTGTGCCGGACGACCAATGGGTGTCCACCGAAGAAGCGACCCTCGGTATCGACCTTCGTGACGCCCTGCGGCCGGCACGCTTGGGCGCGGTCCTCCGGCAGCAGGACACCAGCCTCGGCGGCACCGAAGTGAAAGGGACCCCGCTCACGCGCGGCGACAAGACGCCGGACCTCCGCGTCACCGACAGCGTCGACTCCACCGGAGTCTCCGAAACGGAGGTCGAAGACGCGGACGGTGGTGTCGACGGAGTCCGGCGCTACCAGGCCACCTCGATGACCGTCGGTGTCGACGACGACGGCGTCGCCACCGCGCTACGCGGCTCGCTCGGCAAGGGCTACGGCGGCGACACCGTCAAAGTGGAAGCCGACCTCAAGGTTGCGCCTCTCGACGACGCAGGCATGCGCGAGTTTTACTCGAGCGCGAAGACGTCCGTCACCGGCGCCAAGATCGGGTCGCGCGAGATCGTCGTCCCGGATCCAGACGGGGGCCTGGACTGCAGCGGAGCGCGCTGCGTGATCACCTACGACCTTAGGAACACCACGCCGGGACTCGACCGCGGAGCCGTTGCGATCGCCCTACATTCATCGCTCAAGTCGAACGGTCGCGACATCGGCTCCTGTGACGGCAACGGCAACATGCCCGTCAACGGCCGCGGCCGCGTGACCTGCTCGGTGCCGTTCGCGCAGAACGCCGACGTCAATTCGTCGTCCCGGATGACCCTCACCCTGAACGGTGAACTCGACCCGGCCGCTCTCGCCGCCGCCGTCCAGACAGGCATCGACGTCAGTGCCGCATCGAAGGGCTGGACGATGACCGCGCCCAAGGCCACCGAGGAAGCGCGACGCTTCAACCGGCAGATCGCGCTCGTCTCTTCCGGCTACGTATACCGAGTCGGCGACTACGCCTTCGACGGTCGAGAAAAGGACGGCACCCTGCTCCTCGTCCACGGGCCGGGTTACGACGCGCATGTCGCGTCGAACGGCGGATTCGACCCCGCGTGGGCGGGCACCGAACAGCTGCTGTCGCAGGCGCGTGACGCACGAGAAGCCGCAGGCGACAAGCCGATCCGCATGGTGTTCGCCGAGGGGCGCTCGGCCGACGCGGCCCGCGGGCTCCTCATCGCCAACAAGATCGAGAACGTCGAAGTGGTGACGGTCCCGCTCTACGCCTGATCGGGACCGTCGCAGCCGCAGAACCGCAGCGACGCCTCGATCACCAATCGCCGCACGTGAGAGTTGCAACAGCCTGGCAATCCGCCTAGTGTGCGGTGAGTCACAGGCCTACTAATTTCAGGAGGCAACAGCCCGTGCCCGACCTCACTCAAGTCCAGCTTCTCACCGAACTCGAGCCGGCCGCAGAAGCCGAACTGAACCGACACCTCTCACTCTCCCGTGAGTGGCATCCGCACGACTACGTCCCCTGGGACGAGGGCCGCAACTTCGCGGCGATGGGCGGCGACGACTGGGATCCCGAGCAGTCCCAGCTCAGCCCCGTCGCGAAAGCCGCGATGACCCTCAATCTTCTGACCGAGGACAATCTGCCGTCGTACCACCGCGAGATCAGTGAATACTTCTCGCCCGACGGCGCGTGGGGAACCTGGGTGGGCCGCTGGACGGCCGAAGAGAACCGGCACGCCATCGTGATGCGCGACTACCTCGTCGTCACCCGCGGCGTCGACCCCGTCGCCCTCGAGAACGACCGCATGGCGAACATGACGAAGGGCGCCCACTCCGACGACCTGCACGGCCTGCTGCGCGGCGTTGCCTACGTCGCTGTCCAGGAACTCGGTACGCGCGTCAGCCACAAGAACACCGGCAAAGCATGCAACGACCCGGTCGCCGACCGGATGCTGCAACGCATTGCCGCCGACGAGAATCTGCACATGGTGTTCTACCGCAACATCTGTGGCGCCGCGCTCGACCTGGCGCCCGACCAGGCGATGGAAGCGATCACCGGCGTCGTCACCAACTTCGACATGCCCGGCATCGGCATGCCGAACTTCCGCAAGATGAGCCTGATGATGGCCAAGCACGGCATCTACGACATTCGCCAGCACCTCGACGACGTCGTCTGGCCGGTGCTGCGCAAGTGGAGGATCTTCGAACGCGACGACTTCAGCGGACGCGGCGAACAAGCCCGCGAAGAGCTCGCCGCATGGCTGGACAAGACCGAAGTCGACGCGAAGCGATTCGAAGAACAACGCGACCGTTTCCTGGCGCGCGAAGCCGCCAAGAAGGAAAAGGCCAGCGCCTGACCCGGGGGTGTCGGACGAGCGTGCCGGAACCTCGGTTCCGCACCGCTCGTCGCAAGCGCTCCTCACCCGCTCGCCGGCGGGTGAGGAGCGCTTTCGTCGTGGGGGCGAGCGAGTTCGCGACCTACGTCCGCGCGGGTTCGCCACAGGGCTACTGTGAAGCATGTGTCAGGGGTCTCGGCTCCGTTCGACCAGCCGAGACGCTCGGCCGTCGCACGGCCCCCTCGACCAGCGGAAACGGGTAGATGGCGTGTGAGAACAGAGGTTGCGGCATGGAAAGACTCAGCGGACTGGACGCGTCGTTCCTGTATCTGGAGACGCCGTCGCAGGTGATGAACGTCGCCGCGATCCTGCAACTCGATCCGACGACCGTCCCCGGCGGATACACGTTCACCACGATGCGCGCCGAGATGGCACGACGCGTCACCGCCCTCCCGTCGCTGCGACGCAGACTCGCCGACTCGCTCACCAACGTCGACCACCCGGTGTGGATCGAAGACGACGACTTCCGCATCGAACGCCACGTCCACCGGATCGCGGTGCCGTCGCCCGGACGCGTCGAAGAACTCTCGCAGACGTGCAGCCACCTGATCGGTCAAGTCCTCGACCGCAAGAAGCCGTTGTGGGACATGTGGATCCTCGAAGGCATGGAAGACGGCAAGATCGCGATCATGCTGCGCATGCACCACGCGTGCGTCGACGGCGCCACCGTCGCCGACCTCCTCGGCGAACTCGCCACGTCGACCCCCGAACCGCCGGTGGTCGACCCCGGGAAGGTCGCGATGACCGCGGGCTCGGCGTCGCGACGCGACCTCGCGGTCGGCGGCGCGATCAACGTCTTCCTGCAGCGCCCCGTCGCCGCCCTGAAACTCATCCCGAAGACGGTGCCCGTCCCGTTCGAATGGTTCCGTCGCGTCCGCAGCGGGCAGGGGATGCCTGCCCCGTTCCTCGCGCCGCACACCAGATTCAACGGGCCGCTCACCGCGCGGCGCTCCATCGCGCTCACCCAACTCCCGCTCGCTGACGTCAAACGCGTGAAAGAGCACTTCGGCGTCAAAGTGAACGACGTCGTCCTCGCCATGGCCGGGGGCGCCCTCCGCGAATACCTCGAGGCGCACGACGAACTCCCCGACGCGCCGCTCGTCGGCCTCGTGCCCGTATCGGTGCGCGGCGCCGAGGAGAAGGACCTCGTCGTGTCCGGCACCAACAAGGTCACCGGCATGTTCACGCGACTGCCGTCGAACGTCGCCGACCCGGTCGAACGCATCCGGGTGGCCCGCGAGTACGCGACCCTGTCGAAGGCGCACCTGCAGGAGATCGACGACAACATGCTCCGGTCGTTCGCCGAGTTCGCGCCCGGAAACTCAATGGCCACCCTCATGCGTCTGTACGGCGATCGGCGCGTCGCCGCACTGCACCCGCCGATCTTCAACGCGATCGTCTCCAACGTCGCCGGACCGGCGTCGGACATGTACCTCCTCGGCGGCCGCGTCGAATCGGTGTATCCGCTCGCGCCGATCTTCCACGGGCTCGGACTCAACATGACCGTGTTCTCGGCCGCGGGCGAACTCAACGTCGGGTTGTTGACCTGCAACGACCTCGCCAACGACATCTCGGCGCTGGCGTCGGCGTTCCACGATCAGCTCGCCCTGCTCCTCGACGCCGTCGACCGAGGCGAGACCCTCGGGGCGGACGCCTGACATGGGGCTCCTCGCCGTCTATGCAGGCGTGCCCACCGGCGTCGCCGACCGGCTGGCCGACGTCGACCCCGACGACGCCGTCGAATACGTGGAGAGCGTCCTGGAATCCGGTGCACCGTCGGTCGACATCGACAAGGCGTGGGACGGGCTGCACTACCTGCTCACCGGGCGCACCGCGACCGACCCGATCGAAGACGACGCACTGAGCGAAGCGGTCGTCGGCGTGTACGCGTTCGAGAGCGACGACCTCGTCGGCGTCACACCGCACGACGAACTGTCGCGCATCATCGACGCGCTCGAGGCAGTCGACCTCGACGCACTCCTGCACGCCGTCGACTTCCCGGCGTTCACCGCCGCCGAGGTGTATCCCGAGACGTGGGCCGACGAACCCGCCGACTGGTTGCGCGCAGCGTTCGCCGACGTGCTGAACATCCACCGCCTGTGCCAGGCGGACCGGCTCGACCTGCTGGTGTCGATCTACTGACGGGGGCCGTGGAGTTCGCGGAGCCACGCATCCGACGGGGCGTCCGACGGGGAACGCCAGTCGCCGCGCGGGGAGAGTGAACCGCCGGAACCGATCTTCGGGCCGTTGGGCATCGCGGTCCGCTTGAACTGGTTCGCCATGAACCGCTTCAAGAACACCTCGAGCCACGCGGCGATGGTCTCGTCGTCGTACTCGTTGCGTTGGTCTTCGGTCATCATGTCCGACCAGACGCCGCGCGTCTTGTCGCCCCACGCCTGGCGGGCCAGATAGGCGACCTTCGACGGCCGGTAGCCGAAGCGGGTCAGGTGGTAGAGGAAGAAGTCGTGCAGCTCGTACGGCCCCACCGAGTCCTCGGTGCTCTGGATGTTGCCCTCGGCGTCCGCGGGCACGAGCTCGGGGGAGATGACGTCGTCGACGATCTCGCGCAGCGCGCCGATCGTCGCCTCCGGATAGCCGGCGGTCGCGATCTTCCACCGGATCAGATGTTGGATCAACGTCTTCGGGACCGAACCGTTCACGTTGTAGTGCGACATCTGATCGCCGACGCCGTACGTGCACCAGCCGAGGGCGAGTTCCGACAGGTCGCCGGTGCCCAACACGATGCCGCCCAGGTAGTTCGCGAGCCGGAACAGGTGCGACGTCCGCTCGCCCGCCTGCACATTCTCGAACGTCACGTCGTACACGGGTTCGCCGTCGGCGAACGGGTGCCCGAGATCGGCGAGCATCTGCGTGCACGACGGCCGGATGTCCAGTTCGTTCCCGGTGACGCCGAGAGAATCCATCAGAACGTGGCTGCGCGCGAGGCTGGCGCCGCCCGTCGCGAACCCGGGCATCGTGTACGCGTGGATGTCGGTGCGCGGGAGCCCGAGCAGGTCGAACGCCTGCACGGCGACGAGCAGGGCGAGTGTGGAGTCGAGCCCGCCCGAGACGCCGATGATGATCTTGCCGATCCCGGTCGCGTTCAACCGTCCGACGAGCCCCTGCACCTGGATGTCGAGGACTTCACGGCACCGCTCGTCGCGGTCGGCGACCCCGGACGGCACGAACGGGAACCGTGCGACCGGCCGACGCAGATTGCCTGCGCCGTCGTCGGCGGGGTCGAGCTCGAACGGGATGCGGCGGATCTCGCGGGCCCGATCGGCGAAGTCGCCGACCTGGTCGCGCATGCTGATCAGACGGGAACGTTCCTGCCTGATCCGGTCCAGATCGATGTCGGCGACGACGAGCTGCGCTGTCATCGAGAACGTCTCCGACCTGGCGAGAACCGTCCCGTTCTCGGTGATCAGTGCATCGCCGTCCCACGCGAGGTCGGTCGTCGACTCGCCGAACCCCGACGCCACGTACAAGTGCGCGGCGACGTTGCGCGCCGAATGGCTCACCGCGAGAGTCCGCCGATATTCCTCCTTGCCGACCGTCACCGGGCTGCCCGACAGATTGATCAGCAACGTGGCGCCCGCGAGCGCAGCCCACGTGCTCGGCGGGATCGGGACCCATCCGTCCTCGCACACTTCGGCGTGAAAACGCAGGCCGGGGAGGTCGACGGCGTCGAAGACGAGGTCTGCGCCGAACGGAACCTCCTGGTCGCCCACCGTGATCGTGTCGACGACGGCGTCTCGGGCGGCCGCGAAATACCGCTGCTCGTAGAACTCGCGATAGTTCGGTATGTACGACTTCGGGGCGACACCGAGCACCTGGCCGTCGTGGATCACCACCGCGCAGTTGTAAAGGGCGTCGTCGATGCGCAGGGGCGCACCGACGAGAACCACCGGAGAATAGCGTCGCGTCGCTTCGACGATGCTCATCAACGCGTCCATCACGTCGTCGAGCAGCGCGTCCTGTTGGACGAGGTCGTCGACGCTGTACCCGCACAACCCCAGTTCGGGGAATGTGACGAGCGCAGCGCCCTCGTCGTGAGCGCGCGCGACGAGTTCTACGGTGCGGGCCGCGTTCTCCACCGGGTCGGCGAGAGCGACGGGCGGGACAGCGGCCGCGATGCGGGCGAAACCATGTGAGTAGACCGACACACCTACAGGGTAGAGGTCATGCAACGATGGACTCGTCTCCAATCAGTCTGAGTCGTGGGAGTTTGTGATGTTCCGGTTGTTCACACGTTCGACGGTCGCGGCCGTCGTGATCGCGATCGTCGCGCTGCTCGGCGGGGTTGTCGCGGGCCCGGCGTCGGCGCACTCGTCGCGGACCGGAGCGTCCCCGGAGGACGGGGCGTCGCTCTCGACCGCGCCCGACCGGGTGACGCTGACCTTCAACGAAGATCTGCAGGAGGCGTACGCGACTCTCAAAGTGGTCGGCCCGGACAATCACTTCTGGCAGAAGGGCGAACCGACCATCGACGGGCGCGACATCTCGGTCGCGATCGACGGGCTCGGACCCGCAGGCGAATACAAGGTCAACTATCGCGTGACGTCCGCGGACGGGCACCCCGTCCAAGGTCAGACGACGTTCACCCTCACCGAGGCAGGCAACGGCGTGGCCGGTCCGGCCGTGCCAGCAGACTACGAGGCCCCGTCGGAGAGCGAAGGTGGCATCAAAGCCTGGTACATCGTCGTTCCGGTGGTCGTGATCGTCCTGCTGATCGGTGCGGGCATCGCGTTCGTGCTGGTGCGTCGCCGCAGCTGATCCCCGGATGACCCGTCGCCGCGTCACCGTCGCCGCAGCAGCGACGCTCGCTGTACTCGTCGGCGTGGTCATCACCTGGGCACTGGCCCGACCAGACGGACCCGAGCCGTCCGCGTGGGCCGACGGGCTCGCGCTCACCGCTGTCAGCCTGTTGTTCGGGCTCGGGATGCTCGACCTCGTCGACGCCCACCCCGCGCCGGTCGCGGTCGCCGTCGTCGCCGCAGTGTGGGGTGCGACGTCGCTCGTCGCGGCCTGGCTGCAAGTGGCGCAACGCGTCGGGGTCGGGGCGTTCGACGTAACGCTCCGCGACGTCACCACCGGCGTCGACGCCGGGCTCCCCGTCATCGTGTGCGTGCTCGGATCCCTCGCGGTCCTCGCCTGGTCGTGGTGGACGGCGCGGGGCACCGGGCCCGCCAACGCGTACGTCGTCGCCGCGATCGCCGGCGTCGGCATCCTCGTCACCTCCATCACCGGGCACGCCGGACAGTCGTCGTGGGTGCCCGTCGTCGTGGGTGCGCACGCCCTCGCCGCAGCATGGTGGGTTGGCACGATCGGCGCCCTCGTCGTCACCGTCCGTGGGCGCGGCGGGTGGGCGCGATCGCTGCCCGCATTCTCCGAACGCGCATTCGGCGTGGTCGCGGTCCTGACCGCGACCGGAATCATCGCCGCCGTCGCGCGGATCGGCGTCGGCACCCAATGGTGGGACACCGGTTACGGCCGAATCCTCGTCGCCAAACTCATCCTGCTCATCGCTGCCGCAGCCCTCGCTCGATGGCATCGCACCACGTGGCTCGCGAAGGCCCGACGGCACGGCGTCGACGAGGCGACTTCCCTCCGCAACGCCGGAATCGAAGTCGTGCTGCTGACCGTGGTGCTCGGCCTGGCCGCAGGATTAGCGACGACCGGCACACTCTGAAACGACTTCGGCACTTTCTTTCGGCGGGTGGCCGAAAGAAAGTGCCGAAGTTCGTTTAGAAGTCAGTCCCACGACTCCAAGAGCGTGTCGATGATGTCGATGGACCAATTGAGGCCGCTGAGATGACTCTGGCCGGGGAGGGTGTGCAGGGTGGCATGGGGGAGCAGCGACACCATGTGGAGGCCGTGGGCGTAGGGCACGATGTTGTCGGCGTCGCCGTGCCACCACTCGATCTGCGCCTGGACGTCGCCGACCTGGAATCCCCAGTCGCGGACGAACAGCTGCAGGTCGGCGAACGGCGCATCCATGCGACGGCTGCCGCCGTGTAGCAGATCGTCCAAGAACATCGCGCGGAACTCGGGGCGCGCCAACAGCTCCCGGTCGGCCTCGGGGGAGAATCGGGCGTACAGGCTGATCGCGGGATCGGCGATCGGGCGCGCAACCGAGAGAACTGTACTCAATGCCTTTCCGATCGGGCGGCCCGCGACGTCGATCAACGGAACCGACCGCTTCGCGAACGCCAGTGCGCCGCCCCCGACCGCTTCGGGGCCGCTCACCGGAGCCACGCCGCCGACGATGCCCGTCGACACCACCCGGTCGGCCAACACATGCGAGACGGCGAGCGAGTACGGGCCGCCGCCCGACAACCCGATCACCGAGAACTTGTCGGCGCCCAAGGTGTTCAGCACCGTCTGGAAGTCGTGCGCGAAGTCGGCGATCGACGAGTACGAGTGGGCCGTCGACGAGCCGACGCCCGGCCGATCCAAACCGATCAGGCGGAAGCCGCGTTCCTCCGCGTACTCGCGCGCCTCCATCGGAATCTGGCGGCGTGCGCCGGGAGTGCCGTGGAGCCAGACGATCGTCGGGCCGTCGGGGGAGCCGAACTCGGAGAAGCCGATGCGCCGTCGGCGCTTGTCACCGACAGCGATGGAGCCTTCGAGTTTCGGGCGGTCGATAGGGATCACGACGGCAAAGTATGTCAGATCACGCCGAGATTGATACGGATTCACAGAAACGTCCAAGGTGGCGGGTGTAGTTTCGGTCGCATGATCGAACGCAGTGCGCAGACCGCCGACGGCACCAGCAGCCGCTTCTGGGACGCCACCGTCACCGGTTTCGGAACCGCGCAGCGGGCGGTGCGCCACACGGTGAAGCCGTACCCGGTCCGCGACCTTCCCGACGGCCGGAGACTCGAACTCCCTGGCCGCGGCACCACGTACATCACCGAATCCGGGCCCGCCGACGCGCCGACCGTGTTCCTGCTTCATGGCGTCAGCACGTCGGGGATCCTCTGCTGGTATCCGTCGATTCCCGCGCTTAACAAAGACTTCCACGTCGTCACCATCGACCACCGGTGGCACGGGCGCGGCATCCGCTCCGCCGAGTTCTCGCTGGACGATTGTGCCGACGATGTCGTCGCGGTCGCTGACCAGCTCGGCATCGACCGATTCACCGTCGCAGGCTTCTCGATGGGCGGCGGCATCGGGCAGCTCGCGTGGCGGAGGCATCCCGACCGTGTCGGCGGCCTCGTCCTCTGTTCGACGGGCCCTTACTTCTCGAGCATCGACCCCGTCAAACTCGCGGCGGAGGAGCGGATCGGGCGGATGCTCAGGTACGCCGACAGAATCCTGCCGACGCCGACCGACGAACGGCTCGACAACTGGCGGGGCAATCACATCCGGTGGGGGATCGCGCAGATGTCGTCCACCAAGCTCGGCGATCAAGGCGTGTTCGCGGCAGGGATGTCGCGATTCGATTCACGTCCGTGGCTCGGCGAGATCGATGTGCCGACGTCGGTCGTGGTGTCCACCCGCGACAAGATCGTCCAACCCGAACGCCAACAGCTGCTCGTCGACGGCATCCCCGGCGCGCGACGGTTCGAGGTCGATGGCGGCCACGCCTGCTGCGTGCTCGGCGCGGAAGACTTCATCCCGCCCCTCGTCGAGGCCGTCGAGTCAGCGGTCGGAGCCGAATCAGTCCACTGACGCGTGGCGAGGCTTTCGGTTCGGCCACCACATCGCGTCGCCGAGCAGAACCATCGTCGCAGGCACGAGGAACGATCGGACCACCAGGATGTCCAGCAGGAGACCGAGCCCGATCGTGAAACCGATCTGGACGAGGTTCAGGGTCGTTCCGCTCATCAGCGCGAACATGGTGATCGCGAAGACGACGCCTGCGGTCGTGATGACGCTGCCCGTGCTGCCGAAGCCGCGGATCATCCCGGACATCATTCCGCGCCCAGCCGACTCCTCTCGGATCCGGGACGCGAACAGCATGCTGTAGTCGGCGCCCACAGCGATCAACGCCATGAACGACACCGGTGCCACCGACCAGTCGAGCGGAATCCCGATGATGTGCTGCCACACGAGGGTGCTCAGCCCGAGGACCGCGGCGAACGAGAGGATCACGGTCACGACCAGCACGAGCGGTGCGACGATGCTCCGCAGCAGGACTGCGAGAACCACTGTCACCGCGGCGATCGCGACGAGGCCGAAGACGAGCAGGTCCCGGACCAGTTGGTCGTCCATGTCGGCGGACAACGACGCGAGACCGGTGTTCGTGACCTCGGCATCTTTCAATCCCGTCTCGGCGAGCGCGGCCTTCGCGGCGGGCGCGAGGTCACGAACCCGGTCGAGTGCCTCGGGCCCGTACGGGTTGACACCCCACGTCACCATCATTCGCGCGGTCGTGCCGTCCGGCGAGATCAGCAGTCGGGCACCTTCGACGAATCGCGGGTTCTCCATCGCCTCAGGCGGAAGGTAGAAGCCGCGCCCGGCGCCCGACGACGTCGCCGCGCTCATGTCCGAGAGATAGTCGGTCGCCAGGCGCAGGCCGTCGTGCAGTTTGTCCGTCAGCGTCGTCAGCTGCTCGGTGCCGTCCTGTACTTGATGGAGGCCGTCGGACAGTCGCGTCATTCCGGTCGAGAGCTCGCCGACGCCTGTCTTCAACCGTGCGAGGTCGGAGCGGATCTCGTCGGGGGAGCGTCCGTCGAGCTGTCCGAGCAGGCTCTGCAGTGATCCGAGCAGTTCCCTCAGCGGAGCCATGGAGGCCTCCACTCGCCGCGACGCCTGCGCCGGCACGCCCGCCGCGTCGCGGAGACCGTTGAGCGTGCGGCGGGCCTTGCCTCCGGTCGCCTTGTTCAACTGGTCGAACGCGGCGCGCGCGGTGGCACATGCCGGATCGGCCGAACACGATGCGGGGCTGCGTGACTGCAGGAGCGGGCCGAAGAGTTCGTCGAAGCCGTCGAGGGCAGGCTGCGCCGCATCGGCGGCCTTGCGTAGGTCACGGACGATGGGTGCGACCCGGTCGAGTCCGGTCCGCAGTTCGTCGGCTGCACCCGCGAGATCGGACTTCCCTCCCGTCGCGGCGTCGACGAAACGTTCAGCCGACTCCATCGAGTCGAGGACCCCGGTCGCCATCGACACCACCTGATCGGTGCCGTCGACCAATTCCGGCATGCGCGCGGACGCCTCATCGGCTCCGTCGGTCAGTTCGCCGACACCCGACGCGAGACGCTGCAGGTCCGGGCGTGCGTCGCCGAGCTGCTTCGACGCGTCGCCGAGCTGGTCGCCGACCTGGCCCGGTACGTAGCCCGCGGCCGACTCGGTGAGCGGCTTCCCGTCCGGTCGAGTGATTGATCGGACGGTGCGGACGCCGTCGACCCGGGAGACTGCGTCGGCTGCCAGTTCGAGCGCCGCGAGGTCGGCCGTGTTACGGAGGTCGTGATCGGATCGGATGAGCAGGTACTCGGGTGCGATCGCGTTGGCCCCGAAATGCTTGTACACGGCGTCATAGCCGAGGGTCGACTCGTTCGCGTGCACGAACATCGACGATTCGTCCCAGTTCCGTTGATGGGTGAACAGGATGGCTGCGCACGAGAGCAGCAGGAGCAGCGATACGGCGGCGTACGCGCCCGCGTGGCGGATGATGCGTGCGCCACGTCGACGCCACCGCTTCTCCGACGACGGACCGGGTTCGGCGAGGCCGCGTCGTCCCGCGAGCGACAGCAGAGCCGGCGGCAGTGTCAGTGCGACGGCCAGTGCGATGAGCACAGCGATCGCGGTCGGCGGGCCGGCGGTCCGGAACATGCCGATCGAGGTGAAGGCCATCGACGTGCAGGCTGCCGCGATCGTCAGCGCCGACGCCACCAGAATCGGGGCGGTGCGGCCGCTCGCAGACGCCACCGCGTCGCCGACGGGCAGGCCCTGACGTCTGGCCTCCTGGTAGGACGACAGCGTGAAGATCGCATAGTCGGTCACCGCGCCGAGGACCAGAGCAGTCATGATCGCGATCGTGAAGTTCGAGACGGGCAGCCACTCGTGGCCGCCGAGGAACGAGATCACCGGGCGGGCGACTGCGAGTCCGATACCCAAGCTGATGAGCGGGACGGCCGCGGTCGAGAACCGTCGGTAGACGGCGAACAGGATCAGCGTGATCAACCCGATCGAGACCAGCGTGATGATCAGCAGCGACACGTCGATCGCGGTGAACAGATCGGCGAGTGTGGCGGTGGGGCCCGTGTAGTAGGTCTGCAGGTCGGCTGGCTTGTCGGCCTCATCGATCTCGGCTCGAATGCCCTGCGTCGCATGGTGTGCCCGCGTGGAACCGACGGATCCCTCGGCCGCGACCAGCAAGGTCAGCGCCTTGCCGTCCGGGCTCGCCGCAGCCTCGCGCGTGATCGGGTGCCCAGCGAAGTCGAGCACGTAGGCGACGTCCTCGCTGTCGAGGAGCCGGGTGACGAGCCGTTTGTAGTACGCCTCATCGTCGGCTCCGATCCCGTCGTCGTTGATCAGGACGACGCTGCTGACGGCGTTCGACACCGGCGCGTCGAAGTCGCGCGACATCTCCTCGAGGTACTGGTTCGCCGGCAGAGACTGCGGGAGGAAGTCGGCCGACGTCTGTGAGACCGTGGTCTCCAACTGCGGGACTGACACGTTCAGTACTGCGGCGACGACGATCCAGAAGCCGACGACTAGCCACGCGTGGCGGTGGGTGAACGTGCCGACACGCATGAACGTGCGGCTGGGGCCGTGTGCCATCGGATCTCCTGTGCTTCGGGCGGCGAGCTGCGCCGCTTTAATGGAACCGTAGGTCACATAGAACGAATGGTCTATTGTGTTGCTCGTCACGGGCATATTCGAGGGTGTGGGCGCTGTCGTCGGCCGATGCTGGGTATGTAGAGTGGAACCGCTGCATTTGAGCGGCATGCCCCTATAGCTCAGTTGGTAGAGCTACGGACTTTTAATCCGCAGGTCGCAGGTTCGAGCCCTGCTGGGGGCACAGTGAGACGCAGGCCGCGGCACCCCGGTGCCGTGGCCTGCGTTCGTTTCTGGGAGAAGTTGCGAGAACATGCCCTGAACTGGCGATTTGTGTTTTCGGAAGCGTGTGCCATAAAGTTGTCTTCGCTCCCAGCGGGAACAAGCACCGGCCCCCTTCGTCTAGCGGCCTAGGACGCCGCCCTTTCAAGGCGGTAGCGCGGGTTCGAATCCCGTAGGGGGTACGCAGATCGACTGATGTCGAGAAGCTCCAAACCACCTGATTCGGTGTAACGGAGCGGATCGGCTAAGGTCGAAACGCACAACAGAATATGGCCCTGTGGCGCAGTTGGTTAGCGCGCCGCCCTGTCACGGCGGAGGTCGCGGGTTCGAGTCCCGTCAGGGTCGCTTGAGGTTCGGTTGTCTTGCCGACACTTCTCTGGCCAGGTAGCTCAGTTGGTACGAGCGTCCGCCTGAAAAGCGGAAGGTCGTCGGTTCGATCCCGACTCTGGCCACGTTGAAACCCCCACTCATTATTGAGTGGGGGTTCTTCGTTTCTGGGTTAAAGGCCGTGTTAAAGGGTTAAAGGCCAGAATGTGTGTACGGCTTGGGTGTGTCGGTTGAGGTTTTAGCTGGTTTTGCCGCCCCAGCCGTGTTGGATTCCGTTGCCGTCTTCCCAGCTGAAGTCGGTGCCGAAGTGTGGTCCGATGTGTTCGTCCTCGAGGGGTGTTTCCTTGGGTCGTTTCGGTGGCGGGTTGTAGTGCTCGGGCCGTACGAGGGTCCATGGGTCGTGTGGGTGGGCGGTGTAGCTGTTCAGGAGCCACTCGGCGGCGCGTCGGGCGTGGTTGGCGGGCATCCCGCGGTGGGTGCGGAGCATGTCTTTGATGGCTTTGTTGGGGCCGCCCTCGAGTGGTGAGGTGGTGCGCGCGAGTGGGTGCTCGTCGTCGGTCAGGCGGGGGTCGATCCAGGTGAACAGGTGTTCCTGGGTGATGAGTCGGCGGAACAGCGAGCGTGTCGTGCGTAGGTCACGGTGGGTGTACCACCGGGTACTGCGTTCGGAGACGCCTGCCGGGCGCACTGCGTGGGCTTTGGCGTGGGTGCGGTGGCGCAGGAATTGGTCCCATTTCTGTTCCCACACGTTGTAGGCCTGCAGCCACAGGACAGCTTGGTCGGCGTTGCGGACGTTCATCAAAGCTTTTGTCAGGGTGAGGATTTCGCGCCCGGCATCGAGGCGGGGTTTGAACGTGTGGTGTCGTCGGACGGTTTGGAAGATGTGGAAGTAGCAGCGCTGTACCCGGGTGGTGGGCCAGTCCTCGGCGATCGCGGCGAGCAGACCTTGGCCGCCGTCGATGACGGCTATACGTGGTGCGGGTTGGCGGGTCAGGATCTGGTGCCAGGCGATCTTCTTCTCGTGATCGCACCACTGCCAGTCCACGACGTGGGTGCCGTCTGAATCGCCCCGGCAAGTCCGGAGACTTTTTAGTTTGAGGCTCCAGCGGTGGCTGGGGCCTGGTGGTGAGCGTAGTGCGCTTGCTCTGCTTGGACCGGCGTGAGGTCGTCGCAGTATTCGAATGGCC